>NZ_JAUSTK010000008.1 GCF_030812855.1 Paenibacillus wynnii
GAAGTGCAGCAATGCATGGAGCTGACCAATACTAATCGGTCGAGGGCTTATCCAAATATCTAACACGCAGATTCGTTTCGGATTCAGTTTTCAGGCGATCAAGCCTGAAAATATATTCCCTGATAGCTCAGTTGGTAGAGCACTCGACTGTTAATCGAGTTGTCACAGGTTCGAGCCCTGTTCGGGGAGCCATATGGAGAGGTGTCCGAGTTTGGCCGAAGGAGCACGATTGGAAATCGTGTAGGCGCCACAAGCGTCTCGAGGGTTCGAATCCCTCTCTCTCCGCCATATATTTTCTTAGTAGTTTGGCCCGTTGGTCAAGGGGTTAAGACACCTCCCTTTCACGGAGGTAACATGGGTTCGAATCCCATACGGGTCACCATTTTCCACTTGATTTTATAGGTTGAAATTTGGTATGATAACAATTGTTCGTTTATGGAGGCTTAGCTCAGCTGGGAGAGCATCTGCCTTACAAGCAGAGGGTCGGGGGTTCGAACCCCTCAGCCTCCACCATCAATTTTATATTGCTTATGACGCGGGGTGGAGCAGCCCGGTAGCTCGTCGGGCTCATAACCCGAAGGCCGCAGGTTCAAATCCTGCCCCCGCAACCAATTTGGAACCGTGGTGTAGTTGGCCTAACATGCCTGCCTGTCACGCAGGAGATCGCGGGTTCGAATCCCGTCGGTTCCGCCATTTATATCTTGTACTAAGGCTCGATAGCTCAGTCGGTAGAGCAGAGGACTGAAAATCCTCGTGTCGGCGGTTCGAATCCGTCTCGAGCCACCATAAGCCTTACAACAGAATACGCCGGTGTAGCTCAACTGGTAGAGCAACTGACTTGTAATCAGTAGGTTGGGGGTTCAAGTCCTCTCGCCGGCACCATCCTTGGAGGATTAGCGAAGTGGCCAAACGCATCAGACTGTAAATCTGCTCACGTAAGTGTTCGGTGGTTCGAATCCATCATCCTCCACCAGTTTTAGGGGCATAGTTTAAGGGTAGAACAACGGTCTCCAAAACCGTTGGTGTGGGTTCAATTCCTGCTGCCCCTGCCAATAATTTTTAAAGTAATATGGCGATCGTGGCGAAGTGGTTAACGCACCGGATTGTGGTTCCGGCATTCGTGGGTTCGAGACCCATCGGTCGCCCCATTTTCTTTAAAAGTTAGTGTATTGAGAAGTTTAGTTTTGTATCATATGGCGACCGTGGCGAAGGGGTTAACGCACCGGATTGTGGTTCCGGCATTCGTGGGTTCGAGACCCATCGGTCGCCCCATTTTATTTTTTATTTGTATGTTGGGGATTAGCCAAGCGGTAAGGCAACGGACTTTGACTCCGTCATGCATAGGTTCAAATCCTATATCCCCAGCCATATTGCGGACGTGGCTCAGCGGTAGAGCATCGCCTTGCCAAGGCGAGGGTCGCGGGTTCGATTCCCGTCGTCCGCTCCAACTGTTTTATGGCGCCATAGCCAAGTGGTAAGGCAAAGCTCTGCAAAAGCTTTATCCCCAGTTCAAATCTGGGTGGCGCCTCCATTACTTTATGCCGGCGTGGCGGAATGGCAGACGCGCTCGACTCAAAATCGAGTGGGAAACCGTGGAGGTTCGAGTCCTCTCGCCGGTATCTTAAATAGGCTTATAAAATTGCTTTGGAGCAATTTTATAAGCCTATTTTTTGTTTCCAGTTTTTTGCCCGTAACCTATCATATGATGTTTTAATGCTAACTGAGAAATATAAATATAAAAGTGGTGACACAGCGGAGGAAATGCCTTATTATTTATAGATAATTTTAATGAAACAGTTTTTAAATATTCATGATACACTAGATTGGATTGCTGAAGATCCGAATCTAGGCGGAACGGAAGGGGGAAATTAGTATCCTATTTCTGAATGAGGTAAGTAAAAGCTTCAAGCTGCGGGACGGGCTATATAAGGCTGTCGATAATGTTTCACTCGAGGTCAATGCGGGAGCAGTACATGGCATTATCGGTGCAAGCGGAGCCGGGAAGTCTACGCTGCTGCGAATGATTAATTTACTGGAACAGCCCGACCAGGGAACGGTAACCATAGATGGGCTGCAATTGATGGGATTGCCGGATAAGCTGCTACGAAAAGAGAGGCAGAAGATCGGGATGATTTTTCAGCAATTTAATTTAGTATCAAATGCAACGGTCAGCCGCAATGTTTCCATCCCTCTGGAGCTGGCAGGACTGCCGAAGCAAGAGCGGATAAAGCGCGTGAAGGAGTGTTTGATTTTTGTGGGACTGGAGGACAAAGAAGACCAATATCCCGCCCAGCTCAGCGGTGGACAGCGGCAGCGTGTAGCTATCGCGCGTGCTCTGGCTAATAGCCCGAAACTGCTGCTCTGCGATGAGCCAACCTCTTCACTTGATCCTACAACTACTGTGGAGATCCTAAATGTACTGAAGCATGTAAATTCAAGACTTGGGGTAACCATTGTAATAGTCACTCATGAGATGGACGTCATCAAAACCATATGTAGTCACGTATCCGTGATGGAAAGCGGTCGAATCATTGATTCGTTTTCAAGGGAAGACGGAGAATTCCGTCCTGCCGCAGAAAGCTTTAGTTCCTATCGGGAAGAGATTATCGGTAAAGAGAGAGAAGCATATGCTAGATAGTATGATTAAGTATCAGGCACAAATGTGGCAATCGATTGGGGAAACTTTTGTGATGGTAGGAATATCGGTTAGTGCTGCACTGCTGCTGGGACTTCCTCTGGGGACACTGCTGTTTTTTTGCCGAAAAGGCCAGCTCTATGAGAATAAGTACTTGTCTTTGATACTGAACAGCATGGTTAACATTGTACGATCATTTCCCTTTTTGCTGCTGGTCGTTGCTCTGATTCCCCTAACCCGCATAATTGTAGGAACAGCCATCGGTACGATTGCTGCGACAGTACCTTTATCCATTGTCGCTATAGCTTATTACTCACGTTTGGTTGAGCAATCTTTGTTGGAGGTACCAAGAGGTACGATAGATGCTGCCCTGTCTATGGGAGCCTCTAAGCTGGGGCTTACCTTTAAATTTCTGTATGTTGAAGCCCGTACGGGACTGGTGCTCGGATTGACAACCTCGACGATCAGCTTTATATCTTTCTCGACAGTGATGGGAGTTGTCGGCGGGGGCGGAGTCGGAGACTTTGCAATCCGTTACGGCTACCAGCGTTTTGAGACTGAAGTGATGGTCTATGCGATTCTAGTTATGATCGTATTGGTACAATTGGTTCAATTCACTGGAGGTTCCTTGTCGAGATTCCTTGATAAAAGATGATGATGTGTAAATTAATAACACAACTATTCGTACTATAAAATGGAGGCTAGCTGCACTAATGAAAAAGTTAATAATAATGGTTCTTACACTTACGGTTATCATTGCAGGTTGTGGGGAGAAGAAAGCATCTGAAGGAAGCCAGGCTCCGGATTCAGCGGAGTCTAGTAAGTTGAAAGTGGCGACTCTGATTCCTCCGATGACGGATATTATGGATATTGTGAAACCATTGCTGAAAGAGGATGGTATCGAGCTTGAGATTGTAATATTGTCGGACAACGTGCAGCCGAATGAGGCGTTAGCCAATAAGGAAGTTGACGCTAACTTTTTTCAACATGTTCCTTATATGGAGCAATTCAATGCCAGCAAGGGTTCTGAGCTTGTTGCGGTCCAGCCTGTTTATAATGCGATTTACGGAGGTTATTCCAAACGTTTTAAAAATATCGGAGAATTACCGGATGGATCAACTCTTGTAATGGCAAATGATCCATCGAATATAGGGCGTTCCTTGGTAATGTTCGAGGCGGCGGGGTTAATCAAGCTGAAGGAAGGCGTAGGTATTCAAGCAACTCAGGCAGACATTGTAGAGAATCCAAGAAAGTTTGTGTTTGAGGAAGTGGATTTGCTGATGCTGGCCCGTATGCTGGATGATGCTGACTTGGTGGCCATGACTCCGGCTTACGCCAGTCCGCTTGGACTTACACCGAAGAAGGATGCACTGATAACGGAAAATGAGGACTCCGAGTTCTCCATAAATCTGGTTTCTCGCAAAGATAATAAGGATTCTGCAGCAATCAAAAAGCTGGCCGAACGGATGAGTGGTCCTGAAGTGAGAAAGTTTCTAGAGGACAACTACGCAGATATCGCGATTCCAGCTTTTAAATAAAAGAATCTTCCCAATGTATAAAAGTGATTTACCAACAGCAGGCTTCCTGAAATAGGAGGCTTGCTTTTTTTGCTAATAAATTAGGTATTTTGTCTTATTTTGTTTTCTATTTTATCTAATTTAAAGATAACAATAACACAATACAAAACTATAAAAACAAATACAGAACATATTCAAATGAATATAGGGCCTGTATAATATATTATTAAGCGCTTACAATGTAATATATTAGTATTTTTGAACCGTATTCATTAGATTTTTTGCTAAAATAGCAAAGGGAAGGGTGATGACAAAAATATATATTTGTTATTTTTTATTTGGTGAAATACATGATTCTTAGGAGGGTTCTCATGAAAGGTTCAACGAAATGGCTAGCTTCCTTCATGGCTGCGGCAATGATTGGAACCTCGCTTGCTCCAGCTTACGCGGCTACAGGCGAGGCAGGAAATGCTTCATCTACTCCTTCTGATTTGCAGGGGCACTGGGCAGCTACTGATATTAGTCAATGGATGAATAACGGCGTCATTAGCGGTTATCCAGATGGGACATTCCACCCAAATCAGAGTATCACCCGCGCAGAGCTTGTGACTATTATTAATCAAGTATTCGGTTTTACCGCTGAATCAACCATTAATTTTACTGATGTTTCAGCTAGTAGTTGGTATGCGCAACAACTCGCTATCGCTAAGGAAGCTGGTTATTACCATGGCTTTGAAAAGAATCTGGCTCGGGCCACAACGGAAATGTCCCGCCAAGATGCAGTGACACTGCTCGCAAGGGCATTTAGCCTGGCTACTGGGGAGAATTCGGCGTTTGCCTCGTCCTTTAAAGATTCAGCTGATATTCAGAAATACGCAGTTGAAGCTGTAAATGCCTTTGCAGGTAAAATCAGCGGATATCCGGATGGTTCCTTTAAGCCAGAAGGTAAAATAACCCGTGCTGAAGTGGTAACGCTTCTAGATCAACTGGTATCAGGGTATTATGCAACAACGGCTTACCATGAAGCTGCTGTCATTAATGGAAGCGTAGTCATTAATAAAAACGGAGCGAACCTGAAGGGAGCGACTATCAACGGGAATCTTTATCTCGCACCCGGTATCGGCAACGGTGAAGTTACACTTGACGGGATAACGGTTAAGGGAACCACTTATGTATGGGGTGGCGGAGAGAACACAATCACTTTCAATAACGCCAATCTTGGCAATGTGCAAGTGAACCGCCCGGATGGTTTGGTTCGAGTGGTGACAACCGGGGAGACACAGATTGATAATATCTCAATGGAAAGCAAGTCTCGCCTAGAGCTTGGGGCTGGTTCGAAAATCGATGAAGTCACAGTTAATCAATCAGTCGCCTTATTGATTGCGGACGGAGCCTCAATTACCAACTTGACGGTTAATCTAGATGCAGCCGGTACGACAATTGTCGGTAAAGGCAATATTCCGAATGCCATTGTTCGAGCTCCCGGCCTCACCGTCAACGGTGAAGTGGTTGCGGCAGGCATGGTTGCTGTGGCAAACGGTGTACCGAAATCGGTCTCTCCAACGACACCAACGACGAATAACGGTTCTGGCACTGTAACCCCAGCACCTATATCTACAGTCGACTTCGTTGACTCGAAGGCTACAGCTGAGACCAAGTCTCTTTTCACCTATCTTCAGGATATCCGCGGAAAGAATATATTATTTGGACAGCAGCACGCTACAACCGAAGGGATGTCAATCACAGAAAAGAACGGTACCCAGTCTGATTCTCTTAATGCGGTGGGTGCTTATCCTGCGGTTTTTGGTTGGGATACGCTCAGTCTCGAGGGGCATGAGAAGCCAGGAGTATCGGGTAACTTTGAGCAAAGCCGCGACAACCTGATCGATGTAATGAAAAAAGCGTACGCCCAAAACGGTGTGCTTAACCTGAGCTCACATATGCCGAACTTTGTGACAGGCGGAGACTTCTATGACCTTAAAGGCAACGTAGTATCAACTATTCTCCCCGGTGGTTCGAACCATCAGGAGTTTAATCAGTTCTTAGACAATATCGCCGATTTTGCAACAAAACTGAAGACTGACGATGGCAAACCGATTCCGGTTATTTTCCGCCCATTCCACGAGCAAAGCGGTAGCTGGTTTTGGTGGGGGGCAGCCTTCACTACAAAAGATGAATATAAAGAAATCTACAGATATACCGTCGAATATCTACGTGATCAAAAAGGTGTTCACAACTTCCTCTATGCCTACTCGCCAGGGGGAGGTTTCGGGGACAATGAGGAGAAATACCTTGAGACTTATCCAGGTGACGAGTATGTAGATATCATTGGCTTCGACAGCTATTATAACGGGGAAGGCCAAGGCTGGTTCGACAGTGTTGTTAAGGAAACGAAGCTTGTCTCCAAAATTGCTGATCGAAAGAATAAAGTGGCAGCACTTACGGAATTCGGTTATCAAAAAATGCAGGTTAGCGGAAATACAACGACTGACTTCTATACACGTTTGGCTACTGCGTTGAAGAGTGATCCTGACTCCAAGCGCATGGCTTATATGTTGACTTGGGCGAACTTTGGTGCGAACTCTATTTATGTACCGTATCCAACAGGTGACCCTGCTCATGAACATGAGATGCTTGCAGATTTCAAAAAATTCTATGATGATGAGTATTCGATATTTAGCAACGGGGTAACCGGCGCTTATAACCGGAGTGTAAATGCTGCGGTTGAAAAGCCGTTGATGCATATCGCTTCACCTACGAACCAAGGTACGATCAGCACGAATACTACGAAGGTTCGAGCCCGTGTTTTAAATGAAACGCCTGCAAAGGTTGTATACACTGTTAACGGCTCCACTACTGAAACACCAATGACGTTGGAAGCTGACGGCTTCTTGTATTCAGCAGATTGGTCACCGGCTGCCAGCCTCAACGGCAAGTCGAATACTATTACTGTTAAGGTGTATGGCGCTGACGGTACGGTTCTACAGGAACAAACCAATACGGTCTTCGTGAAAATTGGTGAAGTATTAATCCATTCGTATACTTTTGATCAAGATATCCTAGGCGTACAAAATAATGGAGGGTATCAGGCTGATGTTTCGTCTCTCTCCCACAGTACTCTGGATGGCAATGGTGTTCTTGAATTGGGTGTTACAAACGCTGTTTATAGTGATAATTGGCAGGAGATGAAGCTGGAGTTGACCAACGCGAAGTCGGTCATTAACAGTGATACCTTAGCCGATGTGTCACGTATCAAGTTCGATGCGTGGATACCGGTATCAGCGGGAAGCCCGAAAGCTACCCCAAGTATTCGTGCTGTAGTTATGCTTCCACCTGATTGGGATAACAAATACGGAATGGAAACCACACAGGTTGCTCTATCGAACATGCAAAAGGTAACCATTGACGGTGTTGAATACGCGAAGTTCTCCCCGACCATCGATTTGCCGGATGCAGCCAAACGCGCAGCGGCAGGCGATATTGCACTTTCCCTGGTGGGCAGTGGTTTGGATAGCGATACTACTTCGTTCCCGGTGTATATCGATAATATCCAACTTTACAGCACCTTTGCGGAAGCTACAGCTGATCCCGCTGTAGTTGACGACTTCGAAGGCTATCTGGGAAGTAACCTTTCATTGCAGACCAAATTTGTTCATGCCGGAGGAGATATTGCTTCAGCATCGCTAGATGCGGGCCATAAGCAAAGCGGCAGCTATGGATTAAAGTACACCTATACATTGGGCGGCAATGGGTACACGGGTATTACCAAATCGATGGGCAGTGCAGACTGGTCTGGCTTTAATGCCCTTCAGTTCTGGTATCAGCCGGATGCACAGGGTCAAAAGCTGGTTATTCAGATCAATGCCAGCGGTAAAACTTATGAATATTACCCGGACACCAAGACTACAACGGCACAATTCGTCACGGCGAAATTCAGTGATTTCAAACCGGCTAACGGTGCTACAGGTACGTTGACCAAATTGAACTTGAAGGCTATTCAAGCGTTCTCGATTTATACGAATGCCGTACCTAGCGGTACAACACTGACGTCGGATATGTATTTTGACGATATCAAAGCGGTGAATGATCCTAATGCAGGAACAGTGCCGAGCGGCAGTGCCGGCGGAGGAATTGCTCTTGGTACACTGTTTGACTTTGAAAGCTCGCTGCAGGAGTGGGGATTTGGTCAAAACACCTTAGCTACCAACCTTGCCAACTCTACAGATGGAAACAGTAAGGTACTTAGTGTTGATTTCCCAAATACCTTGCCAACGAATACCAACTTTGAGCTAAATAATATTGGGAATAGAGATCTGAGTAACGGGAGTACGTTGAAGCTGAAAGTCCGTATATCATCCGGCTCAGCAATAGCTAAGCTATTTATTAAAACTGGTGGTGGCTGGGCTTGGGCAGACTCGGGTGAACAAACACTGACCACGGATTATCAGTGGATCACTATTGATTTGAACCAGAGTACGATCGATAAAACCTTGATTCAATCGATGGGGCTCCAAATCTCTTCTCCGAGCGGCACCAACTCACCTCTAACGGTTTATGTAGACGACGTTATTCTAGAATAGAGTTGGTTTAAAAAAGAGTACTTGAGATTACAACCTCAAGTACTCTTTATTTTTATTTCTCCATGTATTGGAGTATTGGTTATTCGATTTCCCGCAGCCGCTCAACAATCGTGGATTTCGTCAGCATCCGGTAGGCTCTCATAGTTACAGAATACGCTATGACTAGCAAGACAGGTACGACCATGATAAACGGCAGCCAGCTCATTTGGAAGACCGTAAATGCCATGTTCTCCGTAATACTCTTGGAAATGCTGTAGGTCACTAGCACACCTGCGGTAGAGGTGATGATCACTGTAAAGAGCACGTTATACACCCCTTCATATACAAGCATTTTCTTCAGTTGCTTCTTGGTCATTCCTATGCTCTCCAGAACAGCAAACTCATTTCTGCGGGCAATGACTCCTGTAAGGACGGTATTAATGTAGTTGAGAACTCCGATAAGCGCAATAACAAAGCTAAGACCATAACCTAGGGTCTGAAAAATAGTGATAAAACCGGCAAGCTCTAATCTATAATCCTCTCTGGATTTGAGAGTCAGCTCATCCGTAGTACCGGTCATGGCCTTAGCGGCCTGCTCCACATCATCCAGCTTGGTCGAATCGGCTTGCAAGGTTGCCGAAAGGATCATGGAGGGGCTACTTTCCTTAGGCAGTTCCTTTTTAAGCTCGGAAGAAGGAAGGAAGGCATTATAGCCAAAGGATGAATAAATCTTTGTAGTTGCAGCATATAGTGCGTCTGTTTTTAAGATTGCCATGACTTCATAGCTTTTGCCCAAACCATCATATTTAAGAATATCACCGGGGTGATAATAGGTAACGGAAGCATCTTCACCCACGAGGGACTCCGTTACAATTACGTAATTTCCAGATTCAAATTTTTGCTGATTAAATGACCCTTCGATGATATCCTTCTTTATTAGGTCAAACCAACCAGAATCTAATCCATAAAGCGAAAGTTGAATATAACCTCCTTTTAATGTCTCGGTGATAGAAGGGTGAGGATTAGGTGAAGCCGCTATGGGTTCGAGAACTGCTCGAACCGCAGCGTCAATAGCGTAAGGCTCGAATTTGTAATACACGTTGTCTATTCTCTTCACCCCATCAATGCTCCCTAAGGTGCTGCTGAATTCCTCCGAAAATTTAAAGGGATCACCTTGTCGTTCTCCTCTATGACTGATGAGGGGCTTATTGAATACTACAAAATCTCCCGATATGAAAGAACTCAAGTACTTATTAACATCTAACGAAGAAATAATAGTAAAGATTGTACTGAATAAGGTAATGCTTAAAGACAAGGAGGAAAGCATCAGGATAAGCTTCTTTTTACTTCTGAATAAGTTTGAGAGCGCCATGCTGTTAAGCTTTGCCCCGTGATTAGATTTTTTGGATTTTTTCTTTCCACCAATAGGTACTCCTGAGAACCTCACTGCTTCCACAGGGGAGATTCGAGAGGCGATCTTGCCCGGCTTGCTGGCACCAAGCCATACCGTAATATAGGAGAATATAGCTGCACCGATAAATATGATCGGACTAACAGAATACGATGCTTCCACGGACTGGCTGGAAAAAGAGTTCATCAACGGGGTCAACAGGCATCCGATTCCATAGCCTGAGGCAAGCCCGAACGGCAGCGCGATCAGATATAGCAACTGTGCCTGAACGGAAATGATCTTTCTCAACTGTCTGGGTGTGGTTCCAATGGTCTTCAACAATCCGTAGAACTTCACATCCCGCACCACTGAGATATAAAAGATATTATAAATCAGTAAATATCCGCTCAGCATAATGATGAAGAGAACAGCCGCATAGGGAACCAGGTTCATCCAATCCTCGGCGAGAGAGACGGAGGCATAAGCCCAGTTTATTCCGATGGGTACATCCAGTTTCGTATCCACAAGGACTTTTTTCAATTTCTGCTCAATATTGAAGGAATTGTTGAACATTACGCTTAGCTGTGAAGTGTTAACATAAGAGCTGTTAGCGATGGAGGTGGATGGATCTATAGAAGAAATGTATTTTTGAGTAAAAGCCTCTGAAACAAAGGCCAGCCCGGCCATAGCCAAGTGCTTATCCGCTTCATAATACCCCGATAGAACAAATTCCCGGCTCAGGACTTTATCACCTGTATCGATTTCTAGAGTTACCCGCTGCCCTAATTCATGGACAACACCAAGCTTATCCAGTTCCCAAGTGTTCAGGGCAATCTCGTCTTCGCCTGAGGGCAGTCCACCTTCGATAAATTGGATAAACCCATGCTTGGCATAGTTTTTGTCAACTTGCAGGACCTCTACAGGGTTGTCCGCGAAAACATTGTTTTTCATTCTGCCAACTAGAAGGGAGACCCCGTATTCACGGATGGAGGGATGCTTGCGCAGTATCTCTAGTTCCGATGGGTTCAAATATTTGAAGCCTCCATGAAAATCACTGCCTACCGTCCGCATTTGGGCCTGTTCCATCGACTTGTTAATACTAAGGGCCATTGTAAATATACTGGTGATCAGAAGCGTAGTCAGAATAACGGCACATATAATTGTGAGATTACGCATTGAATTGGCTTTTAGGCTTTTGACGGCAAGGCGGCGGATAGTTGTACGGTTATTGGTTCCGATCATATAGGACTCACGTTCCGGCCTGCCTGAGCGTTCCCGGAGACCAGTGTTCCGTCTTCAATACGAATGATCCGGTCTGCGGTTTGCGCAATCTGCTCATTGTGTGTAATCATTACGATCGTTTGGTTGAATTTCTCGCTCATCTGCTTCATAAGGATAAGGACTTCTTGACTGGTTTTACTGTCGAGATTGCCTGTAGGTTCGTCCGCCAGAATAATGGAGGGTTTGGTGGCTAAAGCTCTGGCAATGGCGACCCGCTGCTGCTGGCCTCCCGACAGATTAGCGGGTAGATTGTTAACTTTCTCTTGAAGGCCCAGAGTGTGTATGACCTTATCAAGGTACGCCTGGTCGATCTTTCCGCCATCAAGTTCTATGGGCAAGATTATATTCTCAAGAACATTCAGAATCGGAAGCAGATTATAGCTCTGAAAGACGAATCCAACGGATCTGCGTCTGAATATAGTGAGTTTGTCATCTTTCATAGCAAAGATATCATGCCCGTCCACGTAAACCTTGCCTTCTGTGGCCCGATCCAGCCCGCCAAGCATATGTAAAAGCGTACTTTTGCCGCTGCCACTTGTACCGACTATGGCCACGAACTCACCTTTCTCCACAGTCAGTGATACGCCGTCCAAGGCTTTAACGGTCGTGCCACCTTTTCCGTAATACTTCTTCAAATTTTCTATTCTTATAATACTCATAAGTTCTTCCCCCTAAGTAATTTGTACCTTTCACATCTCTTAAGGTAACAAACAAATCTGACAGCACCGTGTCTGAAATCTGACGGTATTGACACATTCATATTCGGGGTAAGAAGACTGAGAAGACCGAGCCTTTGCTAACCTCAGAGGCAGCTTGAATATACCCCCCTTGAGCGGTAATAATTTCTTTAGCCAAAAATAATCCAATACCGACACCCTCAAACTCACGAACATTTTGGCCTCGATAGAACCTTTTGAATACAGAGTGAAGCTCTTCTTTGGGGATGCCGATTCCGGTGTCTGAAATATCTATGCGGGTGAACATTTCGTTGCTTTCAGCCGTAAGAAGTATTTTGCCGCCTCGTTCTGTATATTTCACAGCATTCTCCAGCAGGTTGAACAGAGCTTCGCTTGTCCATTTTGGATCGTAACGGGCTTCTATACTAGGATCACAAGTCATGCTGATAAGGATGTTCTTGCTCTCCGCCTGATCATAAACCTGGGATACGGTCTGCTTGATCATTTGAACAACAGGATGGTTCTCCATACGGAGAGAAATCATGCCTGATTCCAGTCTGGAGAGCTTGATTAAGGATTGAATAAGCCAGTTCAATTTATCCGACTGCATCATAATTTGATTAACATAATGCAGAGTATCCTTATTCAGTTCGGGTACCTCACTAAGAAGTTGGCTGTAAACCATGATATTGGACAAGGGCGTCTTGGTCTGATGGGAAATATCTGAGATCAGTGCTTTTATCTTATTCTTTTCCTGTTCTAGGTTCTGCTCATTCGCTTTGGAGATATCTATGTACCGCATTAATTTATGTTCTATAGAAGAAAGAGAAGTCTCATCATAATAAGTTAATTGTTCTCGACCATGGATAGCACCGTCAACCATCCTATCCAAGTTATCCATATAGGAGGTGATTTGGCGGCGAAGCAAGATAACCCAAACGGCACCTAACCCTAATATACAAACTAAGAATAGACAGGTGAGCTTCAACAACCTGGGATCCAGTCCTGTCACTAAAGTGATGCTGATGATGTAGATGAAGACCAAAAGAATAAAAATCATCGAAAAGAGGACATTTATCTTACCCGTATGATGAATAAGTTTGCTTTTTTTCATGGATGGTTACCGTCCGCCCACTTATAGCCCAAGCCATAGATTGTTTTAATGTATCTAGGAGAGGAGGGATCATCCTCTATCTTGGCCCGTAATCTTTTGATAGCAACGGTCAGCGCATTCTCATCTACAAACTCAGCTTCTTGGCTCCAGATCTTGTCCATTAACTGTTCTCTTGTCAAAATATTTCCCGAATGAATCACCAGAGTCTTCAGCAGCTTCTGTTCGGTTTTGCTAAGTACCAGTGGACGGTTGTTTTTATAGTACTCCATCTTGTTAAAATCAAAGGCTAAGGAACCCAGAGTTATTTGATCCTCTCTGTGATTCTCAGCTCTTCTAAGTACTGCCATCACCCTGGAGCGCAGAACCATCAAGCTGAAAGGTTTCGTGATATAATCATCGGCTCCCAGTTCAAACCCTGTAACGATGTCCGGCTCCATGTCGTTAGCGGTAAGAAAGATGATCGGCATTTGCGATGTTCTCCGTATTTTCTCGCAGTAATCCAAGCCGCTTCCATCGGGAAGGTTAATATCCAGAATCATCAAGTCTATATCATGTGACGAGACGATTTTCTCCGCAGTAGCAATATCATATGCTTGTACTATGGCTAGATCATTTTGCGAAAGTGTTAGGGCGATCCCCTTATTCAGACTGCGGTCGTCCTCAACGATTAATAATGTCCTCATTGCGGCTCTCCTTCATCAACTTGGCTGTAATATAGACTAATTATACCCCAACCAGCCCTTTTGTGGTCTGCAGTCGTAGAGTCTCCCCGCCTAAGGTCCAGTACTAAAAACCGTCCACGGTCTGTTTTGAAAAGCTTGGGATTGATCTAGAATAAGACTATAAGGTTGAGGTTAACGAAAGGCGGTGAGAAAAAATGCAAAGTAGAAAAGGAAATGGATTAGCGATTGTATTTATTGTACTCGGCGCAATTATGCTGATGGGTATCGCGCTTCCTCTGATTCACGGAATCTTCAGGCTGTTGTTCCCTGTATTGCTGGTCGTTCTCGGGTATTACGGAATTAAGAGCGGACGCAAAGTCATTGGTTGGATCGTGCTTTTCATCGGTATTATGTCTTTAATCTCCAAGCTCGCTTGGTTGATTGGACCATTACTTGGTCTGGCATTAATCGTATGGGGCATCTCAGTTTTGAAGGGCAAGAGAAGAAATACTTACTAAAGGAAACGAATACCTAAATACCTAATCGAAAATGAGGAGGGAGCAGGAAAATATGAGCGTTTTTCGTCGCATGCGGGATATAACCGTAGCTAACTTAAATGAACGACTGGAGCAAAGCCAAGACCCGGTGAAGCTGATCGATCAATTCCTTCATACTACACGTGATGAGATTGGCGAGGCCGAGAGGTTGTATCAACAATATGCTTCTCACACTAAGCAGCTGCAGCAGCAAGTAAATCAAGCCACTTCAATGAGAAATAAACGTGAGGAGCAGGCACTCCTTGCACTAAAAGCCGGTGAGGATCACTTGGCAAAGCTGGCCCTGCAGGAAAAAATCATTCACGAGGAAAAGTTGGAGCAATACAGCGGACTTTTGGAGCAGAGCCAGCAATCACTGTTTGATCTTGAAGGTCAGCTGAACGAGCTGAAAATGGAGTATCAAAATGTATACAGCAAACGACAGTATTATGCCGCTCGGATGGAAACATTACGATTGCAGCAGCGCATGAATCAAAGAGCCGGAGCCTTTGGCAACGGCGGCGACGTACCCAAAATGTTCGGTCGTCTGGAAGACCGTATGAGTGATTGGGAGCTGGAAGCAAAGAGTCTGAGTGACTTGCGGCGTATGGGGCAAGAGTATGCTGTGCAGGCAGGAGAGACTGTGGCTACAGTCCTTGAAAGAGAATTAGCACGTCTAAAGGAAAAGTTGAACAATGACAGAAAGGAGTAGCACAATGACCCGATTGTATCGTTCAACCCGTGACAAAGTGATGACAGGCCTGGCTGGTGGATTGTCTGAAACGCTCGGAATCGACTCCACGCTGCTACGCATTCTGCTGGTAGTAAGCATTCCTTTTACAGGGGGGGCGGTAATTCCCGTATACTTCATCGCAGCGCTCGTTATTCCGAAGGAGCCTACACAATATAATCCTTTTGGTGCTGGCCCCGGGATGCAAGGCAATGCCTATGGCGGGTATTACACGGAAAGACCTGAGCAGGCTTATGGACCCTATGGGCATGGACGTTCCGGGGGTTGCGGACGCCAGTCTAACCCAGCGCCTAACTTTGACAAACAAAATGCCTATTCAGCTCCTGACTCTGGCTTAGATGCCATGATGAAGGACATTGAGAAAAAGGCTCTTAAAAAAGAAGTAGAAGAACTCAAACAAAAACTGTCTAAATACGAGAAGGGAGAAGTGTAAATTATGGGAGTTTTCAAAAGAATTAAAGATATGACTAAAGCGTCGGTAAACGACATGTTAGATAAGGTAGAGGACCCAATTGTGATGCTTAACCAATATCTGCGCGATATGGAGGCTGAAATTCACGAGGCGGAGGTAACTGTAGCGAAGCAGATGGCGAATGAACGCCGTATGAAGCAACGTGTTGATGAAGCTGCTAAGATGTCCGCACAACGCGGAGCACAAGCAGAGCTGGCCTTGAAGAACGGGCAAGAGGAAGTTACACGCAAGCTGCTTGAGGAAAAAATCTATTTTGACCAAAAGCAAGTAGAATACAGCGAACTTCATGGGCAAGCGGAAATACAAGCCAAGGAATTGGTACAACAGCTGCATGAAATGAAGGATGAATTCTATAAGCTGCGCAACAAGCGCAATGAGCTTGTATCCCGTGCCCAAATGGCTAAAGCTAAAAAGCAAATGTCACAGATCAGCAGCGTACATTCCATTGAGAGCGGCAGTGCATCCCTAGGCTTCCACCGTATGGAAGAAAAGATTATGCAGCTTGAAGCAGAAGCTGATGTTATGCGTGCCCCTTACAGTCCTTCGGCAACTGTCTATAGCAACCCTATTGATGCCGAGAAACAACTGAAAGTGGAAGAACAGCTTGCCGCATTGAGAAACAAGTTGAATGATTCACCAGCAGCACCGTCCTTGGAGAAAAAAGAAGAATAAAGCCTGTTCCACATTTACAGGCTTGTATGATATGCTAAACAAGGTAAAGCCATACCGTGTGGAAATTCCATACCGGCATGGCTTTTCCGAACGTTTAAGCTTACTTGCTTTTAAATGAATAATATAAGCCGAATATAAGTCATGTAGAGGAAGTTTGGAACTGGAGGAGCGTTAGCGCTCGCCTTTGTTCTCGGATTTCAACCGCGAAGAGCGGTCCAAATCAAGAAATCTGGGAACAACAGCGGCCGGAAGTCCAAACGTTCCTCGTAATGACGTTATTCACCGGCCCTTTAAAACTTTTAGGAGGTGCGAGATGGATAAGCGGAGCCGTATAATTGCCATAGGACTGATCGGAGTAGGCTGCTTGATGATTTTTGGCAGATGGATCGGCTTTTTTTCCATAGTCGCACTTCTGTTCTTGCTGCTTGGTATTTACCGAGTTACGTCGGGAAGAATCAAACAAGGCTACACCTTGCTCGGGATCGGAGCAATAATGCTGATGTTGGAGCACTTAGTGTTGGTGCTTGGTATATGTCTAATCTCCCTGGGAATGTTTTTTACGAAATCCAGAAAGCTGCAGCATAAGAGCGGATTTATTCAGAAGCAGAATTTCTCTTCCAGCTTTGACTGGGATCAGTCACCTTGGGTAATGAAAAGTTTGAGCGCCTGGCATGTTCTGGGCGAAGCAGATCTTGACTTGTCGCTGGCGATGGCTGAGGATAAAGAAACGGTAATGTTATTCCAAGGTATTTTTGGAGATATAGATATCCATCTTTCAGAGAATTATGGGGTAGAGATTGAGGCTTTTGTGTTGTTTGGATCGATTGAATTCGGCAACCAGCGCGATACGGGCATGCTGAACAAGCTAAATTGGAAGTCCTCTAATTATGACACCAGTGAGAATAAAGTTAAGCTCAGCATCTCGTACTTAATGGGAGATCTGGATGTACGGGTTATCTAAGATTATGGATTGAGAAGGGAGGGCCCCCGAGTGGGAACCAAAAAGAACGCAAACATGGTAACACGCAGCATGGGAGAGGGGGCTCTTTTTTCCTTTGTCATGCTGTTTGTGATCCTGTACATTATGTATACATACGGTTATCTGCGGCCCTTTCAGAATTGGGAGATTGGTCTACGGACAGCCCTCACTCTGCTTGTGTTACCGATAGGTTTTGGGATCGGGTTTGGCTTCTACCAGAGTTTTCGCGTGAAGCGCAAGCTGGAACGCCTGCGGGAGACGCTGCTGTTATGGGAGAAGGGTAATCTTACCCTGTCCATGCCGGAGCTTGGTGATGATGAGTTGGGCAGGCTTGGAGAACAATTAGGGCGGATTAGTGGTAAATGGGAGAACCAGGTGACTACGCTGCAGAGGTTATCTACACACAACGCACAACTGGCAGAGCAGGCGCGAGTATCGGCCGTTATGGATGAGCGGCAACGACTGGCGCGTGAGCTGCATGATGCGGTTTCCCAACAATTATTTGCGATTTCTATGACAGCGACAGCCGTTGGCCGTACGCTGGAGAAGGACTTTGACAAGGCGCAGCGGCAGATTGCACTGATTGAAGAAATGTCTGCTGTAGCCCAGTCGGAGATGAGAGCGCTGCTTCTGCATTTAAGGCCTGTCTACCTGGAAGGCAAAGGGCTGGAACAAGGGCTGCAGGAACTGATCAGGGAGCTTAAAGTGAAGGTTCCAATCGAAATTTTGTTCGAGATGGACCCCGAGGTGCATTTACTAAAAGGTGTAGAGAATCACTTCTTCCGTATTGTGCAGGAAGCGATCTCCAATACGCTGAGGCATGCGAAGGCCAATAAACTGGAGATACGCCTTCAACGTCGGGGAGATACGGTACGCATGACTCTTCGGGACGACGGAATCGGATTTGAGATGGACGAGAGCAAGAAGACATCCTATGGTCTATCGAATATGCAGGAACGTATCATCGAGACGGGGGGCTCCATTCAATTCATAACAGCTCCGGGCAAGGGGACGCGAATTGAGATTACAGTTCCGTTAGTTAATGAATAGGAGGACAGGGGAACCATGGAGACAGATACTTCGATTAAAGTACTACTGGTAGATGATCACGAAATGGTACGGATTGGATTGGCAGCTGTATTAGGCACTGAAGACGGTATCGAAGTTGTAGGTGAGGCCGGAAGCGGTGAAGAAGGCATACGTCTAGCCCAGGAGTATAAACCGGATGTAGTGCTTATGGATCTGGTGATGGACGGTATGGATGGCATTGAGGCAACCCGGCAGCTTATGAAGCTCTACCCTGAATGTAAAGTCATAGTATTAACAAGCTACTTGGACGATGCAAAAATGTATCCGGTAATTGAAGCCGGCGCTTTCAGTTATTTGCTAAAAACATCACGGGCGAGTGAAGTGGCGGATGCCATTCGTGCGGCAGCGAGAGGTCAATCCGTACTGGTCTCGCAGGTTGCTTCCAAGATGATGAACCGGTTCCGCAGTGATGCCATGGGTGAGACCGCCGCCCATAAAGAGCTTACGGATCGGGAAATGGAAGTATTGAAGCTTTTGGCTCAGGGGAAATCCAATCAGGATATTGCAGATGTGCTCATTATCGGAATCAAGACAGTTAAATTTCATGTGACGAATATATTAGCGAAGCTGGATGTGGAAGATCGGACGCAAGCTGCTATTTATGCTTATAAAAATGGATTAGCAGAGTAATTTAAGGGATTAGATCGAAACAGTACAAGAACTGGCCAGAGGTATAGGGGGCCGGTTTTTTTGCGTACAGGTGCATTGAAAGATTGAACCTCCGTATAAAATCTTGTAAAGCGGGTATCCTGTTTAGTAGATTAATAGACCGGATTGAGAGGGTGTTTGATTATGAGGGGCGGTATTAAAGGAGTTCTGTTGGTACTCATTCTTTGCTCTATTACGTTGCTTTTGGCAGGTTTTCGAGGCCAAGTTGAACAAGAGAGCCAGTCCGCTGAATTGCAAAGATCAATTCCTCTCCTGTCTTCTTTAGGTAAAAGTGTTACAGCCCCCGGTTCCCCCCTTCGTCTTGTTGTAAAATGGCAGGGAGAATATATCGGTTCGAGTCATGCAGCAGGTCTTGCAGCCACTAATTTAACCTCCGAACTAGGATTGGGAGAGGTTAGCCGGGAAGACGGGAAGGAGCATCTTACTTACCGTTCGACTGCAGGAAGTGACGGATTTAAAACAACTATGCTGTGGACTGAGCTTGGGGACGAAAGCAGTTATGTGATTGTAACCCTGGAAACAGCTGATTTGTTAAATGCTTCGGATTTACAAGCTGCAGCGGAACAAGCCGGCACGAAATTGCGGGAAGCCGGGATTACAGCAGAGTGGAACACTTCACTTCAGGGTGTTGCGAAGGAGCAAGGAGACCCGCGGGAAGCGCTGATGTTAACGGAGCAGAATATGAAGGCACAGCTGCCCAAGCTCAAAGTACAAGAAAAGTACGAAGATGCAACTACGGCCAGCCATTCTTATTCTACATCTGCTTTGCAGCATTCCGTAGTAAGTGGAGAACATAAGATAGTCCTGCAAACAGCTATTCATCAAGATGCTGTCAAGGGCAGCAGCCGTGTTACGATAGGGTTGCCATTAATAACGATTGAATATTAAAGCTAAATATTCACGAGAAGCGCTGCCGATATTGGCGGGGTGAAATTCCTTCAATTTTCAAAAAGCTGGAGCTGAAATAGGGAGCTTGGTTAAATCCGACCTCCTCTGCAATACGTGCAATGGTAAAGCTGGTTTGCATGAGCAGCAGCTTGCTTTGCTCAATACGATACCGAAGCAGATATTCCATTGGGGAGCAGCCATATTCTCTTTTCATGCACCTGGCAATGTAAACGGGATGAAAATTAAGGTTGTCCTTCATCATCTGTGCTGTAATTTCTTCACGGTAATGAGTACGCAGAAACGAGGCCGCCTGTTCTGCACAGACTGTAGACTGGGAGGCGGGACGGTTCGAACTCATAGAAGCGGAAAGTTGCTGTACCATTTCTTGAAATAGCATCTGCTGTTTAAATTGGGTTGTACTCAAGTGAGCACTGGCTTTGAGCTGTTCTAACTGCCCCAGCAGTTCCTCTATCTTTGCAGGCTGTAGAAGTGTGACCAGTTGTGGTAAGTAAAGGGAAAAGGTACGGATGTCGAAATCAGCGGAAGGAAGGAGGGGACCTTCTGCTCCCAGTTCGCTGTAGGGCAAAAGTCCATCGTCTTTTATGACGCTCCAATTACCGGTTGTATGGAAATGGAGCCAGTAGTAAAAGGTTTGTTCCCGGCATCCCTGAGTTCCGAAATGGTAGCCATCCGGGCGGAGGATAAGTGCTTGTCCCGCTTGTAGTTCGAACTTGAGATCATCCTCGCCGATATACAAACAACCCTGCCGAACGATTAGAAGATCAAACACCTTAATGTGATGACGGCTGGAATGACGGTACCCCGGAGTACAATTAGCTGAACCACTTATAATGTAATGAAGCATTGGGGGCACAATAAACTTCAATGTATTCATAGATAATCGCTCCTGAATGAAGGTTTGAAAAGTGAAAGTTTAAGTTTAAAAACTGTTACATTTGTAAGAGTATATCATCTATAATTTATTGTTATCAAGACAGTTTCAAGCTCTGGATGGGAGGTTTATTTAGTGAAACAACATGCAGGGGAATTCGGATTATGGATGCTGGCTTGGCCTATCTTTATAGAGATTTTCCTGCAGACGCTGCTGGGTACCGTAGATACGATTATGGTTAGCCGGATTTCTGATGACGCCGTAGCGGTAGTTGGCATTTCAAACCAATTATTTGGTGCTTTAACAACTCTTTTTACAACTTTCGCAGGTGGTGCGGGAATTTTGATTGCCCAACGTATGGGTTCCCGGCGAATAGAGGATGCCCGCACTCTGGCAATTATGGGTGTAACAGCCAGCAGCTTGCTGGGCGTGATCGTCAGTATTTTTTTGTTCCTGTATTCTAATCCGATTGCACGTATGCTCAATATTTCGGAGGAGCTACTTCCTCTCTCTCATGTATATATCGCTTTTGTCGGTGGCGGGCTTTTCATGGTGGGAATGACAGCTTCTCTTGGTACCGCCATCCGAAATACGGGGAATACACGCGGTCCCATGTATACAGGTGTGGTTGTGAATGTGATTCACATTATTCTGAATTATTTACTCATTTTCGGAAGGTTCGGTCTTCCTGAGCTTGGATTGGCGGGTATCGCTGTATCTAACGTTGTCAGTAGATTATTAGGAGTAGTGGTATTGTTTTATATGTTCAGCCGTGCTTTTGAACAGACTATAAGGCTGAGGGACTTTTTGTTGTTCAAATGGAAGCTATTCTCGGAAATTCTCAAAATCAGCTGGCCTCTCGGTTTGAACTCATCCTCGTGGGTTTTCTCTCAGCTTGCGATCTACTCATTTCTAGCTATGTTGGGAGCCCAGAAATTGGCTGCCCGCACCTATCTGAACACAATGGAGTCGTTCTGCTTCACGTTAGGATATGCCGTTGCTATGGCAGGACAGATTCAAATTGCTCATCTGTTTGGCGCAGGGAGAATAAAAAGAGCTTATAGAGCTGCTTACCGCACTCTCTTTATAGGGCTAGTCGTTGTGAGTTCCAATGTACTGCTGTTATTTATCTTCGGAAAAACTCTACTGGGATTCTTCACCTCCAATCAGGAAATTATATCTATCGGGGTTTCATTACTGGCCTTAAATCTAATTTTGCAGCCCTGTAAAATGCTCAACATGGCCATAAGCAGTTCACTGAATGCAATAGGTGACACCCGTTACACCATGTTTGTCTCTCTATTCTCCATGTCATTGATCGGAATAGGAGGTTCCTACTGGATAGGAATCGAAGCGGGATGGGGACTTATCGGAATATACTCCTGTATGATTGCCGATGAAGCGATAAGAGGTCTGCTGGTTCTAATTCGGTGGCGGAATCGGAAGGTACTGCGTAAGGCAGAGGTCCAATTGGATTCAGAGCACACTTCCGCTTTAAGTAACAAAGCGATTCACTTGTGTTAAGTTGAAATAACAAGCAGAAAGCCTTAGCTCCTTTCGTTATTTGAAAGGAACTAGGGCTATTTTGCATTGAAAAACAAGGATACTGCACAAAAGTTTGAAATGTTCAGCCTCCATATATCCGGTTAATACAAAAAGGCTGCTAAGCTTCACTATTCATCGTAAGCCTGCTTTTCTATACTCAGGGCATGAGTTGGACGGAGTCATCTACTGTCCAGACAGCGGCGGAAAACGGCTGCTGCACTATATATAAAAGTATAGGAGAGTGAGTGTTTTTCTTCAAGCTCCGAAATGGTTTCAATGGTATCTAGGGATGGGAGTTCCGGTTCAGCCTGATTGGGTAACTGGTTACGCTTCTGAATGTTGCTGATGATGTCTTTAACCGTTAGGCTGAGTCTCGAAACGGCTAATTGTGCGGCATGAAAAGGAAAATGCTCTGTTCCCCGGACAATGTCCGAAAAATAATGGCGGGCTTCTTCCGTTTTACAGCTCATTAGCGCTTCCGTAAACTTTTTTTCTTTTTCTGTAGGATAATGATAAACATTGGACTTTAGAACACTTATGGAATTTGCATTTATAATGCAGCCATGTCCGCAAAATAGCCGATGATTTGAAGCTTCACGTAACTGTTTATAAAGCTGGTTCAACTGCATTGGCTTCTGATCTATAGGGCTGTAAGTTGAGGTCAAGCCGATCTTGAGATAGTCGAAGCAAGCTTGCTGAATTTGCCGGAGCAGTGTCTCAATTAGCACTGTAGCCGTATCTTCAATCGGGTCAATTATATTCAGCAGAATCAATATCCCATCGTCATTCATATCCACAGTTTCTACACGGTAGGTCTGCCCACATATTTCGGATGCAATGTTCATGATGGCAAATTTATAGGCAAGCAGATAGGAGCTTCTTGTTTCTCTATATTCGGCATAATTATCTATCCTGAGCAGTACAAGCCGGTAATCCTCATTAAATGTAAAATGAATACCCAACTGACGCAGCTTCTCAACTTGTTGAATCGTTTGTAAAGGTTTTAAGCCCAGAACGAAATCCCGCAACATATTTTGTTTTATCGTAAACATGCTGTTGCGCTTGTCAGTCTCAAGTATATTCATTTCATTGACGATCCGGTCAATCGGAATATAAAGTCTTCGAGATACCACCTGTGAGAGAACAAGACCAGCTACTATAATTACGAACGCCATAAGCAGAGTTGCGTTTCGGATATCATCAGTATGTTTGGTGATTTCATCATAAGGAGTGATTCGAACATATTGCCAATTCAAATCATCTGGAGAGGTGAATGATACCAATGACTTTTCACCTTTAAACGGGGCAATAAAGTAGCCCGCAGAGCTCCCCTTGATTTGCTCTTGTATCCATTTATGTTCATCTGTAGATAAATCCAGTTCAGCCAAGTTGTCGGCGGAGAGAAATTTCCCCTGCTCTTCAAGAATAAATGTCGTGCTTTTCGAATTGATGTCCTTAGTGATCTCCTTATTGATCCAGGGAGCAGATATGTTGACAATCACTGCAGAATTTAGAGTTCTATCCCATCCGATGGAATCAAAGCATAAAAAGGTATAACTGCTTACATTATCTCTCTGTTTTTCATTACTTGGATAGATACGGGGAATCGGCATAAACGGCTTATTATCCTGATAATGGTCGAGAATATAGAGAATATCCTGATCCTCAAGTTCTTTTTCGTTATAAACTCCGTTCTGCCCATGGGAGGATGCGATGTATACTCTCTCACTATCCGGGTTATATACATAAATGGATTCAATATAGGGCATAGAGTTCAAATAATTACCGAGTTCCGACATGGCGGAAGTGACATCATAAATGTCCGGGTTGTCATAAAATACTATTTTGGATATCGTACTGTTACGGTAGATCTGGAAGGAAAGTGATTGGGCTACTCCTGTCATATTTACGACTTCACTGCTCGTTTGGGTTAGGTTGCTGAGGTCCGAACGAAAGGCTTCTGTTTTTTCTACTTTAATGTAGTAAGTATAATAAATTAAGGTGGAGCCTATAAGAGTCAAAGAAATGCACAGGGTAATACTTATTAACAGTTTACTGTACAACGCTCTATTCGTGCGGACTTCAGACATTTTCATAAGCAGCTCCCCTTTTTTTGTTGTTATTCTAGTTGTAATAACCTGTCATTACGATGGCAGTAATTTAATTATAAACTTCACACTATGAACGGGACAGTAGAAGAAGATTATTATAGTGAACAGGATGAATATTACGAGGGTGAACAAAGCCAATATTTATGTACAAATCGTATATAGTACAGTGAAAGAACCTAACTCAGGATATTAATTGCGGGAGAAACTTAAAAAAAGTCCTCAACCTTATATAAGTTGAAATATAGTTAATAATAAAAAAGAGTAATGCAAATTTACCGAATTCCGAGAATAATAGTCAGGAATGTGATAGCATCATTTTTAGGAATGTGATAAAATGAGTTCACGTCGTCACACAATTTTTATCACGTATTCGACGCTGAGAATGGATTTCAATAAACTATATTACATACAGAAAGATGAGGAGCCATGGCTGAAAATCAAACCCTTGATGCACTGCAAACACCCGGTGCTGTATTCTTTATTTTTGGGGCAACCGGAGATTTAGCCCGACGTAAGCTTTTTCCGGCGATTTACAGCTTGTACCGCGAAGGTAAGCTGGCGCAGGATTTTGCAGTTATCGGCGTGGCGCGGCGTCCGCGTACTAAGGAAGAATTTAGAAGTGATATCAAAGAATCCATTCGTGAATTCTGCCGTTATCAAGCAGGCGATGAGAGTGAATGGAACCAATTTGTAGAGCATTTTGAATACAAATCTCTGGATATTAACAATATTGACGGGTTCCGTGAATTACGTGCCCAGACCGAAGTGCTTGAGGAGAAGTTCCACATCCCAGGCAATCGTCTTTTCTATCTGGCACTGGCTCCTGAGTTATTCGGCAGTGTGTCGTTCAACCTTAAAGAAGGTGGAATGCTGGATAGTACAGGCTGGAACCGTCTTGTTATTGAGAAGCCTTTCGGCTATGACTTGGAGTCGGCTGAGAAGCTGAACGAGCAAATCCGCCAGGTGTTCAAGGAAGAAGAGGTCTACCGGATCGACCATTACCTGGGTAAGGAAATGGTACAGAACATTGAAGTGATCCGTTTTGCTAATGCCTTTTTCGAACCCCTCTGGAATAATAAGCATATCGCGAACATTCAGATTACACTGGGTGAAACGGTGGGTGTAGAAGAGCGCGGAGGATACTACGATCATGCCGGAGCTTTGCGGGATATGGGTCAAAACCACATTTTGCAGCTGTTGACTATGATCGCCATGGAACCGCCAAGCCGTCTATTGGCCGAAGATATCCGTGATGAGAAGGTGAAGGTATTGCGTTCATTACGTCCTTACGCTTCATCTGATGAAGTCCGTGAGAATGTCGTGCGTGGACAATATACCCAAGGCTTGCACAAAGGAAAATCCCTTCCTGCATATCGTCAGGAGGACAAGGTAGATCCTGAATCCAATACCGAAACCTACTTTGCTGCACGAGTATTTGTGGACAACTTCCGCTGGGCGGGTGTTCCTTTCTATATTCGTACCGGCAAGCATCTTCCGGTGAAGACGACAGAAGTGGTTGTAGAGTTCAAAGGTATGCCTACCAATGTTTATTTAGGACAAAAGCATAAGCTCGAACCTAACCTGCTTGTTATCCGTGTTAATCCGATGGAAGGCATCTATGTCAAAATTAATGCCAAGAAGCCGGGTTCAGAGTCGGAAATTCAGCCGTTGGCTATGGACTTCTGCCAGAGCTGTATGATTGGCATCAATTCGCCGGAAGCCTACGAGCGTTTGCTCCATGATGCAACGCGCGGAGATTCCACGTATTTCACCCGTTGGGATGAAGTATCATCGGCATGGTCCTTTGTAGACCGCATTGCGAAAGCCTGGAAGGAAGATTCCAGCGATCTAGCTTCCTACCCTGCAGGTTCTTGGGGCCCGGTAGAGGCGAATAAGCTTCTAGCTAGTGATGGTTTCCACTGGTGGCCGGTAAACGGTCAGGAAGAAGATAATGTGGTATGGCAGGTAAATAGCTAAGTTATGATACGAATTATGAATATGAGTACCCTCTCCCTGCAGACCATGCAGGGAGATTTTTTGTAGAAGACGGTTGCAGGAGTAGGTTATATTTTACGTTCGCCAGCTTTTTATAGATAATGTCTGCCGGATTTTGATATACTTGAAAGGATGCTTGAACTTGAAGCGAAACTGGAGCTAAATGAATAGACCTAGTCATTAAAGCAGAAGCATGAATTTATATATGAAGGGATATGTGTAATGAACAAAGCTATCGATCAGAAGCTGCAGAAGGAAGTGGATAAACGCAGAACCTTTGCGATCATTTCCCACCCGGATGCGGGTAAAACTACTCTAACGGAGAAGCTGTTGTTATTCGGCGGCGCCATCCGACTAGCGGGAACGGTTAAAGCTCGTAAAGCGAGCAAGCATGCAACAAGTGACTGGATGGAAATTGAAAAGCAGCGGGGGATTTCGGTTACTTCTTCCGTAATGCAATTTGACTATTTGGATCACCGCGTTAATATTTTGGACACACCGGGTCACCAGGATTTCAGTGAAGACACCTATCGTACGCTTACCGCTGCGGACAGTGCAGTTATGCTGATTGACGTTGCCAAGGGTGTGGAAACACAGACAGTCAAGCTATTCCAGGTATGCGCCAAACGTGGAATTCCAATCTTTACGTTCATTAATAAATTGGACCGCGAAGGACGCAGCCCGTTCGACTTGATGGAAGAGCTGGAGAATGTATTAGGAATCCGTTCTGTTCCCATGAACTGGCCTATTGGCAGCGGACGTGAGCTCTGCGGTGTATATGACCGGATGAAAAATCAGGTAGAGCTGTTCCAGGGAGATGATCACTCCGTAATTAAGGTGCAAAAGGTAGAAAGCTACCGCGATCCAATCATTCGTGAAATGGCGGGAGAATATCTGCATGATCAGCTCTGTCAGGATCTGGAGTTGCTTGATGTAGCGGGAGACCCTTTTGATTATGATAAGGTGCTTCGGGGAGAGATTACACCTGTATTCTTCGGGAGTGCTATTAATAACTTTGGGGTACAGACTTTCCTGGACAACTTCCTAGAGCTTGCACCGAAGCCAGAACCTCGCCGCAGTACTATAGGCAGCATAGAGCCGACCAATGAGAAATTCACGGGGTATGTCTTCAAAATTCAGGCGAATATGAACCCGGCTCACCGTGACCGGATTGCGTTCCTGCGGATTGTATCAGGTAAATTTGAGCGCGGAATGAGTGTAAAGCATGTTCGTGCCGGCAAGGATATTAAGCTATCCCAGCCACAGCAATTTTTGGCGCAGGATCGCGATATCGTAGAAGAAGCATATCCTGGCGATATTATCGGCCTGTTCGATCCGGGTATTTTCCGGATTGGGGATACGTTAAGCCAAGCCGGTGATATGGAGTTTGATGAGCTTCCTACGTTCTCACCTGAAATATTTGCCAAGGTGAGCATCAAAAACGCTTTGAAATCAAAGCAGTTCCAAAAAGGAATCGATCAGTTGACGGAAGAGGGCATGATTCAGGTGTTCCGGACAGTCAGCTTTGACGATATTCTGCTGGGAGTGGTCGGACAGCTGCAATTCGAGGTATTCGAATACCGCATGAAGGGTGAATACGGTGTAGATATTCAACTGCAGCGGATGACCTATCAGTTCGCACGCTGGATTGTGGACGAGAATAAACCGGATCCTAGTAAATTCCGTATTAACTCCACGCTGGTGACGGATAAAAAGGGGAACTACGTTGTTCTCTTCGAGAATGAATACGCAATGCGTACTGCGGTTGATAAGAACCCGACGGCTAAGTTCCTGGAGACTGCACCTTAAGTTCAGTATAGATTTGCTTCATTAAAAAACCTCCGCCTTCATGTGTGCTTTAATCACCATGGCGCTGCGGAGGTTTTTAAGTTGATGGGTTCCAAATTAAGAAGTGATAGATCCTGGAGTTATGGTGCTCAGATGTTCGTGTAATAAAGTGACAAGGTTATCTTGTTTCAAGGTATCAAGGTTCTTCCACATCATTTCGAACACAGCTCCAAGTCCGGGAAGAGCAGCTTCAGGTCCATCCACGGAGCCTTCAATCATGTCCCGGAGATCGGCTTCGGATTGACCTTTCACTTTATGGATGATCGCTTGGCGCAAATCAATGGTAACCGGCATAAAAATACCTCCTTGGCATCAAAGTATACTTCGGTATAATGTGCCCTGCGGAAGGAATGAAAATTCAAGTTTTAGTGTCCTTATGCTATACTATTTGAGATGTAATTTGTTACAGGAGGTACTTAGACATGGCAAAAAAACAATATGCCATCATCGGAATGGGGCGTTTCGGGTCAAGCGTAGCCAAAGCGCTTAGTGGCATGGGTTTTGATGTGCTTGCTATTGATTCCGATGAGCATCGTACACAGGAGATTTCCAATATTGTAACTCATGCAGTAACCGCAGATTCCACGGATGAAGAGGCTCTTCGTGCGCTTGGCGTACGTAATTTTGACGTAGTGGTTGTAGCGATTGGTGAGGATATTCAGGCTAGCATTCTAACTACTTTGATTCTTAAGGATCTCGGTGTTCCGGTGATTCTAGTTAAAGCGAAGAGCGAGCTTCATGGTAAAGTACTAAGCAAAATTGGAGCAGACAAGATTATTTATCCTGAACGGGATATGGGTCTGCGGGTAGCGCATCATCTTGCCTCTCCTAATATTCTAGATTATATCGAGTTGTCGCCGGATTACAGCATACTGGACATGAAGGTAGCGGGTGAAATGCTGGGCAAGAACCTGCAGGAGCTAAATATTCGCGCAAAATATGGCTGCAACGTTATGGCTATCCGTCAGGGAGATGAAATGAATATTTCGCCCCGCGCGGAGGAACGATTAGTTGAAGGTGATGTTCTCGTAATCGTTGGCCGGAAAGAAAATCTTACGAAGCTGGAAATGGCTTATCAATAGCATGGAGCCAGGGATAGAAAGGAAGTCCTTATGGAAATTATATCTCCACAAAATACTAGGGTTAAAGAATGGGCTGGGCTCCAGGAAAAAAAACACCGTGACAAAGCCCAAAAATACATCGTTGAGGGCGTTCACTTAGTTCAAGAGGCACTAATGGCTGAGGCAGATGTAGAGTGTCTTGCGTATGACCTTGATAAAGGGATGCCTGCGGAATTAAAGGGTCTGCTGCAATCGGTTCAGGGTATGGAGGTTATCGGTGTTACGGCTGCGATCATATCTAAATGCAGCAGCACCAATACACCGCAGCCCGTGTTCGCAATCGTTCGGAAGGAACAGCAAGGGGTGGAAGTCATCCTATCGAAGCCGGATAGTCTGGTAGTCGTATTGGACGGAGTCCAAGATCCCGGTAATGTAGGCACTATTATACGCAGTGCTGATGCTGCAGGAGCGGATGGAGTGATCCTCGGGCTTGGCTGTGCTGACCTGTATAACCCCAAAACAATCCGTTCCACAATGGGCTCGATGTTCCATCTCCCGGTAGTGGAAGGCGACTTGAGCGACATCCTGCCACAGGCCGCGGATCGCGGGGCCTTGTTAGTAAGCACATCGCTGCAAGGGGACGAGTCCTGTTATCAGCATGACTTCCACGGCAGCCAATGGCTGCTCATTGGCAGCGAAGGCAAGGGCATTTCAACGGAAACGGCACAACTAGTAGACAAGAGCATCATCATCCCGATGTCGGGACGTGCTGAATCGCTGAATGCAGCGATGGCAGCTACGATTTTACTGTTTGAGGCTATGCGGCAGCGGGGTTAAGAAGAATGACTTACTTATGGTCTTGTGTGAGTTGTAATTCACTTTGTCACCGTTTGTAACGTAGTTTGTCACAACAAAGTCAGTCCCGATGTGTCAGAAATCCTTGATACATCGGGATTTTTCTATTTTCTTTGTTCAGTGAATTATTTTTCATCAGAAAAACAAAAAGATGATAGGCGGAAAAATACATTGAGAAATCGCTGTAACAACCTTTGACACAATTCGTCTTATGGAGGGGTAAATTTTGAATGTCATTGGAGAGAACATAAAAAGACTTAGAAAGATACATAACTATAATCAAATTGAGTTTGCAAAGTTAATCGGAATATCCCAAGGTAGTTTAAGTGATATTGAGGCAGGAAAAAGTAAACCCTCAATTGATGCAGTTATTTCAATTCATCAGCATCTTGGTTGCTCGCTTGAGTGGTTATTAAAAGGAAACGAAAATCATTCTTCTTTCGTTGGATCTCATATAAAAAATAAAATGCTAAATAAAGATTGGACAACTTTTGAAACTGAACTAGTTAATTTATTTCGGGAACTAGACACCAATAATCAAATAGAAGTGTTAGAAATTATTAAAATTAAATTTAAAAAAATATATAAGTTTAATTTTTTAGATGTTTAAGCCGTACTTTCGTACGGATTGTTAAGTAGCGTTTATCGCTTACTATGTTTGGAAACACTTTTTATATTCCTTTGAAATCTAAAGAATAGAGGCTCCTTAGTGGGGAAAATTCTAACTATACAATCGTTACAAAAGATAACCATGCCTGACCAGCCTGTTTATTTCTTCCATCTTGGGTTGTGATTAATAACCCGAAAAAGCAATAGGTTATACCAACCATTTGGCGGTAAGACGTTATACTTCTCCAGTGTTCTGGATATGTATAACGTTTGTAGGATACATCCTTAGTTTTAGATATAATGAGCCAACTTCCAAAACGGACAAAAATGCTCTACATAGCGACCAAGGCAGCGTATATATGTATCAGGCTTACCAGGCAGCAGTAAAAGGGAATAATATTACCATAAGCATGTCCCGTAAAGATTCTATAAGATTAAGCTTCATGTAAGCCAATTTATAAAGCGAATCAATGAACATCCGATAAAATAGCTGATTCTGCTTGTAAGGTTATAATCTTAATTACGGGTTATGTTAATCCGAATATCAAAAAATTCGATAACACAGGTGAAGATATGGAGGATCTGATCTCCATCGGAACGGACAAAGAGGGAAATGAAATTACTTTAATAGATATTTTGGGCTCAGGAGCAGATGATCTTCTGTTGACAGTGGGTCTGAATATTGAGAAGAGTAAAATCAATCGCAACCTGGACATTTTGGATGACCGGGAGAAGGAAGTTGTGGTTGGGCGGTTTGGTTTAGATACAGGGGGCGAAGAGCGTACGCAGCGGGAGATTGCTAAGGAGATGGGCATCAGTCGCAGCCATGTGTCGCGGATTGAGAAGCGGGCGCTGATGAAACTGTATCATGAGTTTTATAAAGTGAAGCGGTGAGTGTGAAAATATAAGTACAACGTAAGTTTCTGAAAACTGTACAGTATTTTGAAAGCGACTTGTCTGCGGATGAGTTGCTTTTGTTTCTAATTGTGCAATGAATACAGCTCGTGAGAATGTAGACTACAAAAATTATTATAATATAGGGGTTTCCACTACAATGAGCTACAAAGGGTCAATTGTTACATACATATGAGAAACATGAGAAGAATCAAGTATTGTATTATAATAGACAATTTTTCATGACAGAGGATGGATTTAAAAAATATTTGTATAAAATCAGCTTATAGAAATTCATGAGAAGAGAAGAGAAGAGACCAGAGTGTGAAATGGTGCCCAGAAGATTACTTTAATTGAATTCAAATAGGCGGAATAGGCTGGTTACCACTTTCATGGGGTTTCCATATGTACATTGTTAGCAGAAGTTTTAATTCGAAAAACTATTTGCGATGATCTAAATATAATAAACAAGTAATTGTAAACAGTACCAGTAAATAAAGTTTGGAACCGCTAAAGTCAGTCCAGATGATATTTTAAGGATGTTGTTATGTTAAAATCGGGTCTGTCAATAATTTTGTGTAAACTCTTTTAAGCACAGATTCCCCCGAGGGGGAAGTCGCGATTCATCGCAAGTGTTGACCGACCCGATCTGGGAAAAAGACCGAAAGCTGGAGGAACATTTGTCCCCAGTTTTGAATGCGGCCCGTACATTTGCGAGTAACGTCGACGGTGGCAAGATAGAGCATTTTAAGCAGGGCCTCATCTCATCTGTGGGGAAAATACTTTTTCCCTTTGTCACTTTACGCAACTGGCGGTGGTAACTCTCAATCATATTTGTCGTATAGGTAAGTTTGCGGATCTCAGGTGGGTACTTGAAAAAGGTAGCTAACTCCTCCCAATTAATCCGCCAGGAACGGATAATAAGTGGATATTTGGCTCCCCACATCTCTTCAAAACGGTCGAGTTCAAGCAAGGCTCCTTCTTCCGTAGCTGCCTAGTAAATGGGCTTTAAATCGGCGGTGATCTTCTTAATATCCTTGTACGAAACGTACCGTGTGGAGCTGCGAATTTGGTGAACAATACACTTCTGGATTTCAGTTTGGGGGTAGCAGGCTGCAATCGCTTGAGTGAACCCAGACAGGTTGTCCACACAGATGATGAGGATGTCCTGAACTCCGCGATTCTTCAGCTCATTCAGCACGCTAAGCCAGGATTTGGAGGACTCGTTCTCGCCGATCCACATGCCCAGCACATCCTTGTTGCCATCCAAATCAATGCCAATGACCATGTAGGCTGCCTTGTTAATAATTACCCCGTCCTGCTTGACTTTGAAGTGGATGGCATTCAGATAGACTACCGCGTAAACACCTTGTAAGGGGCGATTCTGCCACTCTTTAATGAGGGGAACCAATCTTATTCGTGACATTTGAAATGAGTGTAGGCGAGACCTCAATACAGTACATATTCTGTAGATGATTTTGGATATCCCTCGTGCTGACGCCTTTGGCATACAGGGCCACAATTTGCTCTTCGATGCCCGTTACGTTCAATTGATGCTTCTTGACGACAAGAGGCTCAAACTCACCCAGACGGTCTCGAGGGATAAGGATTTTCTGTTCTCCATACTCGCTGACTACCGTTTTGCGGCTCTTTCCGTTCAGACTGTTCGGCGTGAATTTCGTCTTGACTTCATTCTTGCCATAGCCCAAATGAGTATCCATTTCGGCTTCTAGCATCTCTTGAATCGTCTCGGCAAACAAATCCTTTAAGGCGTTCTGTACATCTTGTGCAGAGACCAAATTACTATCCTTGATAAATTCCCGCAATTGTTGTTTTGTCCAAAGTTCTTATGTATTCTCCCCAACCTTTCTCTTACTTCCATTTCAATGGGTTTGAGGGTTACACAAACTATTTTACTCATAAAATCATCTAGCAGCATCCCTCTTATCGCTTCCCACAGTCTTTGGGGACGGTAGGATCCCATTTCCACGATAGTGTTCTGCCTCATTTTTTAATAATTGGGCTCGCCTTTTGTAGCCTCAATTTGTAGTTAACGACATCCGCCCAGTGGTTAAATAAAGGAAGTAAAAATATCCCAAGTAATATATTTACATGTTAAGAGATAGGTGGTATTATTTAAACAATTGTGCAAACGATTTCTGTAATAGTTTGGAGGAACTGAATGACCAGTGAGATAAATAATAAAGACAGCCGTGTGGAAGAGATTTATCAATCTATGAGGATACGAATGATCCAGTTTGATACTAATCCGTGGTTAAATGATGTTCGTACACGAATGTTAGTGTGGATTCAAGAGTTAGCAAACCAAAGAGGTAAGGGCTTACACTATTTAGGAATGCCTTCCGTTATGTTCTATGATGTAAAGGATTGGCTTACATACCTTGGTGAAGTATCTTCAGTGGAGTTAATGACTGATATTTATACAAAACAAGCCATAAGCGGTCCTAAACTTGGGATTCCTTATAACGGATACTTAGGCGATATTGATTATGTTATACATAATGCTAAGGATTATAATGAACGGAAACTGGAAGGTCCATTTGATCTAGTTTTTTTGGATTATTGGGAGGATATTTTTTATCAAAAAGTCAATCGTTTGCACACTGCGAGTTCTTTAGCTGCACAACAGTACTTATGTGGTCAAAAAGAGTGGATATTCGCCCTTTCTCATCGTGTTGAGGAAAAAAATGAGGACGCTTACTTTGCATTAACATCCCAGATAAATGAAACGGAGCGAGTTCAGTTTGACGACAGCCAACTCCAGCATGCGTATTCTGTAATATGGAATATGAAGAAGGCTTTTGTTGAAAAAGGGTACCGTTCTGCGGGAATTGAACTGTACATGTATGCCCAGAGACTTCATTATGTTTTCAAATTAGAACACATGCTGCAGTCTGATCCCGTAAATCCCCTTATGAGTGACCTTAGAGTTTGGAAGGAAGGGAATGAGCAGGAACTATTTGTAGAACTCGATATCAGTAAAGGAGAACTTCATGGAAAGTCTAATTGATATTCAAGCTAAAGTCGTTGTGGGATTAGAGAAGGTCTTACAGGAAAAGGGACAACATAGACAGATCGAGGTAAACACTGATTTGCTGGATCGTGGGTTGTTAGATTCTTTTGCCTTAATGCATGCCCTTGTTCTATTTGAATCTATTTTTAATATTCAGTTTGATGATTTTGAGCTATTGCTTGAAAATTTTCGGACGCCTGAAATCATTGCGGTACGAATTCAATCCAAATTAATAGGTAACTGACAGGAGCACAATGGAAGAAGAAATTAAATTAGTTAATATGGGTGGTCATGAGTGCTTTCTATCCGTTATAGCTACACTGCTGCGAACGAAGGGACTTAACGAACAATTTCTTTTATCTTATACTTGGAGATTTTATTTACAGCGTGATTTCGGTGAATTACAGGTTCATGTGCTTACATGGCTTAATAATACGAAATCAAACGAAAACGAAAGTGCTATCTTAACAATTGGAGAACGCTTAAATCAATATGGATATGAATTAAGTCCTGCAACAGGTAGAAGCTGGGTTACATGTTCGGAAAAAATGCTCAGTAATGGTCAACCCATACTCTTATATTTACCAACTAAAGAATATGCTATTGTTACGGACATTGATCGAAGCGCTAATCAATTCATAATTATTACTGGGAATGACACGAGAAAAAAGGCGATACCTTTCTCCCAGCTTATTAATGTTAAGGCTTATCTCTTCGTTGAGGTGAACTCCTGTACTGCAGCGAAGGAACTTCAAAGTAATCTGATTGTTGGTTTGGACAGGTTAACACTCCTCGAGAAACTGACAATATTGTATGGGCTAGTTCTGAAATTTCAGGGAGGGTCTCAAAGTCTTCGCGAAAAAGTCAAGGATCATGCCCGTGTAATAGTAGTAGGAGATACATATCATCTTCCATTTACTGATTTATACAAAAATAAACATTTGCCTAGATATTTTATAGTTGAGAAGTATGCTGAAGGCCAATTTTATATTTTGGATCCATTAAGCGAGACTAAGGGTTGGTATGCTCAAGATGAAATTGAAAAGGCATATATAAACGAAGGCAATTCCTGCTGGACTATAGAGTGGAGAAATTATACTCCTATTACACCTGGTGAGAACTGCCGAAAGGCAATTGCTGAAACTGTTGAACACATGGAGCAGCAATGCTTTTCCGGACATGGATTCAGGGGAATGGAACAGTTAATTGAAGATATGAATCACCTTCGATCCTGTGAGACTTCAGTAATTAATCAGCGGTTACAGATTATATATTCTCAATTAAGCAATATTAATAATATACGTGATCAGGTTATGAATATATTTGTGCATGGACTACTAGCGGAAGAAAGAGAGTTTTTCGTTAAGAGATATGAAGATATTCGAAAGTATTGGATGATAATGAAGCCTTTGATGGTACGTTCCCTAGTAAGAAGCAACTGGAAGCCGGTAGAAAATGTGCAGGCACATCTTCTTAAAATTATTGAGATGGAGAAAAAATGGCTTAACGCAGTTCATGACAGAATTTTAGAAAAAGAAACAGAGGATGTGTAATATGCAACATGAGATTCGTATTTTAGTTGCCGAACTTGATGGTGCGGGCAGCTTCGGGTTTGCCTTGATGAAGACTGAAGAACTGGATGAACGTTTATTGCATCAATTAAGGGAATTGAACATATCTCCTGGAGAAGAGACCACGCTGGATACGGGAGCGTTATTCAGAGGGCTACCAATAAAATTAATAATCGCTGAGAACCGGGAAGAAGCTTACAGACTTATACCTACTGCTGATTTTCTGATAACAAAAGGGTTACCCTTGCGCAGTGAGCATTTAACTTCAGCGCACTCTCTAAAATTTATCCAGTTTTATGGCCAAGATCACCGTGAGGTTGATTTTGTTGCAATCAAAGAATCAGGTATCCCTTTCGATATTTATGCCAGGTTGGCACATTCTGCAGTTGCGGAGCAGGCACTTTTGCTGATGCTCGCTACCATGCGTAATTTGCGTTCCGGAGAAATGGTAGTTCGGAAAGCAGAGAACCCGTATGAATTGAAATACAGCAGATATATGTTTAATTGGGCCTCACTACCTTCAATCCATCTTCTGAGAGGAAGTACGTTAGGAATAATTGGTATGGGGGAAATCGGAATTCAATTAGCCCATTTAGCGGCAGCCTTGCAGATGAATATAATTTATACTCAGCGGACAAGGCATGATGCAGAAACGGAACAAAGATTTTCAATGACCTTTCACTCCCTGGAAGAAGTGCTTCAATTGTCAGATGTAATATCTATTCATTTACCTTTGGTGAGGGAGACGGTAAAGCTTATTTCTCATCGTGAGATTGGCATGATGAAACCAAATGCTGTGTTAATCAATACATCAAGAAGTCGGATTGTAGACGAGGGAGCACTCTATACAGCCTTGACAACAAATAAATTGAAGGGGGCCGGGCTTGATGTGTTTGACATTGAGCCTGTTAAACCAGGACATATGTGGGAGGGAGTCGACAATGTCATACTCAGTCCTCATGTGGGTGGAGCGCCAATCTCGTGTCATTTGGATGATGTGAAATATGCTATCCGCAACTGCCTGGACCATCTCTAAACAGAAATGCTTAAGAGGAGGTGAGGCTAAGCACAGATATTCATGAGAAATACAGCGGAAATGAAGTAAGAAGTCAATATACCTAATAATGATATGGAGTGATAGTTAATGAACAGTGAACAAGTGACGGCTAAAATTTTGGAAGTTATTAAAGATAAATTTAATAATGATCTGAATTTGGAAGAGAATAATATTCAATTGCTAGAAGCAGGCCTAAATCTAGACTCATTGCAGATCCTTGAATTAGTTATGTATCTAGAGGATGAATTATCTATTTTGATTCCTGATGATGAGCTTGATCCTGAAATTTTTACAGATATCCAATCGTTAGCTTCGTTCTTGTCCAATAAGCTGGTTCTGGTATAAGGAAATATGATTCCATTGATATCCTATAAGCCGACGATTATGAAGAAACCACAGGCTTCGCGTATATTAGTTCTAGCGCCGCATCCTGATGATGAAGTTTTGGGCTGTGGTGGATTACTCCGTAAATATTCACTTGCTGGTAATGAGATACATATCGTGTACATGACAGACGGGAGTGAAGGGAGAACATTTGGTCAAGCACGTGAGGAGATATCGAAAACTCGAAAAGCAGAAGCAAAAGCGGGCCTTGAAGCACTGGGACTAGGTAACAGTTCAAGCACTTGGCTGGACTTTCCTGACGGGCAGTTATCTGTTACTGAAGATTCTGTTCATTCAGTAGAACGCGAGATTATGTCCTTTCAGCCTGAACTCATACTATGTACTTTTATTCACGATCAGCATATGGATCATTGCGCAACTACACTTATTCTGGCTGAAGTGCTGAGAAGGAATCCGATTCAAGCGGAAATTCTAGCTTACGAAGTCTGGTCTCCGTATCCCAAGTCTGCTGTTTTAGATGTTAGTGAGGATTTCGAGTGTAAACTACAAGCATTACGCTGCCATAAATCTCAAATTCAATTAGTGGATTACGAGAGGCTGATATCAGGATTAAATCAATATCGCGCTATGCTGTATAACTCAATCCTTCGTAATCGTGCAGAACAACGTGCGAAAATAAGAAATACTGTGATTTCTGAAGGGATGCTGGATTTGATTAGTTACGCGGAAGGATATATTAAGTTCAACGTGACCACTTTTGTGCAAACGATTGATCAATACTCTCGATTGATGAAGGAGAATGTTTTTGAAAGTTGATATCGTAATTCCCGTATATAATCAGGAATTTCCATTATCGTTGACATTAGCCGGATTTAACCGGCAGAAGACTGATGCGGATTTTCATCTTATTATCATTGATGATGGGTCGGATCAAGCACTTGGTAGCCTATTGGGTCAATTTCCTCACCTTCAAATTTCCTATGTCCGTCAAGAGAATAGAGGACGGGCTAAAGCGCGAAATGCTGCTTTGGATCATATGAAGGGAGAATTTGTGATTCTGAATGATGCTGATCGTGTACCGCATCCTTTACTGATAGATAAGCATTTAAGTCGTCTGAATGGGTCGGATAATGTGGTCAGCATTGGTGTTCCCAAAGAGATTTACTTCGGTAATCCTGAAAATAACAGCGAGCGGATTCTTAGCATTTCCGAAACCGATCATCGCGCAGCACGTGAGCCCCTGTATTCTAGAGTAGTTGATTCAATTTATGAGCCATCGGGAGAAACCAGCAGCTCTTTACCGTGGATCAGTACTTTTAGCGGAAACATGGGTGTGAAAAGAAAGCATTTCGAAGCAATAGGCGGATTTGATGAGGGGTTTGTCTCCTGGGGGTTTGAACATTTTGAATTAGGCTATCGGCTATATCGCAATGGGGCGATATTTGTTCGGGAGCGGATGGCAGTAAACTATCATATCGCACATCCCCGATCTATGGATTATTTTGTGAAAGCAATAAATGACAGCCATGCGTACTTCTATAAAAAGTATAACAATAAAGAAGTAGAGCTTCTAAAACCATTTATGTTCGGTGAAATTTCATTACAACAGTATGAGGAAAGCGTATCTGGCCAAGTACCCTGGGAAGCACAACACCAAGAAGCCATATACAACAAAATATTTTAGGGGAGAATAACGGCTTGAATCTACTTGAACTGTTATCAACACATTGTAATGAACGGGGAGAACGGCCCTTTTTAATAGAAGATTCTCTTACAATTACTTACAATCAACTATCTTCATTAGTGGTGGCTGCAGCCAAGCAGTTTCGGAGGCAAGGTTTCCTAACTGGTGAAGCGATAGGTATCCATGCTGATAACAGCGGGGGAATGATAGTTTCTCTGCTAGGTTTGATCATGGCAGGCTGCATTCCTGTAATTCTTCATCCCAAGCTATCTGACCAGAGGGCAATTCATATTTTACAGCAAAAGGGAATTAAACACCGCCTGATAAATTTTGAATGGCCAGAGCCTGATGAATCATCCTCCTTTATGCAGGATGGGGATGCAGCCGCAGCAGCCGTGATGTTGTGTACATCCGGCACATCTGGTAAAGAGAAGCTGGTGGTTCTTTCTCATCATAATTTAATCAGTAATGTAAAAATGATTGTTAATTATCTGGGCCTCACCAGTGCGGATCGTATTCTTCTCAGCGGCTCTCTCGCTCATGGCTCTAATTTTTCCGGAGTCTTTCTTTCTACACTGTATGTGGGAGGGACTCTTGTTCTGTACAAAGATGCCCAGCTTCCGGGAAAAGTTTTAAAGGCTATCGCAGAGAATGAGATTACTTATTATTCAAGTGTACCGACATTTTTTCGATATCTGATCAGAAATCAGCGTCTAAAGCCGGTTCAGGTACCGGCACTTCAAAAGATTCAGTTAAGCGGGGAAGCGGTAGAACCCAAGGACCTGATAGAAATTCAACGTTTATTTGCACCCGCTACCATTTATTATTCTTACGGAATGACTGAAGGTTCTCCTAGATTAACCGTACTAGAACAAGATAAGTTTTACAGCAAAGCAGGGTCATCAGGCAGAGTACTGGACGAGATTGATTTACGTATCGTAGATGAAACCTTTCTGGAGCAGCCTGTAGGACAAAGGGGCGAGATTATTTGGAGAGGCCCTAACCTCATGCTTGAATATTATAATGATCCGGAATTAACGGCTCTTAAAAAGCATGAGGGGTACTTTTGTACAGGAGACGAAGGATGGTTGGATGACGAAGGATTTTTATATGTCACTGGCCGGTTGGATGACATGATTAATCGCGGAGGAATTAAGATTTCTCCATTGGTAATTGAACAAGTGCTTTTAGAACATCCAAACATACTGGAAGCTGTAGTATTTGGAAAGAGCGACGAGAAATATGGACAGAAAATATGCGCAGTTCTAGTTGCTGAAAATGGCTATACTCAGTGTTCTTCTATGGAGATTCAGGCCTTTTGTCGAAGCCGGTTGGCAGATTATGAAATTCCTAATGAGATCACTTGGCGGAACGAGATCCAATATACCCATTCAGGAAAGCGTATCAGAAGGGAACTGCAAATATATTCTTCAGAAAGAGGTAGTGAAATTTGAGTCAAATCAACGAACAAATTGAATTTTTACAGCATGAGGAAAATGAGAGATTAACTATTAAAATGCCCACGACATACGGAGACTTTAATCTATTAGCTATAGATGACGGGTGGCCCAATTGTACCGTAATGCTTTTTAAGGGGGATTTGAAGTCGGTAAGCGCTCCTTTAATAAGACTTCATTCTGAATGCTTGACCGGAGATGTCTTCGGATCGGAGCGGTGTGATTGTGGAGAACAATTACATCATGCGATGCAAATGATTGCGCAGGAAGAAACGGGTGCCATACTTTATTTGCGGCAAGAGGGCCGGGGAATTGGTCTATTTAACAAAATGCGGGCTTATAAATTACAGGAAGCAGGCTGTGATACGGTTGATGCAAACTTAAAATTGGGTCTGCCTGAAGACGCTAGAGATTATAAAGGGGCTGCAGATTTATTGAAATCCCTTGGTGTGGATTCTATTAGACTTATTACAAATAATCCACTCAAAATACAGTCTATTGAGGACCATGGAATTAAGGTAGTTGAACGGGTGTCCATTGAGGCTATACCAGGGGTCTTTAACCAGCAGTATCTTCATACGAAAAAAGAACGGATGGGACATATTCTTACGTTTACAGGTGGGGCCAATAAATGAGTGCGAAAATATCGGTAATAATCCCTGTTTTTGAGGGAGAAGGTCAGGTTCACAACTGTGTTCATTCTCTGCTGAGCCAGGATTATCCCCGAGAGCTAACGGAGTTAATATTTGTCGATAATGGCTCGAAGGATAGAACACTTGAAAACCTAGGACAATATAGTGACAGGATCAAAATACTTACTGAGAAGAAGCGGGGTTCATATTGTGCTCGTAATAAAGGAATTTCTGAAGCAAGTTCCGATATATTAGCCTTTACCGATATGGATTGTACGGTTGCTTCCGATTGGCTTACCAGTATAGCTGGTGGGTTTGCTTCTCATCCTGAAGCAGCAGCGTTTGTCGGCCTATCTCTAGGTTGCAATGAAAACTCTGTATCACAAAGTGTACAACACTGTTATGAAAGTACAATGAAAAGCGAAGTGATTCAGGAGAATGGTATCTGTACTCGTATTGATACGCGGAATTGTGCTGTTCGAAGAGAAGTATTTGCTGAATTGGGCGGCTTTAACGAAGAGCTTCTTTATTGGGGAGACGAGGAATTTGGGAAAAGAATAGTTAAGAGTGGTAGGGTCATTAACTACCAGCCATTAATGCAGGTAGTACATAAGAATGTGAATTCCGTCGATTTATGGGTGGAGAAAAAAAAGAAAGAAGGGTACTGGGTATATCGCCAGCTTAAGCAATTGGGTCGTCATTACACTCGGCTATTCTTCCCAAAAGCTCTATTCATCTATCTACCATTGAAGAATGCAGAAGAAATGATAAAAGAAAAAGTTATTCATCTGGAGCAAGAGCAGATTCTTATTCAAGAAGCGTTAGCGGTAGGGAATCAAGAACAGATAAATAGATTGATGTTACACATAATGGACACAGCGTTTGTGCTTGGAACAATGCTTGCAAGATTGGAAGAGGTGGAAGGAGAACAGACGAGTGTATTTAGTCAAGTCAGGGCTTGAAGAAGTATTGGGAGGCATTGAGAATCATATTTCTGTGTACAGAGAAGCCATTGAGGCGGAGAAGCGGCAGTGGAATCGTGAGGCTATAGTAGAAGTGCAAAATCGGCAATTAAGAGCCGTGATCCAGAATGCGGTAAAGAACACTACATTTTATAGTAGACACTTTCATGATGCCAATATATTACCTGAGGATATTCATACGGTAATGGATCTTGCGAGAATTCCGATTTTAACCAAACAAAACCTGCGTGCCGAATTCCGGAATATGATTACGAGGGAGTACCCTCTAAATAAATGTAACCGTAACCGCACCTCCGGCAGTACAGGCGAACCAGTGGTTAATTTACAGGATTACGTACTTCATAATCGCGTCTTTAGCATTAATTCCTTGCGTCAGCGCTGGGGCTGGGGGCATGTAGAACCGAGAAGAATGCTGCATATTATGCCCCGTAGATTTCATGGGGATGCTCCGGAATTCCCGGAGTTTAGAATTGATCTGAATGGCCTAAATAAGGTGTGGATGTTTCATCCTACGGAAGACAGTAATGATTATGTGACCGTTCTTAATCATTGCAAGCCGGATATCATTTATGGAAACCCCTATTTATTGCTAAACATGGCAAAGCAGTTATCTGGTGAGTCGAGAGACTTCAATAAGCCTGAGGTCATTTATAGTTCTTTTGAATTATTGGATAATCCGTCACGGCTCTTCTTAAGCAGTGTATTTGACTGCCGAATCTGTGATATTTATGGTTTTTCTGAGGTTGGGGATGTAGCTTGGGAATGTCCTGAGGGGCATGGCCACCATATTAATGAGGATTATTTAGTAGTGGAAGTTTTGAACAGTCAAGGACAGCCCGTTATTGGAGAGAAAGGAGAGATTGTGGTAACCAGTTTTTATAACGATGCTATGCCAATTATACGATACCGTGTAGGGGATATAGGTGTTATGGAGACAGACCCATGCCCATGTGGACGCCACACGCATCGCCTTAAGCAAATTCATGGTCGCAATGTAGATTTTATCTCTTTGCCTTCGGGAGTGAGAATATCACCTTACGACATTATGAACATTCTTGACTTGCCCAGTATTGCAAGATTTCAGGTCATTCAGGAAGCAGTGACTACTCTGCGTATAAAATACATTCAGACTCAACAACAGAATATTGTTCCTCTTCTTCATGAGCGTCTGGTGAAAAAGTTAGGTCATGACATGAATTTTATATTTGAAGAAGTAGAACATATTGCAGTTACAGGCTCGGATAAAATACGAACAGTACTTTCATATATTGAATAGAGGGGTGTAGCATGGCTCCAATAGTTTCGATCGTCATTTTAACCTTCAACCAAATCGAATATACACAAAAATGTCTGGCTTCTTTACTGGAATGTACAAAGACTCCTTATGAATTAATTATTGTTGACAATTGTTCTACGGACAGAACACCTGAATTCCTTGAAAGCTTCTGTATCGAGAAACAGAATGACATCCCAGTAGTTCTTATAAAGAATAATAAAAATCAAGGCTACGCAAAAGGATGCAATCAAGGAATCCATGCTTCAACCGCACCCTATATCTGCTTGTTAAATAACGATACAGAGTTAACTCCTGAATGGCTTGAGAATTTGCTTGAATGCCTTAAAGTTTATCCAGAAGCTGAAGTGGTCGGTCCGTATACCGATGGAATGTATCCTCCTATGTATGTTCATAGCAAAGAAGATCTGCCAGGCGGAATCCAGGAGACGGATACATTATACGGTTACTGTATGCTGTTCCGCCGTTCTCTTATTGACCGTATCGGAGGACTGGATGAGGTTTACGGTATAGGTAATTTTGAAGACGTGGACTTTATTGAGAGGGTTATCCGAATAGGTGGCAAGCCGATAGTAGCAGGCAATACGTTTATATATCACAAGCATCATGCATCATGGAACTCGGAATTCAAACTGCGTTTGATGGTAGCTAAAAATTTGCAAAGATTCAGAGCGAAATGGGGCTATGGAGAATCTTTTGACGGAGGCTTTAAAGATCGGCCCTATTTTAGCTGTGAAACAAGTCTGATCATTATTGTCCCTGTCTATCCGCGAGAGCTTCAGGAATTCATTAATGCCATCTCCCCGGAAGATATGAAGAAAACGGAACTCGTGTTCATTGATGAATATGCTAATGAAGAGGTAAAGGAAATGATCGTTGCATTGAGAAATCAGTATCGGATTATTCATATTCAAGCGTGCAGCAACCAAACGTTAACCAAAGAGCAGTTGGTCCAAATGGGTGTGAACAATTCCTTCGGAAAGACGTGCAAGTATATGCCGGTTGAAAGGGTGGAGATTAATGGATCTTCTATTTGTTAGGCCTTATTACGGAGTGAATATTAACAGTGACATGGCCGGTGATTTGGGGATAGTTGATTATACGAATCAGATTACTCCCGATCTGTCCATATTATATTCCGCTTCCTTGGCCAAGTCTAAGGGGGCGAATGTAACTGTTATAGATGGAAATGCAGAACGTTTACTGCCGAAGAGAATTATTGAACGGATAAGTGGTGTTGGAAAAAGCTGGATTATCCTTAAAGGAACGGCTCCTACCATTCAGTTGGACTTGGAATTTGCCAGAATACTTAAAGAATTATTTCCGGGAAGTAAGATTATTCTGGCGGGACATATCGTAAAGATTCTCCGACCTTGGATATTAGAGCATGCAAAGTATGTGGATGATCCCATAGAAATAGCAATGGAGGATTATGTGTACAGGCTTGTGTTTGGTAAAGAGCATGATGTGCAAATTGATGAATTTCCGGCACCAGACTATGGATTAATGCCCCTTCATCTTTATCAGGATGCCGGAAAGACAAATAGCGCTTATATGTGGACCAGCAGAGGCTGTAAATTAAGTTGTGTCTATTGTCCATATATCGCTTATTATAGCCGTTCAATGGAGGAACGCGATCTCGACAAGGTTATGGATGATATCCAGGCTGTATTGGAGCAAGGTGTGGATTATATCCAGTTCCGTGATCCTTATTTTACAGCTAATAAGCAAAGAGTTATTGATTTCTGTAACAAAATTCTGGAGCGCGGGTATCAGTTTAAATGGTATTGCGAAACCCGAATTGACTCTTTAAACAAAGAGTTGCTGGATCTTATGAAGGCTTCGGGCAACGTAATGATTGGTTTTGGCGTAGAGTCAGCTTCTATAGATACGTTAAAGAAATACAAAAGGCCTACATATAATTTAGAGAAAGCTAAGAGTATGATTTCTTATATGACAGAGCAAGGAATTGAATCTCTTGGTTTCTTTATGATCGGATTTCCCGGAGAAACCTTTCTATCCATGAAGGATACCTACCAATTAGCCCGTTACCTTAGCCTAACCTATGCACAATTTAATGTATGGACGCCCTATCCCGATACGCCGAACTGGGCAGAGATTGAGAACCCGCCAAGTATTACTCCAGAACTATTTATTCAGTTCGAAAATCGAGTAACCGTAAATCCGGTCAAGAACTTAACAAGAGAAGTTCTTGATTTTACCGCTAAGCAATTCGGCTTTATGTATAACGAAGCGCAGCATGGATTGGAGTATGCCTATCGTGCATTCCGGCATCAGAATATACGGGAAGAGCGTGGGCGCAGACATGCGGATATTTTGTTTAAACAAGGTATTACCGAATTGCAGGAATTAAGCACACAGTTGGTGATGTGAAATGTTAGAGCAAATTATTAAACAAGCTTACATGTACACCGCCTCTACATCTTATGTCCACATTGAGAAAAGCTGTCTGGAGGACCTTTCTTCACAAATTGAAAACCATTTGAGAAGCTCGACAATCGAACTTCCTTTATGGAATGGTGCTTCTTTTGCTCCATGGCTGCGATCCATAGAAGAAATAAGTCAATTCTTTTTCATAGGAAATTCTATTAATTTCCGATTTTGGAATCGGAATCATCTGGATAGGTACAGCTATGGCGAATGCCGAGGCTCAGAGGCGATGTGGAAGGCTCTATCAGATTGGCCGGAGTTATTGGACGCAGATGTTCTCGCAAACTTAAATGAAGAACAATTCAGATTAAAATTCGGTGCAATCTCCATGACCAAAGAACGCGTAGCCAGCCTGAGGGAAGTAGGGAATATCCTAAACAAACACTATGATGGAAAAGTGATTCACTTATTGGAGCGTGCCTGCTTCGAGACGGATGAAATTGTAAAGTGGATTGTAACGGATTTCCCAATGTGGAATGATTCTACCGGTCCCCTGCTTTTTTATAAACGTGCACAATTGTTTACGGCTATGCTCGCAGGTAGATTACAGGCCAATTCATTCATTACAGGTCTACAGAAGCTTACTTTACTGGCTGATTATCATCTGCCGAAAGGACTTCACAATCTTGGGGTTCTGCGCTATGACGATAACTTAAAATTTCGAATAGATAATTCTCAAGTTCTTCCCTGCAATTGCAGGGAAGAACTTGAGCTGAGGGCCTCGACCATTTGTGTGGGCGATCTGCTGGTACAATCACTCTCCAGAAAAGGGATACAGATAAACGCAATTCAGTTAGATGCATTTCTTTGGGAGGTCTCAAAGAAAGTTAATACACCATACCATCTTACAGTAACAAGCTTTTATTAATAGTAAGTTAAGGAGACATTTATGAGGGTGTATTTTGAATTTATGAAAAAGGCTGTTAAAAATAGTGTCGCGTACCGCTTTAATATATGGGCCCGCATGCTAGGAGATTTAGCCTTTATCATAATGTGGATTTCGGTATGGGCTGCCTTGTATCAAGGTCATTCCGATATGAACGGGATAACTATGCAAAATGCGTTACTCTACGTCATGATTACTCAGCTGCTAATTTCTTGTAATCATGCGGCCTATCCTATTGGACGAATGGAGGGGCTTGTAAGAGAGGGACGTATTTCATCAGAAATTTTGAAACCGTATGATTTTATCACACGCTGCATTGCTGAGGATTCGGGACAAATATTCTCTTATTTTATATTGAGCGGCTTCCCTGTTTTTATGATTACATTTCAGTTCATGAATATAGGACTTCCAATTGGGCCTCTAAAAGTGCTGCTCTTTATTTACTCAGCATTGTGCGGTTGCATGATTAAATACTTTATAGAACTGAGCTTTGGGCTATTATCTTTATGGTTCATTCAGACGCGTATTCAACCTATTTTTTCATTCACGATTTCATTGTTTTCCGGCGCAGCTGTACCCTTATGGTTTTTTCCTGACTGGCTTGAGAACATTGCCAACGTCTTGCCATTCAAAGGGATTTATTTTGTGCCTAGTGCTATTTTTACAGGGCAGTTGCAGGGGAGTCAGCTGCAGCATGAGCTTTTAGTTCAAGGAATGTGGGTTGTTGCATCGTTTTTATTATTGCGTTGGATGTGGGCGACGGCAAGTAAGCGTGTAGTTGTTCAAGGCGGTTGAATAGGAGGTTTGTTCGTATATGTACATTAAATTACTACAGCTTCAATTGAAAACATTGCTTGAGTACCGTTTTGCTTTCTTCAGTCAGGTTCTGGGGATCTTCATAGGATACATTAGTACTGTCATTGTATATTGGCTAATGTTTTTAAGATTTGATGAACTTAATGGTTGGACATTTAAAGAGACTATGTATGTGTATGCATTTGCTGCACTCACCATCAACATCGCGGCTATATTCTTTAATCACTTCAAGACAATGGACCAAGAGATTATTAACGGGACATTCGATAAGTATTTGATCAGACCACACAATGTTTTTTTTAGTTATTTAATCTCAAAATTCGATGTGGCGGAATTCGCCAATTTATTTCTTTCCATTGCAGTTTTAATTTATGTCATAGATGTAAATCACATTCACTTTACCGCGGTAAAAATAGTTTTCTTATTTCTGGGAATCATCGGGGCAGTCCTGGTGAACGCCGGTTCGTTGGTGTTGATCGGTGCGGTATCCTTTTGGACCTTAAAATCAGAAAGTCTTTACGACACTATTTTATGGCCGGCACAATTTTTATCTTATTTGCCAATGGGTATATTCCCAAAAATCATTCAAGTATTATTCACGTTTGTACTTCCCTTTGCGTTCATAAGTTATTATCCTTCAACAATTACACTTGACAAGGTAAATATCTTATCTGCACCTGGACTGGCGTATTCCAGTATTGGTATAGGCATAATTTTTTTCCTGATATCATTATCCGTCTGGAACAGCGGCTTAAAGAAGTATAATGGCACAGGATCTTAGAATAGAAGATGCAGGAGTTGTTTAGAATATGGCACTGATTGAGATTAACGATATTCATAAGGAATATGTTACGTATAAACAGGAAAAAGGCTTCCTGAATACATTCAAAGGTTTTTTCTATCGTGAAAAGCAAATTAAAGAAGCAGTTAAAGGGATCTCCTTTCAAATTGAGAAAGGTGAAATGGTTGGTTATATCGGTCCTAATGGTGCGGGGAAATCAACGACACTCAAGATCTTATCAGGTATCTTAACTCCGACATCCGGAGAAGCACATATAGCAGGAATCGTTCCCTATCAAAATCGAAAGCAACATGCTAAAAAAATAGGCGTAGTTTTCGGCCAGAGAACACAGCTATGGTGGGATCTTCCTGTAATTGAATCTTTTGAATTAATGCGTTATGTCTATCGAATCGACGAAAAGACGTATCGGGAGAACATGGAGATTTTTACTGATTTGCTGGAGCTTGATCAATTTTCCAGCCGTCCGGTTCGGCAGTTATCTCTTGGACAGCGGATGCGTGCTGATATTGCATTGTCTTTACTACATAATCCTGACATTCTCTTTCTTGATGAGCCCACTATTGGTTTGGACGTAGTAGCCAAACAGAAAATTCGCGAGTTCATCAAACAAATTAATTTGAAGCGTCAGGTTACTGTTATTCTTACTACCCACGATATGGGGGATATCGAATCACTTTGTAATCGCGTTATTTTAATAGACGACGGATTAGTACAATTCGATGGGGAAATCGAGAAATTTCGTCACACGTATGGAAAAGAAAGATGTTTAGTAGTCGAAACTAAGGAACCTGAGGATATTGACAGACTGGTACTTGATCATGGTCAAATCACGAAAAGAGAAGGCAATCGGATCTGGATCCATTTTGATAGAGATCAAGTATCTCCTACTCAGTTAATCCCACATATCACCTCACAAATTGAGGTTGTTGATCTAACTATTGAAGAGCCGAGCATTGAAGGTATTGTAAGTCGTGTGTACCAGGATAAAACTAAGAATTAACAGCAGGGAGTTGATCCAAATTAGTAGTTTGATTGGTAAGGGGATTTGTCATTTTTTTGGTGCTCGTGAAATCTTGAAGAACCTGGATTTTAAAATAGAAAAAGGCGAAAGTATCGGGTTGATTGGCAAGAATGGAGAAGGGAAATCTACCCTATTACGCATTCTTGCTGGTGTGGATCAGCCGGATGCAGGGCGGCTTAGCAATGGTTTCAAAGTTGCTTATGTTCCACAGTCTCTGGATACTGATGTCCATCAAGTAGTACATCAATGGTTGAATAACAATCAACAAGATATGGATCCGGAAATCATCGAAGGATTGAGAATGCCAGAATATATTTGGAATCTTCCTGTCAATAATCTGAGCGGCGGCGAACAAACAAAAGTACTTTTATTGTCGGCGCTCAGCCAACCATCGGATCTGCTTCTTTTGGATGAGCCTACAAATCATTTGGATATGAATACTGTGCTGTGGTTAGAAAAAAAGTTAATTTCATTAAAACAGAGCGTTATTATCGTTTCGCATGACCGCCGGTTTCTGGATGAAGTGACTAAGACAACTTGGGAACTGAAAGAGGGGGAAATAAACAAGTTCTCCGGAAACTATTCATTCTACATGCAGCAAAATGCGGGAACCCGTAAAAGAGTGGAAAAAGAATATAACGAATATCTTAAGGAAAAAGATAGGCTGAAAAAATCAATTATCAGAAAGCAAATTTGGGTTTCGAAAGGAGAACGGGGGCGCCGTCAAACAGATTCTTTTAGCAAAAATTTAAAGACTGCTGATGGAAAAAGTGCTGCCAAAATGGCTAATGCGATTAAGGCAATGAAACATAGGCTGGAACAACTTGAGCCAACCGAAAAGCCCGACATAAAAAGGGAGGTGACCGCAAGATTTTTAGATATCGATCCTTTAAAAAGAATGATTTTGGTTCGCGGAGAAGACGTTTCGTTTGGGTATGAACAGCAGTTGCTTCTTAAGCAAGTGAATTTTCAGGTGACCAAAAATGCCCGGATCGGCCTAATTGGCTTGAATGGTTCTGGCAAGAGTACATTGCTAAAAATAATCGCAGGGCAACTTAAACCTCAACGGGGCACTGTAAGTTTAACACCGGCTGCACAGGTAGGTTATTTGGATCAAATGCTGGCTGATCTTCAAACGGATCAATCGCTATTTGATAACATTATGACGATAGCAGGAATGGATGCTTCTACAGCCCGATTATATCTAGGAGCCTTCTTGTTTCAAAAGGAGGATGTCTTCCGCAAAATTTCCACATTGAGTTATGGTGAGAGAGTTCGACTGGCGATATTGAAATTAATTTTGTCCAAAGTAAATATGCTTTTGCTGGATGAACCAACCAACCATTTAGACATATTCACCAATGAGAAAATAGAAGAAGCACTCGAGGACTACCCCGGTGTAATTATTTGCGCGTCCCATGACCGTTATTTTTTAGATAAAATTGCAAATGAAATCTGGAGTATTCACGAAGGCAGATTGGAGATTCATCATTGCGGTTTCAAGGAATTTCTGCAGAAAGAGCAGAAGCACACAGCTAAGCAGGATATAAACCAAAATCAGGTTAAAGAAGAAATTATGTTATTAGAAACCCGTATTGCCCAGATTGCATGGGATTTAAGTATTGTAAATGGGTTGGAAAAAGTGAATCTTGATCATGAGTTCATTACACTGAGCCGTCAGGCCGAAAAACTTCGTCAAATTTTAAAGAAAGCTGGAGGGAGATCATCATAAAGGACTATCCCGTAAAGCCCAATCCCTGTAATAGAAGAGCTGTATTTATTGATAGGGACGGCACGATTAACAAAGATACACATTATCCGCATCAAATTGAGGATCTAATACTGTTTTCGGAAGCAACAAAAGGAATTGAACTGCTCTCAACTTTGCCGTTAGATATCATTGTGATTACCAATCAAGGTGGAATTGCCCTTAATATGTATACTGTCCAGCATATGACCGCTTTTAACGCTGAATTAAGAAGAAAGATAAATGCAGATAAGGGCCGCATTGATGCATTTTATTACTGTCCTCATTTTGAGAAAAAGAATTTGCCGGAAGACACTAAGATGTGTTCGTGTTCCAAGCCGTTGCCTGGACTGCTGTTTGAAGCTGCTGAGGATTTTCAGATAAATTTAGCTGAAAGTTATATGATAGGTGACCGGTTTACTGATATTGAAGCCGGAATTCGTGCCGGATGCAAAACGATCCTTGTTAAATCAGGTGCTTCTATCGTCAGAAGTGACGAGACAACAGTTGAACCTGATTATATCACTGAGAATCTACTTGAGGCCGCTTTAATTATTAAAGGTGAGTTTGTATAACTCGAAGTTTCCGACAATCCAAATTGAAGAAGATAAGGTGATGTATATTATGAATAATATTGAAAAACTTTTTAACCAATCTACGAACGCAAAACAATTTGCAACAGGTTACTTTTTATATTTGAAGCATCTGCTCAATAAAATCGACACTGATTCGATTAGTGCATTTATCAATGAGCTGGAGCATGCACACAGACAAGGGAAAAATATATTTGTAATAGGCAATGGTGGTTCTGCTTCCACAGCGTCTCATTTGGCCAATGATCTTGGATTCGGAATTTATAGAAAATCACGAAATGAAACCCCTCTTAGAGCGATTTCACTGACTGACAACATTTCAATTATGTCTGCTATCTCAAATGATGAGTGTTATGAGAATGTTTTTTTGAAGCAGCTGCATCTTTATTATCAGGAGGGTGATATTCTAATTGCCATTTCAGCAAGCGGAAATTCAAAAAATATAATAAACAGCGTAGAGTGGGTAAAATCCCGAAATGGAAAAGTAATCGGCCTGTCCGGGTTTGATGGGGGAAGATTGAAGAAATTAAGCGATGTTGTGATTAATGTAGAAACGCCTTTAGAGGAATTCGGTCCGGTTGAGGATATTCACCTGATTATCGGTCATTTGGTTTCAGCCTGGCTGCAATACAGTATGAATAATTATGAGCTGACCAATATTGAGGAGGACCTCCACAATGCTTACATATGAAACATCGCTGGACCCGGAGTTTAAGGAACGTTTCGAAGAGGGGGCGAAGCTGCTTCAGGAGAAATATACTTCTCTTTATGGAGAAACAAAAGAGAATTATGAGAATTTGGTAGGAATTATAGAAGCTGCCTTTCAAGGTAGGAAGAAAGATTTAAGGTTACAGGATAATCAGAGATCCAGACAACCTCAGTGGTACATGAGTGAGAAACTCGTTGGTATGTCTATTTATGTGGACTTATTTGCTGATAATCTTACAGGTGTGAAAGACAAAATTGAATACTTTAAAGAGCTTGGTATCACGTACATTCACTTTATGCCCGTTCTAAAGACGAGAGACGGCAAGGATGACGGTGGGTTTGCAGTCTCTAGCTATAAGGAGATTAACCCTAAACTTGGAAACATGAGTGAATTCGAAGATTTGGTTGATGCATTAAGGAAGGAAGGTATCGTTACTTGTATTGATTTTGTACTGAACCACACAGCGAAGGAACATGAGTGGGTTCTGGAAGCCATGAATGGAAATGAAAAATACCAGCAAATGTACTATATGTTTGATACATATGATATTCCTCGTGAATTTGAAAAAACTTTACCGCTTATATTCCCGGAAGTTTCGCAGCAAAACTTTATTTATTCGGATGAACTGAAAAAGTGGGTTTGCTCCATATTTTATGAGTATCAATGGGATTTAAATTACAAGAACCCTGTGTTGTTCAATAATATCGCCGAAAGCATGCTCTTTTTATTAAACCAGGGCGTCGATATACTACGTCTGGATGCTATTCCCCATATCTGGAAAGAAGTTGGAACCGACTGCTTCAATTTACCTCAGGTCCATGAAATTCTGAGTATGTTGAATATTATAGTTGATATGGTTGCTCCAGGTTCGATTTTTAAAGGTGAGGCGATCGGCAGCACCGAGAGTATTATGGGATTTTTTGGGGATAAGTATAATGGATGCAGTTTAATGTATAATTTCCCGCTAAGTGTTAGTTTGTGGAATGCACTGGTGACTGAAGACACACGAGAGATGCAAATTACACTTGACCGATTGAACGAATATGAAAAGAACAGATGCTTTATCAATTACATTAGATGTCACGATGATATTGCTTGGGATATGGATGGCGAAACTCTTCGTCAGCTCGGAATAGATAGTACCGCTCATTTTGAATATGTGACTGATTTTTATTTGGGAAAGATTCCTGGAAGTTTTTCAAAAGCGGAATCCAAAGATTTTGATAGCAAAGCCAAGGAAGGGAGAAAAACATCGGGAACTGTAGCATCTTTATGCGGCTTGGAAAAAGCAGTGGAAGATGCGAATGAACTTCAGACGGATTTGGCTATTAAAAAAATTCTATTGCTTCACAGCATTATTCTCTCCTACGAGGGAATCCCGATGTTATACGGTGGGGACGAGATTGGAATGTTCAATGATCCTTCTTATAAGGACAGTTGGGAAAAGGCTGATGATAGCAGATGGTTGCATCGGGTAAGTCTTGACTGGGCAAGGGCAGAGAAGAGGGGCGATGGTGAGACGATTGAGGGAAGGATATTTCAGAGTCTGAAAAAGCTGATCACTGCCAGAAAGAGTAATCCGTTATTTAACTCCAGTTTGCATACTAAATTTTTAGAAACCGGAAATCAAAGTGTATTTGGGTATTGTAAAAAGAATCAAACAGATGAACTGCTTGTACTATGTAACTTTTCTGGTGAAAACCAAAAGATCAATAGCAAGATAATGAACTCTGAAGGATTAAGAAGAGAACTTTGTAATATGGTTACCGGTGAAATCATAAGCCTGAATGAACATTCGCTTACTCTTCAGCCCTATGAGTTTATGTGGTTGACATAGAGATTAGGTTTAATACTAAAGGAACAGGAAAGGGATTTTAATGACTATTCTAAAAGATTTTAATGCTACTCTCGATTTGCCGTATTACATTCCTTGCCTATACCCGCCTATACATGAACAGCTTAAAAGAATGGGAATTCCGAGTAAGTTGAGTCTGTTAATAAATCTTAACTTGGCTGCAATTCCTTGTATTTATGTGGATGAGACAGGAAATGGAAATAACGCTGTGCAAACTACATTATGGGCCTCAGAGCATCTGGGATATTATGATGCATACAGCTATTTGGGAGTAAAGCTGAAAGTTGAAGAGGTTCCGTCATTTGAAAGCGGATTGGCGCTGATAGTAGAGACCTTGAATAGAGGAGATCTCTTTATTGCTTCAGGTACAACGTATCATCTACCCTATTCGACAGATTATCAGAATGATAATTACTTTCAATCTCTATCCCATCCCATTTTAGGACCCAGAAATCACTTTTTAGCTTTGTATGGTATAGATAAACAAGAGGTCTATATTTATGACCCAAAACCATGGAAATTTATGAACAGTATTAATATCAAGGAGTTTGAAAGCTTTTGGAAAGGTGATCGTTACGTAAGCGAAATTGACAGCGGGTTAACTAAGTCTCTACTGGTTATGGGACAAGCTAAAGTTGAACAAGTTAGGGAACCGATGCAGGAAGAGGAATTGAGCAATCTTTTTCTAAGAGTGTTAAAAACAGTTGCCACGGAGTTTTTGCAGGGATCGATTATTAATGATCACTATTTTTTTGGGAAAGCCTTCTACGTTAAACTTATTGAACAACTAAAGGGTTATGTTGAGCTTGATGTAGATAAAAAAACTTTCGAGAATTTTTATCTCCAGTGCTTGGATGAAATGAAGTATGGAAAGTACTTTTTCAGGGATATGTTAATCGAGTACTCAGATGTTTTAGAAAGTATCCAACTGAATATTATTGACGAATGTCTGGATATCATCAAACTTATTGAACTGTCTTTGAATACGTTATACATAAAAATATCAAGGAATAATACTGATCTTATTGTCGAAATAACAAAATTTATTGCCGAGATTGTTGAAATAGAATCCAGAGATATTGGACTATTCGAAAAAATATATAATGCACTGCCACATATTGCTTTGCTGCCGTCAGAGAGGAGGAATTAGTATAATTAATAGAGAGGGTAAACTACAATGAACAACATAAACATAACGGTAATAGGCGCAGGCTATGTAGGTTTGGTGTCCGGGATATGTTTTGCTGAAATGGGGCATCAGGTAATCATCGTGGATCAAGACGAGGATAAAATATGTACTCTGCAAAACGGCGAGATTCCCATATATGAGTATGGATTGAAGAAGTTATCACAGAGAAATATGATGGAAGGGCGTCTTTCTTTTACCGGAGTTTTGTCAGAGGCGGTCAAAGCAGCAGAAGTGGTGATTATCGCGGTGGGTACCCCGCAACTGCCTAATGGAGAGGCTGATCTTTCCTTTGTTAAATATGCAGCTCAAGAAATCGGCAGGTCCATGAACAGCTATAAAGTTATTTGTGTCAAGAGTACTGTTCCCGTTGGTACTAACGACAAAGTAGCCGGGTGGATTAAAGCTTGTTACTCAGGCAGTTTTGATGTCGCTTCACTGCCTGAGTTTTTAAGAGAGGGTTCTGCCATTCAGGATACTCTTCATCCAGACCGGATCGTAATCGGTGCGAATCGAGAACCTGCTATTGAACTGCTAACTCAGCTTCATGCTCCGATAGGGGCACCACTGGTTATTACGGATATTCACAGCGCTGAAATGATTAAATATGCTTCTAATGCATTTTTGGCCACCAAAATTTCTTTTATTAATGAGATTGCGAATATTTGTGAAAAGGTTCAGGCCGATGTAACAGAGGTAGCCCGGGGAATGGGACTGGATAAAAGAATTGGTTCTTCTTTTTTAAAAGCTGGCATTGGCTACGGCGGCTCCTGTTTTCCCAAGGACACAAAAGCATTGATTCAAATTGCCGGGAATGTTGAATATGATTTCAAACTTCTTAAGGCAGTCGTTGAGGTCAATAATGACCAATATAGTAAAATCGTTGAGAAATTGCAACAGGCACTAGGTAATCTTGCAGGACGAACAGTGGGGGTGTGGGGACTGGCTTTTAAGCCAGATACGGATGACGTTAGAGAAACACCCGCTTTTCAAATTCTTGATGCATTGATTAAATTGGGGGTAAAACCAAAAATATTCGATCCGGTAGCGATGAATAATTTCCGCCGTGTTTACAACCCCCCATCATTGACATGGTGCGATTCAGCACTGCATGCGGCAGAAAACTGCGATGCTGTCTGTCTGTTAACAGAATGGATGCAATTTGTGGAAATAGATCTGGAGTTACTCAAATCAGTCATGTCCGGGGTTGTATTAGTCGATGGTAGAAATGCGATCTCGGCAGAAAAGGCAAGGTCGCTTGGGTTCTCCTATTATCCTGTTGGCCGGCCGGCACTTCAATCTAATATCAATATTCCTGTAAATTTTTAATTTCCGAGAGGATCCTTTCCAAAGCACCTGGTTTAATCAAATCCCAAAAATCGCTCCGTACTAGAAATTATAGGAATGATGGAGATAGCCCGGAAAGCGTCCGGTACGGGTGCTGGTCAGAAAAACGGTATCCGAATAGCCCGTTACAAAGACGACAGGAAATGAGCATAAGGTGACTTTTACGGGCTTCTTCAGCAGCGGTAATAGTAGGATAATCGAATCAATCGAGATGATCCCCAAAAGCTTCCTGATCCAAATAGGAGTTCTGCACTTCAGATTGTTACATTAGTTTGAATAGATGTGAATAAAAAAGGACAAGCCTGATTAAAGGTTTGTTCTTTTTTGGATACTTTTTACACACTATATATTCTGGAAGAATATATAAATATTTAATCACAATACTGGAGATCAATAAGATAGCTCATAAATTATATTGAGATAGGTGAAGTGTATGGATCCATTAACAGTGAGGATGAAGATATCAGATCACGAATCACTTCAAAGTTATTTAATTCGTTGTGCCAAAGTAAATGGAAGAAGCTTTCTTGAGCTTTTTAATTTATTTAGGAAAAACAAATATAAGTTATATAGCTGGGATTTTCATAGACTTGATTATTGTCCAACGAGTGTTATTAATATTGACCTTCAGATGTCTGCATAAGACTGTCAAAGACACCTCTCCGTTCTCCACAAACCATGGAACAAAGGGAGCTGAGTTTTGCAGTATAGTATGTTTCATTGATGATAATGATTGGAATTCATATAGTCTGAATAAGTACTTAGAAGGACGTCCTGATATTGGAACTATTAATACCAACAATTTTGATATACAGGCAAGGACAAGAAACTTACTTTATGTAATTTGCTCTCGAGCGAAGCACAATCTTGCTATTGTTGTTATGTCCGAGATGTCTTCGAAAAGTATTGCTGAAGCGAAAAACTTATTCGGTGAGGAAAATTTCATTGATTATTTCGCGCAAGAGCAATCAGATCAATTAAAATCTGATTGACGGTCGTAGCATGTTTTCAAATTACTAACAAACGATAAGTGACAAACAACTTTACAGGAAACCACGATAAATGCCAAATATCGTTACATTATATGCCAATAGAACGTTACAGATTGCTCGAATTGGCCGTTTTTAGTGACAAGATGAATTACAACTCACAGGTCTTGTGAGTTGTAATTCAATTTGGCACAGCAAAATCAGTTGTGAAAGTCAAATTAAATGGGCGGCAAAAAAAAACTACGACTAACTAAGACAATATACCGTAAAAGGCGTCAGCAGGAATATTCTGCTGACGCCTTTTGAGTTCTCGTAACGATATGTAAATAAGTTAATATCAAAAGCCATAAGAAAATAAGCGGCTGCGGTATTTAACCTATCTCCCGTAATTGATTATTTAAGATAACCTCTTGTAAAAGCTATCGAACCATCATAGTCTACATACACATTTTTAACATTCGGTTTTGCTAGAACATCAGCCACATAATAGTAAAGTGGGAGGATGATCATTTCATCCATGAGCAATTTTTCAGCTTTGGCATAAAATCGCATCCGCCCAGCGGGTTCTTGTTCTTGCCGTGCTTGTCTCAGATAGCTGTCATATTGCTTATTGTTCCAGCCGGAATCGTTGTCCTCACTCCATGAAGTGAAATATTCCAAGAAAGTAGCAGGATCATTATAGTCCGCTCTCCATCCTGCTCTAGCCACCGTAAAGTTCTGACTGTAGCGGTTATCCAACAGTTCATTCCAACTCTGAACCTCAACATTTGCCTCAATCCCTAAGTTTTCTTTCCAATCGGAAATGATGAACCGGGCAACCAAGTCATGGTTTTGCTCTTCATTCACTATAATGTTGAACTTCGGCAGCTTCTTGGCCATTTTTAGATCCTCGTTGAAATAAGTACTATCCGCTATCTCCGACCGAAAAGGTTGTTTAACACCATGAATGGTTGGAGCAACGTTACCATAGGCTGGTGTACCATAGGGTAAGCTCTCACGGTCAACCGCCATAGCTAAAGCTTTTCGAATCTTAATATTATTAAAGGGAGCTTTGTTCAAGTTAAATTGATAATAATAGAGTCCGACGTATGGCAATTCATATTTCTCATTAAAAACTTCAGCACTTAGGAGACTATAATCAATAGCTGTAGTTTCCACGCTGCCGATCCAGTCTAGATTGTCATCTAAGTATGCGGCTGTATTCGAAGGCTGTCCCGCAGCTGGAACAAGGAACTGAACTTCGGAAAATTGAATCTCCTTAGCTGCATAATAGTTGGGATTCTTGGCCAAGACGACCTTATGATTGTTCCATGCTATTTTCCGCAAGCATCTGAATGAAGGTATAGTTTTTCTCTGTAAGAGTCACTTGAAGCGTGTAGTCGTTCAGCGCCTTGATCCCTACTTTTGAGGCGTCCTTCTGCTTGCCGTTGTGATAGTTCTCTGCCCCGGCAATCATAAACATTTTGAACGCCAGTCCATTGGTAGCTTGTGGGGACAACGCCAGTTTCCAAGCATATTCGAAATCAGAGGCCTTTACAGGCTGCTGGTTACTCCATTTGGCACTGGAACGTAGCGTGAAGGTGTACGTTTTGCCGTCATTGGATATTTTCCAAGACTTAGCTATGCCCGGTACGGCCTGACCGGATTGATTTAGACGGACTAAGCCTTCGAACAAACCTTTAATGACCGAAGATGCCGTACCGTCAACAGTTGGGGCAGGATCAAGCACAGCAGGAATAGCATCCACACCAATTCTTAAGACCTGCTTCGCTACAGCTGCCGAAGCTTCCTTGCCTTCAGTAATAATGATACTCAAAAGCAGCCCCAAAGCCAAAAGTACATGAAGCAATTTCTTCATCTATAATTCTCCTTTACCTCTACTAAATTTATCCATTCGACCTATCATAGCACGAAATTTTCTTCCAGAGGCGGGAATATCTTCACTTCCTTGGTATCTGATAAATAGCTGAAGGGTAGGGTAATTGAACGAGATGATCATTAGCTTGATCCTTGCGGACCGTAGAGCTCTTATTTTGGATTTTGGATCATTTGGCCGGACATGCGGACCGTAGGGCTCTTATTACATCTTCCCCGAGCATATTTGGAGTATATTTCAGTAAATAGTTGCATCTGAGTCCGCATGCTAGATGAAACCTTATGTTTTCTGCAAATAAGAGCTCTGTGGTCCGTATAAACCTATCTAACTAATTCTTAACCAGAAAAAATTAAATCACCGGTTATGATTCCCGACATTTTGCTTGGTTCGGGAGTCGTTGGTGGTGTAGGGGCGAATGGTTTTCTCGGACTCATGGCACCTCATGCGGTGCGGATGATGATTGGGCATCACACGAGACGCTCTATTATCCGTATAAATAGTTAAGTCCTAATGGTTATGAAACTTCTCATATTCATTTTGTGCTATTCAATACTGTCATTGTCCTAACGATAAATTTAAAGCTAATTTATAATATGGAATATAGTTCAGTAAGGAGGCGGCCACAGGGTGAGGTTTGAAGCAGCGAGAAATAGAAGGTTGTTTGATGAGAACTGGAGCTTTTACAAGGGAGATATCCGCATTCCCCATGCGGTCAAGGCTGGAATGACGGGCGGTATTACCGACTGTGGCTCCATCCGCGAGGGGGAATGGCTGGATATCGCTTTTAACGATAAAGGGATGGGCAATCAGCAACTGGAATGGGCTTCTCTTCGGCTGCCGCATGACTGGTGTGTGGAGCAGCAGTATGTTCAGGATGAGTCACTGGGTTCCAGGGATGGGAGCCACGGTTATTTGCCGGGCGGAATCGGATTTTATCGCAAAAGCTTTGAGCTGCCGGCAGAAGCAGCCGGCCGCAAGTGGTCGGTGACCTTTGATGGAGTCTCCGGAACCAGCACGATATGGGTTAACGGACATTTGATCGGCGAGCATCGAGGAGGATATATCGGATTTACTTATGATCTGTCAGATGTGCTACGTTATGGGGGCGAAGGCCGGAATGTCATTCTTGTCAAAGTGGATGCGATGGAATGTGAAGGCTGGTGGTATGAAGGCTGCGGCATTTACCGCCATGTCTGGCTGGAAGAGACAGACCGCCTGCACGTAGCCGAGTACGGAACCTATATTACGACACCGGAAGCCACGGCACAGGAGGCACTGGTGCTTATCAATACCCGTATACGTAATGACTACACAGAGAGCAGATCGGTAACCCTGCTGACGGAGATCTACGATGCAGCCGGAGTGCAGGTGTGCTCCAAGTCGGTGCAAGCCTATGCGGATTGGTACGGTGAAACGAAGCTGGAGCAGATGTTCAAAGTGGAGCAGCCGGCATTGTGGTCTCCTGACTCACCGTATCTTTATAAGGCGGTATCCATCTTGAAGTATAACGGAGCGGAGGTAGACCGGTATGAGACGGTTTTCGGCATCCGCAGCATCCGCTTCGATGCAGATGAGGGTTTTTTCCTGAACGGAGAACCACTACTCATTAAAGGCACCTGCAATCATCAGGATTTCGCCGGAGTGGGCGTGGCACTGCCGGACAGTCTTATTGAATACAAGCTGAGACTGCTGAAGGAGATGGGGGCCAATGCCTACCGTAGTGCGCACCATCCGCCGACCCCGGAGCTTCTGGATATCTGCGACCGGATCGGAATGTTGGTCATGGACGAGAACCGTAAGCTTGACAGCAGTCCGAATGGATTATCCCAGCTGAAGCGGATGCTTCTCCGGGATCGCAATCATCCGTCGGTGATCATCTGGAATTTGGAGAATGAAGAGGTGCTCGAAGGCACCGTAACGGGGGCACGCATTTTGAAGACCCTCGCGGATACGACGCGAAAAATAGATCCGACACGGCCGACCTCTGCGGCGATGAACCACGGCTGGAGCGAGAATGGCTACAATGATGTTGTTGATATCACGGGCTACAATTACGGGCACCGGGATCATCTGGATATCAGGGATCATGAGCAGCATCCTGGCCGTCTGATGATCGGCACTGAATGTGCCAGTTATACGGTGACCCGGGGAATCTATGAGGATGATCCGGTACGAGGCTACTGCTCCGAATACGGCACGAACATTCCCTCATGGGGCTGCAGCCCGCAGCAGGCATGGAGTGTTATGGTGAATCACCGTTTTTTGACGGGAGTCTTCATGTGGACCGGCTTCGATTACCGGGGGGAGCCGACTCCTTATCAGTGGCCTTGTGTGAACTCGCATTTTGGGCTGATGGATACCTGCGGCTTCCCCAAAGACAGCTATTACTATATGCAGGCGGTATGGAAGGACGAGCCGATGGTTCATCTGCTGCCACATTGGAATTGGCCCGGGTCAGAAGGCAAGCTGATTGAGGTGCGAGTGTTCTCTAACACGGATACGGTAGAGCTGATTCTGAATGGGAAGAGTCTGGGGCAGCAGGAGGTCGACCGGACCGGGTATTTGTCCTGGCAGGTCATTTATGAGCCAGGGGAATTAAAAGCAGTAGGCAGAAGCGGCGGGCGGACGGTTGCCGAGAAGGCGGCAGTTACCGCAGGCCAGCCGGTTCAGATCCGCTTGTACCCGGACCGGCTGGCGGGGAAAGCGGACGGCTCGGACACGATCCCAGTCCGGGTTGCCGTGCTGGACGGGCAGGGGCATGTCGTTCCGGCGGCCGACAACGAGATCCGCTTTGAAGTGGTAGGCGCAGGCCAGCTTCTCGGCGTAGGCAACGGCAACCCGAGCAGCCATGAGCCGGATAAGTCTGAGGTGCGCCGGGTATTTAACGGATGGTGCCTGGCGCTGATCCAGGCTTCCGCTGAAGCGGGTCCGATCACGGTGAGAGCCGTATCCACGGGCCTTGCCGCAGCAGAAGTGGTGCTGCAAACCTCTGAAGCAGCTATATAAGCGAGAGGCTTAGCGCCGGAAGAGATTCCGGCGCTTTTACCCCGACCTATTTATTTTTGGGCAGGGGAACGCTAATATAGACATACCGAAATTCAAACAGAGGATGTTTTCCGAATGATGCCTAAACTGAAGAAATACATGCCCTTTACCTACAAAATGATGATTCCCTACCTGCTGCTGGTGCTGCTGACCGATGTATTCATCGGCTACATCTCCTATTCCATGCTGACCGATTCCCGGACAGAAATGGCCGAGTCGAATATCCGAACGGGAATGGAGCAGGCAAGGAACAATATCCGCTACCAGATGGATGAGATTCAGCGTATGTCGGACAACCTGTTCGGGAGCCAGCCCTTTCAGCACGCGCTTGAACTGAAGGGGACGCCGTTTGAAATTTACCTGGTTATGCTCGATGAGATTGTTCCCCAGATTACCGCACCGCTGCAGTTGTTCGGAAACAAAATACGCTTCATGCTCTATACCCCGAACAGTGACCTCAATATTATTTCCGGGGACAATCTGGATGAGCCGATCTATGACAGCGATTATTACATTCTGCCTTTTACGGACATCGAAGGTAGCGAGTGGTACCAGTCCCTCAAGGATTCGAAACGGGACAATCTCTGGCTGCAGATTGATACGGATCAGAAGCTAGGCAACATTTCCCATGTCCGCAGATTGGTCAACTTCAGTGATTACAAAACGGTGATCGGCTATGTACGAATCACCGTGTCCTTGGAGGATCTCTTTGGTGGGTTTGACACTTTCCCCATAGAGGAGGGGATTGCCGTCCGGCTTGTGGAAGAGAACACCGGTGATGTCCTATTCCAGCGCGGCATGGCGAATTATGAGGATGGAGGCGAGAATTTTCTCAGTCTGCATGAAAAAATCCCCGACAGTAATTACGTGATTGAATCCCTGGTGCCCGATACGTATTTGACGAAGGATGCCGGCAAGCTAGGCCGCGTGATCTTTGCAGCATGTGCGCTCAGCTTTCTGGTGATGACCACTATCGGATATATGGTTGCAAGGCTTTCCGGGCGAAAAATGAGCCGAATCGTAGGACTTGTCCGTTCTTTTCAGGAGGGGAACTTCCAGAAGCGGATACGCTTCTCCGGCAATGATGAATTTGTGCAGATTGCGGATTCGTTCAATGTAATGGCCACCAACATCCAGGAGCTCATCAACAGCGTCTATGTGCAGGGGATTCAGAAGAAACAAGCCGAGCTAGAAGCACTGCAGGCGCAGATTAATCCGCATTTCCTGTATAATACACTCTCAACGATAAGCAGTCTGGCAAATCTTGGGGAAATTAGCAAGGTCACAGAAATGGTGCAGGGACTCTCGCGATTCTATCGGCTGACGCTGAACCAGGGCAATGTGTATATCGAACTGCAGAAGGAGCTGGAGCAGGTCGCTACCTATCTTGAAATCCAGCGGGTCAAATATGCGGATTCGTTCAAGGTCTATGTCGATGTAGACCCGGAGATTATGCAAATGCAGGTGATCAAGCTGGTTCTGCAACCTTTTGTGGAGAATGTCTTCAAGCACGCGTGGTTTGGCGAGACCATCATCATCCGCCTGACGGGCCGGCGGGTGGGCAACAATATTGAGCTGAAAGTCATCGATAATGGAATTGGCATGCGTCCCGAAACCATCAGTAATATGATGAAAGGGCCGAGTCAGGTCGGTGGCTACGGCGTTAAGAACGTGAATGAGCGGATCAAGCTCAGATATGGAGACGCCTACGGGGTCACCATCGCCAGCATTTTTGGTGGGGGCACAACCGTTCAGCTTCTGCTTCCCGCAGGGCTTCAAGCCGGTGAGGAGGGGGAAGAAGGATCTGCTCCAATGTAAGGATGTGATTCACAAACACAGGGGGTTCTTTTCGATATGAGCATCAATGTATTGCTGGTGGATGATGAAGCGGTGGATCTGGAGTGGTTGCGGCGCAGAGTACTGGCCAGCGGACTGAATATAACAGTAGTGGGTACCGCGAGTAGCGGTTTCAATGCGCTTAAGGTCATGGAAGAAGAACGGGTGGATATTATTTTATCCGACATACGCATGCCAATCATGACTGGAACCGAGTTTGCGCGCAGGGCAAAGGCTGTGAATCCCAAGACCAAGATTGTATTCATCAGCGGTCATGAGGATTTCAGTTACGCCAAAGAGGCCATTGAGATCAACGCTTCGGGGTATTTGCTGAAGCCCGTTGAGGATAAGGATTTGTATGAGATGCTGGGTTCACTATGCGCCAAAATGGAACAGGAGAAAGAGCAGGACCGTTCCTTCATCGAAGCGCTGTCTCTTGTGAACAAGGAGCTCCTGCTGCGCTGGTTCGAGGAAGGAACGACTGATCCCGCAGAGCCGCATCTGCGAAGCCTTCTGACTTCACTGTTACAGAAGGGCTCTGCGGCTGCGATTGTGGAAATCGATGACCTGGAATGGAAAATGCGTGATTTGCCTGAAGAGGAAGTGCGCAATCGTACGCGGCAAGTTACTGAAATGATTAAAGCCTTTGTGGAGGAGGCTAAGCTGGGCACGCTCCTTGCTGTTCATCATACCCGTTGTGTCATTCTGGCCGCTCTCTCGCAGGAGAGTTTCCTGCATCAACTGGAGGAGCTTGTCGGAAAAATAGCAAAGAAGTCAAAATATACAGTGACTGTAGGTGTCGGCCGTTACGCCCAGGAGGAGACAGGGCTGCATGAATCCTACCAGCAGGCGCAGGCTGCGCTCAGCGCCAAGTGGCTGCTGGGTAAGAACCGCCTGATCCGTGATACAACAGAGTCGTCGCCGCGAGGAACACCGGGGGCATCCCTTGAACATACCGTTGACCGGCTGTTGGAGGCCATTATCCAATATGATCTGGTGGCGATTGATGATCATCTGCTGGAGTTGTTCACGAAGGATCTGCCGGCTGCCGGCAAAAAGGATGTCTACGGGCTGATTATCCGCATCACCTCCAAGCTCCATGCGGATCTTCAGCAGCAGAACGAGAATCTGTATGAGCTCTTGCAGTGGGAATCGCATCAGCCGGATATCCTGTTTCAGTTCGAGACCATTCACGACATCCTGTCCTGGTTGAGACGGCGATTCTTTGAGCTGTCGGAGCAGCTGTACGTGAAACGGCAGCGCCAGAAGCGTAAGCTGATCGATGAGATCATGCACTATGTGGAAGAGAATCTGGAGAAGAAGATTACCTTGAAAGAGGTTGCCGCACATTTCGACTTTACACCCAATTATCTGGGCTACCTGTTCAAGGAAGAATACGGGCTGCCATTCAGCGAATATGTCAATGAGCGCAAGACGAACCGCATAACCGAGCTGTTGAGCGATCCGACCCTTAAGATCTATGAAATTGCCGATCGCATGGGCTACAAGAACATCATATACTTCAACCGGCAATTTAAGCAGACGACAGGAATGACACCCGGAGAGTACCGCAAAAAGAATAAAATCTAGCCCTTTTTTCGTGTTGCCCCGGCCGTTTTTAGACCGCGGGCGATTTTTTTTGAATAGAGGACACAGCATATGTTTTAACCGATCGTTGAAAAAGTATTAGTTTTAGTTGTTAGGCTTAATCCCCTCCAGGGAAGCGCTTCTTTATAATAAAGCTATAGAGAAATCGTGACAAGGAAAGGGGATTTGAGATGAAACTGAAACAACATGGATTCTGGGATGATGTCAAGAAGTATAGATCTTTGCTCCTGATGCTGACTCCTGCGATATTGTTTTTCCTGTTGTTCGCGTACGTGCCCATGGCGGGAATTGTACTAGCGTTTAAACAATTCAATTACACCGGGGGTATCTTCGGAAGCCCATGGAATGGACTGGACAACTTCAAGTTCTTCTTTGGTTCAGGTGACGCTTGGCGTGTAACACGAAATACGGCGCTGTACAATATTGCATTTATCGTTGTGAACAACTGCCTTCAGATTTTTGCAGCCATTATGCTCTTTGAAGTTGCGGGTAAATGGTTCCGGAAGCTGACGCAAACCGTATTGTTCCTGCCTTACTTTATTTCCTGGGTTGTCGTTGGAGCCATTGCCTATAACCTGTTCAACTTCGACGTAGGTACCATTAACGTATTGCTGAAGGGACTCGGCATGCAGCCGATCGATATTTACAACACCGCCTCTTACTGGCCGGTCATCCTCGTAGTTGTATCCGCCTGGAAGACACTGGGCTACGGGTCGATCATGTATCTGGCAGCAATCACAAGTATTGATACGGAGATGTATGAAGCGGCCGAAATTGACGGAGCGAATATCTTCCAGCGTATTATGAAGATTACGATTCCGAACTTGATGCCAACCGTAATTATTCTGGTCCTGCTGGCCATCGGCAATATCTTCCGCGGAGATTTCGGAATGTTCTACAACATGGTCGGCAACAACGGCTTGCTGTTCTCGTCCACCGATGTTATCGACACCTTCGTGTTCCGCTCGCTGACCACTTCGAATGAAATCGGTATGTCTGCTGCGGCCGGCTTCTATCAATCATTGCTGGGTTTTGTGACCATCATGCTCGCTAACTATGCCGTACGTAAATATGATAAAGATCGTGCTCTATTCTAGGAAAAGGAGGTAATGCCATGAGTTCAACTACTGCAAATATCCAAACCACGGAGGTGCGCCGCAAGCGCGGCAACACAGACCGGCTCGTACTGTCGATCATCGGATACTTGACACTTACGCTGCTCGCCGTATTCTGCATCATTCCTTTCATTTTGGTGGTGTCCTCCTCTCTGAGCGAGGAGAGCACCATTATCGAGAAAGGGTTCCAGCTCATCCCGTCAAACTTTTCCACGGAAGCCTACAGCTTGCTGTTCAAATTTCCGGCTGAGATGCTTAGAGCTTACGGTGTGACGATCTCCGTTACCTTAATCGGCACTGTGGTAGGATTGTTTCTGACCTCCATGACGGCTTACGTGTTGTCCCGGAGAGATTTTAAATGGCGCGGCCGCTTCTCGTTTTTCTTCTTCTTCACTACCTTGTTCAGCGGTGGTCTGGTGCCTTGGTATCTGATGATCATCAACTACCTGCATCTCAAAGACACGTTATTGGTGCTGATTCTGCCGATGCTGATGAATGTGTTCTATATTATCGTCATGAAGTCGTTCATGAGCAGCATCCCGGATGCGATTACAGAATCCGCAAAGATTGACGGAGCAGGTGACTTCCGGATCTTCATGCAGTTGATTGTGCCTTTGTCCAAGCCAGCTCTGGCTACCATCGGCCTGTTCATTGCGCTAGCCTATTGGAATGACTGGTATAATGCATTGCTCTTTATTTCCAAGTCCGAGCTCATGCCGCTTCAGTATTATCTGTACAAAATGCTTGGCAATATGGATGGAATGCGCAAGGCGATGATGGCTTCAGGCGCGGTTGTAAATACCAATATCCCTACCGAAAGCCTGAAGATGGCAATGACGGTTGTGGCTACAGGGCCGATCCTGCTTGCTTATCCGTTCATTCAGAAATATTTTGTGCAAGGTTTGACGATCGGCGCAGTCAAAGGATAGTCTCAGGGCAACCTGATTATCAATAAATAACTTAACCAACTATTCGATTAGGGGGAAACATCAGTCATGATAAACAAAAAAAAGAAACTAACAGTGACGTTGGCAACGATGATGACACTAGGCACCATTCTTAGTGCATGCGGCGGCAACAACAACACCAATACAGCTGCGGAAGCAACGAATTCCAGCGCAACCGCTACAGAGGGAGCAGCTACGAATTCCGGTGCTCCTGACACTTCCAAAGAGGTTAAGCTGAAAATGATAATGGTTGGCAGCCAGCCTGCCGACTACGATAAGGTGTTCGGCGAGTTGAACACTAAATTGAAGGAAAAAATCAATGCTACAGTGGAAACGGAATTCCTGGACTGGTCGGACTGGACTCAGAAGTACCCGCTAAAATTTGCAGCCAATGAGGATTTCGACCTTGTGTATACTGCGAATTGGGCCTTCTATAACGATCAGGCGCTTAAAGGCGGATTCCTGGAACTAACAGAGGATATGTTGTCCAAGTACATGCCGCAAACCTGGGAAGCCATGCCTAAAGTTAACTGGGATCAAGCAAAAGTGGATGGCAAGCTCTACATGGTTCCGAACAACAATGTTGAGGTTACAGACAAGGTTGTGTTGTACCGTGAAGACTTACGCAAGAAATACAATCTTCCAGAAATTAATAGTCGTGAATCCTACGCCAATTACTTAAAAGCGGTTGCTAAGGATGAAAAAGGGATGACCGCTTATGGGGCCAAACCTGCCGATGGCTGGAAATTTCATGAGCTAGACCAAACCCTGCTGGAGCAGAATAACAACTTTAATCTAGTCGATGCCAACTTGCTGCCGCTAGCTTACAAGCTGGACGATGCTTCCGGTAAAGTATTCAACATCTATGACACTCCTGAATTTACAGACTTGCTTAAATACTATAAAGATCTGGCCGACAATGGCGCATGGTCCAAAAACGTAGTCAGCAACAAAAATGATGTATGGCAGGATCTAAAAGCAGAAAAGGTTTCCTCTTATGCCCATAATCTAGGAACTGTAGCAGCTAACCTCGCCGAAATGCGCCGCGACAAACCGGGTGTAGAGTTGGGCATTGCCGACCTTACTCCGGACAAGAAGAAGATTGCTGCCATTTCAACTCAGAACGGTATGTCTATCCATGCAACCTCGAAAAATGCAGAACGTTCCCTGATGCTGATCGATCTGCTGCAGAATGACAAGGAAATTCACGATTTGACGATGTACGGAATATCCGGAACCCATTATATTCCGGAAGGTGATGACAAGTTCACTGCAGGTCCTGCAGCCGCTAATTACACCGGCTTCTCGAACTGGGGCTGGAACTCTCCTCTAAACCGTCAAGATGCGGCTTATCCGGTGGAAGCAGACGATATGTTCAACAGCTGGCAGTCTAGCATTTACCACTTCCCGCTGGAAACCTTTGTCTTTGACTCCACTCCGGTGAAGAATGAGGTGGCTAATATTGGTAACGTAATGCTGCGTTACGCCATTCCACTAGAATATGGTTTGATCGGTGATCTCGCTAAGGGTCAGGCTGACCTGATCAAACAGCTGAAATCGGCTGGTATTGACAAGGTTCAGACTGAAATGCAAACCCAAATTGATGCCTTCCTGGCTGCTCAAAAATAATAGCTGACAGAAAGCAAAGTTGGTCCATGGTAATTGAACCTACAAAAGAAGCCTCTCCTATTAAATGGTTGTGTGGTAACTCCATTTTATCAAGGGGAGGTTTCTTTTTGATTTAAGCGGAGAGGACGGAGCGTCTTTACCAAGGTTAACGTTGATCCTACATAATCCTTTTTATTTCAAATCGTAGATTTAGTATTACTTTTAGTTGTTTGCCTTTATTATGGCGCTTCAGAATTCTATATATAATGAGTACACCAAGGGCTTAATGAAAGCGCTTAATGAAGTGGAAAGAGTAAGACCCAAGTTTTACGATATTAAATATGGAGGTTGTAAAATGAAAAACAGAAAAAGAGTTATCGCAATCATTCTTACATTTGTAATGATTTTATCTATGACATCTATCGGTTTTCCCACAAAGGCAGAAGCTTCATTTGCTCCAGGCTCATTCGCAAAAGGCGCGGATATCAGCTGGCTGCCCCAAATGGAAGCCAGTGGTCAGAAATTTTATAACGATAATGGGGAAGAAGATGATCTTTTACAGATTTTAAAGGATCATGGTGTGGATTCTATAAGAATTAGGGCATGGGTTAATCCCTCAGATCACCCTACCAATGGTCATAACAGTACGGAAGAAGCGGTTGCATTAGCCAAACGCGCCAGTGATTTCGGGTTTCGGATAATGATTGATTTTCACTACAGTGATTCTTGGGCTGATCCGGGACAACAGAATACACCTGCTGCATGGAAAGATGATAATATCGAGCAATTGAAAGCCCATGTATCGGAATACACCGCTGGAGTGATGGATGCTTTAAAAGCGGTAGGAGTAACACCAGAGTGGGTACAAATAGGAAATGAAATCAATTCTGGAATGATGTGGCCCTTAGGGAACTACAGCAATACTACTAATCTTGTTCAACTAATACAAGCCGGTTCAGCTGCGGCTAAATCCGTTTTTCCAGACATCAAGGTGATCATCCATAGAGCAAGTGGAGCGGAAGCAGGCGTTGATTCGTATTATGCGGGTCTCGTAGCTGCAGGTCTTCAAGATAGCGATTACGATATCATAGGCTTATCTTATTATCCGGATATCATTTATACTTCCACCATTGATGCTTTAAGTGAGAATTTAAACAAACTGGCAACGAAATATGGGAAGGAAGTTATGATTGTTGAAGTTGGCGGAAATGCTTCCATCGATGTGGACAGCATTTATAACATGCTAGTAGCCGTCCAAAATAAATTACATGCCGTCGCTGACAATATGGGCACGGGTATATTTTACTGGGAACCTCAAGGTATCTTGTTCGGATATCCCTTATCCATATGGAACACAGATGGCTCACCGACATTCGCTTTGGATGCATTCATGGATGGCGCTGCCGAAATCAACCGGAATCCTGTTGTATCGGTAGCTCTGGATAAATATACGGATACGATTGAAGTCGGAAGCGCTGGGAAGTTAACGGCTATCTTAAATCCGACTAATGCAACCTATAAAGGAGTTAAGTATACGAGTTCTGATTCAGGGATTGTAAAAGCAGACCCCTACACTGGTATTATTGGCGGGATTTCCGTTGGGACTGCAACCGTAACGGCTGTTACCTATGATGGAGGTTTTACTGCCGCAAGCGAAATTACCGTAGTACCTAGTTCAAGTTTGATTCAGAACCCTGGCTTCGAGGATGGTTTGAATTCGTGGACGATTACAGGGGATGCAAGCGCAGTTGAAATCACTGATGACAAACACTCCGGTGCAATGACATTACACTACTATAGTGCGAGTGCTGCTGAATTCACTACTTCTCAAACCATTACGGGGCTTGAAAATGGGATCTATACATTGTCCGCTTGGGTCTCCGGTGGAGGTGGCGAAGAGGTTTCGGAGATTTTTGCAGGCAATGCCACTCAGAGCTTCACCAATACCGGCTGGAGACAATGGAGCAAGCCTGTACTGGATAATATTGAAGTAACGGATGGAACGCTAACCGTAGGTGCCCATTATAAACTATCCGGTGGGCAGTGGGGGAACATTGACGAATTCCAACTGACCAAGAAAGATACCACCCAATTAGCAGAATTAAAAGTGAATGATGTTTCTGTTCCGGGTTTTGATCCAATCATTCAAGACTATAATGTGGTGCTGCCGTATGGGACGACTACCATACCTTCAGTTACGGCAACAACAGGCGGCGGAGTGGCAGTAATTACGCAAGTTACTGCTTTACCTGGCAGCGCAACGGTTGTTGTAACTGGAGGGGGTACAAGAACGTACACCATTCATTTCACTGTGGACCCGAACCCTGTTGTGAATTCCAGCTTTGAACAAATCAGTGGAGAGGGTACTCCGGAAGGCTGGATCATTCCTGATGCTACGCCTTTAGCATCGAATTCCGCCTATACAGGTACAAAGTCACTTGGATATTGGAAGGAAACAGCCTATACATTTGAAGCCTTCCAAACGATCACCGGATTGTCGAATGGAACCTACACTTTGTCAGCTTGGTCGCAAGGCGCTGGTAAAGAAGTGAAGAATCAGATATATGCAGTAAGCGGTGATCAGACTACATTAACTTCCAGCTTTGCAAATAAGGGTTGGAATGTATGGAACCAAACAAAGATTGAAAATATTAAGGTCATGGACGGAACGCTAAAAATAGGGGTTAATCTGGACGCGGAGCCTGATGACTGGGGTTCTTATGACGACTTTGTTCTCGTTAAAACCAGTGATGCCCCAGTGACACAAGTTCCTCCGGCTACTCCTTCTGGTAGCGGTACTGGGGAAATTAGTACTCCAAAAACAGAGCCTATTATTCTTATCACTGGCAACACCACGTTATATAGCGTTGTAATTAAGGCCACAAACGACATGGCAACCCATGTAACCACTGCCAAGCTTGAATCAAGCGTGATCACTGACCTGATCCAAAAGGCTAAAGAATCTGAGGCCGCTGGACAAAAAGTAGTGATCGATATCCAGATTGAATCTGCAGCAGATGCAAAGTCTGTTAATCTAATCATTCCTAAGGAAGCTCTCAAAACGTTAGTAGACTCTACAAAAGCAGAACTGAGAGTGGATGCAGGAATTGCCGAGATCACCTTTGATCCAAAAGCAGTAGCTGCCATTGGGAGTGCAGCGGCAGATAACATGATAAGCATCGAGAAGCTGGCTAAATCCGAACTGCCTGAAAACGTTCAGAACAAATTAGGGGAGAGTCCGGTGTATGATTTCTCTGTAAAAGCAGGTAATGCTGAAATTACAGAATTCAACGGAGGAAAGGTAAAGATTAGCTTGCCTTATACTCCAGTGACGAGTGAAAAGAATAATAACATTGTCGTATATTACATCGACAAAGCAGGAAACCTCAAACCGGTTAGGGGAGGTTATGATGCGGCAACAGGTAAGGTTAATTTCCAAACCACTCATTTCTCGAAATATGCCTTGGGATATAACGAAGTGAAATTCAATGATGTTGCATCAGGTAATTGGTATAGCGATGCCGTTGACTACGTGGCGGCAAGAGGGATTGCGAATGGTGTGGGCAGCAGTACTTTTGCACCTGAGAAAAAGGTGACACGGGCTGACTTCCTGATGATGGTTATGAATGCTTACGGGATCGAGACAGATGCTGCACTATCCCATAATTTCTCGGATGCAGGGAATAGGTATTATACCGCGTACCTAGGCACTGCGCTGAAATTAGGGTTGGTTTCTGGTGTAGGCGGCAATGAATTTATGCCTGAAGCAACCATAAACCGAGAAGATATGTCTATTATTCTTTACAACATACTGAAGCAGCTGGATGTGCTGCCAACTGCTACAAACGGTAAGAGTTATGAAAGCTTTGTGGATACAGCTGCTGTAGCCGTCTATGCAAAAGATGCAATGAAGGTATTAGTGGAAGCGGGATTGATCAAGGGAAATGGCAAAGAGCTGGATCCTACGGCTACTGCTACCCGAGCACAAGTTGCACAAGTAATATACAACTGTCTTAAATAAGCCCATAGTACCCCAAGCCCGCTCCACGGCAAAGAAATTCGCTATGGTAGCGGGCTTTATGAATGAGAGGAGTTTCTACCATGGAATATGCTATTAATGCTCGTATTTCCCCTAAATCGATCTATCCGTCAACCCTTCGACTGGGCGGCATTAATCCGGAGGGAGTGCGAATTTCTTTTACAAATTATTACATGGAGCTTGGAGGAAAGCCGTTTATCGCCATCTGCGGCGAATTTCATTACTCGCGTTATCCGGTATCGGATTGGGAAGCGGAACTTGCTAAGATGAAAATGTCGGGAATTAATGTCATCGCTACCTACATCTTCTGGAACCATCATGAAGAGACGGAGGGTCTGTTCGACTGGCAGGGATCGCGTGATCTGCGGAAATTCACGGAACTATGTGGGCAGCACGGACACCATGTCATTCTTCGGATTGGTCCATTCTGTCACGGAGAAGTACGAAACGGCGGATTACCGGATTGGCTGTTCGGCAGACCGTTCGATGTCCGCTCAAACGATGAGGGGTATTTGAACTACGTTCGTAGGCTGTATTCGGAAATCGCCAAACAAGCGGACGATCTGATGTTCCAAGACGGCGGACCTGTAATCGGAATTCAGCTTGAGAATGAGTTTAATGCCGCCGCTGCACTGTGGGAATTGACTGCCAAGCAGGGAGATGAGTACCTAAGCGGTGGTAGCGGAGGCGAGGAACACATGCGACTGCTCAAACAGTTTGCAGTGGATGTCGGCTTGGTTGCTCCAATCTATACGAGTACGGGATGGGGACAGGCACCTGTGCTCGAAGACGAGGTTTTACCTCTATATGGTGGATACGCCTATACGCCTTGGAGCATCAGTGCAGTAAATCCCACACAGAGACCTACGAACGAATATGTCTTTGTCAGCTATCACGACGATGAAGCGGAAACGGGTGAGTTCCAGCCAACGTATCCCAAAACAAAATACCCCTTTGCCTGCTGCGAAATGGGTGGCGGAATGCAAACATGGTATTTATCCAGGTTTCAAGTGGAACCGGTGAGCGTTCTGGCGATGAGCCTGGTCAGGATCGCCGGCGGATGCAACTTCCTTGGTTATTATATGTTTCACGGAGGCACCAATCCAGTCGGAAAGACCGGTTACTTGAATGAAAGTACGACACCGAGGATCACCTACGACTTTCAGGCTCCAATCGGAGAATTTGGACAAATTCGACTCTCCAATAATCTGCTTCGGCCTCTTCATTATTTCCTGCAACGGTTCGGTGATCGGCTGGCCCCGATGGCTACCGTGCTCCCCGAGGGAGCAGAGTCAATCCGTCCGCAGGACATTGAACCGCTACGCTACGCTGTTCGTACGGACGGCACTTCGGGATATGTATTTATTAATAATTATCAGGACCATGTCGAGATGAAATCACATGAGAATGTATGCTTTAAGGTAACCACTGATAGAGGGACATTCACGTTCCCGAGGAAGAACCCGCTCACTGTGCAACGGAATGCTGCCATGATGTTTCCGTTCCACTTTGACATGGACGGGCTGAATTTGTGTTATGCAACGGCGCAGCCCGTAACGACCGTTGAGTCGACGGATGCGGTGACGTATTTCTTTGCTTTACCGGAAGGTGTGGACGGGGAGCTAGCATTCGAATTAGAAGAAACAGACCATATTACAACCGAGGGTGCTGAGGTTGAGTTGGAACAGGGTGGTACAACCATAGTTACAGTGCCACACAGCGATTCCGCTATGATTCGTATTATGCGTGAGCAAAAGCGTGAGGTCCGAATTTATGTCATGAAGGCAGAGGAAGTCACTACATTGTGGGAGGCTGAAGTTGCCGGTAAACGGCGTATTCTTTTTTCTGACACCCCTATGGCAGTGACAGATAAAGGTCTCGAATTCTTCATGAATGGAAAGGAAGAGTTTACCCTTCGTGAGTACCAATATGAAGAATCACTGCCCGGGTGGCTGCCAAATTCTGCGATGCACAAGGTGCTTATGAAACAACAAGGACTATTTCGCAGCTATTGTGTGCAAATCCCACAAATGCAGATTCCCGTTGAGATTAACCGTTTGCATGATCATAAAGTGGTTGTAAGTATTAACACCGATGTACTTCTGGATGTGGATGACGTCCTTCTGAACATCGATTATACAGGGAATGTCGGGTATGCTTTCTCCGGAGGAAGTCTCTTTCACGATCATTTCCATAACGGAGCCCCATGGGAGATAGGCTTGAGCCGATTTAAAGATCAGCTTCAGAATGGTGAGATTGTCCTGGAGACCACACCGCTTCGCAAAGGAAGCGTAACTATTGATGCGGATGCAGCCATGGCAGTGGAACGACATTTTTCAGGGGAAACACTGGCCAAATTCCATCAGATTAGCGTAGAACCGATACGTCGTATCACGTTGATTGGCGACCTGACAGGAGTATAATAATTAAGACTACCTTCCATACTTGCTGAATATGAACTTATGAATCGGGAATAACTATAAATCTAAACTTATGAAATGGAAGGTACATAAGATGATATTTATATATAACGATTTCGGGGGTACTCATACTACGGCAATGGCTGCTGCATATCATCTTAAAAAGTTAGATGAAAATCGCGAGCCAACAAAGGATGAAATATTAAATACTCACAATTACAACAAGTTAACCTATAACGATAGGGGAAAGTTGTATTTTCACGGCTTGGATGAAGAAGGAAATAAAGTCTATACAGTGGGTAGAGGCAGATCAAAAATACTTGTTCCGGGATTATACAACTTGATCGAAATGCTTCAAGAGGAGAATGTTCTACACGAAAAAATAATTTTATCCAATACTTCCCCGACAGTACCTTTTGCCATGACCATCGGCGGGATGCTTTCCCGCTGGCTCAAAATAGACTCCATTGGTGTTCCATTATTAGTATTCGGGACAAAACAAACTTATAAAAACATCGTACAAGTAGTACATACAACAAAAAACACAGCAAAAAACTCGACTGAAAAGTTGGTCATGCTTGATAATAAAGCATTTCAAACTAAGTCGTAAGACCTGTTTTGATTCTCAGAAGGTGGTAATTACTAACTATTGATTTTATAATCGATCATTGTCACAATGAGATTACTACTATATATTACGGAAATGTTACTTTTATCTGACCTTTTAAGGTCTTTTTTTTATGTTGAAAGGGATGTCCGGCTTGGTAAAGAGCGTTGGAATTAATTCATAGCTGTTATGTACATTGGGTAGGAGGGGCTGAAATGCCGCAAGGGGATATCCGCCCGGATCAGGAAGGGCAGAGCGCGAAGAAGATCAGCAGTACGGCAAGAGAATTGGCCATGCGTCTAATTGAGTTGTCAGGGGGACCAGACAATGTATTGGAAGCTGCTCACTGCACTACACGGATCCGCCTTAGGTTGCGAAATAGTTCACAGGCAGATCAAACCGCACTTTCCGGCATAGAGGGGGTTCAAAGCGTATTCGTTCTAGCCGGGCAACTGCAAATTGTACTGGGACCGGCAATCGTCTTTAAGGTACACCGTCAGATTGTCCGCATCCTTCGGGACTGTAAACCGTCCCGGAAGCCGGATGAGGAGAACCCTAACGGGCTGTACGAGCCTGGAAATACGGGCAGTATCGACGGACCCGACCACGGACTCGACCACGGACCCGACCATACCCTGTTCCCTTCCTTGTCAAAATTGTGGAAAAAAAGGACTCTACAGATACGTCCTGCTTCTTCATCATCGAAGTTGGAAAGCCCGGCAAAACCGGGGGTGCTCCGCCGCGTTATGGATGCGGTAATCTTCTTTTCCGATATTGTCGTGCCGATTATTCCGCTCTTTGTCGCGGTTGGCCTGCTGCTCGGCCTGCTTGGGATGATGGAAGCCTTCGGTTGGGCGCCACGCGGTAGCATCTGGTTTCGGACTTTATCATTGTTGACCGGCTCGGCTTTTCAGATTATGGCCGTGATGTTCGGTTATCATGCGGCCAAAAGATTTGGGGGTACCCCGGCGCTCGGCGCTGCGATAGGGATTGTAATGACCCGACCCGATCTTGTAGGAATAAGTGGTTCCGGCGGAGGTGTTTTAAGAACCGTAGATTTAATGAACGCGCCGCAGTTCGGATACCAAGGAACCGTAATTCCGATTATTCTTGCGGTATTGCTGATGACTTTTATCGAAAAGGGATTACGCCGGATCATTCCGGCGTCAGCTGCTATTATAATAATTCCCTTTCTAAGTTTTGCCGTAGGTGGCAGCCTTGCCGTTATGGTTATAGGACCACTCGCCACGGAGCTGGGCGGCTCTCTTAGCAGTGTGCTAGAACAGGTGTTCAAATACGGGAGTACGGTGTTTGGGCTGCTGCTTGGGGGAGTCTATAGCTTCATCGTGGTGACCGGGCTGCACCACGGAATTCAGGCCGTTGAAATTGGGCTGATATCCAATCCGGACATCGGCGTCAATTTTCTGCTTCCCATCTGGTCGATGGCGAATATTGCGCAGGGTGGGGCCGGACTTGCCGTGTATGCCCGAACCCGGGACGACGCCTTGAGAAAAATAGCGCTACCCGCCTCGATCACCGCCTTTCTTGGCATCACCGAACCGATTGCTTTTGGCGTCAACCTGAAGCTAGGCTATCCCTTTTTGGGAGCTGCGGCGGGCGGCGCCGTAGGTGGGGCTTATGTTGCTTTTCATCAGGTTGTAGCCAATTCGTTCGGTTTGACCGGCATTCCGATGATTGCCTTTATCGTCCTGCCCGGACAGATGAATCTAATCCATTATTTAATCGGGTTTCTGCTAGCGGCAGGATCGGCCTTTGTTGTTACTTGGGTCCTTGGAGTGGACAAACCGACCATCAGGAGTGCTGATAGAAAATACTTTTTGTAAATGCATAGGAGAATATCATGAAAATCAAAAAAATTCTTAACAATAACGCGGTTGTGGTAAATGACCTTGGAGAAGAGAAGATTGTCATGGGTTCCGGTATTGCCTTTCAGAAAAAGAAAAATGATATTATTGATCAGTCCCGTATTGAAAAAGTGTTCATTATGGGTGATCCTGATCAGTACGGCCATCTTCAGGAAATGCTGCGGACACTGCCTGAAGAGGAAATTGCGGTGTCCGAGCAAATTATTTCGTTTGCCGAACGTAAATTGGAAGTAACGTTTAATGAACATATTCATATCGCGCTGACGGATCACCTTTCATTCGCTTTGGAACGGATCAACAAAGGAATGGTGATTCAGAATACGCTGCTGAATGAAATTCGTATTTTATATCCTAAAGAGTTCCAGATCGGACTTCATGCGAAAAGGATTATTCTCGAAAAACTGCACATCGAAATTCCCGAGGATGAGGTGGGATACATCGCCATGCATATCCACACTGCGTGGAATAATGCAGGAGCTTACGGAATGGGTGTAGATATGACTGCAATGATTCGGGATATTGCCGATGGAGTGGGTCAAACAGCCGGGGTTTTATTGGACCGGGGTTCTGCCAACTATGAGCGTCTGGTGACCCAGCTCGAAAATATTCTGCAATCCGATGAAACAGGGAAGCTTCGCAACGAGTTAAACCCGGAAATTGTGATGATCGCCAAGGAGCGCTACTCGCTGGTCTACTCGCAAGCCGGACAGATCGGGGATCAGGTGGAAGAAGACTACGGATATACGTTCACCGACAGCCAACTGGTGTTTATCGCCATGGAGATCAACCGGATAAGTACTCGGTTAAAGAATTTGCCTTTATTGTAAATCAATAGATATCATAGGTAATTAGACCCTCTATATGTTAAAAAATAACAATATTTCAGGAATATAGATGGATTCACTACAATATAAATCCTCCTATAGGCTTAAATAAAAAGGGAGTTTTGGTCTATAGTAATCCTCTATTGAAAAATTATAGAATAGCCGTGACAACAAAATATGTTGGGATTGTTACTGTTAAGCAGGCAAGACCTAAAAATCCATTGGGGATAGCACGATTATTTCCATAGGAATTTTTAGGTCTTTTTTTCTGTTTAAGAGGAGACAAAATATGAAGTGGAAAAGGAGCTAGAGTATGAATATCAAAAAGCTAGTCAAACAAGCAACAGCCGTTACATTTATGTCAACATTGCTGGTAGGAGGTGGAGCTCAAGCTTTTGCAGCAGAAAAAGACAGTATGGATTATAAAGATAGTTATGACTTTTCCCACATTACACGTGCTGACATGCTGAAATTACCTGAGCAGCAAAGCAGCGAACAATTTAAAGTGCCCCAATTCGATGCTTCGACAATAAAGAACATTCCTTCTGCCATAAAATATGATGAGTGGGGCAACAAGATCGAAATGGATGTTTGGGATACCTGGCCGCTGCAGAATGCGGATGGGACAGTGGCAAATTATCACGGCTACCACATCGTTTTTGGTTTGGCGGGAGACCCTAATAGAGGATCGGACACTTTTATTTACTTGTTCTATCAAAAAGTAGGCGAGACTTCCATTGACAGCTGGAAAAATGCGGGCCGAGTATTTAAAGATACTGATAAATTAGTTCCAAACGATTCTATCCTAAACAATCAGGCGGAAGAATGGTCGGGTTCAGCAACTTTAACCTCTGATGGAGAAGTTCGCTTGTTCTATACCAATCGACATCCTTGGATTGAGGAATCCGGATTTTTTGGTAAGCAAACCTTAACAACGGCTCAAATTAATGTATCGGAGCAAGATCCTAATACACTGAAAGTAGATGGCGTAGAAGATTTCAAATCGATCTTTGATGGAGACGGTAAGTTCTATCAAACGGTTCAGCAAGCTTTTAGCGGGGGAGATTATTCCGATAATCATACATTAAGAGATCCTCACTATGTTGAAGAAAATGGCCGTAAATACCTTGTGTTTGAAGCGAATACCGGTTCAGAAACGGGTTACCAGGGAGAGGAATCTTTCTTTAATAAAGCTTTCTATGGCGGAAGCAATGTCTTCTTCGAAGCTGAGAAAAAGAAAATGCTGCAAAGTCCCGATAAGAAGTTTATGTCCATCGCGAACGGTGCATTGGGTATCGTTGAGTTAAATGATGACTATACTTTGAAAACAGTGATGAAACCGCTGATTGCATCCAATACAGTAACTGATGAAATTGAACGGGCTAATGTATTTGAATTGAATGGTAAGTGGTATTTATTCACAAGTTCTAGAGGCTCTAAAATGTTCATCGATGGAGTGGATAAAGAAGATATTTACATGTTGGGTTATGTATCTGATTCATTAGCCGGACCCTACAAGCCATTAAACGGTACAGGACTTGTATTGCATCAGGATCTGAATCCTTACGATATTACCTGGAATTACGCTCACTTTGCAACTCCGCAAGTTGAAGGCAATAATGTGGTAGTTACAAGCTACATGACAAACAGATCTTATTTCTCTGATCATCATTCTACCTTTGCACCAAGTTTCTTATTGAACATTCAAGGTTCCAAAACTTCTGTGGTAAAAGATAGCATCCTTGAACAAGGGCAATTAACGATTAATTAAAAAAACTTCTAAAACAAAAAAAGAGAATGCTGATGTAAATTGGCATTCTCTTTTTATTTGCAGGATCACCTGGTTCAGGTCGCGGAAGCTGTTGCCGACGGTTCGGGGACGCTTGCGAGAACCCGGAAGAAGTCGTTTCACTGGTATAAAAAAGTGATTGAAACCAACGGGCAGAGCTTGTTCGAATAAGAACTCAAAATAAACCGAAGGGAAATTCCCTTCGGTTTTTACTAGATTATTTTAATCCATGGACTTAACTCGTAAAAATATGTTTCCCAATTTTAAGATTTTGGGGACGGGACCAAATCCACTTACTGGTCGCTGTATCCGGATTAAAGTAATAGAGTGAATGTTGTGTCGGGTCCCATCCGCGAACAGCATCCAGAGCAGCTAAATAAGCAGTCCTGTTGGGAATAAGCCAATACTGGCCATCATCTACAGCCGTAAATGCACCAGGTTGAAACACAACACCTTTTATATGATTTGGAAACAGGTTAGATTGAATCCGGTTCATTACCACAGCACCAACAGCAACCTGCCCCTTATAGGACTCGCCTCGTGCTTCACTGTAGATGATTTTAGCCAGGATATCCATTTCGTATATATTCAAGGAATGTTTCTTAAGCAATTGCCAAGTACGAGCTCCTGTGATGCCGTCGGGCGATATTCCGTATTCTTTTTGAAATTTAAAAACGGCTGTTTTCGTATGTACACCATAGCTTCCATCTAGAGGCTGAGTATAAAAACCTAGCGTGGATAACCGATATTGGAGATCCCACACATCTCCTGTTTGGCTCCCGGATTTCAGAACAGGTGCAGCACTGATAATAGGACTTCTAATGGTTGCATTTAGTAACAGAAACAATAGCAATATAGCAAAAATTTTAATTTTATTCATAGTCCCCTCCTAAGAAAGGATTATATAGGGGCTTTTTTGTGTGTACAACAATCACATATTGGAAGTTAATATTCTCTATACTTTTTGATTAATATGAAATAAATCAAGATCAAATACTATTTTGAAAAGAAGGTAACGATTTTGCTAAGAATGAAACGTGGAGATTTTATAATTATTGCGATTGTGTTGTTGCTGTCCAGTTCTATTTATGGCGTAAAATGGTTTAAAATTCGAAGTGATGGGTTCAAGGTGAAGACGAACTTGACGCTGTAATTTAGGAGTATTTAAAAGTCCTTGAAATACGCAATCTTTCTACATGATAATCACACATCATCCTTCTACAATGAAAATATCAAAAGAAAGCAAATTAAAAAGGAGGTACCACAAATGGATTGGTCTTTGCTGTTATTGTTGATTTGTCCGCTGATGATGGTATATATGATGTTTGGGATGAAAGGAATGCATAGCCGTAGCTCCCATTCAAATCAAGCAGAAATGGATTGGACCCTTCATCAAGACTATAATGAGTTAAAAGTGCAAAATGAAAGAATGAAACAAGAAATTCTGAATTTGTCCCAATAAATGATCAAAGAATAGCCCCAAAGCCACTCGGCTTTAGGGCTATCCATTTTTATTAGCCAACTACGCTAGTTTTCGAGATTCGATCAAGAACGCTCATAGAGTTTCCGAATTTACACATTGCATCGCAATGACATCGCAAATCAGAGAATAAAATATAAGAAATGTTATGAACCTTCTCCTGCTGTAGGGAAGGGCGCACCAGCTGAGCTTGAACTTCTTTTACCCGGCTGTCCGGACAAATCAAGTAGAGCTGGGCGTCCTGATTGGCAAGAGACAGCGACAAATCGTGCAGTCTTAAAATGCCAGAATATATAGAGGTGCTTTTTTCAACTTCAAAGGCAGAAATTATGTTGTTAAGATCATCCAACCAGATCACGTCTATGAAGGATATGGTATCCGCCACCGATTTAGGCACCTTTAATTCAGGCAGGGATGGGATAGACAACGGACCCAGTGACTGCTGCTTCCACTCCCGTTTATGATCATTTTGCGCTACCCAAACTTTATATCCCAGCGCTTTGCCAAGTGTAGCCAGATAAAACTGCATTTCGGAGTATAAATATATTTAGGCTCGGCCAACCTATTCATAGATTATGAGAAGGGGTTGTTAATGGGGCATACTGTGTCCATTAGTCCCACTAAGGGATGGTTGTTGAGTCTTTTCAGGCATTTGGACATGTCCACCTGCTGCGTAAATGGAAAGTAGTGCAACAGTTACAAGCAGCATAAGAGCAGGGGTGCGAAACATCCAGGGAGAGTGGTCAAGGGATTCCTCCTGAATCTGTCCCTGAAGCATTAACGTGTGAACAAAATGAAGAATACCACCGATCACCATAAATGCGAAGATACCTTGGTTCCATTGTGCAGAGGGCAACATGCTTATTAGCATTACGCCCATCATCCCTGCCATCATGCCAGATAGCGCCCCGTTCAGAAAAGCTCCCATACTTATTAACGCCCCCATGATACCACCGGCAAGAATGCCGATCAGCACACTGATGAACAACGAGAGTAACAAATTTGGATTATGTTGTGTACCCACTATTGTTCCCCCTCCAAAGCCGATAATCATACCGATAACCATCGGTGATATCATAGCAATCGTGCTTGTAAGCTTAGAACGGAAGCGGTAAATGAACCCGAATGACCAACATGTCATAAAAGAATAAAAAATAGCAGCAACAATCCAGCTTGGCATTTGTACAACCCCCTGCTTGTTTATAATGTTATCGTATGGCCATAGAGAGGAAATCATGCGACTCGGTTATTAAATACACGTTTACTTCAATGATTCAACATATTTTCTACACATTCAGTCCGTACAATGAAGATAGTATACTAATCAAAATCAGAGCATAAAGAAGGTGGGCATGATGTCGAAACTTCAGGTATTAATAGTAGATGATGAATGGAATATGAGAAACTTACTTCGTATTTATCTAATGAAAGAAGGATTTCGTATTCAAGAAGCTTCAACGGGTCTAGAGGCATTGTCCATGATAAAGAAACATGAATTTGATATTATCTTGCTGGATGTAATGATGCCTGATATGGACGGATGGCAAGTGTGCAAGGTAGTTAGGGAGACCTTAACGGTACCCATTCTGATGCTTACGGCACGGACTGAAACGAAAGACAAGATTCATGGGCTTGGAATGGGTGCGGATGATTATTTAACAAAGCCTTTTGAACCTGAAGAGCTATTGGCCAGAATCTATTCTTTAATTCGTAGATCAACGATTACTCAAGTCTCACAGCCACAGCAATGGGTGATGGAATTTCCGCAGTTAAGCATTTTACCGGATGCTAGAGAGGTTCGTATTCAAGATCTTGCAGTCGATTTCACCCAAAAGGAGTTTGATCTTCTTGTTGTTTTAGCCCAGAGCAGCCAGCGTGCCTTTACTAGGGAGGAACTGGTGGAAAGGCTGTGGGGACACGATTACGAGGGTGAGATTCGAGTTGTGGATACTCATATTAAAAATATTCGCGAAAAGCTGCAAAAGGCGGGAATGAGTTATAATCCGATTCAAACAGTTTGGGGCGTCGGTTATAAATTTCATGTATCCCAAGAATTAGAATGAGAAATAACCGGATCGGTCTTAAATTGGGTCTTGTGATTATCACGGTATTCCTGATCGTAATAGTATTTTTGGGCTTTGCTATAGATAGAATGTTCACGAATTTTTATTCTGGCGAAATGCGGAGAGAAACGGAGGAGATTACCTCTCACTTTACCGTAATGGCCAATGCCGCCGATACTACATCGGAGCAAACCATGATGACCTTTGCGGAGTTTTCAAATGTCAGTATTTTTAATATATTGGAGAATGGAAATGTAATTCTTCATTCAGGTGTGCATGATTCAACAGATAGCACCTTTATCCGGACTTCAGACCTTAAGAAGATTTTCTCTGGGGAAAAGGTAAGCTTACTATACGAAGATCCATCGGGAAATCGATATTTTGTTTCAGGGCAACCGATAACTGCTGGTGGAGACATTACCTCGGCTCTTTATGTGATGTCCTCTACGGAACAGATGGAACAATCTTTATCAGGGGTACGAAACTTACTGATCCTCTCCGGTATGGGTGCATTTTTGTTAGCTTTAGGAATTACGTGGATTATTGCCCAAGTGTTATCACGGCCGCTTCTACAAATGCAAAAGGCGACTCGTAAAATTGCAATAGGTGAACTAGAAACCCGGTTGGAAATCAAAAGTAAAGATGAAATGGGAAGTTTGGCGGATGCCATAAATGATTTAGCGATCGATCTTCAGCGTTATCGAGATACTCGCCAAGAGCTATTTTCCAACATTTCTCATGAATTACGAACGCCCATCACCTATTTGGAGGGATACTCCAAGGTGGTTAAAGATAAGCTGTATGAAACCGAGGAAGAGAAGGATCGTTATTTGGATATTATTTATCAAGAGGCCGTAAGGCTTCAGCATTTAGTTGATGATTTATTTGATATGGCAAAGATGGAAGAAGGGAAAATTTCACTGGTATTCGAACAAATCGATCTTTCTGAGTTGGTTGGACAGGCCGTCAGGAAGGTAGAATTGAAGGCAAAGGATAAAAGCCTAAGACTAACTAATAGTCAATCTGGAAAAGCATCGTTGGTTCATGCAGATGGGAAACGAATGGAGCAAATCGTACTAAATCTGCTTGAAAATGCCATTCGTTATACAGAGCAAGGGGGCATCAATGTACATTTGATGTATACCTCTAAATGGGTAACCTTAATCGTAGAGGATACAGGGATAGGCATTCCTGAGGAAGAGCTACCTTATATTTTCGAACGTTTTTATAGAGTAGAAAAATCTCGTTCCCGTCAATTCGGAGGGACCGGATTAGGCCTGTCCATTGTGAAAAAGCTGATTGAGATACAAGGTGGAGAATTAAAAGTTACCAGTAAGCTAGGAGAAGGCACCCGGTTTGAGATACATTTTGTTCCGCTAAAGGACAATGGGGGGGAAAGCACATGAAAAAAATAGAATGGCTAATGGCTATTCTCTTCATGGGAATGGGTGTAATGTGTATGGCCCTATCGGCGGTTTCTTTCCGGAACGATTCTCTTCTTCAATTTGGAGGTTATGTAAAAACATTTGTATTTTGTGCAGTTCTACTTGCCTTAGGTCTATTTCTGTTATTGAAATTGATCGGCCTAAGCTGGATGAAAAAAAACTAAATGGTCTGTTTGCTCAAGCGTATTTTGCTCGTATTCGAGTAAAATACGCTATTTTTTTTGCGAAAACAGGGTTTCTTCATACTTTCCCCAAAGTACATTGCTATGCTTTAACTACAGCAAGAGTAGCGCGAATCAATGGCAGGATAGTCAATTTGAGGGAGGAATAAAAAAATGGATATGGATTCAAGTATGTCATCAGGGGTCAAGATCTCGGGTAACATACTAGGGACACTTTTCTCAACATTGACTCAGCTGCTGTTTGTTGCTCTGATTCTCAGCCTTGTTGTCGGGCTGGCCATATGGCTTAAGAACACGTACTTTAAAGAATCCTTTAACAAGGGGAAGCAGTTCATTAATAATGATCCAATGTTAAAAACAATTTTCGTTCTGGCTTCTACCCTGGTGGGGGTTATCGTCGTTTTATATTTCCTGGGAATGTTGATGAATGGGGGATTTAACCCCAATCAAATCGGATTTGTATCAAGCTTGAGCGTTTCGGGAATTTTAACATTTTTTGTTAAATTATTAACCCTGCTATTTATAGGTGCTTTGATCGCTTTTTTATTCAACTATGTGAGACAAATGACAAAAATTAATATGGATTGAGGTTGATGTGGTAATGAAGTTTGATTTTATCCTACACTGGCTATGGGCGCTTGTGTTCTCCATTTTGGCGATAAGCGGGATTGCTATGGCAGGAGCTAAGTATGGTTGGGTTATGCAATATGATATCGTAACAGCGGATGTAGTCCACCGTGTGGCAGCCGTCGTCTATGTATTGCTAACCCTTATTGTTATCGCCTACGAGATCATTCGCATCCTTAGACGAGATAAGACCATAAAGCCGTGGCTCGTATTTGGCCCAACCGGTTATGGACTTTTCACCTTCATTACCACCTTAATTTTTATTATTACGGGTGCATTTATCTGGTTATTCATGGATAGCGATAAGGCCGCAACTGCTTTTTCACTATGGGTCCATGAAAAGTTGACATATCTTGCGGTAGCGAGTGTGATCTGGCACATCTACATGAAGACACACGCTTTGAAGTGGCCCAAGCAAAAGACGCAGCGTGCAAAATAATAATCATAAAGAAGAAGAAATGTGGAGGAGATCAATAATGAAAAATAGTAATGGTTGGTTTAAATTGGCCATAATCTCGTTTGTCGGATTAATCATCTTAGTAGTACTGGTGAATGTAACAAACCCCGCAAATGCAAACACGATAACCGGGTCTAATAACCAACATACAAATATGGTAAATGGTACAGTAAATGGAGTGACCATGGACCAACTGAATAATATGATGCAGCAAATGAGCCAATTACAACAGCAAATGATGCAAATGCAAGGAAATGTAGGTCAGCAAGGTTCCAGTATGGGAAGTATGGGAAGCTCGGGTAGTATGGGTGGTATGGGTAGTTCCGGGGGTATGGGTATGATGGATATGATGTAAATAGAAAGATTTATATAGGAGGTAACTTATGGATTGGTCTTGGTTAGTGACGCTAATTTGTCCGTTAATGATGATATTCATGATGTTTGGTATGCGTGGAGGTCATAGCCATGGGTCTCAGAAGAAACAGGTTGATATTATACAGGTTCAGAATGAGCTGTCAGAGTTAAAAGAACAGAATGAGTTAATGCGAAAACAAATGGCCACTCTCTCATCTAGTAATCATGCCTCTGCTTATGCGAAAGAAAAATTAAATAATGTGGATAATTGAGACAAAAAAAAGTCTTCGAAATCATTTCGAAGTCTTTTTTAGTCTTGCTATATTAATGGGTCATACCAGCCATTCCGCTTACAATTTCCGGATTAACCATTCCGAAGATCATTGCGATGTGTGCTACAACTAGAAAACCGCTAACGAGAATAAAGTGTAGTTTAAGTTTTCCTTCTTCAGATCGTTTACGGCCGATAAGTCCAAGATCAAGAAGAGCAAGAGGTAACAGGAAGAATACACCGCTTAAGTAAAATCCAACGGCCACTACGTCTACCCAAGAATGCCACTCTCCATTTACTGTTAAAGGAACAAAGGCGGTAGGGAACAGATATAAGAACACTCCTGTAAAGTAAAGACCAGCAATGATGCTGCAGATTCTGTTAAAAGATTTTAAGCTGCCTTGAACACTTTTGTTAAAAAGGATGAAAAATTCAGTTACTGTAATCGTTTCAGCCAGAATTACCGGTATCGCCATAAATATGATTAGATTCCATGGCTGGTTGTCCATAAGCAAGGACATGTAGTGTGTCATGTTCATTGATTAAATTCCTCCATATATAAATTAACTGCAAGACTTATTATATGAGAGAAATATGTAGAAAGTATGTAGAAAAAAACATTGTCAGCGAAAGACCATTTATTACATTTTTGTTTCTTTTATTCATGATACTATACTATAAAAAAATGTAGAAATTATGTGGTTTTAAAATAGTAAAACAAAATCTTTGAAAGGATTGACAGGTTCTTTCATGATAGATTAAAGTATAATTAGTTACAAAATATTAACCAACTGCCGAATTTCGTTTTGAAAACGGGGGAACCATTCCGGGTGAATTATTCTTGTATGCAAGAGAGTATAGGGAACCTTTAACCGAACCCTCAGCTAACTCCGTAGGCATTGAAGGGAGAACAAGGTTCTGAAGAAATTCATCTTATCTTTACTAGGAGCTGCAATCTTATTCACTACCGCTGCACCCAGTACATTTGCAAGTGAGGCTGGACTTGAAAGTGAAGTGAATCAGGTACTGGGAACACCGTATTTATGGGGTGGTACCACTTCCGCAGGGTTTGATTGTTCTGGATTTATCTTGTATGTATTGAAAAAGTTTGATGTAGATAATCTTCCCCGTACATCCCAATCACAAGCAAAAGTAGGAACACCAGTGGCAAAAGAGAACTTGCGATCAGGAGATTTGGTGTTTTTTAATACCTTTGGTTCGGGTATCTCTCATGCGGGAATCTACTTAGGAGACAATCAATTCGCTCACTCCTCAAGCAGTAAGGGAGTAAGAATAAGCAAGTTGTCGGAAACTTATTACAAAGATAGTTATGTTACAGCTCGACGTGTAGTAGATGAAAAGAATTATCTTAAAATGGTAGACTAATTTAAAGTAAAAAGGACAAGCCTGTATATGGGACTTGTCCTTTTTTTTCAGAAAGCAAATTATGTATGTTATAACTTATAAATAACCTATTTGCATAAAGGGAGGGTGAACAATGATGAAGAAGTCCGGCCATGAGCAAGTCGTTGAATTTTTGAACAATCTAGAACATCCCTTAAAGAAAGAAATTGAGGAAGTTCGAAACATTATTTTAGGCGTCAATGAATTCATTACGGAACATATTAAATGGAATGCGCCGAGTTTCTGTTTCAATAATGAAGATCGAGTGACCTTTAATTTACAAGGAAAAGGATTTTTTCGTCTTATTTTTCATTGCGGCGCTAAGAAAAGTGAATATGCAGGGAATGGGGCTCTCTTTGAAGACAATACGGGTTTATTAGAATGGGTTGCAGCCGACAGAGCAATTATCAAGTTTACGGATCGGAGTGACGTGGAGGCTAATAGGGAGAAGCTTGCCGCAGTAGTTACTAAGTGGATTGAAGTGACGAGTTCAAAATAGAGAGGTATTCAGGACGAGCTGTCTCCGGTTTCAACCGTTGCCCTAAGTCCAAAGTTTCACCGTACTTACGAACAACAATTGTGAGATGATTTTTTAGTGCATACCCGACAGTTACTTTACCTGCTTACACAAACTTCTTTATTCTTCCATTTTCGGAGGTAGTCAGTGAATAGATGTATTTTATACATTTATTTCTAGATTTTGGCGCTCGGATATATGGATAGATGTACTTTGTGCAACTAAAAACACGAATATGCTGGATAAACCCCGGAATACCCAAAAATAAGTGTATAAAGTGCAATTAAACCCCTTAAAGTGTGCTAAGGGAGAAATATAAGTGTACGTTGTGCAACTATATATATTGAAACCTATGTAGGTAGACGATTTGCCTTATTTGTCGCGGATACCCGAGGAGCTACTTCTACTCTCATATACAAACTTCTTGACGCTATCAGCTGATGAGCTGGAATAGGCTAATTCCAAGGTGAATGGGTTCGTCTTCGTCGTAAGTAAAAGGTATACTGAATGAATTACCCCATCTTTATCACTCTAAGTGGGTAATTATTTTGTATATGAATAAATAAATTCAAGGAAAAGAGAGGTATTGTATCCAGATGAAAAAGCGAGTGTTCATTATTGTTATTGTTGCTGCCATTTTTGCTCTAGCCGGATGTGGAAATAACCCAAGCCAACAATCATCTACCATGAACCATACAGATATGAAGCATTCTAGTTCAGGTGAGGTTCCTAAAGGGTTAATAGAGTCGAAAAACCCGACCTTCTCTGTTGGAAGTGAAGTGATTATCCAATCAGAGCATATGCCGGGTATGAACGGTGCGGAAGCCACGATTGTGGGTGCTTATGATACGATAGTCTATGCTGTTTCGTATACTCCGACAACGGGTGGTGAACCGTTGAAGAATCATAAATGGGTTATTCATGAAGAGATTGAAAATGCAGGCAGCGAGGCTCTGAAACCTGGGGCAGAAGTTACATTAGAGGCTGACCACATGCCTGGGATGAAGGAAGCGGTAGCAACCATTGATACAGCCGAACAGACTACCGTATATATAGTTGATTACAATCCGACAACCGGAGGAGAGACAGTGAAAAATCATATGTGGGTAACAGAAAGTGAACTCTCAACAAAATAAAATCTTGAAGCATAAATAAGACGTAAAAAAGACTTCGAGTATTAATTCGAAGTCTTTTTGTTTACCTTTTTAATTATTTCATTCCAGGCATTCCGGCCATCCCATTCACAATTTCCGGATTAACCATTCCGAAGATCATGGCGATGTGTGCAACAACGAGGAATCCACTAACTAGTATGAAGTGAAGTTTTAGTTTTTCTTCTGAATTACGTTTACGTCCGATTAAACCAAGTTCAAGCAGTGCAAGCGGCAATAGGAAGAATACACCGCTTAAGTAAAATCCGACGGCAACTACGTCTACCCAAGTATGCCATTCGCCATTTACTGTTAAGGGAACAAAAGCAGTTGGGAATAGGTACAGGAATACTCCTGTAAAATACAGCCCGGCTATGATACTGCACATTTTGTTGAACGTCTTTAGACCACCCTGAAGGTTCTTGTTGAAAAGGATAAAAAATTCAGTCACGGTAATCGTTTCAGCTAATATTACGGGAATTGCCATAAAAATGATCAAATTCCATGGTTGGTTATCCATAAGCAGAGACATGTAATGCGTAACATTCATAGTTTGATTTCCCCCATAAATTTATTAACTACAGAACTTATTATAAAAAATAGATATGTGGAAAGTATGTGGAACAGCCAAGATAACCTACGCCGCAAGGCTATCACCCTTTGGCTGTCGGATGTATAATCATGGAAGAAGATTGATGACAGTAAATGGACAATTCATGACATCGTCAGCTCACTGACAATCGAACATCTTGATTTTGAAAAATTCAATAAAGATGCAGTTGAATATGGCAAAACAAAAACTAAACGAATTATAGAAGGAGTGTTAACGTCATGTACGAACATCTTGTCGTATTCAAGTTTAATACTAATATCTCACCCGCCAAACAACAGGAACTACTGGATCAATTGCTTTCATTTCGGGACCGTATCCCAGGGATATTGGATATAAGTGCAGGTATTAACCTAACTGAAGAAACGGCGAACATTCAAGGTTACACGCTCGGATTACGGGTTACGTTCGAAAACTTGGAGTCGCTTCGTTCCTATGGGCCGCATCCCATCCATCAGGAATTTGTGAAATCGCTGGACGGTATGTTGGACAATGTTATCGTAGTCGATTACCCGAAGGTTTAGTTCTTTGTTTATTGTCCAAACGACTCCTGGCTTATTTTGCACCAATTAGACCTTGCGAACCTTATTAATATTGGAGGAGTACTCATGAAAAAAAAGATTAGTATTTCATTTATTTTATGTATTTTTTTAATAGGTAATGCAGTCGGAGTTTTTGCAGCAACACAGTACAAGGAAGTAAAGGCATTGTTTTATCCTGGAGTAAAAGTTGAATTGAATGGTCAAGAAGCTAATTCTATTAAAGCTTTAAAATATGAGGGTTCACTTTATATATCGGTTAAAAGTATGTCTGAGTATTTTGGGTTAGACTCCACTCTGAAATATGATAGTAAGAATAATAAAGTAACAATTGGAGGGCCTAAATATGTAAATATCTCTGATTCCAAAACTAAAAACTTCTATCAAGTTATAGTAAACGGAAATTGGAATTCTTCTATACAAACTAATTCAAGGCAAATGTTAAGTAACTACTATATGGGTATTGACATTAATTTGGATATCCAAAGTGAGACAACAATAGATGAATATTATAAAAACTTATTAAAGAATGAATATAAAGATATCAAAGTATCAAATGAAGTGAATACTAAAATTTCTAATGCAGAGGCTAAAATTGTAGATTATACAACTACTGATAGTATTGGTAAACTTGCAGTAATTCATAAAGACTCTGATTTTGTAACCCTATTCTTTTTTGTTGATAAAACAAGGTTCAAAGAGACTGATATTAAAGAATATGAAAAAATCATCAATAGTTTTAATATTCAATAAAGAACAATCTAGGTACCCTATAACCCCATATGATCTAATAACGGAGGTAAAAGCCATGAGTGAGATTGCTAGAACACCACAACCACCATATTATGCAGTGATTTTTACATCTGAACGTACAGATGGTGATTACCAATATGCGGAAATGTCAGATGAAATGGTGAAGCTTGCGTCTGTTCAACCTGGATTCCTAGGCATAGAAAGTGCTAGAGAAGGTGTTGGCATTACCGTATCTTATTGGGAATCTCTTGAAGCTATACAACAATGGAAACAGAATGAACGACATTTAGTTGCCCAAAGAAAAGGCATTACGGATTGGTACCTTGCTTATAAAACTAGAGTGTGTAAAGTTGAACGGGATTATGGATATGAAAAAAGCCTCGAATGATTGGAGACGTCCTTAACAAAAAAACTTGAATAATAAAGGAGCGGAAAGATGGAACACTATTTGTTCAGACAGTTAGCATTCGTGAGGTCTCGACTCTTTCAAGCGATAGAGGGAGTTACGGAAGAAACGGCAGATCGGATTCCTGAAGGGTATCGAAACTCTATTCGTTGGCAACTGGGGCATGTTTATGTTGTCTGTGAACGGTTCGCTTTTCAGTACATAGGGCTACCTCTTCATATGCCGGAAGGTTACAGGGAGTTGTTCGAGAATGGTACTACGATGCTGAATGTGTCCGATTCTGTTTCCCTGCCTAATCTCCAAGAGCTAAAGACCCTGCTGGAGGACCAGCAAGAGCGAATGCGCGAAGCACTCAACGACCGAATGCAAACTCCAATTGTGCCGTCTTATACCACATCTGGGGGAATGACTATGGAAACACCAGAACAGTTTTTAAGTTTTGATCTGTATCATGAGGGCATGCATACGAGTGTTATTAAGATGTACAAAGATATGTTATATAGACTGAACTAAATAACAACCTCGGGGTGGTAGTAACGAAAGGTAATTTTGGAACTGGAAGAGTGTCAGCGACCGCCCGAAAGCTTTCCGTAGGAAAGCTCGCTTCGAAAGCATAAGCTGTCTCCGGATTTCATCCGCGGCTGGAAGTCCAAACATTCACTGTAGTAACTACCACACTCCCAACGAGTAAGTCTTTAATACAATCTATATATATAAATTGTACTAAAGATTTACTCCTTGGGAATTGGGAATGTAGTAGTAACTATGGAGTATGTTTAGACTTTGAGTTTCCAACCGTGAGAGGCCTTACGAAGATGTTTAGGAGTTCATATAGGACCAAGCGGTGAGAACCACTCACAGTTTGATTGTTCTCTAGTAACTGATAATTACAAGTTTGTTTTAGAACCAGTTTGCTACGAGGACTCTGTACCTGTCATAAATAAAGTTTAGAGGGAAAGCTTCCCTGTAAATCATAAATAAAACCGTTAAATCAACATATAGAGGGAAAAAATCCCTATAAATTCAACAAAATTATCTATATTATACTAAAACCTGATATTAGAGGGGAAGATTCCCTCTAAATAACACCAAAGGGTTTGAATCCTTAAATTAGTAGGAAAAATTCCTTCTAAATAAGCTGAAGAAAAAAAATTCAAAGAGCGAGAAAGAACGAAAGGTAATATGAAAACCATAGGAGAGCGGTAGCAAGCGCCTTGTATCCGAATTAACGTTACTACGTTTATGAGAAGCATCAATACGAACCTGTTGGAAGTTAATGATGGGCTTTGAATTCACCTGTAAATCAAAAGTTCAGTCTATATAGCAAGATAATTTCTGTACTACGTTCTGGTTATCAAGCGAAGGATAATCAGAACTTTTTTATTATGATCCGATTATCCTCTATTGAAATCGATTTCATTTCTCTTTATAATTGATTTTATCAAACCATGAAAGCGTGAACAAATATGAGAGACAGTAAGATCATTGATGTAGCCCGGAAAGCGGATGTATCTCCCGCTACCGTATCCAGAGTGCTGAACGGAAGCCCTTTGGTTACAGGAAAGACTAAGGAGAAGGTGCTCCAGGCTATTCAAGAATTGAATTATACGCCTAATGCGATGGGGAAGCAGCTGCGTTCCCGCAAAACCATGACCTTAGGTGTTGTAGTAACAGATATAGGGGTTGCCTATAATGCGGAAATTATAAAAGGCATAGAGAATACTGCCAATGGACTGAAGTATAAAATCCTAATCTGTGATTCGCAAAATGAGAGGGAGAAGGAGCTGGAGTTCCTTTCTCTTCTGCAGAATCGTACGGTCGACGGATTGATTCTAGTTACACCACAGCTAACGGATTCAGAGATTTTCTCCTTCGCGGATGAGGATTATTCAATCGGAATCATTGGCCGCCAGATTAATCATCCGTTCATTCCATGCTGCTTCACGGATAATATCAGGATTGGCAGGGAGGTTGTGCAGCATCTGATGGAACAGGGGCACTGCCGAATCGCTTATATTAGCGGTTATGCAGATGCGCCTGACAGTATTGGGCGGCAGGAAGGTTACCGGGAAGAACTTGAGTCCGCTGGGCTGACGTTCATACCCGAGTTAATGGATATTGGAGACTTCGATGAGCAAGGCGGATATGAGGCATTTAAGCGATTACGGGCAAAGAACCAGGAGTTCACGGCTGTTTTTACGGCTAATGATGAAATGGCACTTGGTGTGTACAAGGCCTGTGCGGAGCTTAAGATCTCCGTACCGGAAAGCATGGCAGTCGTTGGTGTAGATAATATCCGAATTACCAATTATGTTGAACCGAAAATAAGCTCTGTGGAACAGCCTCTGTATGCAATGGGCGCTTTGTTGGCTGAGAAACTTATTGACCAGATGAACGGCAGCGTTCGGGCGGAGCAGCAGCTTTTTATGCTACATTCAACGATTATGGCCAAAGGATCTTCGGTAAAAGGGGGATAACACCATGTCCAAGGTGTTGAGCGGAAAAGAGAACAGGTACTATGGCAAGTTTTTTTCCGTTATGACCGTCATAGTCTTTCTTACGATTTCAATCCTATCGAGTATCCTGTATTTGAATTTCGAACGAATTGCACTGAACCAATCTTATGACCAGACGATGGACAGCCTTGCGCAGACTACGCAGGAGGCTTCGGTTATGGCGGTAACGGCTGCAACCTTTGCCAAGCAAATTCATAATGATCAGAATATCGCCAATCTGCTTAATTTTTCAAATGTAAGCGCAGTGGACGTATCGACGGCCATAAAACAATTAACCAACTATCGCGAAACGTCTCCCTTTATTGATTCGATCTATGTCTATAATTCAGAAGCCAGCACCTTTTACGTCAGTACGGATATGAGTGTCCCTGCGGTGTTCAGTGAATCAGAGTTTTATGATCTGGATATGAAAAAGATGCTCCGGCACATTGAAGACTATGAGACACTGATGCCCATTCCCCGTAAGCTTCGGATCGAGGGACTTGCCGGGAATATTGCAGAAAAGAAACGTGATACTTATACCTTCCTGCTGTATGATACGCTCGCCAAAAGTCCCCGCAGAAATGCCATTATCGTAAATATAAAAGAAACTCAGCTGCACAAGCATATTGACGGCTCACTTACCAATGACCCGGCGAATACATTCCTGATCGATAAGAATGGACGTCTTGTATCGAACAGCTGGACTACACCGATGCTGACCGATATGCGGGGCACTTCTTATATTGATCGTATTTTGCAAAATGGTCAGTCTTCCGGTTACTTTGCCTCCTCTGTAGACGGCATAAAGTCACTGGTCACCTATAGCGAACCTGATTACTTGGGCTGGAGATATATACGCATTGTTCCGTATGCAGTGATAAGTGAGCGTATCGACAGCATGCGTTTCAAAACATTTTGGATTGCGGCAGCCATCCTGCTTGCAGGTTTAGCACTCTCTTATTTAGGTTCCCGGAAGTTATTCTCGAGCTTGAACCACAAGCTCTCCCGTCTTGTTAATCTGGAGTCGGAGCAGCGAGAAAGCCTCCAAGTTATGCGGTCGGAGTATCTGCGCGGCTTATTGAACGGTTATACAAATACAGACTCTGAACGGGCAAAGGTTATGTTCGAGCGTTTTGGAATCAAGCTTGACCCTTCACAGCCATGTCGTGTTCTCCTGATCACTATGGATGACTATCGCTCACTGATGGATCAATATACGATCGATGACCGCAAGCTGCTGCGTTATGGCATTCTCAATATTGCTCAGGAACTGTTAACCCGTGTAGGACGCTCAGCCGCAACTGCCGATTTGGGGGAGGACCGCGGAGCCATTATCATTCAGGCTGCAGACTCTGGGGAGGACGAAGGTGAAGCTTATCGCCATTACTCTGATCTTCTGCAAGGAGCTGTCACGGAGTATTTGAAGCTATCGATAACGATTTCATCGAGCATGAACGGTTTGGGAATACAATCTGTGCATTCTCTTTACCAACAGGCAGTAGAAGCGTCATTCAGTCGTGTATTCAGCGGTCCCGGCAGTTATATTGATGCAGAAACCGTTGAGCAGAACAAAGCAAAATCTTACGAATACCCACTGAACAAGGAGAAACAGCTGGTTGATGAATTAATGCTGGGTCGAATGGTTGAAGTAAAGCGTTTGTTCAATGAAATCATAGGGGCAACGGTCAACTTCTCCTACATCTCTTATCAACTGGCAGTCTCCCATTTAACGTTTGCGGTTCAAAATGCCATTCGAACGATCCGGCAGCATTCACCGTCCTCAGAAGAACTAACGATTCCGTCACATCAATTGTATACGCACACACAGGTGGAGACACTTGAGGAGGTTACGAAGCGGTACATGGATCTGTTCGATCTTCTGGAAAAGTATATGGATGAGAAAAAGAAGAACAGACAGGATGATTTGCCCGGACGCATCAGAAGGTTTATTGACGAACAGTACGCCGATCAGAACCTATCTCTTGAAATGCTGGCGGATGAAATGGGAATGTCAGCTACCTATATCGGCAGGGTATTTAAGCAGCATACCTTTCAGACAATCCTCGGATATATCCAGGAGGTAAGGATGACTAAGGTTCGTGAACTGTTGATTGAGACCGATGATTCGATCGGGGACATTGCAGAGCAGACCGGATTTGCGAACAATCCCTACTTTTATAAAGCGTTCAAAAAGCATAACGGGGTGACGCCGGCAGAATATCGCAAAAGTGGCAGAGGACAACTAAATGACGGCAATGCGGATGATGCTATTCTCGCCTAAGTTTATAGCATCAGGGTTGGAATGGGAAGGTGGGAGGATGTCTCCTGCCTTCCTTTTATTTTGCCGAAAGCCTTGATACAACTGGGTTGTGTCGGAAAAAGGGAGTGTGTTCGGAATAACGTAGTTCCGATTTCGGGCTGAAAGTGAGTCATATCGGGTATGGTTAGTTGCCCGCTTATCCGGCGTCTTCTAATATGGGGATTGCAGCCGAGGAACAAGAATAACGGCTCATGACAATAAGAAAAAGGTTAAGGAGGTTATAACATTATGCCTGGAAAAGGCGGGATCATTCGGGAGTTTAATCGGAACAAGGTGCTGTTTCTGATGGTTGCTCCTACACTGTTATTTTTTCTCATCTTCAGCTACATACCTATGGTTGGCGTGTACTACGCTTTTACCAAATTCGATTTTGACGGGGGACTGTTCGGAAGCGAGTTCATCGGGCTGAAAAACTTCGAGTTTCTGTATAAGTCGGGTATCTTATGGAATTTGACGAAAAATACAGTGCTCTACAATCTGGCGTTTATCATTCTGGGTAACATTATGCAGGTGATCTGCGCCATATTTCTAGCTCAGCTCTCCAGCAAGTTTTTCAAAAAAACAGCGCAGTCGCTTATGTTTCTGCCCTATTTTTTATCTTGGGTGCTTGTAGGAGCATTTGTTTTCAACCTGTTCTCCGATTTCGGGGTCATTAACACCTTGCTGAAGCAATTAGGATTACAGCCGTACGATTTCTACCTTCAGACGACACCATGGAAGTACATCATTGTATTCTTCAATATTTGGAAAGGGATCGGTTACGGGACGGTTATCTATTTGGCAGCCATTATGAGTATTAGTGATGAATATTACGAGGCTGCTAAGATCGATGGGGCTAATATATTTCAACAAATCCGCCGCATCACGCTGCCGCTGCTCATGCCTACCTTCATATTGCTGATTCTGTTCAGTCTCGGTGGCATCATGAAAGGCCAGTTCGATCTGTTTTATCAAATTATCGGGAACAACGGCATGTTGTACGATGTCACAGATATCATTGATACCTATGTTTTCCGTTCACTAACCGTCAACTTCGATATTGGTATGGGAACAGCTGCGGGGCTCTACCAGTCCTTCTTCGGGTTCGTAATCATCATGCTTGTTAACTACATTATTAAGAAAACACGCGAAGAATACGCATTGTTCTAAAGGGGGGATAAGCATGAGTACGGAGATTGAAACGCTGCCGAAAGTTCGGAGGATGAGAAAAAAAAGCACTAGAATCAAGGATGACAAAGAGACCCTAATATTTAACCTTATCGGATATACCTTGCTGTCCCTCATATCGGTAATCTGTCTCATTCCATTCTGGCTCATTGTTGTGGGTTCGTTCACGGATGAATTAGAGATCATATCCGAGGGGTTTAAGCTCTTCCCCAGCACCGTATCGTTCGAAGCCTATAAATCTGTGTTTAGTACACCGGAGCAGATTTACCACGCTTACAGTGTAACCATTGGAGTAACCGTAGTGGGATCGCTGCTGGGATTATTTCTTACCTCAATGGCTGGATATGTATTGTCCCGTAAGGATTTCGCTTATCGTGACAGTCTTTCATTCTTTATTTACTTCACGACGCTGTTCAGCGGCGGACTGATCCCTTGGTATATCATGATGACGAAATATCTGGATCTGAAGGACAGCTATTGGGCTTTGATCCTTCCACCGTTGCTTAGTGCCTGGAATATCATCCTCATGAGAAGCTTCATGAAGTCTATTCCAGAATCCATTGTGGAATCAGCCAAGATTGACGGTGCCGGAGATTTCCGAATTTATTGGAAGCTGATCCTTCCGCTGTCCACACCGGGACTTGCAACGATTGGTTTGTTTCTTGGGCTCGGATACTGGAATGACTGGTTCAATGCCAACATGTTTATCACATCGGATCAAAAGTTCCCGCTGCAGTTCCTGCTCTATAAAATTCTGTCCAGTGCAGCGGTTCTGCAGACGAATAACGGGTCATATCTGGCTGCGAACGTCGTACCGCCTACAGAAACGTTAAAGATGGCTGTCGCAGTCATCGCCACGGGTCCGGTTATTTTGCTCTACCCGTTCGTTCAGCGTTACTTCGTGAAGGGACTAACGGTTGGAGCTGTCAAAGGTTAGAACCGGGTGACCGGCTGACATAGCATTTATTTTTATAGTACTGACAGGGTGACAAACTTTAAGGAGGAGTCAATTGTGAGAAAGAGAACAAAGAGATTAACGCTAGTTCTTATGATGTCTTTATTGATCTCGCTGGTTGCGGGCTGTGGGGGCGGAAATAACAACGGGGCAGCGGAAAACAAAGGTACAAATACGAATGAAACCAAGGTTGCCAATGAAGGTGAAGCGGGCAAAGAGACGCTAAAAAAGGTGAAGCTTACCTGGTATCTGGTTGGCGATGCGCATAAGGATCAGGATAAGATTATCGCCGAGTGGAACAAAATGCTCGAGAAGGACCTGAATACAACCATCGACGTGAAATTTACGACATGGAATGACTGGATGACCAAATATAACCTGCTGTTAACCTCTGGAGAAAAAATCGATATGATTTTTGCCTCCAACTGGGCCGACTTCTACAAGCTGTCTAAGCAAGGTGCCTTCTTGGATCTAAAAGAACTGCTGCCCGTGAATGCTCCGGTGACTTGGGGAAATGTGCCTAAGCAGGACTGGGATTCAGTTACGGTGGGCGATGGGATTTTCGCAGTGCCTAATACCAACTCCGAGTACACGCCGGACGGTTATGTCTACCGGGAAGATTGGCTTAAAGAATTCGGCCTACCGGAATTTACGGATCTGGCTTCCATTGAAGCGTATTTTGATGCGGTAAAAACCAAGAAAAATGTAACTCCGATCAACGGAGCGGCCTATGAAAACGTAAACCGCCTGTTCCGGTTCTGGAATGATTTCCAGATGATCAGCGGAGAGATTATCGGTGCTACCTCCTATGAGAACCCGCGTGATATTCAGATCGTTCCTTTCACGGATGAGTATGAGGCTTGGGTGAAAAAGATGAAGGAGTGGGAAGAAAAGGGCTACTGGAACAAAAACTCCCTCTCCTCTAAGCAAGAAGCAGGCGATTTCATTAAGACTGGGCAAGGCGCTATTTACTGGCGTAACCCGTCCAGTGCGGGCGGCTTTATTAACGAGATCCAAGCCAAGGGACTGAAGATGGATGTTGGGTATTTCCCATTCACCCGTTTCCACAACTATGTTATTCCTACACTCCCAATCGCAAACGGTATGGCGATTCCGAAGAGCTCACAGAACCCGGAGCGTTCACTCATGGTGCTCGACAAGCTTCGTAATGATCCGGCGTACTTTAACCTGATGACGTACGGAATTGAAGGCACGCACTGGGCTAAAGGCGAGGACGATAAGACGATTGTCATTCCGGCACCGGGCGTAGACCTGAACGTGACTCCGCGTTATGACATAGCAAGCTGGGGCTGGCGGTATGAAGGGAATATGAAGAAAGAAAAAGGAGGCTGGGAGGGACTGGATGCACTGAAGGAAGAGTTCAAGCCAATCAGCAAACAGGACATTTTCGGGCCTATCTATCTGGATTATGAGCCTGTAAAAACCGAACTGGCAGCTGTTAACCAAGTCTTCGAGCAATATGGAAAACCGCTTATGCTGGGCTTGACCCCGGATGTAGATGCTTCTTTAAAAACCTACCGTGAGAAGCTGAAAGCAGCGGGTGTTGAAAAACTACTAGCTTATGTTCAAGAGGAATCCGGTAAGTATTTTGATGAAAAAGGAATTCAATAAACTGGATTCATGAAAAAAGGGGGAGCGGCGGAGTTTTCGCCGCTTTCTTTTTATCCATAAAGGGAAAATCTAAACCCATATATTAAAAGGAGAGATTCAGCACATGGCTAGTAGAATAGGAACCTCAGAAAAGGTGGAAGTATGGCTCAGTTCGGAATCGATGCCCGGGGATAAAAAATGGTTTCAAGATCCTGCTGAACTTACCCACCAGCTAAGTCGTCAGCCGGATATTCAGTGGACGGCTCCAGAAGCAACTAGTAGGAGCACTATTATAATCTCACCAGATCATACCTATCAAGAGATTCTGGGGATAGGCACCTCTGTGGAAGAAACAACAGTCCATAACCTGTCTAAGATGAGTTCTTCAGTACGTACGAGTATTCTGAGACAATTGACGGACAAAGGGGATCAGGGAATTGGATTTAATTTTTTTCGAATTACGCTAGGAACGTCGGATTTTACGGCACAGTCTTTCTACACTTATAATGATATCGCCGATGGCGAAACGGATTTCGAACTGAAGCAATTCTCGATTCAAAAAGATATAGATTTATCGATTATAAATACGATTCAGGAGCTTCTGGCGGCTGCACCAGACACCCTTCTATTCGCATCACCCTGGAGCCCCCCTGCATGGATGAAGACGAATGGAAGTTTGAAAAGAGGACAGTTAAAGGAAGGTATAGAGTACACTGAAGCATTAGCTAAGTATTATCGTCTGGCGATTCAAGCCTACCTAGAACAGGGCATTCCAATCTATGCAATGACTCTGCAAAATGAACCCTTGCTGGAAACGGATTATCCGAGCTGCTACATGTCCCCGGAGCGGCAGAAAGAGTTGGCGTTGGCCTTAAAAAAGGAATTCACTGAGCATGGATTGGAAACGGAAATCTGGATTTTCGATCAAAATTTCAGTGATGTCCGGGCTTATGTAACACCGATACTAGATGATATAGACGGATTCGCGGCAGTAGACGGGATTGCTCTTCACGATTATGAAGGAGAGCCGGAACTTATGAGCGAGATCCATGCCTCATACCCGGATAAGCCGATTTATCTGACTGAGCGATCAGTATGGGGTACACAGGGAGCAGATCGCATAGCGTTGTATTTTCGTAACTATGCCAGCAGCTACAATGCGTGGGTCACTATGCTCGACAGCCGAATTGGAACGCATCAATGGCTTGGAACACCGGGGCCGACAATGTTCATTCAGGATGCAACAGAGGCAGATCGTTATTGGCTGACTCCCGAATATTATTTGCTGGGGCAGTTTACCCGTTTTGTTCGGCGGGGTGCGGTAAGGATCGAGAGCACTTACGGCTCAACCGATACCGTAACGAATGTTGTATTCCGAAACCTTGACGGTAGTGTGATTGCGGTGGTCATCAATCAAACCGAATCGGAACAGGAGTTTCGAGTGTTATGTGAGGGGAATCAGTTCACGGCTGTACTTCCAGCAAAGACGGTGGGGACGTATTGTTGGAGGACTACTTAAGGCATTAATCTTGATTTTACTTTAACTATGGATGCCTGCTCTCTATACCTGTATGATGGGTTTAATAGAGGGGTGGAGCAAATGCGGTATAGATGGCGAAAAATTTCCATCTTTGTTTTACTGGCTCTTACGCTGGTTCTTTTATCCGGTTGCGCCAAAGGATCTGCCAATGTTACCGTGAATAGGAACGGGAGTATTGATACGGCAGTCAACCTCCGTCTGGATTCTCGTACACAATCGATGGTAAGCGGTAGGATGGATGACCTGATCACTAGATTGCAGGAGGTAGGCATTCCACTTCAGAAAAGCCAAGACGGTAGCTCAACAGAGTATCAATATCTGAAAACGTACGCTTCCTTTCAAGAGTTGAGGTCCATGATGAGCCACAGTAACAGCGATCTGGTGGATACGAACGTGGAGACAACAGACAGGTGGCTGTATACCAAATATGCAGTGGAAACGCAGCTTCATTTAAACTCCTATTCCGATAAAATCCTGCAAAATATAGATTCATCAACTCTATCAAAACCACTAGTCCGGCTGATGCTGCAGGGCTTCGCTTTTGATTTTAGTCTAACCTTGCCTTTCAATGTCTATGGCGATAACAATGCGGCGGTGCAGGATGGAAGGACTTTAACCTGGCATATTAAGATGATTGATTCCGAACCCATTCGTATGGTGATTTACGTACCCAACTTTAGGAATATTGGCATTGCTGTAGGCCTTTTTGTTATTTTAGCGGCGGCAGCTGTGATTATTGGGTTGAGAAAAAGAAGATTGCGGAAGTCATAGCTGTTCTGAGAAAAAGCTTCAATGGATTTGAGAATGTTTGACTGCAGTTGCAGATCAGGCTTTCTCTTTGTTATAATTAGTACCAAGTACTAATACTAGATACTAATTAGAGGGGTGAAGGGATGACAGGAGCTAAAATTACAGCTATCGGATCTTACGTTCCGGCTCAAAGACTAACGAATACTGATCTGGAACGTATGGTGGAGACCAATGATGAATGGATTGTTCAACGAACCGGAATCCGGGAACGTAGAATCAGCCGACAGAATGAGTTCACCAGCGATTTATGTGTGGCTGCCGTAGAGGATTTGATCGTGCGGTACGGTAAAAGCGTTCAGGATGTGGACATGGTAATTGTGGCTACCAGCACACCTGACTTCACCTTTCCCACAGTAGCTTCCATCATTCAGCATCGTTTGGGGATTCCAGTGACTTCCGGGACTATGGATTTGAGTGCGGCCTGCTCAGGTTTTGTATATGGATTGCATACAGCCAACAGCTTTGTGGCCTCAGGGCTACATCGTAAGGTATTAGTCATCGGTGCGGATACTATTTCTAAAATAACAGATTACACAGACCGCAGTACCTGTATCTTATTTGGTGATGGGGCAGGTGCAGTATTGGTGGAGAAGTCTGAGGAGTTATCAGGATTTCTCGGATTTAACCTGGGAAGTGACGGAAGCGGGGCTCAGCATGTGTATCGAACAGCTCTATCCCGCTCCATTAATGATATCGAGTTGATTGACTCACAAATGTTAGTTCAGAACGGCAGAGAGGTGTTTCGCTGGGCGGTTAGAACGGTTCCTCAAGGGGTCGAACAGCTGCTTATGAAGGCGGAAACCGGGCTGGATCAAGTAGATTGGTTTATCCCTCATAGCGCCAATCTGCGAATTATTGAACCCATTTGTGAGAGAATGAATTACTCCATGGAGCAGGTTCTGTATAGCCTTGTGAACTTTGGCAATACCTCCGCTGCGACGATTCCTTTGGCGCTCGATATGGGTATCCGTGAAGGCAAAGTGCAGAATGGCCAGAAGGTTCTAATGTACGGCTTCGGTGCCGGACTTACGCACGCCGGGTTGTTGGTACAGCTGGATTTGGATCAGCAGATATCCGATCCTACGCCTCTATAAGCAGCTTAGTTAAGAATCGAAAATAAATACCCATATTCAGATAAATATTACTTGATATGTTAAATTAAATAAGACATAATATCATCGAAATCGTTTTCGGTAAAGTGAGTGATTTAACTTCGAATAACTTACGAATTTCGCTATTTTCGATGCCGGAATTCACGAAAACGACTTTCCACCCTTTATTTAGGAGGCTTTCAAATGAAACATGTGTTTCGGTTTGGATTGGTTTTCCTTCTTATGCTTAATATGCTGCCGGGCATAGGTTCTGCATTCTCCGGCGAGGTTCCTATGGGTTCAGGCAGTTATTCGACCGTCTTACCTCCAGGTGTTACTGATGTACTGTCTCAAATCTATAAGTCTAGTAATGTTACCGGAAAAATGCCGACGAACGACTGGTGGAGCAGCCTTGCGTGGACTCCATACTCCAATGCACAGTTTCCGCATCCCCTAGCTGTCAAAAACCAGAGTGACGGGATGAGGATTTATTACCCAGGCAATCGGATTACGACGAACAGCGCCGCCATTGCGGGCTGGATGAATGATATCCATGACTTTACCGTCGGTCATTCCGCTTCAGCAACGTTCCCAGATGCCAAAGTGGACGGTTTTAATGATTGGTTTGTGAAAGCGCTTTATCAGAGCAGTACGAACTCCATAACAGCTACGTACGGACACGGTTCCCCTTTCGTTTACTTCTCATACGGGGGCGGCAATCCCGCACTGAAATTCTATTCTCCACCTACGATATGGTCGGGAACAGCGAGCAGCTCCGTGCTCGGGATTACGATGGAAGGAGCTCATTACGCGTTGTTTGGTCCGACAGGAAGCACCTGGTCCGGAATTGGAACGAACACCCTGACGAACAATCTGAATGGAAAGAATTATTTTTCGATAGCGGTACTCCCCGATAATACAGCAGCCACACTGAATAAATTCAAGCAATATGCCTATTCGCATGTAACAGACACGAAGATGAACTACTCCTACAATCCGGCTAACAGCGAGGTCTCTACGACTTTTACTTATACGACAACACCTAAAGAAGGTACCCAAAACGGCACGATCTACGCTCTTTACCCACATCAATGGAAAAATACAGCACAGTCGCTTTTGTCCTATACCTACAACTCCGTACGAGGAACGATAAAGACGGGTGAAGGCTCCTCTTTTACTACAAATATGAAGTTTACGGGTGTACTGCCGTCTCTACCCGATAAAGGAAGTTATAACAAAACGACCCTCGGCGGGTACGTCAACGAAGAAGAAGCCTTGACCTACACGGGCGGAAACGATACTTATTATCTCGGTAAACGGTTAGGCAAGCTGGCTGTGCTGGCACCGATTGCGGATCAGGTCGGAGATACGGCGGCCGCCAATCAGTTCCGGGGAGAAATCAAAAACCGGCTGCAGGATTGGCTTAAGGCAAGTGATGGTAGCGGCAATCTGAAGAGCAGCAACCTGTTCTATTACAACAACAATTGGGGAACATTAATCGGCTATCCTGCTAGCTTCGGCAGTGCAGATGAGCTGAATGACCATCACTTCCACTATGGTTATTTCATTAAGGCAGCGGCAGAGGTGGCTCGTACCGACAAGACATGGGCCAGCAACTATGCGCCGATGGTGAATTTGTTGATTCGCGACATTGCGAACATTGACCGCAACGATACCATGTTTCCATTCCTCCGTAATTTTGATCCTTACGCGGGCCACACCTGGGCTTCGGGTCATGCTAAGTTCGATGACGGCAACAATAACGAATCCTCTTCTGAGGCAATGAACGCCTGGACGGGGCTGATTTTATGGGGTGAAGCCACAGGCAATACAACGGTGCGTGATCTTGGCATTTATCTCTACACTACGGAAATGAATGCGGTTAACGAATATTGGTTCGATGTTCAGGACAATACTCACCCTGCATCCTACACGCCTTCTGTTGTAACTATGATTTGGGGCGGCAAGGGAGCCAACGGAACGTGGTTCACTGCAAATCCGGAGCAGGTCCACGGCATTAACTGGCTGCCAATTACAGCGGGATCATTGTATCTGACTCATTATCCTAGCTACGCGAACAAAAATTACAACGCCATGCTTTCGGAAAATGGCGGAACGAGTTGGGATATGTGGCGGGATCTAGTCTGGATGTACCGGGCAATCTCAAATCCTACGGAAGCCAAATCCCAGTTCAGTGCAGGAATTGGCTCTATGGTTACCGGAGCGGCTGAGGGATCCGGGGGAACGGAAGGCGGCAACTCCAAGGCCAATACGTATCACTGGATCTACAATTTGGATGCCATGGGCAATGCAGATTCAACGATTACAGCTAATTCCCCGATAGCAGCAGTGTTTAACAAAAATGGAGTAAAGACCTACATTGCTTATAACTACACCAACGTTGCGAAGACCGTTACCTTCTCTGACGGTACTAGTGTTTCGGTTCCGGCCAACAGCTTCAACACCGGGAACGGGGGTGGAGGCGGAGATACAACTGCACCTTCAGCACCAGCTAATCTTGCTTCTACAGGCAAAACATCAAGCAGTGTATCCTTGTCATGGTCAGCATCAACCGATAATGTGGGGGTGACAGGCTACACCGTTTATTACAACGGTGGATCACTGCCGGTGACAGGAACATCAGCAACCGTAAGCGGATTGTCCGCGAACACAGCATATACCTTTACGGTAAAAGCAAACGATGCGGCGGGTAATGTGTCAGGAGCGAGTAATGCGGTTGCAGTAACAATGGACAGCAGCGGCGGAGGTGTGATTACAACGCCGGATTATACTGCACAGGTTACGAAGACAGGGGCGACTACAGCTAAGATCGCCTTCACACCTACAACTAGTGCTCTCTATGTAGATGTGCACTACACAATAAATAATGGGCCGCAGCTCAATTTACGTATGACTTTGAACGGCTCAGCATGGGAGTATACGGTAAGTGGAATTAGCACCGGTCAGGCTCTGAAGTATTGGTTCACGTATGAGAAATCCGGCCCGCAATACGATTCACCGCAATATACGTATACGATGGAATAAAAATTTAGATAAAAACAGCGCGGTTCTTGGAGAAATCCTGGGCCGCGCTGTTTTGTGATGTGTTTGTGTGCAAAAATACAGCAGTTTTAGGTTGACAAGGTATAGAAACGCATGTTATTTTCTTATTGGGAAACCGGTTTCCCTAAGTGATGATTCTTTTTACAGCTACACCTATCGCCTCGTTCCAGCTAGCACCACGAATCCTTTTTACCTTTTAATTGTTAACCTACACTGCAGCTGCATCCTCCGAATTTGACCATTATTTCAGCAGAAAAGATTGATTTACCCCGGGGAGTTTCTAACCATTACCAGGCAGAGAAGTTAATCCACAGTTTTGTATGCGCTTTATTAAGAAAGGGAGATGAGGAATTGAAACGTAAATTATGGCTTTTACCGATTCTGATTACGTCTATGGTTCTTTCCATTGCTATTCAACTGTTTGTTTTATCACCATCAAAAGCTCATGCGGCGAGTATTGGCACCATAACGGAGAACGACTCTATTTATCAGATTATGGTTGACCGTTTCAACGATGGAGACTCCACCAACAATGCTACAGGCTCAGCAATACGTTACGGGGAAACTTCTGAAGATGATTTTCGATATATGAAAGGCGGGGACTGGCAGGGGGTTATCGACAAGCTTCCCTACATTAAGAATATGGGCTATACAGCCATCTGGATCTCACCGGTAGCTGAGCCGCAGATGACCAATCGGGATAACAATGGAACGGGGAAAAACACAGCCTACCACGGGTACAATGTTAAGGACCCAAATGCGGCTAACCCTTACTTCGGAACGAAAGAGAAACTGAAAGCACTGGTGGATGCAGCGCATGCACAGGGCATCAAGGTAATCATCGATGTCGTACCGAATCATATCGGAGACTATATGCTTGGAACTCAGGCTTACTATGATATCGCCGGCCTGCAGCCTGTGGCACCGTTCAATAATCCGGCGTGGTATCACCATAACGGAGATATTAACTGGAGCCTTACAGACGGTAGATATGATCAATGGGCACAAGATTATCTTGAGAATCACGATTTAGGTGGACTGGATGACATCGACTTTGATGTTCCAGAAGCCAAAGCGGCTGTTTTTAACTCCATCAAGGCATGGTTTGACTATACAGGAGCCGATGGAGCACGTGTGGACGCCGCTAAGTTAATTAAACCTACAGATATTGGCGAATTGCAAAATTTGCTGGGTGTGAATACCTTTGGAGAGAACTTCGATGGCAATGTATCCTTTGTCTCACGCTGGGTCGGCACCAATAAAGAGTGGGGCATGCTGGATTTCCCTATGTTCTTCTCTGTGCTTAACAGCTTTGCTTATGGACAGTCGTTCGATGCTAATGTCAAAAGCACACTGGCACTCGATTCTAACTACAATGGGAATGCCAATCACATGGTTACTTTTATCGATAACCATGACCGTAACCGCTTCTTAACAGAGGCTGGCGGAAGTGTGGAGAAGCTGCAGAATGCTCTTACCTTCATCTTTACGGTACGGGGAACTCCAGTTGTTTTCCAAGGGACAGAACAGAATAAAGGAAATGGCAATGGACAACTGATGACAGGCGGAATCGCCGATACGTGGAACCGTTGGTCCATGGTGAAGCGGGATGCGAGCGGTAATGTACTGGAGAATTATTTCAATGAAAATACAAGCACTTATCAATATGTGGCGAAGCTGAACGGGATCCGTAGTAACTACGAAGCCCTGAGAACGGGAACACAGCGTGAAATGTGGTCTGCTCAGAATCTGTATGCTTTTTCCCGTCGTGTGGATAGTGGAGCCAATCTGGGACAGGAAGTCATCTCTGTGTTCAGTAACGCAACCAGCGGTACACAAAGTGTAACCATTCCTCTGCGTGCAGAAAGCACCTTGGCTGTGGGAACCGTTCTAGTGAATCAATTAAATACAGCGGATACAGTGACTGTTCAATCCGGTGGAGCTTCCGGGAAGCAAATCTCAGTCTCTGTGGGTGCGAATAGCTCCAAAATTTACGCGAAGCAGCTGATCGTAGATACGATTGCTCCAACTGCTCCTACAAATGTGACAGCAGTGGCACAAGGCGCTTCCAGCGTATTGGTGAGCTGGACCGCTTCTACAGACAATGTGGGTGTAACGGGATATGAGGTTTACCGCAATGGAATTAAGGTTGGAACAACGGCTTCGACTTCCTATTCGGATAATGGCTTAACTTCTAGCACTACCTATCAATATACGGTCAAGGCCTTTGATGCTGCAGGTAATCTATCAGGACTAAGTGCAATTGCCTTCGCAACGACACCGGCAGGGAATAATGTGACTGTCTATTATAAGCAAGGCTACACTACACCTTATATCCAGTACCGTCCTGTCGGAGGCACGTGGACGACGGCACCGGGTGTGGTGATGCCTGTATCAGAGGTCACTGGCTATAACAAAATTACGATTAATATCGGCTCGGCAACCCAACTTGAAGCTTGCTTCAATAACGGCAGCGGCACGTGGGACAGCAATGGCGGTTTGAATTATCTGTTCGGCACAGGGACTTGGACGTATACACCAACCGGAAGCATCCAGTCGGGCGCACCAGTGCCTCCGATTATAGATACGGAAGCTCCAACCGTACCGTTAAATACAGCCGCACAGGCCGTGTCGGCAACTTCTGCCAGCATCACCTGGAGTGCAGCGGGTGACAACGTAGCGGTAACGGGGTATGAGATTTACCGTGATGGCGTCAAAGTTGGCACCTCATCAACAACTGCGTATACAGATAACGGATTAACGGCCAATACGTCCTATAGCTATACGGTGAAGGCGTATGATGCAGCCGCGAATTTATCTGGGGCTAGCGCAGCGGCATCAGTGACAACACCGGCGGGAAACAGTGTTACGATCTACTATAAGAATACATCGTTCAGCAGTTCCTATATTCATTACAAGCTGGATGGAGCTACAACTTGGACGACGGCGCCAGGCGTACAAATGCAATCCTCTTCTTATAGTGGATACAGTACGATCACTATCCAGTTAGGCAGTGCCACGGGGTTGACTGCAGCCTTTAATAACGGCAGTGGTACGTGGGATAGTAACGGAAGCAGTAACTATCATTTTGACAGCGGGACATGGAGTCTTGTTAACGGCAGCATCACTGCAGGAGTACCACAGGCGGACAGTGTTACGTTCCGAGTAACCGTTCCGTCCACTACACCAGCCAGCGGACCAGTGTATCTCACCGGCACGTTCAACAACTGGAATGCTGCCGATCCTGCCTACCAGCTCACCAAAGGAAGCGATGGCATTTATTCCATTACATTAAGTCTTCCTGCTGGAACAGCAGTACAGTACAAGATGACACGCGGAACCTGGGCGACAGTGGAAACCACTACGGCAAATGCGGATATAGCCAACCGTACGCTGACACCATCCGGCGGAGCACAGACCGTGACGCTAACGGTTCAACGCTGGAAGGACCAATAAATCTTTAAGTAAAACATTAAGAAGCCTATATCTTTGAAAATAATAAAAGCCAATAAGCGGCTCCCAGCGGGAGTCGCTTATTGATAAGTTAAGAATTCCTCAGGGTAGATTCGCGCGGAATGAGCTCGGGCTCCAGCAGTACATGACGTGTTGGCATATTAGGGTTAAGGATTCGGTCCATCAGCAAATGACCTGAAGATACACCGAGCTTAAAGGTATCAATATTAAGCGATGTTAAAGGAGGTGTTGTATATCGGGATAAGGGATATTCATCGAAAGCGGCGACACCGAGCTGTGAGGGTACATTAATGCCGAGTTCCTTGGCAGCCTGAAGTACACCGAAGGCAACATAATTACTCATGCATACGATGGAATCGGGCGGGTTTTCCCCTTGCAGAAGCTTTAGAGCGGCTTGGTACCCTTCATGCTCATTGGCTTTACAATTCACAATCCATTCCTTATGTACGGTGAAACCGGACTGATGAAGAGCCTGCATGTAACCGTTACAGCGGTGGGTAAATATTTTTTCCTTCTCTTCACCACCAATAAAGGCAACAGCGGAGTAGCCTTGTTCCAGCAGATGGCTGGTTAGCATTCTTCCGCCCAGTTCATTATCAAAGTCCACCCAGCCTGCGGAGCCCGCAAGCTCACCAATGGATATAAAGGGGAACTGGAGGCGACCCAGTTCTGCAGACAGTTCCTCCGTCAACACAGAGTTGTTGGCAATAATCCCGTCAACACGTTTACTAAGCACAAGTCTATTGAGAAAATGCCCTTCTGGGTTACTATGCTGCACATTCGAAAGGGTCAGTTCATATTTCAGAGAGACGATTACGCTCTCAATTCCACCGATAATGTTATAAAAGAACTGGTTCAAGAATTCACTTTCTTTGGACATATCTACAAGCAAGCCGATGTTGTAACTGCTTTGTCTGGCTAATTGCGTAGCAATGCTGCTGGGGGTATAGTTCATTTGCTTCATGATTTCCCGGACTCTTTGCTTCGTTTCCTGCGATATTTTTGGAGAATCGTTTAGCACCTTTGATACGGTGGATTTAGCCACATTGGCAGCTTTGGCAATATCCGAAATGGTTACCTTCATCGTTTTCCCTCTCGACTTGTAACATGATTTGTAACCATAATAACATAAATATAAACGAACGATAGATGGATAGAAGGAGAGTTGTATTTTATGTCCCAAAAATGGTTTTTGTATCATACGTGTGAAGATCCGTTTGCTTTTCCGGTAGGTCATGGTGTCTTGAAGCTCAGATTATTTGTTCAAAGCGGCCAGCAATTATCCTGTACCGTTATTCATTCCGACCGATATGATTCCCCGGGAAAGGAAATCCCTCTATTAATGGAGAGAATCGGATCAGCCGGTGCCTATGAGATTCATGAAGCTATGATTAAGACGGACACTAAAAGAAGCAGATATTTGTTCTATGTAGAAAATACATCCGGTGATTATCTATGGTATGGAGAGCGGGGAATTTCGGAGAATCGGGAACGTGCGGGATCTTTTCAATATGCGTACTTTCACCGTTCTGAAGCGCTGGAGGTTCCTTCATGGATCTCGGATGCAATTACCTACCAAATTTATCCCAGCAGCTATAATCAGGGAACCTTGCAAGGGATAACGGACAAAATTCCATACCTGCAGGAGCTGGGGATCACCGTTATATATATGACGCCTATATTTGAGTCTCCTTCAGAGCACAAGTATGATACCACCGATTACTATAACATCGACCCGGCATTCGGGGACTTGGACGGTTTGAAGAAGCTGGTAAGTGTGGCACACCAGCATGGAATCAAGGTTGTTTTAGATGCCGTGTTCAATCACTCAGGGGACGCTTTCTTTGCCTTTAAGGATGTGCTGCAAAAAGGGGAGAACTCCCTGTATAAGGATTGGTTCTTCATTCATTCCTATCCGGTCACACAGAGCCCGGCTCCGAGTTATGAAACGTTCGGCAAAGCTGAAGTGAGTATGCCTAAGCTGAATATGGACCATGTGGAAGTAGCTGATTATATGATTGACGTTGCCAAGTACTGGGTGCGGGAGGCAGGTATTGATGGCTGGCGTTTGGATGTGGCTAATGAAGTCAATCCGTTATTCTGGGCACGTTTTCGCAAAGAACTTAAGGCGGATTATCCTGAATTGCTGCTGATTGGTGAGATTATGCACGCTTCCGGGCCATGGCTGAGAGGGGATCAGTTCGACGGTACTATGAACTATGTGCTGCGTGATGCGATGTTGGAATTCTACGCTGAACAATCGACGGGTCCTGCCCGCTTTATGGAACAAGTCCTCCATCAGGAAGCCTTGTATAACGACCGAGCTAATTCGGCAATGTTCCAGCTTATTGGAAGCCACGATACCCTGCGGTTTATGACGGCTTGCAAGCAGGGAGGACGTGGATGGGACCGGGAGAGCACTGCAGAACGGCGGATGAGGCTGGCTGTTTTCTTTCAGCTGACCTATGTAGGCATTCCGATGATCTATTACGGAGATGAAGTTGGCATGGAAGGCGCTACCGACCCTCACTGCAGAAAACCAATGCTTTGGCAGGAGCAGGATCAGAATACGGAACTGTTCAAATGGTACCAACAGCTGATTTCGTTAAGAATGAGCCATGATGTGCTGCGAAAAGGTTCGTTCCATCCATGGTTTACGGATGAAGCACGCAATGTACTTGGCTATGTAAGGAAGAGCGGTCTACACAATATGGGACTAATCATCAATAACTCTCCAAATAGCTATCAACTGGAACTGTCCCCTTACCACTCGAATAAGAGTGTTCTTACAGATTTGTTGTCTGGATCGACCTTTAAGAACACGGATAGACTTTATTTGCAGATAGATCCTTTCGGGTGTCTTATGTTGGATTAAACGAAAAGAAAAGAGACCCTTCACTATAAAAGTGTTGGGTCTCTTGTTTGTAAACAGGGATTTCATGGTCAACGCTGGTATCGGTGTCTACCCTACCTATTCTGGCTTCCGCAGGATTCCCGGACAACCAAGGCAGGTTCGACGACAAAGGAGCCGCCCTCGGATTGATTATTTATCAGGTCGAAGAGCATATGAGCCGCGAGCACGCCAAGTCTTTCCTTGTTCTGGCGGATGGTCGTCAGCTTGGGGCTGGTATATTTACAAGCCTCAATATCATCACACCCAATGATGGCAACATCCTCCGGGATACGGAGCCCATGCTCCTTCAAGGCCCGAATGGCTCCGAGTGCAAGCAGGTCGGAAGCAGCGAAGATGGCTTTTGGCAAATTACCGGCCTGTAATAATTGCTTCATGGCTGCGTACCCGCTAGGTTCAAAGAAGTCATCTCCGTGCACAAACCATTTCTCATTCACAGTCATACCGAAGCCTTCAATGGCTTTGATGTAGCCTTCTTCCCGCTTGTTAGAAATGTTCGAATCTGCCGTGCTTCCGATAAATCCAAGTTCTCTGTATCCAAGCAAATAGAAGTGCTCCACAACCTTGGATGAGATTTTGAAATTATCCGACATGACATATCCCGACTTTTTGCCTTTCAGCTCCAGATCTACTCCAATGCAAGGAATACTGCTCATATCGAGCTCTTGAATAGCATTCTCCATCTTCTGTCCTGAAATAATGACGCAGCCGTCCACATGGAAATGCAGACAACGGGAGAAATAGTCTCCGCCGCTAATAAACTTCTCATTGGAAAAGAAGATGAGGTCGTAACCGAGCACGCCCATCTGCTTCTTGAAAGAATTTAGGACCTCGACAAAAAAGGGATGCGTAAAGTCAACGTTCAATTCTCCGGCAAAAATCACGCCAATTAAGCTGGATTTCTTGGTTGCGAGCGTTTTGGCAGAGTTGGAGGGTAAATATCCGGTCTGTTCGATAATCTCAAGCACTCTTTGTTTCGTTTTTTCGGAAACATCACTATAGTTATTCATAATTTTCGAAACGGTTGAAACCGAAACCCCAGCCATCTCGGCGATCATCTTAATGTTTAATTGCAACGTAGTGCCACCTTCCGGCTTAAATATAGGTTTTTCGTGAAAAACACAATAAAAATAGGGAGTTTTATAGTTAATTCGACATGAAATTCAATTTGATTTAATTCTATTCTTAATGTAAAAACAAGTCAAACGGTTCCCGCACAGGCAATAGACCGAACCTTTTTCAGCTGGAAAAAAAGCTCAAATTACTTCTTTACAAAACAAGCATTCTAGTCAACAATAGCATTATCGAAACCGATTTCGATTTTTCATCTTCGATGACGAAACTTTACGAAAATTAAGGAGGAGAAATCAAGAATGAAGAGGAACGTCTCAGCAATCCTATCAGCTATGGTGCTGGTTACCGGACTGTTATCTCCGGTAGCGGGAAGTACAACGTTCGCGGCTAATTCGATTCCAGACAGCCCGGCGAATGTAATGAAAGCGTTTACGGATGTGAGCTCAGATCATTGGGCTGTTCGACCTTTACAGCGGTGGAGTGGGAATGGAGTCATAAACGGATATGAGGATGGATCTTTCCGTCCCGCAAAAGTGGTAACCAAAGCAGAGTTTGCGGCCATCATGAATCGTATTTTCAATTATCAGGAGCAGTCGGCGGTACTCCCGGTTGATGTGCAGGAATCAGCATGGTACAAGAGTGACATTGCCAAAGGAATTGCAGCAGGCTATATAAACAAAGACACAGATAATAAGATTTCCCCAACACACCCGCTTACCCGAGGTGAAGTAGTACTGTCGCTGCAGAAGATTTTTCATCTAAAAGCAGACAACACAGCAGTCAGCTTCAAGGATCTCAGCGGAGTCAACGCAGAAACCTTGAACGCGATCGCCGCACTCACAGCCGGTGGATATATTAAGGGTTACCCCGGGGGAATGTTTAAACCGGATGGTGTTGTAACCCGTGCAGAACTTGCTTCAATGGTAGATCGGATGATTTCGGAACTAGTTGTTACTGCCGGAGAGGGTTCTCTTGGAACGGTAAAAGGGAATGTCATTATCAATCGGGCTGATGTTACCCTGAAGGACACGGTTATTGAGGGCAACCTCTACTTAACCCAAGGAATTGGTGAGGGAAATGCACTGCTTAGCCAAGTAAAGGTTATAGGTACAACCTTTATTTCCGGGGGAGGCGAGCAGAGTGTAGGCTTCAAAGACTCTGCGATTGGGGAAACGCAAGTTTCCAAATCAAATGGTAAGGTTCGTGTGTATGCCAGCGGTACAACGGTATGCGATGCCGTCTACGTGCAGTCCGGTGCAATGTTGGAGGAGAGCAGCCTAACGGGGGCTGGCTTCACTAATATCCACGTAACTGCAGGACCCAAAACGGTGAAGCTTAAAGGGGACTTTGCAGCTGTAACAACAACAGACTCTACAGTATCTGGGTTGACCCTTAATATTTCAGGAGGGCTCAGCAAGCTTTCGCTGAAGAGTCCAACCACTCTTGTACTTAACGATAAGATTCAACTTAATGTGCTGCAAATCGCTCCAAATGCTAAAGGCAGCATCATTCAAGGTAGCGCAATAATCAACGCACTGGAGAACAATGCAGAGGGAGTTACCCTCGGTGGCGCAGCACTGCCAAAAGGCAATGCCAGTCAGGTGACGGTGTCATCCACAGTTCCCCCTGTGACCAGTGGCGGCGGTAGCGGTGGCGGAACACCCGCTGTGAATCCGTGGACTTTGGTATGGAGTGATGAGTTCAATGATGAAACAATTGATTCCACGAAATGGACCTATGACCTAGGAGACGGGACAGTAGTTGGTAACCCGGGTTGGGGCAACAATGAGCAGCAATGGTACACCAACGAGGAGAAAAATGTAAAAGAGAAGGACGGAAAGTTAATTATTACAGCTCTTAAAGAGGAGCAGGGCGGTAAGCCCTATACTTCCTCCCGAATTAAAACTAAGGGCTTATTCAGTAAAACCTACGGGAAGTTTGAGATCCGGGCCAAAGCTCCAACGGGAAAAGGCTACTGGCCGGCAATATGGATGCTGCCGGAGAATACCGTCTACGGTCAATGGGCGTCTTCCGGTGAGATTGATATTATGGAAGGCTGGGGCAGTCGTCCGAATACCGTAGCCGGGACTATTCATTACGGCGCGCAGTGGCCGGACAATATCTACTCCGGTAAGGAATACGTGTTTCCAGGAAATTCGACGATAGAGGAGTTCCACACCTATTCCCTCGAATGGGAGCCGGGTGAACTCCGTTGGTATGTAGACGGTGTGCTTTTCTCCACTAAAAATGACTGGTACAGCCTGAGCAACGGACAGCCGGCTAACAATGCATATCCAGCTCCGTTCAATCAGGAATTCCATCTGCTGATGAACTTGGCGGTCGGCGGAAATTTTGACGGCAATCCGACAAGTGAGACCGTTTTCCCGAAAAGTATGGAGATTGATTATGTCAGAGTATATGACCTGACAGGCCGGGAGTATCGTCAACCGGTGCCGGTTACGATAGCTAAAGAGCCTTATTTGGCTGGCTCCAAAACTGCACTTCCGGATGGAAATCTGGTATACAATAACAACTTCACTGAGCAAGTTGATGGTGATGCTGGAATGGGCATCCCGAAAACTGCTTACTGGTCTTTATTCAAGGAATCGGGCGCAAACGCTACGCTTTCACTTGAACCTGTTGGAGGTAAGAATTTCGTCAAAGTGAATATCAGCAATGCAGGCGGGAATTCTTATTCCATCCAACCGCAGGCCATTGTATCTTTGGCTAAAGGACGGTTTTACAAGCTGAGCTTTGATGCAAAGACTGACACCTCCCGGAACATTAACGTCCGTGTTACAGGTGGGCAATCGCGGGGGTATGCGGGATATTCACCAGGTCTCAAAGCAGAGTTAACCTCTACGATTACGAATAAGCCTTATGAAATAATGTTTCAAATGAAAGAAGATTCCGATATTGCCGCAAGGGTTGAATTCAACATGGGAACCAATGCTTCCCCTGTCTGGTTCGGAAATGTACGCTTGGAGGAGATCGATAGTATTCCTTTCGAACATGATACGGCTAAGACTCCATTAGGCAGCGGGAATCATTTATACAACGGAACCTTTGATTTGGGTGAACCGAACCGGTTGAGTTATTGGCATACAGAAGCAGCAAATGGCGCAGCCGTAAGCCCTGTTGTAAATGCTCAAGGGACATTAAACCTGCAAGTTACTCAGGCAGGCAGTAATACAGGTGACGTGAAGCTGCTGCAAAAAGGGATCTATCTAATTGCGGGGCAGGATTATGAACTTACCTTTGAAGCGGCATCCACAGCGAATCGTACGGCTAATGCAAAGCTGCTTGGTAAGGATGGCAGTGTGTATGCAGAGCAAGTTATTGATTTGACTCCGGTAAACCAGGAAATCAAAGTGAATTTCCCTAACCTTGCAGGGGTAACGGATCATGAGGGGCAGTTTGTTCTAGAACTGGGCGGATCAGCGGGAACAATAAGTGTAGATAATTTTAACCTGATACGCACCAGCTTTTACTATGATCCCTCCTTGGTATACTTCCCGCTTCTAAATGGGGAGTTCAACTTTGGCTATGACGCTTGGGAGCGGCTTCTAACGGAGCAGGGAGGTCAAAGTACTGCAGCTGTATCGGATGGAAAGGCCAAATTCAGCATCACGAACACGGGGACTCAGTCCTACTCGGTAATGCTGTTCCAGAATAATCTGAAGGCGGCAAGCGGTATTGATTATGTAATAAAATTTGATGCCAGCTCAAGCACAGTACGCAAAATTCAGGTGATTGCCGATAATGCCTCCTATCAGCCTTCTTTTTCAAAGATCATAGACATAACAGCGGAGCCTAAATCTTTCGAATTTGAATTTCGCCAAGGTAGTAATGATACACTTGCCCTCAAATTTTTACTTGGTAAAGTAGACGGTATAAGTGTAGATGGATTGCATGACATTACCATTGATAATGTAAGGTTTGAGGTTAAGAATGCACCTTCTAAACCGCAGGAGCTGTTGAAAGACAAAAGCAATAATCGCGTCTCCAATCCGATAGAACTTATATTTACGGATAACGAGGCATGGCGCAGTGCGATCACATCAGTGAAAGTCAACGGTACTGCACTAGAGGCAAGCAAATATACGATAGAGCCAGGTAAAATAACCATAGCTGCATCGGCATTTCCTATTGAAGGATTGTACACTATTACTGTAGAAGCTGACTATTATGTAAGCGGCACTGTAATACAGACTATTCTTGCCAATGACACCAATCTTGTATTAAATAGTTCATTTGGGATTGGGCAAACGGGCTGGTCTAAATGGTCAGGTGAAGGAGGATCTTCAACCTTTACAGTGAATGAAGGAGTAGCTGAAGTCACAATAGCAGCCGCAGGTTGGGAACCATGGCATACACAGTTGTTTCAGGAAGATATCCAGTTGGAAGCCAGTAAAACCTACGAGCTCAGCTTTAAGGTCAAATCCACGGTAGCGCGACAAATCATTGTCGAATATTCCAATACTACTGCAGCATCCAATCCAGCAAAAGTTGATGTTACAGCGACTTGGGCAACCTACAGCACACAATTTACAGTCACTAACAACAATACTCTTAAATTAAATTATCTAATCGGAAAAACGATGGGAACGGATGTTACTGCAAATGGTGTGTCCCATACGATTTCATTCGATGATATCTCAGTCAAGGAAGTTGTAGGAGGAAACTCGTCTACTGTTATAGTGACATTGCCGCCTAGCACTCCTCCGGTGATTCTGCCTACAGGTACGTTGAATGACGCCGTTGTCGCCAGAGATACGGTCACGATTGAATGACGGTACTTTTGAAGCCCGTTCAAGTGTGAAGCGAAATATCTCTGTTGTCCCTAATTATGAGGTTTAGTGATCTATTTAAAAACGGCGATGCCTCTTTTAATAGGGGCATCGCCGTTTTTTGACTCTTTTCCCAAATGAATTTTGTGGATTGGGAGCAGGAGTAACATTCCTGTCTGACGAATTGGTTTCGACAATGAGCGACATGAATGGGGTCAGCGTAAAAGGGGAGAGGGTGCGAGCATGAAACGAACAAGCATACGTTATAGGCTGATGATTTTGATGATCTGTTTGACAACTCTGCCTGTAATAACAATGACCTGGATTGCCACGGACAATACACGCGAGTCTGTGGAGAAAGAAATATTGGAGGCCAACCACTCCCGCATGATGTGGGCGAATCAGTACTTGGACGAATTATTCCGCCAAATGGATGTATTGTTTTATTCCCTGCAGGTCGACCAAGAACTGATAGACGGCTTAAATAGGAATGAAAATGAAGATATCGGCTTGCAATTCCGCACACAAAAATATATTCAAGAAACACTGACCAAAGCTTTTTATGCCAATTCCAAAAAAATTGATGAACTAGCGCTCTACACGTACCAGAATCAGAAGGCTTATGCCATTAATTATGCAAATAGCGGCCTTACCTATTCGCTGGATATTGAAAAGGGGAATTGGAGCCGCATGTTGCGAGAACCTATTAACATGTATTTCAAAGAATCCGGCAACGATATTTATGCCTTTCATAGTATTAACGACTTCCAAGATAGACGATTGCTCGGCGGCTTATCTATACGGATCAACAAGCAAGTATGGAAAGAGGTCAGCACGATTCTGAAATCAGAGGAGGAGAGCCTGGTTTTCCTGATCAATGATGAGGGAGAACGGCTATCAGGATCAACACCGGATCAGAGTTTCGAAAAGGTGATTAGCCAATTAGGGAATGATTATAGCCCGAAAGAAGAACCGGAAATCAGGCGAACAGAAAGCTATTATATTTTTATAAAGCGGGTGGATGACGGGGAATTGACCTTAATTAAAGCCTTGCCGATTTCAACCATTTCGAAAAGCGCTAACATCACGGTAAAAGCAGGCCTCATAACCGGTTCGTTGTTCGCGGTAGTCTCGATCCTGCTGTCCATTGCGGTGTCCCTGCGGATTACAAGACCCATTGTAGGCCTTGCCAGAACCATGAGAACGACGCCGCTCCATCAGTTCGAGCAGACATCCATTCGAAGCTATGATGAGATTAGCCTGTTGGAACGAGGTTATAATTCGATGATGCAGCGAATGAAGGAACTGGTGGAGAATGGATACCAGAAGGAAATTGAGGTGAAGAATGCGCAGCTTATGGCTCTGCAAGCACAGATTAACCCGCATTTTCTAAATAATACGCTGAATTTAATTGGAGGCATGGCACTTGTCAAAGGCGCGCCTGAAATTTATAAGATAACGAAGGTAATCGGCGACCTACTGCGATATTCGATCAGCAGCGGCGATGATATTGCAACACTCGAGGATGAGCTTAAGCATGTCCGCAATTACCTGTTTATCCAGGAGCAGAGATTTCAGGGACGCTGTACGATTATCGTTGAATCTGACGGAAGGGCCAATAGTACAACAGTTCCGAGATTCACTCTACAGCCGCTTGTGGAGAACGCTTTTGAACATGGATTGCAATCGAAAGAAGGAAGCTGGGAAATTGAAATCCGTGTGAAAAAAGTTCGGCGTCATCTAGTGATATTCCTTATGGATAATGGAGTTGGCATTCCAAGTGAGCGTTTAAGGATACTCCGGTCAGCGCTGACCGAAGGCAGTTCCTTAAAGCCTGAATTGGGCAATACGAATTTGGAGAATGAAAAACCGAAAGTGCGTAAGGGAATCGGGCTGCAAAACGTCGTATCCAGACTTAAGCTGCATTATGGCGGTGACGCATCGATGAGAATATTCAGCAAGCCGGATTTGGGGACGGTATTTGTCATAAAGCTGCCTTTACAGAATGGGAGGGAACAGGAATGAATAAAGTACTGATTATTGACGATGAGCCTTGGGCGAGAGAGGTGGTAAAGGCGCTAGGGGATTGGGACCGGCTAGGCTTAAGGGTTGCTGGTGAAGCAGAAGATGGCAAGGAAGGTCTTCGGCTGATGAAGGAACTGGGGCCTCAGATTGTGTTGACAGATATGAGAATGCCCGGTGTTGATGGTGTTGAGCTGCTGAAACAGATCAATGTTCAATTCCCCCTCCTGAAAATTATTGTCATGAGCGGCTACGATGATTTCATGTATCTGAAACAGGCTATTCAGTCCCGAGCGGTGGAGTATTTGCTTAAACCAGTTGATCCGGACGAGCTGAATGCGGCGCTAGAGAAATGTATACATGAACTGCAGGCCCAGAAGCAAACCGTAAATACTTCTTGGGATTCACCGCTGGTATTCCCGAGTACGCTCTCGATGGACCGGTATGTCGCCCTGCGGCAGCGCGTTTTTGCTGCCCTATTCGAGCTGAGTAAGCCGGCCGTTTTGCAGGCACTGGATAAACTGGAGGAATTTCTTGTCGACATTTACCCACAGGGCTTGGAACCAGCTCTTATTACTAAGATCGGCGAAGATTTCTTACACATTCTGGAGCAGTTTATGCTGGAAAATGAAGCCGGATTTGAGTTTCATCTCACTTTAAGCGAAGAGCCAAGACAATGGACAGATGTACCCGATACACTAGCTATTATTAAAACCAATTATGTAGATGCCATTGATAAAATCGAAACGCTTCGCAAGAGGAAAAACCGTCTTCTTATCCCTGAGGTGAAGGACTATATTGATAAGCATTTTTTGGAGCCTATTACGTTAGAATCAATCGCCGGTAACTTTTATGTAAGCAAGGAACATTTAAGTAGATTATTTAAAACTACAGTAGGAGAGAACCTTACCGAATTCATTATCCGCAGGCGTATGGAATGTGCAAGAGAGCTGCTGCAACAGCCTCACATTTCGATAAAAGAAGCAGCGCTAATGACCGGATACACAGAGCTTGCCTATTTCCACCGCGTATTCAAGAAGCAGTTCGGTCTGACGCCAGGAGATATACAGAAGGGCAAGAAATAGAAAGAGATATCAATATTGTGCAATAAAAGCTGCTAATCCGCGCTAATGCTTCAATCCCCATACTAGCCCTATACTGAAGGAGCACCAAACCATAAAGAGGGGGAGTCAACAATGAAGAAAGCGCTTTATATAGGTCTTGCAAGCTTAATGATGTTGGTATCGCTGTCAGCTTGCGGTACCACAAACATTGCTAATCCTGCAGTGAACAATGGTGAAAAAGTTGTGGAGGAAGCTACGGCGGAGCCGACGGCCGAAGCTCAGAAGGTGGAGCTGAAAATTCAAATGGGTTCACCGCGGTTTAAAGAACAGTTCGAGAAGTATTTCGAACAGTTCAAGGCGAAGGAGCTTGCCGAAAAAAATATTGAGGTAACCTTTGACCTGGAAATGCCGAATCCTGATCAAGCGAAGCAGGTCCTTCAAGCGAGACTGACTTCAAATGATGCACCTGATATTTTTGATGTGCACGCTAACGATTTGCCAACTTATTTCAAAGCAGGGTACCTAGAGGATCTGTCTGGCCAACCGGCAATTGCGACTTTATACGAAAGCGTAAAGAGCACAGTAACACTAGAAGGTCAGGTGGTTGCGCTTCCGCTGGAGAGCTCATCGTGGGGCTATCTTTACAATAAAAAAATATTCAATGAACTGGGCATTGCGCCTCCCCAAACGCTTGATGAAATGAAGGTAGTTGTAGAGAAGCTGCAAGCGAATAAGGTGAAGCCCTTCATGCTGGCTTTTCAGGAATCCTGGGTTCCACAGTTAATGACAGCACTGTCACTAGGAGGGATTACCTCCTCCGAGCATCCGGACTGGATCGAGAAGATGAACAAAGGTGAAGCATCATACGCGGATGTACAGGATATTTTCAATATTATCGATCTCATTAATGCTAATGGAACAGCTAAGCCCTTTGAGGTTGGCAATGAAGCTGGCTCTACCGATTTTGCAAATGGCAAGGCTGCCATGTGGGTTCAAGGACCTTGGAATGCTGAAACGATTCTAAAGGTTAACCCTGATATTGAATTCGGAGTAGCTCCGCTTCCAGTGAGTAACAATCCAGAAGGAACCATGATTAATCTGTCGGTCTCGACGACTCTGGCTGTATCCAAATCAAGCAAGAATAAAGAGGTTGCACTGGATTTACTGAATTACTTCTATGATGATAAGGATTCTTCCGCTCTTTTTGAAGAATTGAAATTTAATCCTGTTTCGACAGTGCACAAATATGAGGTATTCCCTTGGGTGAACGAAGCTTCCAAATACGTGGAGCAAGGCAAAGCGTATCAGGATCTGAAACTGCCTAACGGTGTAACAGACGAGCAAGCGAAACTGCTCCAAAGCTACTATGCCAAAGAGGTAACGAAGGAACAATTCATCAGCAGTATGGATAAAGCCTGGGAAACCGCAATTAAAAGTGTGCAATAAGTCGGCTATAGATTGATGGGGAGTGAGCGCAGATGAACCTTTCGAGAAAAAATAAGCAATCCATCATTCTTCTGGCCTTCGTATTGCCATCCTTATTGTTCTATGCTGTGTTTACCATCGCCCCTGCTTTTGGGGGCGTATGGTACAGCTTAACGAATTGGAACGGCCTGAATCCCACCTACCAAATGGTGGGGTTCTCCAATTATATTGAGGCGCTGGGGAATGATCCTTATTTCATCAAATCCATTGGGTTTACACTTAAATATGTCATTGTAATGGTTGTACTACAGAATGTAATTGCTCTGCTGCTGGCGGTCCTGGTGGAGTCTCGTCGCAGAAGTAAAGTGTTATTCCGTACCATCTTCTTCATGCCTAACATGCTGAGTCTCATTATTGGGGGATTCATGTGGGTATTTATTTTCACAAAGGTATTGCCAGTTATTGCGGAGAAAACGGGGTGGTTGCTGCTGGATCAATCCTGGATCGGTGACCCTTCCTTTTCATTCTACTCTATCGTCATTCTTTCATTATGGGGCGGTGTAGGGTATCAGATGGTTATTTACATCGCGGCGCTGCAAGGTGTTCCCAAATCATTAAGTGAAGCCGCGGCCATCGACGGCGCTAATAGTGTACAGAACTTCAGGCATGTCACGCTGCCAATGATCTATCCTGCAGTGACTATTGGTATTTTTCTGACGCTTAGCACTTCCTTTAAGGTGTTCGATGCCGTTTTTGCCTTAACCGGGGGTGGACCCGGACGATCCACTCAGGTGATCGCGATCAATATCGTAGAAGAAGCTTTCCGCTTTAATCAAAGGTATGGTTATGCCAGCGCCAAAGCCATCATTTTATTTATCATTGTATTGCTAATCACTATGGTTCAATTATGGATCATGAAACGAAGAGAGGTGGAGGCATGAGAGCTATGCAGAACGCTTATTCTTCCCGAAAAAAACGTGGTCCAGGCAATATTATGGTTCTACTGATCTTGGTAATAGCAGCCGTGTTTACATTATTTCCTATTTATATGGCTGTGTTGAATTCCTTGAAAACAGACGGAGAAATGCTGAATCATATTCTAGCTCTTCCCACCAGCTTAACGTTTGCTAATTATAGTGATGCTTACCATAAAATCGACTTTCTAAGAAGCTTCTGGAATACAATCATGATAACTCTGATTGGGGTAACGGGTATTATCCTGTTCGCTTCAATGGCAGGCTACAAAATGTCACGTACACCCGGAAAGCTAAGTCAATTTTTCTTTGCCTTTTTTGTTTTATCTTCCTTAATTCCTTTTCACTCCATTATGATTACTTTGGTGAAGATTTCGAAGGAATTGCATGTTCAAGGAAGCACCTATGGACTCGGACTCATTTACATCGGATTAGGGGTTGCTTTGGCTATTTTTCTGTATCATGGTTTCGTTAAATCGATACCACGCGACTTGGATGAGGCTGCAGTGATGGACGGCTGCGGAGAGCTTCGATTGTTCTCTGTCATTATTTTTCCATTACTTCTTCCAATTACAGCAACGGTAGCCATTCTAAATGCATTATGGATGTGGAACGACTTTTTGCTGCCGCTTCTAATGCTTACGGATTCTGACTATTACACGCTGCTGATATCTACCAATATGCTGTTTGGTGAGTATAATAACGATTGGTCGGCTATCCTGGCTTCCTTGGTGCTGACCATGCTCCCGATTATAGTTGTATATTTACTGCTGCAAAAATACATTCTCAGTGGGATCGCAGAAGGTGCCATTAAAGGCTGAGCTTGAGATGAGAGGACGAGTGAGTTGGATATGGAATCAAATCAAGAGGTAACCGGTTTTGTAAAAGCCGTTGGCAAAAAAATCGTCAACGGCATAGGCCAAGAGATATTACTGCGGGGTGTTGGATTGGGAAGCTGGCTGCTCCCTGAAGGGTATATGTGGCATCTCCCCGAACAAGGGGATCGTCCGCGGAGAATCGAGAAGATGATTACGGATTTGATTGGTGACAGCAAAGCCGCTGAATTCTGGGATCTTTATTATAAAAGATACATATCCAAAGAGGACATTCAGCAAATCGCAGCAGAAGGTTTTAATTCGGTCCGTGTCCCTATTAACGCCAGATTCTTGATCGAGGACGGAGAGCCTTTAAGGATTAAGGGTGAACGCTTGCTGCTTATTGATCAAGTCATCGATTGGTGCCGTCAATGCTCACTATATGTCATATTGGACTTGCATGGAGCGCCTGGGGGACAGACGGGGGCAAATATCGATGATTCTGAGAATGATAAGCCGGAATTGTTCACGAACGAATCGAACCAGCGTTTGACTATCGCGTTATGGAGAATGCTTGCGGAGCGTTATAAGGACGAGTGGATTGTAGCAGGTTATGATTTGCTTAATGAACCTCTTCCTAACTATTTTGCTGAATATAACGATCTAGTAATGCCGCTTTATAAAGATATTATCCAGGCGATCCGGGAAGTGGATTCGCGTCATATGATTATTTTGGAGGGCGTGCATTGGGCTACAGACTGGACAATCTTCAATGAGGTAGTAGATCATAATCTGATGCTGCAATTTCATAAATACTGGAACAACCCGGATACAGAAAGTATTCAGAAATTTTTGGATAAGCGGGAGGAATTACAGGTTCCTATATTCATGGGCGAAGGCGGGGAGAATAATAATGATTGGTTCGTAGGGGCATTTCAACTTTATGAAGATCATGACATCTCCTGGAATTTTTGGACTTGGAAGAAGCTGGATAGTGTTAATTCTCCCTGTTCCGTCAATAAGCCTGAAGGCTGGCAGCAATTGATCGACTATCTACAGGGCGGGAGTAAGCCTGATCCACAATCTGCGGAACGAATACTGTGGACGTACTTAGATAACTTGTCTCTTGAAAGCTGTACCTATCGCCCAGAGGTCATAAATGCTTTGTTCCGCAGACCTTCTGTTCGAATTCCTGCTATTTTTTATGATTATAAGGGAGCGGGCGAAAGCTTTGGCTTAGGCAAACAGGCGGATCATAGCTTAGACTTCCGAGTGAAGGATGGAGTGGATATCCGGTTTGTCGAAGATACTAGGAATATCCCTAACTTTGCCCACATGAAGGGTGAGGTATGGAAGGCTGAAGAATGGATGTATGTCCAGCTTGCACCGGAAGACTGGGTTTCATATACCTTCAGGGTTCCTGCCTTTTCGGTCTCAAACGCGTACAGGATTGAACTTTATATCCGAACGAAGCAAGGGGGAGCCGTTACCGTATCCCTTGATGGTTCCCCTGTATTCACAGCCACAACCAAGGAGGATGACTGGGAGCTTGTCCAAGTTCCGCTACCCTTCGGGCTTAAGACTGGCAGACACAAGATCGTATTATCTGCACAAGTGATGGCCGCGAGTATCCAATGGATTCGAATCTTTTATTGAACATAAAAACACGGTGAGGCCCTTATTAATGTAGGGGCTCGCCGTGTTTTTTCAGAGATAGCCGTTCAGGGTTTCTGACCTTAGCTCTACTCTTCCTTCGGAATCAAATCAAAAATCTTCCCGTTCTCTAAAGCTTCAATGAGCTTAAGTAGCCAGCGGTAGTATTTGATAGCTTCTTCAATCTTGGCCTCGTCAATACTTAAGATAGAATAGATTGTCTCATTCCCGGCATAATCCTCTTTCATGGAGTGAATCTCTTTCAGCGTTTTCGACAGTGCCGCCATATTTCCTTCGACTGCTTTTCTCCATTTAATAGAGAAGTAATCACTGAAATTCTGATACCAATCCGGCTCGACCTCGAATAAATCCTTTCGTGTCCCTTTTCCCCATACCTTATCAATCATCTTCAGATCCAGTAAAGTTCGGACTCCGGTGCTCATCGAAGTTTTGCTCATCCCCATCGTTTGGCTTAATTCGTCCAAGGTGACAGGTCCCTGATTAAAGTACATGTAGCCGTATAAATGGCCAATAGATAAAGTTATACCGTATAAATCCATGTTTTTACCAATGGAGTCAATTACACTCTCACGGGCTTTGCTGATTCTTTCTATTTGCTCGGGCGATAGCCCCTGTAAATCATTCATGGTGACCCTCCTGGGAAATAGGTGATTCATTAGTATTTCTTTACTCATGTATTGTAATAAAATCCTCCCCAAGAAGTAAAGAATACATGTAGAAAGGAATATGGCGTAAAACGGAGTATTCTATACATAAAGTTTATAAAGTTTAAACTGTATGATCAATTATATCGCAATACGGGCTTTGCGTTTCTTTTCACAAGTCCGCTACACTTGTAAGAGTGAAATAACCCGGCTATTTTCGGGAGAAGGAGGTCTACCATGACTATTATTGAGGTAAAACAGCTCACCAAAATATTTGGTTCAGAGGCGAGACAGGCACTTCCATTATTAGATCAAGGGTGGTCTAAAGAGAAAATTGCACAGGAAGTCAAGCTGACAGTCGGTGTAAACAAAGCCGAATTCAGTATCGAAGAAGGCGAAATTTTCGTCATCATGGGATTATCCGGTAGCGGCAAGTCGACACTTGTTCGATTGTTGAACCGGTTAATTGAGCCCACAGCCGGGCAAGTCCTTTTCAAAGGAAAAGATGTTGTCAAAATGAACGCGGAACAACTACGGCAATTTCGGCGCAAGAATATAGGCATGGTGTTTCAAAAGTTCGCCTTATTTCCTCATAGATCTGTACTCTCCAATGCGGAGTATGGGCTTGAAATACAGGGGGTTGAGAAAAAGAAGAGGAAAGAGCTGGCGATGAAGGCTCTGGAACTTGTAGGTCTCGGAGGCTGGGAGAATCATCGACCGGATCAGCTTAGTGGAGGGATGCAGCAGCGTGTAGGGCTTGCTCGTGGGCTTGCTAACGATCCGGATATCTTGCTAATGGATGAGGCGTTCAGTGCTCTTGATCCACTCATTCGTAAGGATATGCAGCAGGAACTGCTTGAGCTGCAGGCCCGTGTGAAAAAGACGATCGTTTTTATTACGCATGACTTGGATGAGGCACTTCGGATTGGTGATCGAATTGCTCTTATGAAAGACGGTGTAATTGTGCAAATCGGTACACCGGAGGAAATCCTTATCCAGCCTGCCAACAAATATGTAGAACGGTTTGTGGAAGATGTGGACTTATCTAAAGTTCTCACAGCAGCCCATGTTATGATTCCCCCGGAAATGATTAGACCCGAGCGGGGACCCCGTGTTGCTCTTCAACTCATGCGGGATAATGGTGTATCCAGTCTTTATGTGGCGGACAAAGAAATGAAGTTGCACGGTCTGATTACCGCTGATGATGCAGCGCAGGCGCTTAAGCAAGATCAAACTATCCTCGATGTAATGCGTCGTGACATACCGCGAGTACACCCGGATGCGCTGCTGAACGATTTGTTTGAGATGATGTCAGAGACACATTTACCGGTAGCTGTAGTGGATGAATCGAATCGACTGAGGGGCATTGTTATTAAGGGAGCCGTTCTATCCGCGTTAGCCGGGAATGCAGTACTGGAAGGAGGAATGCTAAGATGAATCTTCCTAAAATACCACTAGGGAGCGGAATTGAGTGGATTGAGAACTGGCTGACCACCTATTTTGGGACGTTTTTCGATATTATACATGCCATTATTGGTGGAATGGTGAATGGAATTGAAGCTGCGCTTCTATTTTTACCGGCACTAATTCTTATTGCTCTTATTACTGCTTTGGCTTACTGGATTGGTAAATGGAGAATGGCACTGTTTGCAGTCATTGGACTGCTATTAATTGACAATCTTGGTCTATGGGGGCCTACAATGCAATCACTAGCCCTTGTATTGACAGCCTCGATTCTTGCAGTGCTCATTGGTGTTCCGGTTGGCATTTTATGCGCACAAAGTAATGGAGTGAAAAATACAGTAACCCCAATTTTGGATTTTATGCAGACGATGCCTGCTTTTGTATATTTATTACCTGCAGTTTCATTCTTCTCGCTAGGTGTGGTCCCAGGTGTAATTGCTTCTATTATATTTGCCATCCCGCCAACGATTCGGTTGACCAATTTGGGTATTCGTCAGGTTTCAGCAGAGCTGGTTGAAGCGGCTGATGCCTTCGGGTCGACCCCTACACAAAAGCTGATTAAGCTTCAGCTTCCTATTGCGATGCCTACCATTATGGCCGGTATTAATCAGACCATTATGCTGTCTTTATCAATGGTAGTAATTTCTTCTATGATCGGCGCACAAGGTGTGGGTGCTTTGGTTTATCGTGCGGTATCACAGGCTAAGACAGGCGCGGGCTTTGAAGCGGGTATAGCTATAGTGATTATTGCGATTCTTCTGGATCGTTTGACACAGAATGCATTAAAACCAAAACAGAGATAGGAGTGTTATGTTTAATGATAAACAAAAAATCGGGAGTGTTACTGTTACTATTATTGGTAGCATTAGTAACTGCCTTAGCAGGATGTTCCTCACCGGAAAAAAAGGAGAAAGTTAAGTTGGCTTATGTGGCCTGGGATTCGGAAATTGCCAGTACGAATGTAGTCAAGGAGGTGCTGGAAGCGAAGCTTGGTCTTTCAGTTGAAATGCTACAGGTCGACGCCGGCCCGATGTGGGCCGGAATTGCCGATGGAAGTGCTGATGCTATGGTAGCTGCTTGGTTGCCGGGAACACATGCCTCTTATATTGAGAAGTATGGTAAGGATATTGAAGATCTAGGTGCAAATCTAGAAGGAACGAAGATCGGACTTGCTGTTCCAACATACATGAATATTAAGTCCATTGAGGATCTAACGACTGTAGATACAGGTGCGGAATTAGATCATAAGATTATAGGTATTGAGCCGGGGGCTGGCATAATGATGGCTACGGAAAAGGCACTTAAAGAGTATTCGTTAAGTGACTTCACGCTGGTGGAAAGCTCCTCGGCGGCTATGGCACAAGAACTTAAAAAGGCATATGATAACAAGGAGAGCATCGTCGTTACCGGTTGGACACCACACTGGATGTTTGCGAATATGGATCTGAAATATTTAGAGGATCCAAAGGGTGTCTACGGCGGTGAAGAACAAATTCATACGATGGTCCGGAAAGAATTAGCAGCTGACATGCCGAAGGTTTATAAGTTTCTGGATCAATTTCAGTGGACTCCGGCAGACATGGCTGAGGTAATGGTCGCTATACAAGGTGGCCAGTCGCCGGAAGAAGCCGCGAAGCTATGGGTGGAGGGCAATACAGACAAGGTTAACGAATGGTTAGCTGGTATTGAATAGTTCGAGAAGTGTGCTATGATTAAGAAATACATGAGGCTACAGATTTGTAACGTGTACGCTAACGACTGTTCTTAACATATACATCCCATGACGTAAGATTTATTCAATGGACACCCCGTAAGGGGTGTTTTTCTTGAAAATAACTACTTATGCTTTTGAGGTACATGAGGAGGCAGCTGCTGCAAGGAGTTAAGAGAGGAGACAGCTCCGTGACAGAGACCCTGAATGAATGGATTGATTGGCTGCTGCAAACGTTAGGTCTCACTGGACCATCCATTTTGTTCGTTACCATTCCGCTAGCTATGCTCCAAAGCCTCTTTGGATTTTTTCCATTCGCCATACTAATCGTACTTCACGTCTCGGTTTTTAACGTAATTGGGGGGATGCTGATCAGCTGGCTGGCTTGCAACTTGGGCGGGATACTGGTGTATTTCTTTTTCCGGCGTTATCTGTTCCATTGGTTTGACCGCAAATGGGGCTCACGTCTGAAGCGTTATGATAAATGGCAGCGTTATTTGGACCGCTACGGAATATGGACACTGGTACTGTTGCGTACGGTTCCCATAATCCCTAATAATATTATCAACTTTATGTCGGCGGTATCACCCCTCCCGAATTCTTCCTTTATATGGGGGACAGTGCTGGGTAACCTCTCGTACATCTGGCTTTTCGGAACTCTTAGTTCAAGCTTGATCGTTCCAAAAGAACAGTGGGGGACCTATCTTACTTGGTACGGCGTATTTTGTGTAATACTAATTGGGGTCTTTATTCGCAGACACTGGGATCATTTGCAGGAGGACAAACGCAGCAGAATGACCTGATGACCATAAAGACCAGATATAAACGAAGAATATTCCCTGGGGGCAGGCGTTGCCTGATAGGAGTGTTCTTCTTTTTTGTCCACCTGATGAATACCTTATACGTATAGAGGCGGCTTGACCGCCGGTTAAGGCGGGAGGGTATTCAATGGCCAGAACTAAGAAATGGGGAAGCCGGATCCGGATTCCCCGGTTTAGCTGGGACGGGATTCCCACAGGGAGAAAATCAGCCTTCAAGGCGCGCCGCAGTTCAACAGGCAAGAAGTTTTATGGCGGACGTTTTGAAGCCAAAAGACAAAAACGCAAGCTATGGGGCAGTCGCAAGGAAGGTACATTTACTGCCCCAAACCTATCTAAACGCAAGCCGCGCAGCCGCCGAAAGTTATGGCTGATCGTCTCTTTATTACTCCTTCTGGCGGCACTGCAAAGTATCCGCTATGTGGAGAGACATTTAAAACCCCCAATTGTGCATCTGGCCCAAATCCGTGTTAAACAGATTGCTACAGAGTCCATTAACAAAGCCATTACTTCACAAGTTGCCAATGGAGGAAACGCCGAGCAGTTGATTGATTGGAAGACCGATAAGAACGGCAAGATATCGGGGTTCATGCTTAATTACGGTGAACATATGCGCATTACCTCGCAGGCGGCTGAAGTTATTCAGACTACACTACAACAGCTGCATAATAAGAAAGAGTATATTCCCCTCGGTCAAGCACTGGGCAGTCCTCTGATTGCTTCTTTCGGGCCTGATATTCCAATTAAAATTGAACCGCAAGGGGCGGTAAAGGTAGAGTTGAACACCCGCCAGCAGAATGCCGGAATCAATATGATTCTAGTAGAGGTGTTTATTCATATTGTGACCGAGGTTGCCGTAGTGATTCCCTTTGATATAGAACCACAGATTGTGGATACGGAAATCCCGGTATCTTATTTAATGGTGGTCGGTGATGTTCCCATGTACTATTACGACAATCAGGGTCAACCTGTTGGAGATAATGGTATCAGTGCGCCGGGAATATCTATACCTGGTCTGCAAAAGGAAAAAGACGGTACCACCGAAGGCAGTGTTACAAGTACAGCTGAACCGGAAACGGTGCCGGAGCCGGAGAAAGCCGGCAACGCGGTGTCTGAAGAAATTAGCAGCACCGAATAAGAACATAAATTTAAAAGAGCGCACTCCAATAGGGGGTGCGCTTTTTTTCATTACTAAGAAATAGGCTTCCCTAGCTATCCCCTTCTCTATTAACCTCTGGCTGATCTCCGAGAAAACGGACAAATTCCCTCATGCATTTGCTAATTAAGGTCTTAGACCGCCGGCATTAAACTACTTTGACGTAGAGCTTCTTGTTTGAGGGCATTGTTGAAATCTCGCCAAGATACTCCACCTGTTGTCATCTCAGCTTTTAGCTGCTGAAGCTCGGCTTGATCGATTTCGGTGATGTGGAGGACAGCCTGTAGCACAGACCGCTCGAATGGTGCACCTGCGTCACCTGCTTTGTACTTTTCCATCGCTTGAACAACAACTTGCCTTGCATCTTCGCTCGAAACTAACTCGTGCATTTGGATTTTCTCCTCTCAAGTGTTCATTTAAGATAGCATGGTTTGAGAGGCTGGATCGACTGAGGAACAGGGGTGAAAAACGGAGTTTGGATGCTACCCCCACAAAAAGCTCGTGAAGGTTTTGTACGTGGACGTCGAGGCCAAAAGGATTCGATGTGTTCTTGTAGGAACAGCTTTATTGGGCTGTATTTTCGTAAATATCGGCGAAAACGGCTTTAAATCGGCTATTTTGGGGATCGTCCTTTTTGTGAAGGGGTTACGAAGCTTTTACGCAGGACTTTCACGACATTCGTCTTCCAGAGTGAAAATGTGAACATTATGTGAACTTCAACTTAGAGTGTAATGCCTCTCGGATTGTTGATCCGAGAGGCACTGAGGACTAGTCGGGAATTGAAATGAAGGTATCCCTTGCCACGTTCCCGATGATGTTTGTGGAAACGCCGTCGAACAGCGCACCGATTCCGCCTCCGATCAGCGGAACTGCCTTGCCGAGTTGGACAACGCCTGTCTGTCCGAATTTGGTCAGCAGCTTGAAGCCGACTGCCGTGTTGATCTTTGCGATGACTTTGGCGGAGATTTTGAGAATGGCTTGCTCGGTCAGTTTCATGCCGACCTTGATGCCCACTTCCTTAAGAACTTCCGTCACGGCACTTCCGCAGAGACAGACGAACGCGAGCGTCTTGACCTTGTCCTCTCTGACGTCGTGTCCCCCCATGTGCGCGATGGCAGCGATGAGCTTGAGTTGGATGTAGAGGACGCTGGCGAGGTTGGCAGGAGAAGTAATTGGAAGAGTGATGGCCCCGCCCAAGCCAGTCATGAACCCCGACGTGGCGCTTTTCGCTACTTCCCAGCGGATGAGGGAGTTGACCCGCTCGAAGAGCGTCCCGTCTTGCTTCAAGTACTCCTCGGCTAGCTCTACGGAGGAGTCTGTTCCTGGGATGCCCGAAAAAACGGCCTTATCGTAGGCCCACTCCAGCACTTCGGTGATTGCGTTTCTGTCCATGCTCACATCTCCCGCTTGCGTTGAGGATTTCGTCTGTCCACGAAGAACATGACAATTTTGTAGATGATGACGATTGGGAAAGTTACCACGTCCCAAATGAATTTCAGCCCGATGAGGCCGATGACGAAAATGCCTCTCAGCCAGAGTCCGGCGATGGCTAAGATGATGATGATGCCGATTACTGCTGCCATTGTTACCCCTTCTTTCGTCTTAGGTTTGATGGTTCAAATGTAAATTCACAATCGGTCTAGCAATTCCTACCGCGATGTGATCGACGCCGTGATGGGCGACAAGTGAGGTAAAAATGGAGTTGGTTTCGCCGCGCGTCGTTCGGTTCGGTGCCGCACAGCCGCACTGACCCGCACTGGCACGGGAAGTTCGGGCGGGGGAAGGCTTAGGAGAGAGGTCGAGTTGTTTCGTTTCTTGGACTTTTGGCGGCTCGGGGACTTTAAGCCTCGACATTCAGCCGCTTTCGGTTTAGACGACTTAGCTTGCAGACGGTTCACGCTGGTGCGGTGCGCCTTTTTCTTTTAACGCCAGTGCAGCAAAGGGCGGGTTGGGGTTTATCCAAATTCATATTCTGCATCATGCGAGTGAAGATTCGGTTTTCGGTTCCTGGATGCTTGATGAGTTGAAAAGCCATGGTTACAACTTAAGCGCGGGTACAATGTATCCGCTTTTACGGACTATGGAATCAACCGGATTACTCTATAGAGAAGATCGAAATGTAGGTGGGAAAATAAGAAAGTACTATAAGACTACACCTTATGGGGAAAAGGTACTTTATGAAGCAAGGAGAAAAGCTTATGAATTATTTAAAGAAATCCACAATTAACCTCTCACAAAAGAAAAAGGCAAAGGGGTAATGAGACGATATGCAAGCGAGTAAGCAGGAGGTATCGAAAGGTAATCAAAAGGCGAAGCTTGGAGCACTTCTTGAAGTGTTGATTGTATCCACAAAATTAGGTCTTACTTCATTTGGTGGGCCGATTGCCCACCTAGGTTACTTTCACAATGAGTACATACGTCGTCGTAAGTGGATGGATGAACGAAGCTACGCTGATTTAGTAGCCCTTTGTCAGTTTCTTCCTGGCCCGGCGAGCAGTCAGGTTGGTATTGGTATCGGTGTTGTAAGAGCAGGTTTGCTCGGAGGCCTTATTGCATGGCTAGGATTCACTTTGCCATCTGTCATTGCGTTGGTTGCGTTTGCCTTTTTGCTTCAAGGCTATGACTTAGGTACTGCAGGATGGATTCATGGACTCAAGATCGTAGCTGTAGCGATTGTTGCCCATGCTATTCTAGGCATGGGGCAAAAGCCTACTCCTGACCGGAACAGAGTAACAATCGCTGTCATTGCAGCATCCGTTACATTGTATTGGCAAACAGCATACAGTCAAGTACTCACGATCGCTGTAGCAGGGGTGATCGGTTTATGGCTTTATCGTAAAAATGTTACGGAAGGAACAACAAACCTTCATATTTCAATTAGTAGAGCCTTTGCTATTGTCTGTTTAGTTTTGTTCTTTGGTCTGTTAGTAGCACTACCGATCTTCAGAGGAACAGCGGAAACTGGATGGTTGGCGATATTTGACAGCTTTTATCGTTCCGGTTCGTTGGTGTTCGGTGGCGGACATGTTGTATTACCGCTACTGGAAGGTGAAGTAGTACCAACTGGATGGGTTAGCCAAGAAGATTTCTTGGCGGGTTACGGAGCTACGCAGGCGGTTCCAGGACCGTTGTTCACTTTTGCAGGTTACCTAGGGGCTTTGGAGGGAGGTATTTTTGGGGCAGCGGTTGCCACCTTTGGGATTTTCCTGCCAGTATTTCTTCTTGTGATCGGAGCACTTCCGTTTTGGAACGGATTAAGAAAAAGTCCTAAAATCCAAGGGGCATTGGTTGGAATCAACGCATCTGTAGTTGGTATATTGCTTGTTGCATTGTAGGATCCCCTTTGGACAACAGCTATTTTGGAGCCAATGGATTTCGCTCTAGCCGTCATTTTATTTGTAATGCTGGTCTTCTGGAAGCTGCCGCCTTGGGTGGTTGTAGTAGCTGGTGCAGCGGGTGGAATGCTGCTGGGGTTATTGTAATACAGAGAACGGGTAAGGGGAACGTTTTGTCCTTTTACCCGTTTTAATTTCACCTCCTTGCGGGACACTATTTCATGGTACTTACGAACCCGAAGGGAGCTATTTAAATTATGAAAAGGCTTTTTTTCACCAGTATCTTTTGCGTACTCCTCATGTTTCACACGCAGTCTGTTGAAGCGTCAGGAGGTATTTTGAAATCTAGGCCAGTAGACCCCTCGTTGCTAAATTCACTTCGTCAGGGTGGTTATATTCTTTATGTTAGGCACGGAGAGGCAACAGTAGGAGAGGACATTCCGAGAATTGATTTCAATGATTGTTCTACCCAAAGAAATCTTTCTGAGGCTGGGAGAAGACAAGCTGAAAAATTTGGTGAGGCGCTGCACAGTTTGCAAATTCCAGTCCAAACTCCGGTTCTAGCTAGTCCCTTTTGCCGAGCAAAGGAAACCGCAGAATTGGCTTTTGGTGAGAGCAAAGTTCAAACCGATTCGTTCTGGGTTAGAATATATAATTTAAGTGGTTCCTTGCCTCCCGCCGAGCAGCAAGGGATTTTAAATGACTTAACTTCTGTATTAGAAGTATTACCCTCCCCTAGGACTAACAAAGTTATCATCGCTCACAGTTTCCCTCAAGGGGTTGGACTAGGGGGAATCTCAAACTTAGGCACCGTAATTGTAAAACCAAAAGGGCAAGGAAACGGCTATGAGATTGTAGGCCGTTTCACTTTAGATGAATTGTTAAGCTTACTTTGAGAAAAACTTGCCGTTACAGACAGCGCGGAGAACCGTATCACAAATACTGGTAAAGCGGCGAGTGGAAGTAACGGTAGAAAGCAAGGATATAAATCACTAAAAAAATCCTCTAGGACTAAGTTTCTAGAGGTTTTCAAATAGCATTATAATGATACAGGTGTTATTGCCCTATTACCATCTTGTGCATTAGAATACAATAAGGAGGGTGTGGAATGAAAGTAAACAAAGTAATGGCGAAAGTGAGCCAATTCGGAGAGAATTCAAGGCAGATTGACATAAATCAATATCGTTCGGAAATAGAGAAAGATAAGTGGGATGTTCGAAACTTAGGGATACCCTACAATAAAACGACTGCCGATTATTATGTATCCTTTGGAAAAATTGATACCCCTTTCAGGAGTATTGTAAAAAGATATGTAAAAGAACGCCTGCTTACATATGACTCAATAACTTTTACAACTGCAAGCCGTGATGTACTTGGTTTAACACCCTTTTTTAGATTTATTGTATTTAAGCATCCAAATTGGGTTGATCTAAACGAGTTAAATCGAAATGATATTGAAGAATATCTTATTTTTATTAAAAAGCAACCAATGGGTGGTGGTTTTCTTAAACAAAATAATGCAATGACAGATGAGAGTATAATGAGATATATCAGTACACTGGAGAATTTTTTGTTTTTCATTCAGAGATACGAATGGAATGAGGCTCCACAAAAACCTATACGTAACCTAATATATCAAGAAGATAGACCTAGGATAAAACCAAAAGATATTGATGATTATAAGTATCTGAGTGATTACGTGTGGAATCAGGTTATTGAAAAAATCGATACGCTGAACTCTAACTATCGACTTATTATTTTATTGATGGAAGCAACTGGATTTAAAGCTAATGAGGTTCTGACTTTGAGACTCGATGCCGTGGCGAAAAAAAACGATGGATATTGGATAAAAAAAGATAAGAAAGGAAAAACTCCACATTTTGTACCAATAGATAATGATGACCTGATTAATGGAATTTTAGATCACCAAGAACTAATTAAACGGCTATTTCCAGGCAATATGAATCCCGAAAGCTTAATGTTTTTAACATTTGAGGGTAAAGCTAAAGGACGCCGGATATTACGAATAACTCTTTACAGAAATCTACAAAAATTTGCTGAAAGATGTATGATACGAGATGAGGAAGGGAAAATATATAAGTTTAATTGTAATGAATTTCGTCATCGATTTGGAGTGAATTTGGCTAAAAAGGGATTAAGCGTTCAAGAAATTCATAATCTAATTGATAATGTTACCTCACTTATGCCCGTGGCTTATTGCAATATGGCGGAGAATAGAACTGAAAACATTGTTCCTTCAGATAAATTTATTAATCATACTTTCAGTAACAATGTCAATGTGCAGTATATTCAAGAAGCGTGGAGGAAGGCTTTAGAAAGAAGAGGATCGGACCCAGAAGGTGCAATAACAATAGCTCGTACATTATTAGAAAGTGTATGTAAATTCATCTTGGATGAAGAAGGTATACCGTATGATGATAAATTTGAGATGCATCAATTGTATAAAGCAGTACAGTCTGCATTGAATCTGTCCCCCGACAATCAACATGAGGCTATTTTCAAACAAATACTGGGCGGTTGTACGTCAGTTATTGTTGGAATAGGATCACTTCGTAATAAATTGAGTGATGCACATGGAAGAAGTCACTTTACACCTCAGCCATTAAAAAGACATGCCCAATTAGCAGTAAATCTTGCAGGCACAATGGCTGATTTTTTATTTTCAACTTGGGAGGACTCTTATAAATAATTTTTGGTTGTTTTACGGCAATTAAAATATCATTAAAAGTGTATTTTCAATTCATATATTTAGTTCTAATAATGCATGGTAAAAACTGTGTTGTTCATAAAAAAAGTAGTCACATTAAAAAGAAAACAACCTTTTAAAAAAAAGGTTGTTTTCTGAGCGCTTGATTGCGCGGGGCGTTAAGCCCAAGAAACCGTTCATTTGATGCATGCGCTTAATTGCGCGGGGCGCTAGAGCCCAAAATATAAAATGCACTTTCTGTAACGTTATTATACGTCAAAGAGCATTAATTTTCAAGCTGAATTTGAAGTGGCTTTTACAGGATTAGAAATTAAATCTTCATATGCTTTTTTTAGGGCTTCATAGTCTTGTTTGAGTTGGTCATGCTGTCTTTTTTCATTAGCTAATTCTGCTTTTGTTCTAAGAAAAGCTTCATGTGTTTTTGGAAGATAATATTCCAAAATCTTTTCGTCAATTATATCAAGTATCTCTGGACGTAATTTTGAATTGGATCGATCTTGCTTTTTATGTTGATAATAAACTCTTCTTTTATCAACTACCCGAATAGCATCAATACATACCCCACAAGGATGCTTCATACCGTCTTGTTCATCGATGTTAACACTGAATGGATTGTTATCTCCATGTCGAGGTGTTGAGATCGGTGCTACTAATATCCATGTTGAACCACTGTCATATAAGACCACACAAGGATGGGCAAAAGTAAGCTCATTTTTAAAGTGTCCAAAGAAGTCTACTTCCAGAACATGTCCTCTTTCCCAATGGTCAGATGTCCATTTGGAGGTTGTTTTATCCTCCTTGTCATCGACATACCTTAGCAATCCACCTGCCCATTTTAAACCGTAATCAAGACGGTAATCAATCAGAACTTTAAAAAGTCTGTCTAGATTTTCTCGAATGTCAATAACCAATTCGGCATCTGTTCTACTTTTAGGTGCTGGAGTCAAGGTTTCTATTGCTAATAATTTTTCTTTAATTCGTTGAGCTTTCAAATTCACTACTCCTTCTGGTTTAAATTCTTTCCCTAAAAGACGTTAATAGCTTACGAGTTTCGACAGTAACAAAGCTATTTCGTCATAAAGTAACTATTCTCGAATCAACGCTCATTCCCTCCTATTGAACTTTGGAAAGTCAGTTAAATTAATTCAAAGGGGCAATTGACAAGCTCATCCGATGTTTTGATGGCAATAAAAGAGTCTATTTTAAACCTATTAATGAAACCATATAGTTTCATGTGCCTTCTGATTCTTTGAACTTTCTGTGATGCCAAATTACGAAAGAAATAATACAATTACAAATGAAAGTTTAAATCAGGGGGGGATTATTCATGGGTACATCGAAAAGGAAAGCTTCTGAAAAATAAAAAAACTCTTATCAGAGGGTGTTCGCCTCCCTAGAGTGATATGCTGAACCGTATCATAAGTAGGAGCAAGTTTTTTCTTATTTTTGATATGTGAATCAGAGAGGTTACCGACAAACTAAGGAATTTTTGCGTCATTTCTAAATATATGCTTTGCAGGAAACACCCCATATGTTAAGCTTTATTGCATAAAAGCGCTTTATTGCATAAAAGCTTAAAAGTGATAAAGTGAAATGATGAGAACGATAGGACGCTTAACCGTTTGGATTTATATTTTGCAAGGGGGAAACCATGAAGATACTAATGCTTGGAGGTACTTATTTTATTGGTTTGTCGATTGTGCGCAGGCTGCAGGGTAGAGGACATATTACGATGGTAAACCGTGGGAGCAGATCGATTGATATCCCCGGAATCAATCTTATTAAATGCGACAGGAGAAATACAGAAGAGCTAGCGAAAGCCCTTATAGAAGATTACGACATCGTTGTAGACGTTTCTGCTTATGAGCCGTCGGATATTCATAGCGTCCTTACGTGCTTGAAGAAGCCGCCGCAAAAATATTTCTATATTAGCTCTGCGGCCGTATATAACAGAGAAGGGTCCGCTCCTCCTTTTGACGAAAATGCTTCTGGCGGGGGAGATTCGATCTGGGGTGATTATGGTGCTTTGAAGTATGAATGTGAGCAAATATTAGGTGAGCATATGCCATCGCAATTGTTCATTCTTCGTCCACCATATGTGTATGGACCGCATAATTATCTTGAGCGGGAGCAATTTATTTGGGCGCGGCTACTCCATCAAAAATCTGTTTTCGTTCCGGGAGACGGGCAAACCCGAGTGCAGTTTTGTTATGTGGAGGATATCGCAAGTTTTATTGAACATCTCATATTTAGATCGGACGTTGCGCCGGGAGCATACAACATCGGAGAGAATCGATACTATTCGTTTCAGGAATATATCGAGCTGTTAGCCGAGGTCAGTCAAACGACACCTATTATTCGCTATGTCAATGATCCGAAAGTAAGCGCGAGGACTTATTTTCCTTTTCGGAATGATGACTTAACCCTAAATGTGAACAAAATTATCCGCATACCGGGTTATAGTACAACAACGTTTTTGGATGGAATACGCCAAACATACGAATGGTTCAATGCCCACGGGAGTATTTTTTATACACCGACTGAGCAAGAGAAAGCATGGTACTAATATCTTGGGGATTTATTCTACAAAAAAAGGACATCTGTAAAAAGAATGGCCTTAAAACTTGCCGCTACAGACAGCGCGGTGAACCGTATTATATATTCAAATATCACCGCTACGCGCTACTCCCTCTATGGGGAATCACTTTTCTCTTGAATGCTCGTTATATCTTAGGTTTCTGATTTTATTCGTTCAGTGCAGACGACTTTATGGTGGAATCAAGTTGAAATCGAAGAAAATGTTGGGACGAGGAAAAGCGCAAAAGAACATCTCCTTAACCACAGTCTGAAGAAAGTGGTTACTTAGGTAAATTGTGGTTGCACTTATGGATCTTCACATTCCTCATGGAGGTCAACCCTCCCAAGTCTCACAGAGTCTACGCTCCCACATTCCTTCATTCAACCTGTCCATGAGGTGGAGGTCAGATATGCTGCCCGACAGGATCTTCGTCCGTATGATAGTTTCGTTCCGACTCATCAGTGCTTCAGTTGTCTGTATTTCACTGCTTTGGTTCGAACGCTAATGAACTATTGCTTCGTTATGCTGCCGTACTTAAAACATTGAATCGAGGGATATCCTGCAACATCTTTACTTCACTGAACTCATGGCCTTTTTTCATAATTCCGAATAGAACTCGAATTAATTTGTTACACAACGCGATTAACGATTGCATCTTTTTAAGCGGATTGTCTGGTCGTTTGGTGTAGTACTCATGCAAAGCCTTAAAAGCCCTATTCTTCGCCACCAGCGGCATTATAACTCGGAAGAGCAAAGCTCGAAGCCTTTTCCTTCCCCGCTTAGTGATCTTGGTCTGTCCTTTGTGCTTTCCAGATGTATTCTCTTTTAGGTTCAACCCAGCAAGCTTTATAAGCTGTTTGGGATGATGGTAGTTGCCGATATCGCCTATCTCTGCGAGGAAACCGGCCACTGTATCTCTACCGACTCCTGTGATTGCTAGCAAATGATTAACGCCAGGAATCTGATGGAGAAGTTGAAGGTGTTCGCGAATTTTCATAGCTTCACGCAGCTCTGCATAGATGCCTTGTGGAATATTCGGTACGGCGTATCTCCCGTCTTTGACAAGCTGTGCGATGACCTTGGCGTCCTTAATGTCGTTCTTAGTTGGTGAATTGTCGTCTAATTCTTTACTCTTTTTAACGTGCAACGGATTTACCACGCCAAAGACAATCGTCTTTTCTCTGAGGTAGTGTGCAAGATTCAGCCAATACTGACCGGTGGGTTCCATACCTACCACGACATCTTCGCATCCGTGTTCCGACATAATTTTCCGGAACCAGTTTACGAATAACTCAAACCCTTCCAAGCTGTTTTCAAACGAAATTAATTTCCTCTTTTAACCAATTTATTAAGCTAATCATTGTCAATTCAATCAAAAAAACTCAAACGGCGCGCACCAATTGAATATCGGCACGCACTGGCTGCATAGCTTTTTTCATCTGTCCACTTGATAGGGATATGACCATCCAGAAGTCTACTGAGCTGATAACCGCCATCGATCAGAAGTTTCTCCACCGGAAAGTCTTCAATCGGCGGTACATGCTGCAGTCCGGCGTTATTTACCAAGATATCAAGTTTCTTGAATGACTTTAAAACCGGGCAAAGTTTTTACAAAAAGGTTTTTAGGATTGAAAGTTAGATGAAAATAGACAATAACTAGTCCCTTTGATTTAAAAAATGAAATAAGGGAATATAAACTATATAATACAAATATAAAAGTGCAGAGATATATAAAGCATGAGAAGAGGAGTTATTATGGACAGCTGTTTATTTATACACGGCTTTACAGGCGGAGTTTTCGAAATCTCTCCCTTGTCCCAATATATGGAGAAAAACAATTATCGTTCTACCACATTTACACTAAAGGGACACGGTGGAACCAAGACGGATCTTCTAAATTCCAGCAGGCATGATTGGCTAAAAAGTGCTGAGGAGCAATTAACGAAGCTTTTAAAGGAGAATGAAGGAGTTCATTTAATCGGGTTTTCCACGGGTGCACTAATCGCTTCCCGCCTATCTGTTCAATACAAAGCCCGGGTCAAGTCCCTTACTTTACTGTCCGCACCTGTATTCCCGCTAAATCCTGTAGAAATCATCAAGACGTTAGGCAGTTTTTCGATGCTTAAGAATTACGCCAACAAGTTTGGATCTACTCCACCCAAAGCTACGAAGGAGTTTCAACGGATGGTTCGCGAGAGTTTTGAAATTTATCCCCAGATTGAGACGCCGACCCTAATCGTTCAGGGAAAACGTGACCATCTGGTCAAAACAAAAAGTGCTGCGTATCTGAAGGATACCATTATGGCTCCCCGCAAAGAAGTGCTGCTCGTGGACAAAAGTGGCCATATGGTGTGCCATTGCGAGGATAGTGACCGTATTATGAATGAAGTGCTGCAGTTTATTGAGAGTGTTGGATATAATCCATAAAAAAAAACCGCCACAAGGATAGCCGTTATGGTGTCCTGTTGGCGGTTTTGCATATTTCATTAACGGCTTTTACTTTTGCTCCTTAACGCGCGGCGCTCGCCATTCTCCCACTGCTTCAATAGAGGGTAGGGATCAAATGCCCATTCAATGATTCCCCTGTCCCGGTAAATCCCATAATGCAGGTGAGGGGGGAATTTCCCTTGAGTGCCCGGTTTTCCGTAGCCGGAGCTACCGACCCAACCGATTGTTTGGCCGGGTTTTACAATCATTCCTTGAGCTAGAGACTTCTCGTACCCGGCTAAATGGGCGTAATAATGGTATCGATTATCTATATCTCGAATACCTACACGCCATCCACCGTAACGATTCCAGCCCTTTGTCTCAACAATGCCGTAACAGGTGCTTCGAACCGTCATTCCATGAGGCGTGAATAGATCAGTCCCTTCATGGATTCGGGCTCCACCCCAGCTTCGGCCTGTACCCCAAGTGCTTCGGTAGGAGTAAATTTTGCCAAGCGGCAGAGGAAAGGCGTTACCGGTTAGATCAAGTTGGCCGAAATGCTCGTACAGAGTCGCGAACTGAGTGATTCGTTGTGATGCCCTCCCATAATGATAGTACTCCCAGGTAGCTATACTGAAGTCACTTGCAGAATTACCGTATCGCATCAGATGGCTGGCCATGCTGTATAAAAGATCAATATCATTATAAGGATCAGCGATACCGTCACCAGAGCCATCCCGGCCAAAACCATGAAAGAAACTTATGGATGCAGGTGACTTGTCATCCTGATCAGGGTTAAGCGGGCCGCACCACACAGGGGCAGGGATTGTAATTCCAGTAAGGCGGCCCGGGTCAGGAGGACTTTCCTTACTTTTTTTGGCGATTGTTCTTTCGTATTGATCGATTGCGGCTAAACGGAACCAAGGAATGCCGGTGACTGCAGACATTTGTTCGTACAGCTCTTTACGGGATGTAAAAAGGTCACCTTGGTTGTTAGGGCTCTTAATGCTGCCTGCAGTCTGAGGGGGGGAACTACCCTCTGCTTCTAAGGTGGAAATATCAAAACATCCAAACAAGATTGCTGCTGCAGATAGGCTTAACAGCGACCTTTTTAGTATACGTCTCTTGAAAAGGGACACTTTGTAACAACCTCCTTTGCCTGGAATATAGATCAGGGATGAAGACAGGAACCTTTTCTATATATTGAGGAAAAAAGGTGTTTCTTATCCGTTTTAACTTAAAGCTTTTGAAAATTCAGTTTATTTCAGGCTGTTTTTTAAACTGCGGCTTTCCACAAAAACAGGCAATTACCAACGGCACATGCTATAATATGAGGCAGAACTTCAACAACTATCAGGCGAAAGCGGGGTTTACTACTTTGATCAATAAAGGCGCTAAACAACCAAAGCCGGATTGGATTAAAATCAAACTTACAACCGGTGATAATTATCAAGATATTAAAGGTATGATGCGTTCCAAAACTTTACATACCGTATGTGAGGAAGCTCGTTGCCCGAACATCTACGAATGCTGGGCGAATCGGACGGCTACTTTTATGATTCTTGGTGATATTTGTACCCGTGCTTGTCGTTTCTGTGCCGTAAATACCGGATTGCCTACCGAACTTGACTTGCAGGAACCGGAACGCGTCGCTGAAGCAGCAGAAGGCATGAACCTCCGACATTGTGTTGTGACAAGTGTAGCCCGTGATGATTTGAAGGACGGCGGCTCGACTATCTTTGCTGAAACCGTGGCTGCTATTCGCAGACGTCTTCCCCTCTGCACGGTAGAAGTGTTGATTCCTGATTTTTTGGGAGAACGTGATAGCTTAGAAATTGTAATGAACAGTAACCCGGATATTCTGAATCATAATATTGAGACGGTGGAACGGATGTCGGACCGAGTTCGGGCCAAAGCCAAATACCGTCGCTCTCTGGAGCTCCTGCGCAGAGCTAAAGAGATTAAACCTGACATCCCAACGAAATCAAGCATCATGCTTGGTGTTGGTGAGGAATGGGACGAAATTTTACAAGCAATGGATGACTTACGGGCGGTGGATTGTGATATTTTGACTTTAGGTCAATATTTGCAGCCTTCTCCAAAGCATTTAGACGTGGAGAAATACTATCATCCAGATGAATTTGCCCGTTTGAAGGAAGAGGGGGTGAAGCGGGGCTTCAGTCACGTTGAGTCTGGACCGCTTGTCCGCAGCTCCTATCACGCACATGAGCAGGTCAAATCTGCTGCCCAGCGCCGTGAAGAGCGTGTAATCTCGGGTTAACCCCCCCAATAAATTTCAGTGACCGAAGGAACGAAGAGAAAGTTTGAAGCTGGAGAAGTGAAACGTTCGCCTTTATCCTCGGATTTCAACCGCTACTGCGGTTTAATAAAAGAAATCAGAGGATAACAGCGATCGGAAGCTCAAACTTGTCGCGAAGTGACGTTTAGGTCACTGAAATTTCAGAACATCATTTTGAAAGGCAGGCGACATTTGCTTGATTGTTATAGGCGGAAAAGGCTATGAGCTCATGTTGGACCATAAAGACGGATGGAATCCGGAGGCATTTCGCGGAAGATACAGCGAGGTGCTGGAACGTTATGACTATATTATTGGTGATTGGGGTTACAGCCAATTACGGTTAAAGGGCTTCTACCGAGATAACCACCCCAAGGTAAACCGGGATACGGCGATTTCAGGTATGGTGGATTACATCAATGAATATTGCAATTTTGGTTGTGCTCATTTTGTGCTGCGGAAGCTCAAAGAACAGCCAGTAGAGGGCTATAAAGACATCCTGACCAAAGAACCGCAAGAGTATTTACCTGCGGAGGACATGGGTACGGAATTGCCTTTATCAGAGGATGCTGCCAAAGAGGAACAGTTCAAGGCGTTAACCATCAAACAGTCTTCGTCTTCCAGTAAGGACGGAGGTTCGAAGGACAGGCCTGTTAGGGAACATCAGGGTAAGAAGCACAGAGCTAAAGAGGCTCACGGCAAGAAAAACCCACCGCGCGAAAATCAAGGCAGGCCGTCTCAAGTCCAGCCCTTGGATCAGCAGCAATAAAGCTAAAGACAGGGTCTGTTCATACATTTTCCCACAAAAAAACAGCAAGCTTCCAGATGATCTGGGAGCTTGCTGTTTTATTATTTAATCGACAATTTTAATTGGTTTTGAGAGGCATTATAGCTCCATACCAAGGTAGGAAATTTCTTCTTGAAGGAATCCAGCTGAATATAGGTTTCATCATTTTGGGAGATAGCCTCTTTGGTCGACATTGCGAATCCAGCGGATTTGCCGGCTCCATTGGTGACAATGACCTTCTTGTTCTTGGCATCCCAGGAGACGTCACCCTGAACCATAGCTGCAAGTACCCGTGAAGAAGCATAAATCGTATTGCCCTGTTTAATAAGACCAACATTACCGGCAAACGGAGCTCCGTTAATATTCAGAATATGATTATCTCCAGAGGCTTCCAAGGTTGTCATTCCTGCCAATTGCAAAGCAGTGATTAGCTGTGCTGTTTTACCTTGTACTTCAATATCAGGAGTCAGTCCGATATGATTAAAGTCCTCTTTGCTCGGTGTAAGATATTTCTGTGTGGTAAGCTTTAGCGTACTCCCGTTAGAGAGTGTAAAGAGACTCTGAATCCGCGCTTTACCGAAGCTTGTTGTACCTACAACCGTTGCGAGTTTATTATCGTGCAGCGCACCCGTCAATGCTTCCGAAGCACTGGCAGAGTATTCGTTCATTAGAATGACAACAGGGACGTTAATTTTACTGCCATCCGTAATAACAGTAGGCGATAATACTCCGCTGTTATCCTCCGTATACATCATGACACCCTTGTCTATAAACTCAGAGGCGATATTTAACGCGGCATCCATGTAGCCGCCCGGGTTGTCTCTTAAATCCAACACCATAGATTTCATTCCGGATTCACGCATTTGTTTCAGGACGGCAGTGAACTCCTCATCTGAAGATGCCGAGAAGCCACTAATAGCGACATAGGCAATTTTGGGTCCGATGATCGTGCCAGTTACTGAAGTGCTGGCAATCTCATTTCGAGTTACACTAAAGGATTTCGTAATTCCGTTCCTCTGTACTAACAGTGTCATCTTGGAGCCAGCAACCCCAGTCATCTCATCACCGTCCAAATCGGCGATCTTGACACCATTTATTTTAAGAATCGTGTCTCCCCGCTTAAGGCCTGCTTTCTCTGCCGGTGAATTGGGAAGAACCTCCTCAATATAGAGCTCTTTCCCCGTATACTGCAATTTGATTCCGATACCGACATATTCCAAATCAACCTGATGCATGAAAGCTTCGGATTCTTCAGCATCGAAATACTGGCTGTAGGGGTCCTCTAACGAATATACCATGCCGTCGATCGCTGCTCGAACCAGCGCGGCCTTTTCGACTTCTGTAAGATTGTAATTTTCTAAATAATCCATTACTTCTTTAATAATATCCATTTCTGTGCTGGCGGGTACAGTGTCTGCTGCAGTGTCTGCTGCAGATGCAATCGGACTAAAAACAATGGATAAGGCCAGACAACTGCTAAGAAGGGCTGTCGTTAACTTGGAAAATTTCATATTCGCATACATCCTTTTATAATTGAATTTTATGATTATAATAATTCATCGAAAACGGTATAAGCTTGATCGATTTTCCAAGTACCGTCACTTGCTTTGGTGAATACATAAATAATCCCTTGCTCATACGTCTCTGTTAAATCTTTTTCCTTCGTTTTTTGCTCAGCATACAAGGCAGCTTCATTCCCGTTATAGTAGAAAACATTGGAAATGCCTGGCGTATAGTTAACATTATTATTGCTGAAGAACTGCTTTAAATCCGAGTTCAACTCAGCATCTGATTCCTCATCATAGGAATTCAAGGTAGCCATTACTCCTGTGATGTTTTCTTCATTTAGAGCTTTGTAATAATTGGATAGCGTGTTATTTATCGCCGAAATGTCACCTTGTGGTGCATCAGCAGGCTTCGAGGCTTGAGCAGATGTTAACAGAATGGTTGATTCCTGAAGCTCCACGTCTGATATTTTCCATTTACCGTTTTTTCGTATCAAAGTGTATATGTACTGATCCTCCTGATCGGGAACGTAAGGACCGTTAATACGGACGGAGGTCTCTGTGGTTGCAACGATAGCTTCATCTGCTTTGAGATTAACAATGCTTAGTTCGTTAAGGGTGCTCTTGATATCAAATGTCTTAAATGATGATTCCAGACTGGAAACATAATCATAGAAATAAGATTCTGAATCCGTCAGGGAATTCATTCCCCCCAAATTCTCTTCATTGAAGTATGAAATCATGTTGTTAAATAAACTCTTGAGTTCAGCTTCATCGGCTGCTATTGATGATGCTGTAGTTATTCGCACACTCTTTCCTGTAGGGTCCCACAGAACCGTTCCGCCTGTTGCTTCACCTATAAAACGTAGGGGAACATAGGTAGTGCCGTTGGAGGAAGTAGGGGCGGCGACCAGTTTTTTTATGATTCCGTTGATGCTTGCGCGGTTGCTGCCTATTTTCAATTGAATGTTGAGATCTGAACCTGTGCCTGTAACCGTTCCAGTCTTGGCATCCCAAAGGACCTTAAGACCCAGCTTCTCAAAGACAGCCCTGAAGGGTACAAGAACCGAACCGTTCTGTAAATAGGGAGCTCCTGCATTAAACGAAACCTTACTATCGTTGATAAACACTTCAATCGGTTTTGATGCGGCAAAGACTGGAACGGCAAGCACAAAGGCTAGTATTAGCATCGTCAATAGGGATAATAGTTTTTTCATAATATTCGCTCCTCTAATATACAACTCTATGTAAAATAGGATCATTATACCATTTCTTCAAACTCTACGTCTATCAATTAGTGGTTGTTGATTGGCAGAATAAACAAGCCGGAAATAAATCATTTCCGACCCTTCACAAGCAAAGTTAGACTAGAAAAGCTTCGCGAACCCGATTCCAAAATGGGAATGGGCGATAGCGGGCAAAGCTGATTTTTTGCTCCGAGACTTGGCAACGCACAGAAATAAGGTCATCCACAGGAATGTTGTTGTGGTCAATGGTCAGCAGCAAACGCTGGTCTTTCCGCGAAAAAATATCACAATGATGATGCTTCGGCAACAGCAGAGGAGAACCCATCGTCCGAAACACGCGATTATTGATGGAAGCAATCTCAGAAATCTGCAAGGCCTCAATCGAAGGATGCACCATAGCGCCACCCAAGCTTTTGTTATAAGCCGTACTTCCGGAAGGTGTGGATACACAAAGACCGTCACCCCGGAACATTTCGAACGTCTCGTCATTGATATCGATCTGTATGACTATTGTGCCGTCAACACCTTTAAGGGTAAATTCATTCAGCGCAATATGAGAGGTTGTACCGGATTTTTTGTGAATTTCTAGCTCCAGCAGCGGATATTTTACAATTCGTGGTTTATGAGGCTTAGGATCACCCGTACCGCACATATAATCGATTAAAGTTGAAAGTTCCTGTGCTTTCCAATCGGCGTAAAATCCGAGATGACCCGTATGAACACCTACGAAAGCCAGACTGGAGATCCGATCGATAAAAGTATGGAAAGCGTGCAGCATAGTGCCGTCACCGCCAATAGATATAACAATCTCGGGAGACTCGGCATCCAATTGCAGATTTCGCTCCGCTGCAAGTTTATGAAATTGCTCGGCCAAATCCATAGATAGTTGGTCACCGCGGTCCAGAACATAGTATCTCAAGATGAATAGGCTCCTTTGTTTAATTCTGTTTTATACCGATCATAATCAATCTTGACCCGGAACACAACGTTTCAAGGTCTAAAGGACTAAAGCGGCAATGGGAATTCGCGATAACCTCATCTATTCCGCCGGAGCATCGTAAAGATACGGGTTGAGAATAACATCAACAGTGACAGCATAAAGGTTGCTGCAAGAAGCAGGCCCATGAGTCCAAGAGCGGCAACAATCCCTGAGGGTGTGGGGGGAAATGTGGCAGATACGGGCAGCGAAGCCCCTGCAGAGGAGAGTCCTGTACCTCTAATAGGCTTCCAAAGCAGTAAAACAAATGCGGCTGCCAAAACCGAGTGAAGGGCACGGGCGACCATAAAAGGCAGATATCGCAGCCCTGTTCCGTTCAGAATACTGGCAACTTGAGCATGTACGGATAATCCCCCCCAGGAAAGAATAAAAGCCGCAGCTGCCACCTTAAAATACAACGGGAGTGAGACACCGGCAGCTCCAGCGGATCGTGCACCCAGCGTAACTTCAAAGAGACCATTTACTAAAGCCTTGGACAGATCAGGCGGACAGCCGATTAAGGTTAATAAATGGCCGGTTAGTGTGAATAACGAAGCCATGATACCGGCCCTGCCCAATAGTTCCATTAGTACATTGAAGAATACAACTAGCCCTCCTACGACAATAATAAGCTGTAAAGAAGATTGCACAGCACCCCTGAGCAGTTCTCCAAGACTCCTGCCGTCTTTACGTCTGGCTTCAGCCATAGATGAGAATGCCGTCCGAATTCGGTAAGTAAGACCTTGTGCAGCCGTAGGTGGAGGAGTTTTAGACAATGTTTTGTTTGCAGAGTCTTCTTTTCTTCCGTGAAATGACATTAGAAGTCCAATCACTATGCCGCTTCCGTAATGGGAGAGAGCTAAGATTAGGCCTAGGGATGCATCGTGGAAAAAACCGACAGAAACCGCACCCAGCAGAAATATAGGATCGGAAGAGGTGGTGAAAGCCACCAGCCGCTCACCTTCAATCCGGCTGACCAGATTTTGCTCACGAAGCTTTGCGGTTAACCTGGCTCCTACCGGATATCCGGACACATAACCCATAGCCGCGACGAAGCCTCCGCTACCGGGAATTCGGAATAACGGGCGCATGAACGGATCGAGAAACGCACCGAAGAGATGAACGATACCTAAGCCAAGCATCATCTCGGAGATTACAAAGAAAGGGAACAGCGAGGGGAAAAGCACGTCCCACCATACAGCAATTCCGCGCACAGCAGCTGCCAGTGAGGCCTCAGGATAGATCAGCATCAGTAAAAGGCAAACTGCCAGTCCCAAAGTTAGTAAAGAGGGACCGTATAACCGCTTCTCGGTATGTACAAGCTTCATAAATTCACTTCCTCAACACGCAGGAATAATCTTCCGCGATCTATGATTAGATTTATGCAAAAGAGTGGACAAACAGCACAAAAAAAATAAGAAAGCGGTTACAAAATGAGGTGCTTTTCATTTCAGATTGTGATAAAATAAGTTTAATTAAATGCACACCTTTTTTACATCGATAAATAAGGATGGAGTGATGGTGATGAGCGTAGTAGCCGGAGTTCTTGTTTGTGCTTTTGTATATGTAATCCGTGCCTCCCTTGTCCCACCTGGCGATGAGGATTTTCGTACCTACTAATAGCTGCCGAAGACGCTAAACAAATGTTTAGCGTCTTTTTTGTGATGAGAGGGATATTGCATTAAGTTTTTTGTTATAATTAACTGATCGCAATACTTAATATGGAAGAAAGCTGGGTAATCTAATGAATCCAAATGAGAGCATATATGAAAATCTGGGGGGAGCTGAAGGGCTGCATCGCCTAGTTGAAGTCTTTTATGAAAAAGTACAGCTTCACCCGAAGCTCAGTCCGTTATTTCCAGCGGATATAACTCCTGTTTTGGAGAAACAGTACCAGTTTCTGAGCCAATTCTTTGGTGGTCCTACGCTATATTCTGATCTTCATGGACATCCAATGATGAGAGCAAGGCATATGCATATCCCGATAACGCCGGAGCGTGCGGAGGAGTGGCTGGATTGTATGAAAAAAGCACTTGAGGAAACTGCTGTAGAGGAGCCATTGCGTTCATTCGTTTTGAGCCGACTGGCAGGGCCAGCGCATCATTTTGTCAATACGCCCGAGGAACAAGAGTAAAGGCTGTAGTGTGAAAGGAATGAGGGCATTTGACAGATTTAATACCGTTGTACTCCATTAAGGTAAAGTGCTGTAATTGTGAACATGAATTCCAAACGTCGAGAGTGCGCCCTAGTCTCAAAAAGGCAATACGCCGAGATGCGGATTTCTGCTCCTACTACAAGGAAGAAAACCCTGATTATTACGTTGTTCGGGTCTGCCCGAAATGCGGTTTTGCTTCTACGGAGAATTCAGCGGACAAGCTGTCAGAGATACAGCGAGCATCGTTTAAAAAAAGCATTGGAAACCGTTGGATAGTAAAGCATTTTGATGGCCACCGCTCCTGGGAAACGGCTTTGGAGACCTACAAGCTAGCCTTGCTCTGCGCACAGAGCATTAATGATAAGGATCGGATTCTTGCGAGTTTACTGCATCATATCGCCTGGCTGTACCGTTATAACGGGGAGAACGAGCAGGAACTGCGATTCTTGCGGTTTTCACTTGATGCGTATATTAATGTTTATGAGCGGGATGGAGTTGGCGGCAATGATGCTCGCCTGCTATATCTTATTGGGGAGTTGAACCGACGTATTGGTAAGTTCTCTGAGGCTGTGATGTGGTTCTCTCGCCTAATCAATGATCAGAGAATTATGGATGCAGCGATGATCAGGGCGGCACGTGAGCAGTGGGGTGTGTTGCGCGAGCAAATGAGGGATGCAAAGATGGATCCTGATGAATTACTGTCCGGAACAGAGGGAACCTGAGCAGCCTCAGGTTCCCCTGTTTCGTTGGATTACACAGACGAAATAGATGTTATTTACCTAACGGATTTGTCAAACAACAGGTAATCTCCGTCGTTGTCTATAACGGTTGGGCTTGCATGACAGCAGGGGAAGACCAGCAGTTTCTTCTTGCCTTCTCGGACGGTCTGTAATTCTTTCGGCTTCATAGGTAAAAGCACGTTTTCCGTGTTGCAGAACGGACAGTACTGTACATATATATCGCCCAGTATAATATCATAAGGCCAAGTATGGCTGAATGGAATCATGTCTCATCCTTCCGTGCGGAGGGGTCATCTGTCTTCGATTCAGAGGTAAGATCTTCTCCTGTGGCAGGATTTTCCACTTTTCTCGAGAGTTCAGCTATTTTTTGTAGTAAAATATGTTGTGGCATATGCATTAAATGTTCCAGTGGGACACCCAGTTGCTTGGATAACGCTATAGCCGTTTCCGGCGAAATTTGTAATGGCCGCATGTTAAGTCCTCCTGTCATCTGATGGTTACTTATTCGTTATCCACTTTACCATGGGTTTATGTCAATTACAAAGCAAACCAATAAGACAAAAGGAATGGTGATTATACATGAAACACCCTTTATCGCTAACATGGGAGCTTGATTCTCTTTTTGAAGGCGGCTCGGCTTCCCCTGAATTCGAACTTTTTCTGAATGAGTTAGTGAGAGATATCGAAAAGCTGCATAAAGAAGTACTGGTGGCAGAGGTCCCTACGGATGAAGAAACTACCAAACCTTTAGATGAGATCATTGAGTTGCTGCAAAGCTGTTCAGGTCGTATTGTCCTTGCGGCTGAGTTCGCTATTTGTTTAGGTGCTCAGAACCAGCAGGACAAAGGGGCGGTGAGACTGTCAGGCAAAGTGGCGGGACTTAGTGCCAGGTTACAGGGTATTCGATCGGAATTTGACAACGTGCTGCGTCAGACAACGGATGAAGTATGGGCGCTATGGATGGCCCGTCCAGAAATCGCACCCCTTTCATTCGTGCTCACCGAAAGCCGTGATCTGGCCCGTGAGAAGATGAGCCCCGAGCTGGAGAGTATGGCACTGGAGCTTGCAGTAGATGGATATCATGGCTGGAGCGAGCATTACGAGACGATAGTGGGTTCAATTGCGATTCCTTTTGAGGACAAAGTTCTATCAGCAGGTCAGGCTTTTAATAAACTGGATGATCCTGACCCGAAGGTGCGGGAAGTTATGTTCCGTAAATGGGAAGAGGCATGGGGTGGAGTAGCAGATTTCTGTGCAGATGCCTTGAATCACTTGGGTGGTTTCCGATTGAAGCTATATAAAGGCCGAGGCTGGGAAGATGTTCTGAAAGATCCGCTAAGTATCAACCGTATGTCCCATGAAACGCTGAATGTGATGTGGGAAGTAATAGGCAACAGTAAACCCGTACTGGTATCATATCTAGAGCGCAAGGCGAAGCTGCTTGGTATGGAGTCTCTTGGCTGGGCTGATGTTGAGGCTCCGATTGGCAAATCATCTGGGAAAATCCCTTACGATCAAGCGGCTGCTGATATTGTTACCCAATTCCGCAAATTCAGTCCGAAGATGGCTGACTTCGCAGAACATGCTTTTAATAGCAACTGGATTGAAGTAGAGGATCGCCCCGGCAAACGTCCTGGTGGCTTCTGTGTTTCTTTCCCTGAACGTAAGGAATCCCGAATTTTTATGACCTATAGCGGCACTCCATCAAGTGTGTCTACGCTGGCTCATGAGTTGGGGCATGCGTATCACTCTTATCTGTTGGATGATCAACCGGTCTTTAACCAAAATTATGCCATGAACGTAGCGGAGACTGCTTCAACCTTTGCAGAAGTCATTGTAGCCGATGCACAAGTTAAGGCCGCAAGCAGTGCAGAAGAGAAGCTGGCCCTATTGGAAGCCAAGATTCAGAACAGTGTAGCTTTTTTCATGAACATTCATGCCCGGTTCCTGTTCGAAACCCGCTTTTACGAAAAGCGTAAGGAAGGTTTGGTCCATGCGGAAGAGCTGTCCGCTTTAATGGAGGAGGCTCAGAAGGAAGCTTACTGCGGTGTTCTTTCCGAGTATCATCCTCACTTCTGGGCTTCCAAGCTGCATTTCTACGCAACGGAGGTTCCTTTCTATAATTTCCCTTATACTGTCGGATATATGTTCAGCACAGGTCTATACCGCCTTGCTTTGCAAGAGGGAGCAACCTTTGCGGACAAATATGATGATCTTCTTCGGGATACGGGTGTTATGACACTTGAGGCCTTGGTTGCTAAACATTTGGGAGCTGATCTAACACAACCTGATTTCTGGCAGGGTGCGGCTGATTTGATATCGGCGGATATTGCTGAATTCTTAGAAATGACCAAGGAATTAGCTTAAGTAATATAATGGATTTAATCAAATTAGAGTGTTAACGCGAAAGTTCCCCTGAAATGGGGGGCTTTTTTATATCCAAATTGTCGAAAATGCTCATTTTTCAGAAGAGTATATAACAAATAATAGTGAATAATACGCACTTATAGGAATATTTACCCAATTTTGTTGAATAATGTTGAATGGCATATGTAAGTATCCTATAATGAGCCATAAGTCTTATGTATCTAAGATTAGTATACTAAGGGGGAAATATATGCTTAAGAGTGAACAATTATCGCTGGCACGTCAACTGGATTTAGTATTTAAAGAACTACAGGAAGAGTTGTCAGGTTTATCGTCTGGTACGGTATTTGTGCAAATACGAAACAATGTAATCGGCAAATTTGGAATTCGACATAACCCGCTTACAGGCCGCAGTGGAGCTTTCAGTGTGGAGAGTGAGGGGTTGTCAGCTATTCAGCAATCTTCCTTTCGCCTTATGGCTCTGGAAAGCTTAAGGTACAAGAAACGTTGGACGCATGGTGAAATAAGCTACGAATTTGCGATCATACAAGGGATGATCGTAGTGGATGCTACTCTGGAATCCAATTATAATATGGCTAACCTGATGATCAGATATCCTCGGGGAGCGCAAGCAGATGTAGGCTCTGATCAACTTTACGGATAAGAACAATACATACACAGAATAGCTTCTTACATACAAAAGCCCTCTACGCTTCAATAAAGAGGCGTAGAAGGCTTAAAAGCTACTCGAATCAAAACCTGAAGAGGTTTTAACCGGATAAAGCGACTAAAGATTTATTGTTACGAATTCGAACGACCGGACAATTGTTGCTCTGCCAGTTGTACGAGACGTTTGGTGATATATCCTCCCAAAGAACCGGTTTCGCGGGAAGTATAGTTACCGTAGTAACCATCTTGTGGAATAGTTACTCCAAGCTCTTGTGCTGCTTCATATTTCAATTGTTGCAGTGCTGCAGTTGCTTGAGGAACGACCAGACTGTTACGGCTGCTGCGACTACCTTGGTTTTGACCTGCTTGACCCATGTTTGTCACCTCCTTCGCCCGTTGTGAAGATAGTATGAGCGCGGAGACTACAATTCATGCATTGATCAGGTAGGTTATTAGGCTGGTAAATCTTAGTGAGTTACGGGATAAATCATCTCAAGAAATGTTGATAACTCTAAGGTCTGACCCGGCTCTAATACAAGCAAACCTGTGAAGCCTGGATCGTCGGAAACGTTCGGAGCATCAGGTAGCCAAGTATAAGGCTCTACACACAGGAACTGATCTGCAGATCCTTTTGTGTATACTACCCAGTGCCGGAACAGATTCTCATCAGCCGTATACCGAAGCCCATAACCGTCATCACGAAGCAGCAAAGCTTCAACAGGTCTTTTGGCCCCAATACGCATTGCGGTATCAAAATCAGTCCCTCGCAGATTCATTCCTTCGTTCAGTTTATCTAAAGACCCTAGTGCAGTCACATTGCCACTCGGAAGTAGTTCATCATTTAACTCGTATATACTTTCTACAGGAAGCTTAAGATTCCAACGCTCGGGTTGACCGTCAATCATGAACCAGGTGTGATAACCCATTCCGAAAGGTATACGGTGACCTCCCAGATGTGTAACCTTTAGACTCTGTTTCAGCTTGTCATCCTGAAGCCGGAATGTCATTTCAAACTTAAGTGGAACCGGAAATTGTCTCATCCACTGAGGATCATCCTCTGTGCGAAACTCTGTAGTCACCGCGCAGCCTTCTTCGTCTTCCTCAATGTCGCTAACACACCAGGATTGTGTTCTATGAAGACCATGAATATGGTTATCACCGGCAGTATTCTGATCAAATTGATAATTAATACCTTCGAATTGAAAATGTCCCTTTCGTATGCGTCCTGGAGGAACCAAGAGAGGAATGCCGAAATGGTAAGGTTTTTGCATAAAAAAGGCTTGATCACTTTCATCAGGGCCTCGAAGAATATGCCTTTTCTCTTTGCGATCCCACAGGGAGATTACACTATTTCCAAGCCGCGGCAAAAGCGTGAGTTCGAGTTCGCGGCTGTGCAAAATATAAGTATCATAACCGCCCCAATGCCCTTTGGTCACCTGTTTCATGAGATTTGCTCCTTTATCGTAACTGTTATCGTAACTGTAATCGGAATTGAACATGGTAACCTTATCATAACAGATTTATGTTCCAGCAGTTAAGGAATTGACAAAGTTCCTTTTTAAGTTCTATGATGTATGCAACAATAAATCATGGTAATGTGATGACGGGGATAAGTAGGCAGGAGAGTGTCCTTCAGAAAGCCGGTGGTTGATGCGAACCGGTGGAAACCTCTTGATGAATGGACCCCTGAGTGCCGCGCTTGAACGGGATTTAAAGACCCTAGTAGACCGGCCGTCTCTTCCCCGTTAGAGGAAGCTATAAGGCTGTTCCCTTGTATAATATGGGATTTCAGCGAATAAGGGTGGCACCACGGCTCACGTCCCTTGCGGATGTGGCCTTTTTTGCGTTCACGGAAATCAAAATAACATTAGAAGATGGAGGCGTATATCTTGGCTAAAAAGGTATTATCGGGAATTCAACCCAGCGGATCGCTTACGATCGGGAATTACATTGGAGCAATCAAGAACTATGTAAAATTGCAGCATGAGAATGATTGTTATTTCATGGTGGTTGATCTGCACGCGATTACGGTTCCACAGGAGCCTGCAGCGCTTCGTGAGCAATCCGAGTCCGTAGCGGCACTTTATATTGCTGCAGGTATTGATCCAGCCAAAGCGAACGTATTCATGCAGTCCCATGTACCGCAGCATGCAGAACTGGGATGGTTGATGACAACACTCACTAACATGGGTGAATTGGAGCGGATGACTCAGTTTAAGGATAAATCTACAGGTAAAGAATCCGTTGGGGCAGGCTTATTCGTTTACCCATCGCTAATGGCTGCTGATATTCTTTTATATAATGCAGATCTTGTTCCAGTAGGTGAAGATCAGAAGCAGCATTTGGAGTTAACCCGTGATTTGGCAGGACGCTTTAATCACCGCTTTGGAGAATTTTTCACTATTCCCGAGCCGTTTATTCCTGAGGTAGGCGCCCGTATTATGTCACTGGAAGACGGTACCAAGAAAATGAGCAAGAGTAGCCCGAATGCTGGAAGCTACATCGCTTTGCTGGATCCACCGAGTGTTATCAGTAAAAAAATCAGCCGCGCTACCACAGACTCCGGCAGCGAAATAAAATATGATACGGAAAATAAACCGGAGATCAGTAATTTAATGTCTATCTACGCTGAATTTGCAGGGATGACACTGCAGCAGGTAGCTGATCAGTATGAAGGGCAAAGGTATGGCGGATTTAAAAAAGATCTAGCTGGAGTAGTGGTTGCTACCCTAGAACCTCTGCAGCAAAAATATCATGAAATCCGCAGTTCAGGTATGATTACAGATATCCTAGCCGAAGGTGCGGAAAAAGCTCGATACCTCGCGGCTGAGACTTTAGCAGGTGTAAAAGAACGGATGGGTTTCCTTCCCTTCCGCTAAACGTAAAATGATTGATCCTTAACCTCGTCTTCGGCGTGCTTTAATAATAAAGCCCCAGCCGATATTAAGTACACAGGCAACCCCAAGCAAAAGTGCTATCCACACGTTATAACTAATAGCAATAGAGGCAGCGGTTAGGATAAGGATAGAAGAACACGCAAACCAAAGAGAAAGTCCTTTGCCCATAAATACTATATTCCCTTCTTTAACAGTTGGAGCTCTTCCATACGTCAGCTCAACTGAATTATTTATTAGGTCTAGAGCTTTAGCAAAAGTTCCATAAAGAAACCCGCAGAGTTAAACTCTGACGGGTTTCTTTAACGCTTTATGGTGATTGTGCCTCAACTAAGTTAAGGAGTCAAGAGGGGAATTAAGAAATGCTATTGTACAATCTCATGACCCTGATTCAACTGCAAACCTTTCATCGAGCTTGTCACTGCTAAGCCAGCCTACATAAGTATTTAAGGGGTGATATTGCTTATCCATGACTAGAACGGCAACGAACGGGAATTGCTTGCGATGCAAATAACGAACGTCACCCCAGCGTACAATATAACCGGAGGAGAGTTCCTCTACTTCTGCTACGGCATAGGAGGTAAAGTATAAAAAAGCTTGTATATCGGGATGAGCCTTTGAATGTTCAACCGCCGGGTGTGTAGAACTGATCGCATGCTTGAGCCATTTGAGATGGCCGTTGATTAATTGTCCTACATCATAACTGCCATCTATTTTCACTTTGACGACGTTCCAACGTCTAGGTGAAATTGTCGGGATAACAATGTAGCGGTCAGTGGAATCATGCCGTACATCCTTATTCTTTATATTGTTCGTGACTCGGTAATGAACAGTCGTTCTCCATATATAATAAATGGTGATACAAACATACAGCGTAATAAATAACGGAGCGGGTGGAACGATATCACTTATCCAGAGCACGATGGCTGCCGAATGACTGCCAAAGATAAAGGGGTCGAAGATGTGAATAATATTCCAGGCAATCCATTTCTCTGTAAAGGGCCGTGCAGCCTGAGTGCCATAGGCATTAAAAAGATCTGAGAACACATGTATGGCCACAGCGATGAAGCTCCAAAGGGCAAGATGACCTATAGCTTGGAGGCTAGTTGTCCCAAAGATAGGTGAAATCACCAGCGTTAATAAAGCGGGCCAAATCAACAAAAAGGGTAAGGAATGTGTGATTCCCCGGTGATTACGGATGTACAAGGCATTATCTTTCAAACGTAATGCGGTATCCGCATCGGGTGCTTGCGAACCAAGCACGGTAGCAAGCATGACTGCCCCGGCGAGTGCAGGGTTTGAGCTAACCACAGGATCAACGAAAGAAAGCCCGGCTAAGCCAAGGCCCATAACTACATGTGTAGCGGTATCCATAGGACAGTTCTCCTTTGTACAGATGGTTTCTACTCATTAACTACCCATTTTAGAGCCATGTTATTTAGCTTTTGAAATAAATGTTGTCACGGAATTGTCGAATTAATGAACATCATGGTCAATGATTGTCAAAGTCTTTAGGGGTTTGTTATGATAAAGTTAACAGCAAGAGGCTTTTTCATTCGCGGAACCGTTAGAAGATGTTTTAAAGGAGGAACACAAGCGTGGACAATCAATGGAGATATCAAGCTTCTTCCGATTCCGCAGCAATGTCTGCCAAGTCACCCCAAGAGGGTTCAACCTGGCGTGATTTTATTACTGTGACTAAACCCGGAATTATTCGGTCGAATCTGATCGCGGCCTTTGCGGGATACTGGCTTGCATCTGCATGGGACGTTCAGTACGGAAGACTCATACTGACTTTACTCGGCACTATGCTCGTTATGGCATCTGCCTGCGTATTTAACAACTATTTTGATCGGGATCTGGATATGAAGATGGAGCGGACTCGGGAAAGAGGATTGCCCACCGGGCGATTGAAGCCGATGACCGTACTGATCTATGCGATCGGACTTGGAATATCTGGACTTCTGGTATTGCTTGCTTTTTCCGGTATTTTAGCCGGATTGTTCGGTATTCTAGGGATGTTTGTTTATGTGGTGGTTTATACACTTTGGTTAAAGAGAACTTCTACATGGAGTACATCCGTAGGTGCAATTTCCGGTGCAATGCCGCCTGTAATCGGTTACGTAGCCGTAACCGGGGAAGTGGACTTGGGTGCATGGCTGCTTTTCGCCATCCTGTTTCTATGGCAGCCGCCTCACTTTTGGGCGTTGGGCATTCGCCGCAAAGAGGAATATCGTGCTGCAGGATTTCCGCTGTTACCGGTAGTGAAAGGGACATTCCGCACTAAGATCCAAATGATTCCATATGTAGCATTACTTATACCCGTTTCTATATTGATGTATGTTTACGATTATGCGGGTATTTTTTACCTAATTATTTCCACCGGATTGTCCATAGTTTGGCTATACCTGACCTTAAAGGGTTTTAAAGCCAAGGATGATGATGCATGGGCAAAGATGTGCTTCTTCTTCTCCATTAATTATTTGATGGTAAGTCTGATTGTACTTGTTCTGAATACGACTCATGGGTAAGGGAGAGATGCACTTGCTTCTCATTAAAAAGTATAAGTGGACATGGCTTCTGCTTCTTCTAGCACTGGCTATGGCCGGTTATCTGGCTGCTAACTCTCTGGCTTTCGGTAAAGAGAAGCTTCCGATGATCGGGCAAGTGCAAGACTTCTCGCTGCAAAATGTTGATGATCAAACGGTGACGCTTGCCGACACCGAGGGGAAAGCTCGCTTGGTATACTTCTTTTTTACACAGTGCCCCGATGTATGTCCTATTACAACCTTTACACTTTCTCAAACACAAGACCTGCTTATGAAAAGTGGGCAGTTCGGTAAGGACGTAGCTTTTATCTCCATATCCTTCGACCCTGAGAATGACACACCGGAGGCGATCAAGACATTCGCTGACCGATTTCATGCTAATTACGATGGCTGGTATTTCTTGCGCGGAGAACAGGAGCAAATCCGTAAGCTGGCCGCAGACTCCTTCAAGATCTTAATTGCTGGAAATACTAAGGATAACTTTGCTCACGCTAACCTTATCGGATTAGTAGACCGTAAGAACAACTTGCGTGCGCTGTACGATGCAGGGGATACCGAGAATATTACTCCGGAGTACCTTGCCGATGCTGTCACACAATTGGCCAAAGAAAAGTAACCATACAAAAATGCCTTTTTCGATTGTTCCTCCAAATGTGGGAATAGATCGGAAAGGCATTTTTTGTTTTCATATTCAAAATGAAGGAAGCGGTTCAGGATACACAATGTATTCCTCTAACCCTGCCTTTTCTAACTGGGTAATGTTGTATTCATCAGGGGTATGCTCAACGCCTGCGTACCCTTTTCGTGTGTAAATATGTCCTGCATCTGGGAAAACATCACGCAGAATACCGCGGATTTTTTTGCCTGAGCTATCATTGTCCATATACAGGTATACTTCTTCGTCTCCAACTTTGTTGCGCAGTGTCTCCAGTTTAAGCGTGTTCAGGGATCCAAAGGTACAAAGAATTTCGACATCCTCCATTAGCAGACGTCTTAACCGGCTGCGGTCATTCTTGCCTTCTACGATAATATAAATGGGCATGCTCTCTGCCTCCCCCGGTTGTGTGGTATATAACAGGCTTGTCTTTATTTTACCTAAGGTTCGATAAATTTAACAACCGGAGGTTCTTCTTTTTACAACATTCCCCGGGAAATGTCGTAAAAAGAAAAGGGGCAGTTCTAAGTCTATGAAATGGCTGTTTGGAAGCGCTTTTTGAGTAGGATCAGTGTGGGCGCTGCGCGAACAGACCATTGTTTCATCGCTGCGCTCTCCAGATTTTTTAATTCCCCTTAGCGGTGAAAATCCGGAGACAGCTTATGCTTTCGAAGCTAGTTTTCCTTTGGAAAACTTTCGGGTGACCATTGTCGCTTTTCCACAAATTTTCCATCCAATAAAAAGCCTCTGGCAAACGAGTTGAAATCAAGCCGAATTGTTGTATAAAGTGCAGGATTCCAGCCACATTCGAGGGGTTACGAGCCGAAATGTTGTACAAAGTGCAGGATTCCAGCCACCTTCGAGGGGTTACGAGCCGAATTGTTGTACAAAGTGCAGGATTCCAGCCACATTCGAGGGGTTACGAGCCGAAATGTTGTACAAAGTGCAGGATTCCAGCCACCTTCGGGGGGTTACGAGCCGAAATGTTGTACAAAGTGCAGGATTCCAGCCACATTCGAGGGGTTACGAGCCGAAATGTTGTACAAAGTGCAGGATTCCAGCCACATTCGAGGGGTTACGAGCTGAATTGTTGTATAAAGTGCAGGATTCCAGCCACCTTCGGGGTCTCGCGAGCTGAATTGTTGTATAAAGTGCAGGATTCCAGCCACTTTCGGGGCCTCGCGAGCCGAATTGTTGTATAAAGTGCAGGATTCCAGCCACTTTCGGGGCTCACGAGCTGAATTGTTGTATAAAGTGCAGGATTCCAGCCAATTCCGGGGCTCACGAGCTGAATTGTTGTATAAAGTGCAGGATTCCAGCCAATTCCGGGGCTCACGAGCTGAATTGTTGTATAAAGTGCAGGATTCATAGCCACTTTCGGGGGCTCGCGAGCTGAATTGTTGTATAAAGTGCAGGATTCCACCCACTTTCGGGGCCTCGCGAGCTGAATTGCTGTATAAAGTGCAGGATTCCACCCACTTTCGGGGGCTCACGAGCTGAATTGTTGTATAAAGTGCAGGATTTCAGCCAATTCCGGGGGCTCACGAGCTGAATTGCTGTATAAAGTGCAGGATTCCACCCACTTGCCTCGCGAGCTGAATTGTTGTATAAAGTGCAGGATTCCAGCCAATTCCGGGGGCTCGCGAGCTGAATTGCTGTATAAAGTGCAGGATTCCACCCACTTTCGGGGGCTCACGAGCTGAATTGTTGTATAAAGTGCAGGATTCCAGCCACTTTCGGGGCCTCACGAGCTGAATTGTTGTAACCTGTTTTAATCCTAAAACCCAGTAAGCAAACGAGGCTCACCAAAGTCAGCGTACACATGCTGTTTGCCGCCAACGAAGCCGTAGAGCACCAAGAAGAGCGAGAATATCAATGCAGAGACCTCGAACAACTGACACAAAATCTTGAATCTCAGCTGCTGGACAAGCCTCAAGACCAGCCTCAAGACCAGCCTCAAAAAAAAGCCATTCGGAAGATTGAGATCAGCTGGTTTTCGCTTGCTCATAATTTCCTGAAGCAAGCCGCAGTGGATTAAAAACGCTAAGCAGCGATTCTCCACTAAAGGGAGAATCGCTGCTTAGCTGACTTTTTAGCGTTTTGAGAATATAGAGGGTCTGTCTCCGCTTGTAGAATATCTACTTAGGGGACAGCCTCAAATGGTCTGAATCAGGGGAAGCAGTTTTTAGAATACGCCGGCGCGAAGGATAATTACCAGCAGGATGTAGAGTACCAGAATAGCAGTTGTAGAAGTCATTAAAACTGCGGGATAAGGAGTTGGAGTAGGTACGGGCTTATGGCAACAAGGATCACTCATTAGACTCACCACGCTTTCAGAGTTGAGGTTGTTACTACAAGGTATAGTATGTAAAAACCCACGTAACTCTTGTGTTTCAGCCTAGTGTATTTTGTGGTGGAAGAAATAGGCTAAAAAGGGCTAAGCTGCCCGTCCCTTCCATTTCTGAATGCGGGATGATCTCTGCGCGCTGCCGGGAGGGAGAAGGATCAAGGCTGTCATCAGCAGTAGAAAGGCAATGAAATAAGGTGAGATTTCATTTCGTAAGGCTCCTGCTGTTACCGGTCCGGCAAAAGCACCTAAAGACATGGCAATCGACTGCAGGGAGAAGGCTCTGCCGAGCCGCCCTGGACCGCCCAGACTGATGAACAATGAGGCCATAGCGGGAAACAGAACGCCTTTGGCTGCACCCAAGAGAAATAGAATAACGCCAACGGGGATCGTCCGAAAAGCTGCAAGGGAGAAAAAGCAGAAGGCCATAGCAAGCAGGGCCGCTGCAATTCTAATGGCAGGAGCCAGACGGTTTAGAAAAAACATACTAAGTGTCAACAAAGCGCCCAGGCTAAGCAGTGACAGCAGAATCCCTGTGGAGAGAATACCCGCGCTGCCGCCACCGCTTTGGGAAAGCGGCAACTCAAAGAATAATACGCCTTGGGAGCAGGATACAAAAAAGGGTAATAGAAAATAACGTCTGGAGAAAAGTGTCACTATACCCGGAACAGGCTTCTTCGCTGACTGTTCTTCCGGAATAGCCCCCTGCTCTAAGGGAATAAAGGCTGGGGGTATTAACTCAAGATGAGAAGGCTTTGGTACGCTAAAAAAGGCCATGATTCCTGTTGCAATCAGCAGCCAGCCAAGAGTGCTAAAGGTTCCGGCGAACCCCGCCTTGGCTACTATAACAGCACCTGCCGCTGGGGAGACGACAGAAGCTAAGGTGTGGACTATGCCGTGGCCGGACATATATTTACCTTGTACTGCGGTATCCGTTGACAGCGAGGCCAGAAGGGTCATACAAGCAGGAGAAAGAAAGGCGAGTGCAAAACCACTTGCAGCACGCAGCAAGAGCAGATGCCAAGGAAGCTGGGCATGCGCCTGCAGTAGAAGTATAAAGCCTGCGGTCACCAAGCTGAACACAATATAGCGCCGGCTCCCTTTTCGATCAATAAGTACACCGGCCAGCAGATTTCCGGGAAGATGTGTCAGTGAATACATACCCATCATCCAGCCTATAAAGGCAGGTCCAGCCCCAAGCGATAAGGCAAACGGCGTCAGGATAGGATATTGGGCATGCAAATCAAAGAACGCCAGGAAAAGAAATAAATAGAGCCAAAGCGCTGTTTTCATAGAATAGTACCTCCTCCTTAGCCTGCCTCTTGGCCTGAATAAACCGGGCGGACTTAATAAACATAAATGAGAGAATAAGGCTCTACTTGTACTTTACGTGGGACATAGTAGGCTTATACCGTTTTTTTATCCGCCGATTGAATGGTTTGCTGGTACTACTGTGGAACAATCCACCAGAGCCTGACTATTCGGGAACCATGAATTATGATGGGCATTCATGTATAATAATTAATAACCGTGTGATTCATGCGGCATAAGGATTGACCTTAAGTGGAAAACAGGTGACAGGAGTGTTGTAAAGTTGATGGATACGCAGGTGTGGTCACAGTTTATTAGAGAAAACTGGCTGGTTATCGTTATTGCGCTCGTATTATTGTTTGCAGTAGTGAATCTGGTGAAGACTGTATTGAAATGGGCAATTGTAATTATTATCGTGGTTGGTCTTTTCATCTATAGCGGCGTTACGATGGATCAGTTGGGAAATGCAGTGGATAAGGTTAAGGAAGGGACAGTAAGCACACTTAAGAGCGAAGCTCAGGAAGTTATGCTTAAGGAAGCAAAGGATGCCGTATATACAATGAATGACGACGGGACCTTTACCATTACTTCTCCGAATATAGAAGTTAAGGGAACGGCGGGCCAAGATAAGGTGGATGTTACCTTCAGAGGCGTAAGTCTTGGTAAATGGAGTGTTACCGACACCATGAAGACCTTTATTGAGGAAGCAAGCAAACAGCAGGGAGCTGCAGGTAAATAATGAGTAGTAGACAAAAGAACGGCAGCGCAGCATCAGGAGGGATATCATGCTGAACGGGTGGTTAGAACGTCTGAGTGAGGCAAATGTCATTTCAGTCGCCCTTTTGCTAATTGTTGCCTTTTCTGTAGTGCAGGGTTTGAGCAGGGGCTTCTTTATTTCGATCGGCAAATTACTTGGACTGCTGGGTTCAGGTCTAATTACGATTGTTTCTTTATTTCTAGCCGTTCTGGGAACTCTTTATCTCTCGCCTCGTATTCAACAGTGGGCGGCGGAAATTAAGCTTCCAGATATAGAATTGAATGCTTGGCAGCAGATCTACTATACAGGAACCTCTGTGCTGTCAGAATCTACATGGGTTCGTTTTATAGTGATCCTAATGGTTAGTTATAGCATCATCCGCTTGATCTTGGGATTTCTGTCTCCTCTATTGCCTTTGCAGAGACGACGTCCGCTGAGAATGGGAGATCGAAAGGTGACCTCCTTAAGCCGTTTGGGCGGAGGCTTGATCGGTGCTCTAATTGGAGTCTCACGCTGCCTGGTTATTATAATTGTCCTGTTCGTTGCAGTGGGTCTGAATCCTGACAGTGGGTTCAGTCGCTACGTCGAGTCTTCCCCTGTATACAGGGGAAGTGCGGCGGCCGTAATCGAACCGATTGCGGGTAAGACGGTTCAAGCGAAACTCCCCATCCTGACCCAGATAGTTGCAGCAGAGATGGATGACATTCTTCGTCGTAAATATGAAGTGATTGACCGTGAAATTCCGTCTGATATTAAGGGTGCTGCTGTTAAAATTGTCGGAAAGAGCAACAGTGAGGAAGAAAAGGCGCGGCTGTTATATGATTGGGTAGGAACTCGAATCTCTTATGATTACGCGAAAGCGGAAAATTACGAGCAAAATCGCATTTGGCATGAGCAAAGTCCGCAAGATACCTTCGATACCCGGCTTGGTGTGTGCATTGATTACGCCCGTCTCTATGCGGTAATGGCCCGCTCACAAAACCTGCAGGTACGGGTAGTGACCGGTCAAGGTTATGACGGAGTCGGAGGATATGGCCCTCATGCGTGGAACGAAGTATATATAGATGAACGGAAGACATGGATTCCACTGGATTCCACTTGGGCGCAAAGCGGTGATTGGTTTAATCCTACAGATTTCAGTGATACTCATCTCAGGGAGAGTGTGCTTTGACCTAAGCATGCTGGAGCCGTCCGTGTTACAATAGGTCAGGCTTCAAACCATATTATTTATAAAGGAGAGAAAGATGTGAGCCTCTTCGGTAAACAGGGCTCGCCCTCGGACGAGTCCAACAGTAAAAGCTCCATGGGACTGCGGATTAATATCTTCTTCTTTAGCACGTTTATTATTTTCTGCGTCATTATTATTCGTTTAGCTGTGCTGCAATTTGTGGAAGGACCTACATTAAGTGAGGTCGAGACGAATCGAGAAGTCAAGAATGTACCTTTAGCTGCAATGCGTGGAGTTATCTTTGCGGACGGGGGCGAAAAGCTCGCTTATTCTACGCCAGTTCAGTCATTATATATAACTCTAACTAAGGAATATACCGCTAAAGAGGTAAATAAAGAAACAGGGAAGTCCGTGCTTAAACCGGAAGCCCAGGCTAAGTCTGATGCATTGGCCAATAATCTGACAGCTGCTTTCAACAAATACGGTTCTTCTGAAGCTAAGATGACAAAAGAAGAGGTCATTGAGTCGATGGATTTGTATTTCAAGAAATTCCAGGGTTATACCCCCCGTCGGATTAAGGTTGATTTGTCGCAGAAGGAAGTAGCTTTTTTTATGGAACATAAGAACGACTATCCAGGTCTTGAAGTCGTAGAGGAGAGCGTCCGTCATTATGACAAGGATACTGTAGCCGTACAAACAGTTGGGTATATTAAGCTTTATAAATTCTCCAACAGTCTTGCAATATATCAGAATATTATAAATGCAACTAAGAATACCCCAGATCCGGGACTCACGTACAAAGATGACGAATTTGTTGGGTTCGACGGCCTTGAATTACAGTATCAGCGGGAACTTCGAGGGCAAAATGGGTATCAGGAAATATCTATTAATGCTCAAAATATGGCCGAAAAGATTGAGAAGGTTGTTCCTCCAACAAAAGGAAACGATATATGGACGTCGATTAACAAGAATGTTCAGTTGAAAACAGAGCAGGCTATAACCGACCAAATTAACTGGCTTCATAAAAATCCTGTATTAGGAAAGCTACATCCAGATGCACTAACGGGTTATGCTGTTGCCATGGAAGTAGATACCGGAAAAATAATCGCTATGGCTAGCATGCCTGATTATGATACCAATGTATTTACAACGGAAAGATTAGATCCGGAAGCCTGGTCTAAAATCATTAACAATTATCAAAATGGAACCATAAACTCTATTTCTTCAGGAAGATCTGGTAATAATTTGGATTCCACTGTGTTTCTAGGCTCGACCATTAAGCCTTTAAGTGTTCTAATCGGCCTGAATGAGGGTTTCTTCAGTACATCTACAGTGTATCAAGACAAAGGGATTGCTTATTTCGGTAAAGCAGGACATGAAACTAGTGTCAGAAATGCGTCAAGCCACGTCTATGGAAGCATGGATCCAGCAAGAGCGATTGAGAAGTCGTCCAACGTATTTATGGTTGATAAGGTGGGTAAAAGCCTCTATTTAAAATATCAGGATAAAGGGTTGGATGTCTGGGATAATTACATGAAACAATTTGGCCTAGGAGTATCGACAGAGAGTGGTCTTCCTGGTGAGCAGAAGGGTAAAGTTAACTATTACGACAAAGAATCCAACGGTAGTACTCAAGCGGCTCTTGTCTATGCTTCATTTGGTCAACAGGGTGGTTATACTGCGCTGCAGCTTGCACAATATGCCTCAACCTTGGCCAATGAGGGTGAACGGATTAAACCTCAGTTAGTAAGTAAGATTACAGACCCTATGGGGAATGTGGTTAAAAAGTTTTCACGTGAGGTATTAAACAAAGTGGATTTTGATCAAGCGTACTGGGATGAGATCAAGCGTGGTATGAACAGTGAGGTGAGTTCGTTTAATGACTTCCCTTATGATTTTGCCCGGAAGACGGGAACCTCTCAGCAAGTTGCAAAGGGTAAATTACGCGATAACGGGGTCTTTATTGCCTACGCTCCGCGCAACAATCCGAAGCTAGCAGTAGCGGTAATCATTCCTGAGGGTGGTTTCGGTTCAAGCAGCGCCGCGCCTGTAGCGCGTAAGATATTTGATGCCTACGATTGGGAATATGGACTCGATGGAGTTCCGAAGAAAAGCCTTCAAACTACAACTCCAACCGATGGGGATACTAAAAATAAAACAGCTACTCAATAGGAGAGCATACAAGAATGGAGGGGTGGCACATGATTGCCAAATACCGCCTGCTTGCTTTGGATATGGATGGAACCCTGCTTAATGATGAACAGTTAATTACACCCGAGACGGCAAAATGGATCCAAAAGGCAAAAAACGCAGGTGTATATGTTTGTTTGTCCACTGGACGTGCATTTCGCAGTGCACTTCCTTATGCGGAACAGTTAGGCTTGCTGACACCGATGGTAACTGTAAACGGGAGTGAAGTATGGAGAGCACCGAATCAATTGTACCGGCGTTCCCTCATGGACCCGCAGCTCGTAACGAAAATGCATGACATGGCGTTAGAATACGGCATCTGGTTCTGGGCGTATTCCTTGAATGAGGTACACAAGCAGGACAACTGGGACGGAGACGTGAAGAACCGCGAATGGCTTAAATTCGGTTACAGCACGGAGGATGACGATATTCGCCACAAGGTGTTAATGCGGCTTCAGGATATGGGGGGACTTGAGGTTACCAATTCCTCTCCCTACAATTTGGAGATTAACCCTTTAGGTGTGAATAAGGCGTCAGGTATTAAGTCCGTTTGCAAATTACTCGGAATCAATATGTCACAGGTTGTTGCAGTCGGGGATAGTCTTAATGATCTTGCAGTCATTCAAAAAGCGGGTCTTGGAGTAGCCATGGGTAATGCCCAAAAGACAGTTAAGCAGGAAGCGGATGTTGTGGTAGCTTCGAACAATGAGGATGGAATTGCAGAAGTGATACAAAAGTATATTTTATCGGATGCAAAAATATCCGGGGACAGTGTAACTGTTAGATAAAAAACAATAGGAGTGAGCGTATTTGACTATCCTGGGTTGGATTCTCATTATCGCTTTATTTGTTATCGGAATGGCCGGTGCCGTCTATCCCATATTGCCGGGGGCACTGGCGATTTATTTAGCCTTTTTCGTCTACGGTTGGTTCTTTTCCTTTGAGCCTTTTGGTGCAGGGTTCTGGATTGTTCAGACCTTAATCGTCATCGCTCTTTTTGTAGCTGACTATGTGGTCGGGGCTTGGGGCGTCAAGAAGTTTGGCGGCTCACGTTACTCGGTCATTGGCTCAACTCTGGGGATTATCGCCGGATCCTTTTTTTTCCCAATCGGGCTTGTTATCGGACCCTTTATAGGAGCATTTATCGGGGAGTTAATAGCCGGTGCAGCGCCAGGGAAGGCAGTTAAGGTAAGTTTAGGCTCATTGCTTGGCTTACTCAGTAGTACGGTCGTCAAAGTAGTCCTGCAAATCACGATGGTCATCCTCTTTTTTATCTGGATCGGCCGGTAATTTATTTTAGAAAATGAGGCGAAACCGTTTGTCCAAGAAAGAGTCTTTTGTCAAAGGCACGCTTATTCTGGCTGCTGCCGCTTTAGTAGCACGTGTTCTAGGGCTTGCCCAGCGTGTACCGTTGGAGCATTTGTTCGATAGTGTAGGTAATGCCTCCTTCGGTGTGGCAAATAATATTTATCTGATGTTGCTTGCAGTAGCGACTGCAGGTATACCGAGTACACTAAGTAAAATGGTTTCAGAGCGTTATGCCCTAAATAGGGAGGAAGAAGCACAGCAAGTATACAGGGCGGCTCTTCTGTTCGCCGGAGCTGCAGGTATAATCATTACTATACTGCTGTACATAGGAGCACCTTATTTTGCAACCAATGTTGCGAATTTGCCTGAAGCAGCCCTAGCCATTCGCGCGATAGCCCCAGCTCTTCTTTTATTCCCTGCTACCGCAATTATCCGAGGATATTTCCAGGGTAGAAATTATATGATGGCAAACGGAGTTTCACAAATCACAGAGCAAGTCGCACGAGTGGTGACGGCAATACTTCTTGCTTATTTGTTAATGAAGCATGGCTCTAACAATACTACAATGGCGGCTGGAGCTTCTTTCGGCAGTGTTATTGGCAGTATAGCTGCTTTTGCTATTATGCTGTATTATTCCTTGAAGTTACGGCGTGACGATAAAAAAGCGGCTTTAAATTATGCTCCGGCGCCTAAGTTACCTATGCTGGGGATTTATAAGGACATCTTTAAGTTATCTATTCCAATAGTACTTTCATCTCTGACGGTTCCCGCTGTAAATCTAATTGATAACTCCATTGCTATTCCGCTTCTTATTGATCAGGTGGGTCGGGATGCTGCTACAACAACGTTAGGATATTTAACGAGCCGGGCTCAAAGTGTGGCAGGTATTCCACCTATTCTTGCTATAGCTCTTAGTGCATCGCTTATCCCTATTATTTCGGCAGCCTTCGCTCGTCGTGATCATGATCATCTTAAGCGCCAAGTAACACTGGCGTTACGTATTTCTATTTTAACAGGAACGCCCATTGTCCTTTCGCTTGTGGTTGCCGCATATTCAATTAACGGTTTGCTATTCAAAAGCTTGGACGGAAGCGGAATTGTAGCCATGCTTACTCTCGGAACGATATTTCAGATTACAATGATGACCACCAACTCCATTCTCTTGGGGATGGGGAAGTCACGTATCTCCATGTATTATGTACTGGCGGGAATTATTGTGAAGCTTGTAGCCAGCTTTTTCCTAAGCAAGGTGTTCGGTATCTATGGAATTATCGGAGCCACTGCACTTTGCTTTATAGTCATTACCTTGCTTAACATACGAACGTTAAAGTCTGTGGTTAACTTTAGCATTATGGGCAAACGCTGGGGTGGATTTGCAATGGCTGTGATGGCATCTGGTGGCATTGGTTATATGCTCAATGAAGCAGGAATTATGTTGACTCAAGTGATGCCTGCCCGTCTTGCGTTTCTATTAACTTGCCTTGTTGTGGGGGCTACGGTCGTTATAATCTATCTTGTACTCCTTATCGTATTGAGTGTGATTAGCAGGGAAGAGGTTGTTAGCTATCCTAAAGCCCTGCAAAAACTGTTAAAGCCATTAATGAAACTGCAGCCTGAACGAGCTCGAATGAATGATTGATATGATTTATGTCTCATTGTTTTACTTTTATGTTTGACTTCTGGATCACAATTTGCTTCACTTAAGGGAAGACTAGAATGTCTTTAGAAAGGACTGGTAGCCATGGATAAAATAAATTCTCCCGGTGAATTTCAAGTATCTATTCAATCGCCGAGATTAACGGTGGCTGTCTTCAAAGCTGACTGGTGCTCTGATTGTAAATTTATAGATCCATTTGTGCCGGAACTTGAGCAGAACTACAAGGGCCGCCTTACGTTGGTTGAAGTTGATGTGGATTCGGTGGGTGATGTTAGTCAGGAACAGAATATATTAGGCATTCCCAGCTTTGTTGCTTACAGTGATGGAAGAGAATTAGTCCGATTTGTTAGTAAGCTTCGGAAGTCGCGTGAGGAAATTGAGAATTTCCTGGATAGAGCTCTTGAGGTTTATCAAAGTATTCACAAGTAAATTCTATAACACCGCTTTTGCCCCTTTGAGCTGAAGCGGTGTTTTTTTCAAAATATAAGAAAGTATAAGTTTCCACCATACTTTGCTTATATTTCTACGAGAAACGGGTGCCGTCCCATTAAGGACGGCGCAGCCGTTTCTTCTTGTCATAGGTTAAAGTATCTTTACCATGTCCTTCATTTCTTAGATACTGCGGGTGATATCATTGTCAACAAATCAATTAAAATGGCTTAGTTATACAACTTGTCTTGTCATGTTTCTGGCATTAGTTGGGGGAGTAGTCGTGACAAAGACAGGGTCGGGATTGGAATGCGGAAATGAATGGCCACTTTGTAACGGGAAGCTTGTTCCGGCTTATACTTTGGGGTCCTTGATCGAATATACACACCGTTTATTCAGTGGATTGGCAGGTTTGTTATCACTTGCTTCGATGATTGCCTTCTGGAGATATGCCCGAAATCGACGTGATTTATTGACCTATGCATTCATGACACTGCTATTTGTAGTAGTCCAAGGAGGTATGGGAGCGCTTGCGGTTGTGAAATCGCAATCTGCGGCCGTAATGGCGCTACACATGGGCTTTTCTTTAATTGCGTTTGCTTCCTCACTAATGCTTGCCCTCGGGTCCAAAAGACGTTATGAAGCTGAAAAAACCGGCGCTACAGTAGATGAAGGTCAGCCCGTTAGCAGGGGCTTCCGCAACTTAACGTGGATTACTGCGTCATATTCTTACATAGTTGTCTACATTGGGGCTTATGTGAGTCATACAGATTCCCGTGGGGGCTGCTCGGGTTGGCCTCTATGTAACGGTGAATGGATTCCCGAGTTATCGGGTGGCGTAGGCATCGTATTTGTACATCGGATTGCAGCAGCGCTTCTATTTATTCTTACAGCTATTCTTGGTCATTTGGCCTTTTGGAAACACAAAGGGAATAGAGAACTGCAGAATCTGGGGGTATCCGCTGTATTATTATGTCTGTTACAGGTTTTTAGCGGTGCAGCTGTTGTGTTTACGTTATATAACGATCGGCTCTACATATTTGCGGCATTAGCCCACATATTACTGATTGCCGGGTTGTTCGGTGTGCTAAGTTACATGAGTGTACGTGTATGGCAGCTGAGTAATCGGAGAGATTAATTCAGAAGGATAGAGCCGGTTTTGGGGAGGTACAATATTGGGATACGGTAATTTACGTCAATGGATAGAACAATTACGGAAGGATAAGGATCTTGCCGTCATTGACACACCCGTGGACCCTCATTTGGAGCTTGCAGAGATTCACCGCAGAGTCGTCCAGAATGAAGGGCCAGCCTTGCTGTTTACCCAAGTAAAGGGAACGCCGTTTCCCATCGTCACGAATTTATTTGGGACGGTCAGAAGGGTAGAAAAGGCATTCGGACCGCGTCCAGAGCAATTGATGAAATCTCTAATGAATGCTTGTGAAAATTTGCATCCGCCCACTTTAAGCGGTCTATGGAAAGAGAAAGGCATGCTGTTTGATTTGCTAAAGGTAGGCACCAAAAATGTATCGCAAGGAGAAGCACCTGTACTGGGTATTTGCCATAATAAGGATCCTTTGAAGGTGCTTCCCCGTATTACTACCTGGCAGGTTGACGCTGGCCCCTTTGTTGAACTTCCGCTTGTATACACGGAAAGTATAAATCACTCAAATAATCCTAGTTTGGGAATGTATCGAGTGCGAATACAGGATGATAATACAGCCAATCTTTTTTGGCATACTCAAACGGGCGGCGGATTCCACCATCATGAAGCCAAACTGCGCGGAGAAGCTCTTCCGGTATCTGTCTTTATTGGCGGTCCTCCGGCGTTGATGGCTGCAGCTATCGCTCCTGTACCGGAACGGATTCCAGAACTGCTTTTCGCTTCAATGATGTTAGGTGGAAGGCTCCCGTTAGTCAAAGATCCGATGGGTGGGCACCGTATTCCCGCAGAGGCTGAATTTGCTATCCGAGGTCTGGTTCCGCCCAATGAGGAAGATTATTCCGTAATGCATATTCAACGGACGTGGCATCGTAAGGATGCCATCTATCCGGCAACGATTTTAAGCAAACCTCGTCAGGAGGACCACTATCTGGGAGATTTTTTACAACGGCTCCTGTCTCCGACGTATCCGCTGGTGATGCCTTCAATCCGTTCATTATGGACGTATTCGGAACCGGGCTCGCAATCTGTGTCCTCGGCTGTAGTTCATGAAAGTTACTCGCGGGAAGCCCTTGCGGCGGCATTCCGAATTCTAGGAGAAGGTCAGCTGTCCCGGACACAATTTTTGCTGCTTACAAATGAACCGGTAGAGCTATCTGATTTTCCGAAGCTATTGGAGACTGTGCTGGAACGCTTTAACCCAGCGGGCGACCTATTGATTTTCAACCAAACATCTTATGATGAGTATAAAGGTGCGAAAATGAATCCAGGCAGTAAGGGACTTATGATCGGAGTGGGTAGCCCGATCCGTGACCTTCCGCGTGCTTATGATGAGGGAGTGATTCCGGGCATACATGATGTACGGCCTTATTGCGGCGGCTGTCTTACTGCTTCAGGGGCATCCTATGAGGAAGACCCAACATTACCCCAGCGTCTGGTAGCCGCTCTTCGTGACAAGGATACATCGTGGCCGCTAGTCATTCTTGTGGATAATACTGCCGAAACAGTGAAAACACAGGCGTCATTTCTCTGGTCTGTATTCACTCATTTCAATCCTACTACGGATATTTACGCGGAGTCAGAGGTGGTCAATCATCATATTGGCTATAAGCTGCCTATTGTGATTGATGCGCGTAAGAAGCCGGGGTATCCAGACGAGATGTTCCCAAGTGAGGATACTGTCGAGCGGGTCAATCAAAATTGGAAGAACTATTTCCCTACGGCTTAAGAGGTTGTTTGAGGAGGAAATGTATGCTGCGGATTTTACTGGGTGAGCCTCCCCGCGTAAATAGCGGATTATTAGGTGAGGCTATGGATAATATGTCACAGATGGCAGCACTGCTGCGTAAGGAAATGAAGAGCAATCAGGATCGGGATCATGTCTACCGCCAGTTGGAGATTTGGACACGGGGGCTGATTTCGTCACTGGATGAACTTGAGCAAAGCTGGTTCGCAGCGTCCTTTTTTCGGAGGTCTGTGAATACCGAAAATTTGGACGATATGCCTGTGACAGAGCAGGGAGAATACGCACGGTATGTTTATTTTTATAAAAACGGATTTATCCGCGTGTTCTCGCTGCTGGATAAGCTTGGGATTGTATTGAACACCATGTATGACCTGAAAACCAATAAAGTAAAACCTCATTTTTCCTATTTTACAGTACTGCGCCAATTCCATATAACTAATGAGTATGTGAGTTTAATTGCGAAATTAGATAGAATAAAAGATGCTTACCATGTTCCGTTGCAGAACCTTAGAAAACGCCGGAATTCGGAAATTCATTATATGAATTCTGAGATGGAGGATGATCTATGGCAGCGCCACAAAGGATTGAACGACAAGGTGAAGCTTGAGGATTTGGATGCACATCTGGAGGACTTGAGGCAAGGACTTAACATGGTTTGCAAATCGCTTACAGCCGCATACCAATACAGTCTTGAGCAGTGGCGCAAGGATGTCAGTCGTCACTGAAATCAAGCAATGAAATATTTCCAAAGATTTTCTTTGACAAAAAACTTGATAATATTCTATACTTACTTGCATTACAGTAATCACTCAACTAAATACTTATATCTTATCGAGAGCGGCGGAGGGATAGGCCCGATGAAGCCCGGCAACCGATTTATACTAAGTGTTCTTTTGGACACGGAATGTGAATGTCATGGTGCTAATTCCTACAATGCCGCATGAATGTAGCGGCCTTTGGCAGATGAGACGGCATTGTAAATACGCGCACAGGGCCTCTTATGATCTGCAAAGGATCAGTAAGAGGTTTTTTTGTATGTAAATAATCATTTATATAAGGAGGGACGGCAAAATGATAGAGCTTAAAGGTTTAACTAAGGTATACGGAAAAGGCAAGAAGGCAGCTACCGCACTCTCACAACTGAACTTATCTATTAAAAAAGGCGAGATATTTGGAGTCATCGGCCACTCCGGCGCCGGCAAAAGCACATTGATTCGCTGCATAAATTTGTTGGAACGTCCTACAAAAGGCGAGGTCTGGGTAGATGGCATTGACCTCACAAAGCTTACCCAAGGACAGCTGCAGCAGAAGCGGCGTAAGATCGGGATGATTTTTCAGCATTTCAATCTGCTATCCTCGGCAACGGTTTTTGATAATATCGCATTCCCGCTCCGTCTCACAGGGGCATCCCAAGAGTCCATTCAGAGCAAGGTTAGAGAACTGCTTAAGCTTGTGGGACTTGAGGATCACTGGAATAAGTATCCGGCACAGCTATCAGGGGGACAGAAGCAACGGGTAGGTGTTGCCCGGGCATTAGCCAGCGATCCTGATGTGCTGCTGTGTGATGAAGCGACTTCGGCGCTTGATCCGCAGACAACCGATTCCATCCTGAGACTTTTGCTGGATATTAATCAACGGTTCAATCTAACCATTGTTCTGATTACTCACGAAATGCATGTGATCCAGAGTATTTGCGACCGTGTTGCTGTCATACATGGCGGAGGGATCGTGGAGCAGGGGGATGTGACTGAGGTTTTCCTGAAGCCTAAGCATGAGATCACAAGAGAATTCATTCGCAGTGAGACACAAAATGACGGACCGCTGCGGGCTGCCATTAATGCACCTCACCCGGAGTCGTCTAAAGCAGTGAAGATTACCTTCCTGGGTCAAAAAACGTATGAATCCACTCTTTCTAACGTTGTGAAGGAGACCGGTGTTATTTTCGCAATATTACAAGGTACAATCTCTACCATAAAAGATGTACCTTACGGTCAACTGATCGTTCGTTTTGAGGGTCCTTCTGAAGCCATCCAAGAGACGATTAGCAAATTACTGGCCGAGGGCCTTGATGTGGAGGTGATGGATTGATGGCAAGCCTGAATTTTTCCACTGTAAACTGGGATGAAATGCTCCAAGCTACCTTTGATACCTTGAAAATGCTAGGGAGTTCCGCAATCTTCACAATTATTCTTGGTTTACCACTCGGAATTGTGCTATATTTATGGGGACGATCCTCACAGCCCGTTGTAGGGGTCATTTATTCAGTCTTATCGTTCCTTGTGAACATCCTGCGTTCCGTTCCTTTTATTATCTTAATGGTCGCATTAATCCCTTTTACGAAATCCATCGTAGGTACTTCCATCGGAGTATTGGGCACGATTCCACCGCTTGTTGTGGGCGCTGCACCTTTCTTTGCCCGCCTTGTGGAGACAGCCCTTCGGGAAGTAGACAGAGGAGTCATAGAAGCCGCTCAGGGAATGGGTGCATCCACAACGCAAATCGTTACACGGGTTCTTTTGCCAGAAGCTCGTCCAGGCCTATTATCAGGAGTTACTATTACAGTGGTAACTTTGGTGGCATATACGGCAATGTCCGGTATGGTCGGGGGTGGCGGCCTAGGTGACTTGGCAATTCGTTATGGTTACTACCGTTACGAGAAGGAAGTTATGATTATCTCTGTAGCGCTTATGGTTCTGCTGGTGCAATTGCTGCAAATGGCTGGGGACCGATTGGTGAAGCATTTCTCAAGGAAATAAGGTACATCCACATAGATATCCTTATTCACAAAAAACCATACTGTTTGAGGGGGATTTACAAATGAAAAAACTATTGCTGACTTTTTTTAGCCTGACACTGATCGTGGTATTGGCGGCTTGCGGTAATAACAATGCTAATAATGCTGCCAACTCGGCTGCAACCAATGCTCCTACGGCTGATGCTACAACTGAACCTGCTGCGGAACCCGTTACCTTGGTAGTTGGAGCTTCTCCAGTACCGCATGCTGAAATATTGAAGGCTATTGCACCTTTGCTTGAAGCTCAAGGCATCAAGCTTGAAATTAAAGAGTTCACGGATTATGTACAACCTAACGTACAACTAGCTGAGAAGCAACTGGATGCCAACTTCTTCCAACACCAACCTTACCTTGACGACCAAAACAAGAACAATGGCACGGATCTGGTATCCGTAGCTAGCGTACACGTTGAGCCATTTGGTGCTTATTCCAAAAAAATCAAATCCATTGATGAACTGGCTGACGGTGCAAAGGTAGCTATTCCTAACGATGCTACTAACGGTGGACGCGCATTGATTCTTCTTGCTAAAAATGGTCTGATTACTTTGAAGGACGATACGAACATCACTTCAACAAAAGCTGATATTACAGAAAATAAGAAAAACCTTGAAATTATTGAATTGGATGCAGCAATGCTTCCACGCCAATTGGATGAAGTTGATCTGGCTCTAATCAATACTAACTTTGCACTTGAGGCTAAACTGGTTCCTACCAAAGATGCCCTGTTCATCGAAGGCGGAGATTCACCATATGCTAACATCTTGGTGACACGCCCAGACAATAAAGATTCCGATGCGATCAAGAAATTGGTTGCTGCATTGACTTCTCCGGAAGCTAAGAAATTTATTGAAGAGAAGTATGAAGGTGCTATTATTCCAGCATTTTAATCTTACTTGTAATAAAAAATAAATTCAGTATATTCGTAAAACGGCAAGTCTCCAGGTTAGCGGGGACTTGCCGTTTTTTGATATTACACATAATATCCTCTATAATGGCTTATAGTTATTTGGCTGCTGAGAACAAAAAAATCCCGGCCTTCTGAAAACAGAAGAACCGGGATGGTTTATATGGGCGGGATTAGAATACTTGAACAACTTCTTCTACGCCTTCTACTTCTTCAACAAGGGCGCGTTCAATCCCGGCTTTTAACGTAATTGTGGAGCTTGGGCAGCTACCGCAGGCACCCATCAATTTCAACTTAACGATGCCGTCTTCCACATCGATCAGTTCGACGTCTCCACCATCGCGTTGCAGGAAGGGACGAAGCTTATCGAGTACTTCCAGCACTTCATCATACATGGTGGTGCTTTGTGTATTCTCACTCATTTCTCAATCACTCCTTTCGTAAGTTCATTATAGTACAAAAAGTTAAAAAATAAAATGGTTTGGACAGAATAGGGAGATCAACATGAGACCAATTATTGAATTTTGTGCCAGTAACCTAGGGAACGGCACAGATAAGTTAATGCATAAGCTTGAGCAAAATCCGGATTACGATGTTATTGAATATGGCTGCCTTAATAATTGCGGTCAATGTTACTTGTCGCCGTTCGCCATGCTCAATGGTGAAATTATTGAAGCCGACTCCCCTGAAGAGCTGGAAGAAGCCATCAACACCAAGATTAAGGAACTGGAAGCCTGGGACAACCTTGATCTCGATTGAAGTCTATATTTTATCCAAAGTGGCGTTTGGACATCCATAACACACCGCTTTTTAGAATACGCGGAACTCGTCCCATTACGGAACGCTGACCCATTTGCCCGAAGCCAGAGTTCTTACCCAATGAGCCTAGGGTTCCTTTTAAGCGGATCGGGTGCAACTTGGGTGTCTCATTACGCCACAGAGCTCGTATTACTTGTGCAACCTGCTCACCCTGTGCCCCAGCGGCTTGTGCGCTGGGGGCAAACGGCAGGCTGGCACAATCTCCAATCACATAAACCTCCGGATAATCAGGCACCTGATAATATTCGCCCAGAATAATTCGTCCACCGCGATCTTTGGCAAGTTCAAGCTTTTGAACAACCTGAACAGGCTGAATGCCTGCGGTCCACACGGTAATGTCAGAAGCAATCGCCTGCTTGCCATTATAGATAGCATCTTTCTCTACATGAGAAACAGAAATTCCCCCGAGGGTTTCCACCTGATGTTCGCTGAACCATTCCTCAACGTATTGCGAGAGCTTTGCCGGGAAAGAAGATAAGACACGTTCTCCACGGTCCAAGATAGAGATATTCAGGTCAGGACGGCTTTCACGCAGCTCTGCAGCCAGTTCTACACCGCTTAACCCTCCTCCTACAATATTAACCGTACCATAGGGTCTGACGTCGTTCAGACGACGGTACGTTTCCCTAGTACCGGAGAACGTCTGAATACTACAGGTATATTGATCTGCGCCAGGAATGTTATGGTAATTATCCGTACATCCCAAAGCAATGGCCAGAATATCATAAGATATCGGCTCACCGGTCTCCAGAAAAACCAGCCTGCTCTCCAAATCAATAGATCCTACTTCGCCATAACGGACAGTAAGACGGGGATGTGCCGGAAACTGGATACGGAGGTGGCAGTCCGTTACGGTTCCTGCGGCCAGAGCATAATATTCTGTTTTTATTCCCTGATAGGGCATTCGATCCACTAAGACAATTTCCACGTCATGGGGGAGATGGTGATCTATTAATTCTTGGATGAGGGCTAGGCCGCCGTAACCGCCGCCGAGGACGAGCAATGTTCTCATCTTACCGATCTTCCTTTCGAATATGGCATTACAGTCGATTATTCGTATACTTTAATTTCGTTATAGAAGGTATCACGTTCTACGGGAATCCGCCCCGCCCCCTTCACCAGCCAGATCAGTTCATCGCGGGTGAGGCCTTCCGGTGTTAATGCACCGGCTGCATGGCTAATACGTTCCTTTAGAATCGTGCCGTGTACGTCAGACGCACCAAAGCTGAGAGCAACCTGAGTAAGCTGTGCTCCGATATTAATGAAGTAAGCTTTAATATGGTCGAAATTGTCTAACATTAAACGGCTGACCGCAATCGTTTTGAGATCCTCATAAGCGGAGTTACGGCGCATAATGCCGGCATTTTTATTCTTAGGCTGCATAGACAAAGGGATAAATACCATGAAACCATTGGTTTCATCCTGCAAATCACGAATTTGAAGCATATGCTTAATACGGTCTTCTCTGGATTCAATGGAGCCGTAGAGCATTGTCGTATGTGTTCTCATCCCCAGATTATGCGCTGTCCGGTGGACCTCAAGATATTCTTCAACGTTTGCTTTATCGACGCGCATTTTTTGACGATATTGGTCGGACAGAATTTCTGCACCGCCGCCTGTAAGAGTCTTTAACCCTGCTGCACGCAGCTGTTCGAGTACTTCGCGAATATTCAGCCCGCTGATCCGGGTGAAAAAGTCGATTTCTGCCGCGGTGTAAGCTTTTAAAGTTACGTCGGGGAAACGTTCACTTAATGCTTTGAGCGAATCAACATAGTATTGGAAGGGAACCTTATCGTTATGGCCTCCAACAATATGAAACTCGCGCACACCGGGATGAATATGCTGTTCGACATATTGCACCATTTCCTGACCTGAAAGCGTATATGCGCCTTCTTCACCGTCATCCTTGCGGAAATTGCAGAATGCGCAGTGAGATTCACACACATTCGTGAAATACAAACTCATGTTTTCGATAAAATATACTTTATTCCCGTTCTTTCGAAGATTGACCTCATTAGCCAGCTGGCCAATCGTCAACAGGTCATTACTCTCATATAAATAAACGCCATCTTCTAAATTTAATCTTTTGCCACTGCGGACTTTCTCAATAATGGCTGCCATCTTGGCATCTGTCTGGGGTGTTATTAGAGTAGACATATGATTCCTCCTGAAAGTATTACGTGACAAAATTCCGAATTTTTACGCCTTGTCGCTTTCCCTATTATAAACCTCTCTCAGAAGGTGAGCAACAGCGCAGACCACACAACAATTGGGAGCCAACCTCTTAAGAGGCAGTTGTGACTTGAGGGAAGGGGAAGAGTGGAGTATACTGAATTTAATATATATAATAACTTTTGACCGGAAGGTCATTGGATAAGCATGTGATCGCTACACTTTTAAGGAGGATAAGACTATGATAAATATCAGTGAAACGGCTGCTGAACAACTAAAAACCATGCTGGCTGAACAAGAAACGCCTAATATGTTCCTTCGTCTTGGAGTATCTCCCGGCGGATGCAGCGGTTTCTCCTACGCAATGGGATTCGATGATAACGAAAGCGAGCAAGACGTATATATGGATATTGAAGGGCTGAAGGTAGTAGTGGAGAAAGAAAATCTGCGCTATCTGGACGGTCTTGAAATCGACTTTGAAGAATCCGGCATGACCGGCGGCTTCACCATCAACAACCCGAACGCCACCGCCACCTGCGGCTGTGGATCAAGCTTCCGGACGAAAGAAGATGCAGGGAAGCCTAATGAGGAGCCTTGTTAAGGAGTTCTTTTAGGACATAGGATTCAGGAATCCTACGGCACTCTTTGATTGACTACATTAAAAATGCCCGTCTCGTAATTCACGAGACGGGCATTTTTAATTTTAATACAAGATAATTATGCAGCAATTATAAACTTATAATTGATCATGAATACGATTAATGCACCGGCCCCGAGCGAAAAAGCAATGCAGGATGCACCAAGGATTCTGCGGCGGTCTTTAATGAATTTGAAGCCAAGTGCGCAGACGAGCAGAGTAGTACCTGCCAAAACGACAGACATTCCGACCATGGCTACCCAGTACAAAACCTCGAAAAATTGTGCCACTTTGAGTGCCTCCCTATAGGATAATCTTCTTGATATCATCGTTCGATATGCCTACACTACGTTAACTATACGATACATAGGAGGGTTTGAAAAGATACACAACGTAATCGCCCTTTTTAGTGGGAGCGCCTTCTTACACGGACAATCATACAGGAGAGCAATGCATCTTCTGAGTAATGTATAGGGTAGGCTTCACAACGAAAGGAGCGGGAGGACGATGGCGGGAAGACAACTGGCCAGCAAGTGGCTGAAAACCGAAGCGCTGCTCAGCGATTCACGGGTAGCCGGTTACATTCCGAGAACAAGGGGATATAGTGAAGCGGCACTGCTGACGATGCTGAGCCAATATGGAAATGTAGTGATCAAACCTGTGGTAGGCGGCGGAGGGTACGGGGTCATTAAAGTTTTTCGGAATCAGGGCCAGTATGGTTTCACTTATATGGATACGACAAGGATATATCGTGATTTCACCTCAATGAAACATGCTCTAAATGTGGTGAGAGTGAAACGGAAATATTTAATTCAACAGGGGATTTCCCTAGCCAGAATTGCAGGCCGTCCAATTGATTATCGCGTGAAAGTCGTAAAAGTCGGTGAAGGATGGGAGTTTCGTTCCATGGTTGGACGATTGGCCCGTCCCGGACTATTCGTTACCAATCTATGTAAGGGGGGAACTATGCTTAGTTGTCGTGAAGGACTCAGGAAATCCCTGCCTAAGGTTAATACATCAGCTAAAAAAGCGGAAATGCGCCGTCTAACCCTAGTCTGTATTAATTTAATGGAGCGGCACTTTCCGGGAGTAGGAGAGCTGGGTTTTGATTATGCAGTGGATTTAAGAGGAAAAATTTGGATACTGGAAGTAAATACAAGACCCCAATAATTAAGCAATTTTTAAGAATTGACGATAATAGTAGTAGTGTTATAGAATCGGTTAGTCGTGTTAATTTCCGGTGAATAATTATTAGTATCATTTGTTAGTTATGACTGCGAATATGGAAAATTATGTGGCCATTATAAGAAATATTTTGAAATAAATCTTAAGATTCAATCCTGTGTATAACTATTATCCCCATATTACCCTGTGCTGCTATAGCGATAATAGGGCTTACTAACATATTATACACAGGATCTCCACAAACGCTTGTGGATAATGAGAACGCTTGTTCGAAATTTGATAGTTTGATATGATAGATTCAGATCCAAATAAAGGAAAGGTAGGTGAACGTTATGGTTGAATTATCAGATGAGATGCTTCTAGACTCTTACCATAGAGCGATAGAACTGCAACTTGAGCATGATTTCATCGCTCTGTTACTCGTTGAAATTCGCAAACGGAACTTACACTCTCCAACCCACGCGGTACTTCATTGATATACATTAAGTTAACCTCGAGTTAACTACATAAATTAAACCGCTGTATGTACAAAATAGGGTATCCTGACGGGTTGTCTTCTAAATAAGCCCGTTTGGATACCCTTTTATTTTGTACACAACCTTAGAATTAAAGCTTCATGTTGCTGCTGTGGCCCGGAGAAAGCTTAGCTTCGGGATCAATATAAACCTTGGCATTATTAACTGCAGTAGGCGCTTCGCCAAATCCAACGGCAATCAGCTTAAGTTTACCTGGATATGTAGTGATATCACCTGCAGCATAAATCCCCGGGATATTTGTCTCCATGCGGGAATCAACCACAATAGAGTTGCTTTCAATGTTGATTCCCCATTCAGCAATAGGTCCGAGCGAGGAAACGAATCCAAAATTGACGATAACACTGTCCACATCAATTTCTTGAGTTTCTTTGGTTTTGATATGTGAAAGGGTTACCTTTGTAATAAATTCATCACCATGCAGCTCGGTAATTTCCGAAGGTGTAATCACATTTACTTTAGAAGCCATAAGGTTCTCTACACTATGCTCATGGGCACGGAATTTGTCACGGCGATGAATCAGTGTGACTTGTTCGGCAATCGGCTCCAGCATAAGCGCCCAATCGACTGCGGAATCTCCGCCGCCGCTAATCAAGACCTTTTTATCTTTAAACGCATTTAGATCGCTTACAAAATAATGTAAATTTGCTTTCTCGAAGCGTCCGGCTTCAGGCAAATCCAATCGGCGTGGTTCAAATGCTCCAACACCTGCAGTAATAATAATCGCCTTGGAGTGATACTCGGCCTTATCTGTGGTAACGATAAAATGGCGTTCGTCCCTTTTCTCGACAGATACGACTTTTTCTTCAAGCCTAACGTCAGATTGGAACAGATCCATTTGACGTGAAAGGTTATCTACCAGTTCTTGAGCGGTTATTTTGGGAAAGCCTGCTACATCATAGATATATTTTTCAGGATAGAGAGCAGCAAGTTGTCCTCCGAGTTGGGGCATACTTTCAATGAGTGTTACGGACGCCTGACGCATTCCGCCGTAAAAGGCTGCAAACATGCCAGCCGGACCACCGCCAATAATAAGCAGGTCGCTCATAGGAATGCCGGGTTGCTCTAGTGCCACAGAATTTACACCTCCGAGTTGATATATTCAATTTGCCATACTGGATTACCTACTTATTATAAACATAGTGACACCGCCCTGCAAAGAGTTTACGATACCAGAAATTATCAGGATTTTTTATATCAATATATTTGATTAAAAGTGGACTAAGGTTTACAATGTATATGATTATTTTCAAATTACCTTAAGTTTTATTGGAATTTATTCTAAGGTTAAGTGTATAAATTCACAAAAAGATTTACAAAAAATAACACATAGACAGATTCACTTGTTGGAAGGAGCCGGAACATGAGCAGTATTCCCAAAATTGTAATCCTAGGCGCGGGATATGGAGGAATTTTGACCGCCCAACGTTTACAAAAAGCACTAAATTATAATGAAGCGGACGTTACGTTGGTTAACCGCCATGAGTATCACTATTTTACAACCCATTTGCATATGCCTGCTGCGGGAACGGATAGCATCGAACACACGCGGGTATCTATCTCCAAACTAATTGATGAATTCAAAATTGATTTGGTTAAATCATCGGTACAAGAAATCCGCACCCAGCAGAAAAAGGTTATTTTAGAAGATGGAACACTCTCATACGATTATCTAGTTATTGCTCTTGGAGGTGTACCGGAGACTTTCGGTATCCCAGGACTGGATAAGTATGCATTGACGATCCGCAGTATCAATTCGGTTCGTCTGATTCGTGAGCATATTGAATATCAATTTGCTAAGTACAAGAATGAAAACAATGCCCAGGAACATATCAATTTTGTAGTGGGCGGCGCGGGATTTAGCGGGATTGAGTTCGTTGCGGAATTGGCTGACCGGATTCCAGGTCTCTGTAAGGAATTTGATGTAGATCCTAGTCTAGTTAACATTTATAACATAGAAGCTGCACCAACAGCGCTTCCGGGTTTTGCACCGGAACTGGTTGAGCATGCGATGAACGTACTTACGAAGAAAGGCGTTACCTTTAAGATGGGAGTAGCTATCAAGGAATGTCTGCCTGGTGGAGTTATTCTGGCGACCGGTGAAGAAATCAAAGCTTCCACTATCGTCTGGACGGGCGGTATCCGTGGTAATCGACTAATCGAGGCAGCGGGTTTCGAAGCTATGCGCGGTCGTGTGAAAGTGGATGAATATCTGCATGCTCCAGGACATGAGAATATCTTCATCATCGGCGATGGCTCTTTGATGATTAATCCGGAAGGACGCCCTTATCCCCCAACGGCACAAATCGCGATGCAACAGGGAGAATGCTGCGCGCACAATCTCGTAGCTTCTATCCGTAACCAGCAGCCGAAGAAATTCTCCTTTAGCAATAAGGGAACGGTTGCTTCACTTGGCAAAGGTCAAGGCATTGCTGTCGTTGGAGATAAGACTTATAAGGGCTGGACTGCAGCTCAGTTAAAGAAAGTTGTAGATATGCGCTACTTGTTCATTATTGGCGGAATTCCGTTAGTACTGAAAAAAGGCAGATTCCTATAGGATGCGTCATTGCAGCGTTCAAGTTCGTGGATTGCTAACGAGGGATGAGCTGGATCGGTATAACGGCCTGATCGAAGTGGGATCCTTCTTGGAGGATCAGAACCGCTACGACTTGGCTTACACGGTACAAAAGGAAATTGATCTTCTTATACTCCCAGCTATCGAAAGGCTGAAGGATAAAGGGCGGGCCCGCGATCGGGCGACGGCTGAATATCTGGAAAGCCTGAAGAATGAGGACAGTATTGAAGACGAGAACGAGGACGAGGACGAGAATTTCTAAGATGTATGTTAACGAGGGTGTCCCACAAGCAGACTAAGGCTGCTGGGATACCCTTGCTGTATTTTTGGGGGAACATTTTTGGAGTACAACGAGCTGAAATGATGTACATTGTGCAGGATTTGGGGTCTCATCGGGGCAGTATGAGCAGAAATGCTGTACAAAGTGCAGGATTTAGTGTCTGCCGTACTGTGTATCAACTTAAAAGGTGTTAATTCGTTCTCCTTCTGGGAGAATCGAAATTTATCTTTAAAAAAGTAAAACGCCGGTACCCAATATAACAGGTATCGGCGTTGTGAATTACAGCTTTAGCATTTCTTCAAAAGACTCCGGTGTCAGCAGATTACCGACATAAAAGGATCCGAATTCTCCATAGCGGGCACTAACCTCGTCAAAACGCATTTCGTACACTAACTTTTTAAACTGAAGGGCGTCTTCGGCGAATAGGGTTACTCCCCACTCCCAATCATCTAAGCCCACGGAGCCGCTGATGATCTGTTTAACTTTACCGGCGTAACCGCGACCGATTAGACCATGTGAGTGCATAAGCTCGCGCCGTTTGGCCATATCAAGCATATACCAGTTGTCGGCGAGCTCGCGTTTTTTATTCATAGGGTAGAAGCAAATATGATTTGCTTTCGGCAAAACTGGCTTCAGGCGGGCAATGACATGCGGATTCTGCATCGGGTCTCCACCGTCACCGCCACCTGCTGCATAGTTGCTGAGTTCTACAATACTTACATACGAATAAGCTTTAAGTGTAAACCGGGCAAAGGCTGTTTTGTTGAATGCGGTCTCAAGTTTATTGAGCTCTTCCAGGCTTTCGCGCAGGTGCATCATTACAAAATCAGCTTTCTGACCCACAATAGAGTACATGGTGGAACTGCCTTCTTTGGCTTCCTCAACCGGGCCCCACTCTTGTATAAAAGCATTTAATTCATCCATAGCAACGGCGCGCTCTTCATCATCGGCCGCCGTCCAGGCAGTCCAATTCAGAGAGCGGAAATCATGTAAGGCGTACCAGCCTTCCAGTGTCAAAGCGGCTTCGTTCATGTTCTCACTCCTTAAAAGTTTTACGAAGCATAAGCCCCGTAGGATAGCTCCGTAGTAAAACTGGCTTCGAAAGCATACGCTTAGTATTACGAAGCATAAGCCCCGTAGGATAGCTCCGTAGTAAAACTGGCTTCGAAAGCATACACTTAGTTTTACGAAGCATAAGCCCCGTAGGATAGCTCCGTAGTAAAACTGGCTTCGAAAGCATACACTTAGTTTTACGAAGCATACGCCTATGTATGAACCCATTTATCCTATAAGCATTGTATCTCATGCGAGTTGTCGAGAGCAAACGAAGACAGGCTTCATTTTGATAAATGTTCATTGCTTCGAAATAATTTTTCTAGTAAACTTACTACTATCTTGTGAAATGTGTGCGTTTTCTCACAGAGAGGGGTGAAGTCGGTAGATGGGATTTATTCCTGTATTTGTTCTCGCCGTTCTATTTTTTGTTATGATGTTCGGTATTGGCTTTATCCTTAACATGTTAATGAAGACAACCTGGTTTCCCGCTTATTTGTTCGTCCTAGTTATCCTACCGGTGGTGGTTTACTCTATATGGGATCGAAGTGCAATGACCCTGTGGGAGCATCTGTCATCTTTCCGATTGGTGGATTATATCACGGGTTTATTTGGACTTGCAGGTGCGGTACTTAGCGGTTGGACGATTCATAAGCTGCGTATTGGCGGCTACAAGATGTTTTAATAGATCGGAATGGAAAAGATCGGCTCTCGTACCTGAGTGCCGTTTTTTTCATTTCTGGAGCTAAATTAACGTTAACTAGAGATAGCTGGAAGCAGGGGTTGTTAAAATGACGGAAAGAGTCGAAATTGGACTTTTTTCCACATTTCCGCTCGGTCATTTTATGATAGAATAGAAATCTATATGAATTCGTGAAAACAAGGGGGAGATATCCGCAGATGCATATGAGCAATTTACATCATTTTACCGAACATCATCGGTACTGCGTTTCCCGCGAATTCGGTCTTAGTGCTATTGATGTGCGTATGTTGGGTTCCGTATATCAGCCCATGGTGGGAGCGTTCGCCATCAGTCTATACCGTCTGTTGTTTGAGCATGTACCAGCAGAAAGTATCGGCTACTCCGGGGTGGAGCAGCAACGCCGCTTGTTTATGACTTTGGGTATTGAGCCGAATGAGAAAGGCCGCAAGAGTTTAATTGATCAAGCTTCCCGGCTGGAAGCGGTAGGACTGCTACAGACCTGTCGTATCTATGTACAGGAAACCGATGATTATATGTACGAATATGAACTGATGCCGCCGCTGTCGCCGGCTGATTTTTTTGCAACACAACATTTAACCCTCCTTTTACGGGACAAGATCGGCAAGTTTGCAGTCTTATCACTGCGAGAGCAGTTCTGGAACCGTGAGCCGGAGGAGTGGAGTCATAGATCTATCGGCAAAGAAAATATATCCCTGCCCTTTTATGATATTTTTCAGTTGAATACACATGTAATTGATTATGAATTGGAGCAGGCATTGGCTGAAGTGGCTACTAGCCGCCAACCAGGTCTACGTGAGGCCGGTGAACCGGCTATAGGGTACAGTGATATTATTCTGCGTTTTCCCCGTGAATCCGTGAACCGGATGCATGTGGAGAAACTGCGCTTTGATCATAACCAGATGGGTGTTATTAATTATGTGGCACGTAAATATAAACTGAGCCCGCAGGATGTTTGCCGGTTGCTTGATGAGGATGGAATATTCTCGCCGGATGGGGAGGTCATTCTCGATGAGCTGCAGCACAAAGCAAGCCAGCATTTCCGTCAGGACATGAAACGTCAGGAAAAACGCGAAATCGCTGCTGCTAAGGTGATCTCGATCCGGGCTAATTCTGGTGAAGACAAGGATGAACCGATGGTATCTCCGGAGCAATCTGTGGAGATGGAATATTATGTTGAAGTGCCTCCGCAATTTTTATCCAAATGTGACGTTCACCAATATAATATGATGCTGCGGAATGAACCGTATACACGCCTGCTTCAGACTTTTTTCCCAGGGGCGGTTCCGGGACAGTTGATGGATATGTTTGAAAAGATTGATCTGAACTATAAGTTGTCCGGCGAAGTCATTAATGTACTTATACATTATTTGATGACTATGGTTGCTTCAGGTGGAGATCAGCGCATGAATCGTAATTTTGTAGAGGCGATCGCTTCCAATATGTTGGTTAAGCAGGTCAATACATATGAGAAAGCGGTGCGTTACATCCGGGATCAATCGAAGGTAAAAGGTAAAGGAACCGCAGGGTCAGCTGATAAAGCAGCCGCCCGTCCGCGTTCCTATCCTAAGAACGGAGGCCGCTCGGGTAAGCCGGAAATTCAGATTGCCGTGGATGATGGACAAGCCGGGGCTGTATCGGCTGAAGAATTCGCAGTGATGATGAAGAAGGCCGCTGAAATTAAGGCCGGCAAAAAGAAAGGTGTACCTGATGCAACCTAAGATAAGGAGGTGGAACAATGGAGTCTATGGGTGAAGTGTTGCGTTCGATGAACAATCCTGCTCTGCGTCAGCGATCCCGTGATCTGGAGCAGAGGCTGCTGGGTAACCCTTTGGTAAAACAGTTGCAGGCGGAGCATCCGGAGCTGGACGACACGCGATTGCGGCTTCATTTAAGCCGCCTCTACCAATATGTAGAGGAAAACCGTAATTGCACCAACTGTCCTGGACTTGATAAATGCCCGAATGACTTTCAAGGCCATTATAGCAAGTTGACTGTGGAGACCGTCAGCGGCTCTCCAGAACTGTATGAGCGAAAGACGGCCTGCCGTCTTCAGGTGGCTAAGGATACCCAGGACAATATCCGCAAGCGGATTCGCAGCTTTTATGTGGATGAGAGGGTCTTGAATGAAGGTTATGATGAGATTGATATTATGGGCAAGGATCCACGTCGGGCACCAGCGGTCAATCAGCTGTTCCGATATATAGAGAATACCAAGGAGAATGGATTATCTCCCCACGGACTGTATATGTTCGGCTCTTTTGGGACTGGCAAAACTTTTTTGATGTGTTATTTACTGCATGAGCTTGCTGTTGCTGGTTATAGCGGTGTGATTGTATATATGCCCGACTTTGTTGAGGATTTGAAATCTATAATGATGGACGGACAGAAGCTGAAAGAAACTGTGGATACAATGAAAAACTGTGATTTGCTTATTTTTGACGATATTGGTGCCGAGAATCTTAATCCTTGGGCCCGCGATCATGTCCTTGGGGCTATCTTGAACTATCGGATGAACCGTAAACCGACCTTCTACACCTCAAATTATCCGCTTGATGGACTGGAGAAGCACTTAAGCTTTACCAGTAAAGATGGGGAAGAACAATATAAAGGTCAACGATTGATGGACCGGATTGCTCCTTTTGTGGATGTAATGCCGTTGCATGGGGATAACCAGCGGGGGAACCGATAAGTAATTGCAATTATAAAATATATAAACAGCAAAAATCCGATTTCTTCTTGGGGAAGAATCGGATTTTCGTTGTTCTACTCCGAAAAAATAAATTTAACAATAACCATTCCAAAAAATAATACCGTCATAAAAGCAGTCATCCCGAAAAATCCATTCATCAAATCGCCTAAGTCGTTACGTGGCTCTTCATTAATGTGCTCCCGAGGATCGCTTGCGCGCGCGTTGACATCCATAGTTTTTGCCTCCTTACAGGTACAATTCCCTGCATTGTTTAAGGTGCATTTCACGCGTGTGAATTAAGTCATTGACAATTAATGCGCTTTCCTCAAGTATACCGAAATCAGGCTGAGGTTGTAAAGGAATACCTGATCCGGAATGAGATAGATGGTATACAAAATAATTGTATGTGATATTTCACATATACGAATAAAATATGTTATACTGAAAGCGTGTCGGTAAATGGTAAATTGGTTATCATATTACATGAAACATTTTATACACTACAATTACGAAGCGAACGACGCTCATAAGCTAACACTTAGGCTGTCGAATCTGCTTCGCAAAATTTAAGGAGGAACACTATCATGGCTATTGTGAACGTGTCTGATCAATCCTTCAGCAACGATGTGGAAGGTCAAGGAACTGTAGTAGTTGATTTCTGGGCTCCATGGTGCGGTCCTTGTAAAATGCTTGCTCCGATCCTGGAAGAATTGTCTGCAGAGCTTGGAGACGATGTGAAAATTGCAAAGTTGAATGTGGATGAGAATCCGGAAACGGCATCCCGCTTCGGCGTTATGAGTATTCCTACACTTATCTTCTTTAAAGACGGTCAACCCGTTGATAAGGTAGTGGGACTGAACTCCAAAGAATCCCTGAAGAATATCGTTGCTAAACACCAATAATTGTTAAGCTACTGTTCGGGTCTTCGACCCAGTCACACAAGCGCCTTCGGTACCTTCCGAAGGCGCTTTGTGCGCTATCACTTATGAAGAGTGATAGACAGGAGATCCGCTGGTCTAGGAGGGGAATCAATTGGACTATATGGACAATATCCGCAATAAGTTGGCACTTTTGCCCGATTTGGCCGGATGTTATCTGATGAAGAATGAAGAAGGCACTATTATATATGTAGGTAAAGCTAAGGTGCTCAAGAACCGGGTCCGTTCTTATTTTACGGGCAGCCATAATGGCAAAACTCAGCGGCTTGTCGCAGATATCCGTGATTTTGAATACATCGTTACAGCCAGCAATATGGAAGCACTTATTCTTGAATGTAACCTGATTAAGAAGCATATGCCGCGCTATAACGTGCAGTTGAAGGATGACAAGACCTTTCCTTATATTAAAATAACGAATGAAGCACATCCGCGCCTGGAAGTTACGCGCCGTGTGATTAAGGATAAAGCAAAATATTTCGGCCCGTATCCAAATGCCTATGCGGCTCACCAGACTAAGAAGCTGCTTGACCGGATGTATCCACTCCGTAAATGCGGGGTGATGCCGAAGGAGGTATGCCTGTATTATCATATGGGGCAATGTCTAGCCCCATGTGAGAAGGAGGTTCCTAAATCTTCGTATGAGGAAATCACCCAGAGTATAGCTGCCTTTCTAGGTGGTGGTCATGACGCGATCAAGAAGGATCTGCAGAAGAAAATGCAGGAAGCGGCAGAAGAGCTTTATTTCGAACGGGCAAAAGAGCTCCGGGATCAAATCCTCAATATCGAGGCCTTGATGGAGAAGCAGAATATCAACACGCCTGATACGAAGGACCGTGATGTATTCGGCTACGCGGTGGACAAGGGTTGGATGTGTGTGCAAATTCTCTATATGAGACAGGGCAAAATGATTCAACGCCACTCCTCCGCCTTTCCTTTCTATGGAGAGGCTTACAGTGATTTCATGTCTTATGTAACTCAGTATTATAGCGACAATCCAGCGGTGCCGCAGGAGATATTGCTGCCGGACTTCCTGCCCGATGGCGGGGCTGTGAATGAACTGAAGGCTGATGAAAAAGTAGAAGTGAGCGTCTCGATAAAAGATGCTGCAGGTATAGAAGAACTGCAGGAGTCTCCGGAGGAGGCCGCCGAACGTGCGGCTGCGGCAGAAAAAGCCGCTGCTGCCGGAATCGTGGATGCCTTCGGCGGGGCAGCGGCCTTGCAGGAATGGCTTGGGGTTAAGGTCCTTGTTCCTCAGCGCGGACTCAAGAAGCAAATGGTGGGGATGGCTTGTCAGAATGGGCGTGTGGCTCTGGATGAGAAATTTCGACTTATTGAACGGGATGAGGAACGCACTTCCGGGGCCGCACTTGGACTCGGGCAGAGCCTTGGACTAGAATCGCTCAGTCGAATTGAAGCGTTCGATAACTCGAACATTCAGGGAACGAATCCTGTATCAGCCATGGTTGTGTTTATTGATGGAAAGCCAGCAAGAAAAGAATATCGTAAATATAAGGTCCGCACTGTTAAAGGACCTGATGATTACGAAACTATGCGAGAAGTCATTCGTCGCCGCTATGAACGGGTGTTGAAAGAGGATCTGCCAATGCCTGATCTTATTGTTGTCGACGGAGGTAAAGGACAGATATCTGCGGCAATTGATATCTTGGAGAATGAACTGGGGCTGTTTATTCCGGTTTGCGGCCTCGTCAAGGATGTTAAGCATAAGACGGCTCAGCTTCTGGTAGGCGATCCACCGGAGCCTGTAGCACTGGCACGCGACAGTCAAGAGTTCTATCTGCTTCAGCGGATTCAAGATGAAGTTCACAGATTTGCTATTACCTTTCATCGGGAGCAGCGCGGGAAGTCCATGATCACATCCAAGCTGGACTCTATACCCGGAATTGGAGAGAAGCGGCGTAAGTTGCTGCTTAAGCATTTCGGCTCCCTCAAAAAAATTAAAGAAGCTGGAGTCGAGGATTTCCGTCCTCTTTCCATCGGTGACAAGCTGGCCCGGCAAATCCTTGAGGCATTGAAGGATGAGGAGCCAGTGTGAATAGGTTATGACTCATACTTATTAAGTATCTAAAGAAGGCCAACCCTTGCGGTTGGCTTTTTTTCGTTGGGGATTATTAAAAAACTGGTGGGTGGGAAAGAACAGGAGTTTGGTGGGTTGGAGTAACTTTTCCTCTAAGTGGACACAGCAGACGCTATTTCCTCGAAAAACTCCAATTTCCGGTCTATACGGACAGAGAATCCGTTATTGCTTCTGAAAATGCAAAATATTGATTGGTTCCCCAATGGATAGCGGCACCTCAGTCCATATAGTCGTTCATTTAATCATGGGATCCGAAATAAGGGCAATTCGGCTCGTGAGCCCCGAAAGTGGCTGGAATCCTGCACTATATACAACAATTCGGCTCATGAGCCCCCGAAAGTGGCTGGAATCCTGCACTTTATACAGCAATTCGGCTCGTGAGCCCCGAAAGTGGCTGGAATCCTGCACTATATACAACAATTCGGCTCATGAGCCCCCGAAAGTGGCTGGAATCCTGCACTTTATACAGCAATTCGGCTCGTGAGCCCCCGGAAGTGGCTGGAATCCTGCACTATATACAACAATTCAGCTTGATTTCAACTCGTTTGCCAGAGGCTTTTTATAGGATAGAAAATTTGTGGAAAAGCGACAGCGGTCCCTCGAAAGTTTTCCAAAGGAAAACTAGCTTCGAAAGCATATGCTGTCCGTCTCCGGATTTTCACCGCTAAGGGGAATTCTCTAAATTTGGAGATTACAGCGATTGGAGGAACATTTCGTTTGCGGAGCGTCCTCACCAAGGTACAAAAAAGGAGCTGACCCAAGCAGCCATTTTATGGCTTAAAGGTCAGCTCCCTATTTTTAATTAAGATTAAACGGCTCCGCCTGCTTTGGCTTCTGTGGTGGATTAAACCGGTATACAATGTAGCCCACCAGGAACGGCATTACAATCGCGAAGATCCCGGCACCGATATTAACACTCTCCTTCATAAAGATCAGCGTAGCTCCCATCAGGATGCTGTCAAACACGACATGGCTGAACATGACAGCAATAAATCCGTAGCGGAGAAAAATATAGCTGAATAGAAGTCCGATGACCATAAGCTCAATAGGACGGGAACTGACAGGGTAGATGGGATACAGCGTATGTCCCAAAGCCCAAATGAGTGAAGTGATCAAGCAGGCCGCGAGGGTGCTACGAACCAGCTTTTTCAGCATGCGAATTCCAAATAAGCGATAGATGGCTTCCTCAGATAGACCTGCAAGCCATGCCACGATCGGGAGAAGCCAAGCGTATCTCATATTATAAGGAGACTGGGAAGCATCTGTAGTGGACCAGTTGTTCAGTGTGTACGATAAAATAATAAACATGATCGTCTGCACACCGAGCAGAACGAAGGCCCAGATATATCCGGCACGGATGCTGTCGAGTACATATTGCCCGTATCCGGGTTCTTTGGCGCGGGGCCATGGATTAAGTCCTTCCTCCTGACGCCATAGTCCGTTGCCGCCGACTAGAGAGAAGTACAGGAGTGAAGACATCAGCAAGCTGTACAGCGCGTAGATCACAAACATAATAATGGCTGATACCCGGGCTTCAGTGCTTTGATCAGAGGTCACGGGAAGCATATTATAGGTGCTGACCATCATGATTACAAAATGTACGGAACTTAGAAATGCACCCCGTGCAAACGAGGTATGTCCTCTTCGTAAAATGCTGTAGATCAAAGCCAAAATGCCGAGAGCCAACGTGGGCAGGCCGTAGCCGAACAGGGTTAGCTTAGTGGCGAGTGAGGTCTGCTTTTCCACATAAGAGGTATGCCAGCTGGGGGCAGAGAAACCAGCCTTATAAGAAGAGACTTCACCTTCAGAGAAGTTGAAGCTATAGCGGAGCTGCGATTCTCCCACCTTGACTGAACTGTCTGTATAGACAAGTCCAGAGGCTTCTGAATTCGGCTCGATCTGCAGCTTAGACGGATTAACTTCCCACTTTTTAAGCCAAGGACGGGCCAGGTTCTCCTTCTGCTCCAGAGTCATTTCAATATCACTGCTCTCGCTTGAAGCAGCTGTCTTGATTCCATAGCCTTGAAAATTTGCGGAAGCTGATTTTGCTTCACGGTCGAAGGCCACAACCTCACCCGTATACATATTAAGATCAACGGAAAGGTTTAAATCATTTTTTTCTGAAGAAAGGAGTGAAATCTGAAACACATCAAAGGGATAACGCCGATCCAGTTTGTTCTTGGTGTAGTCCTCGAGAAGTTTCTCACGGGACATATAGCCGTAAAAGGAGGAGTCTGATTGGTAAACGACAGTCCACTCATCATTTGCAGCCGCTGTATAGCCTAACTGCTCTTCTGCAAACAAAGCAGCCTTTTCACGGGCTTCCACCTTGCTGATCGCTGTAGTATTTTCTTCTGAAGAACTTGCGAGCAAGGACGGGAGTACTTGAAACATAATAAAAATAATAAGACCGATGATGCCCGAGAAGATGAGTCTCTTAGTGAGAGCTCTCTGCTGAAGGGGCTGGCCGACGGAATTCATGAAACGCCTCCTTGTGATAAACTGACAACACTATGTTCCATTATAGTAGTAATGCTTCCATAGTTCCAAAAATAGTTGTATTATCCTTTTACGTGGAACAAGCTGTTCTTATGCTTTTTTTTTCACTCTGTGAAGTAAGAAAATCATGAAAAAACGATGTATTTGCAGGAAACTAACGGAAAAGGCATGAGAAAAGGCGTTCTATTTGCTGCCTTCTCTCTAAAACGTCTTATTTTAACTATTTATACTTCAATATTGTCTTTGTGAAGTCCGGCAAGAACGTTTATAATTTGTATGCAATTGCATAGTAGCCGAATTTCTGGATGAAAACGGGGGAACCATAGGAAGTGATAAGAAGGTGAGTGAACGCCGCATATTTGATGGCTTTACTTCATCGGGGGTGAATTTCGTTCAAGGAACGAATAGGGCAGCCTGCAGCAGCCCGAATCCGTCAGCTAACCTCGTAGGCTTATTTTCTGCAGGGACCAAGGTAGAGCATTGGGGTTCCAGTGCTTTTTTTGTTGGGTTCCTTTATATATAAATGACAATATAACTTATTGTAAAGAGGTGAGGGATTTGGTTTCGCCGTTTTCTAAAATTTCTAAATTCAGCTACCTAAGGCTCTCCCCACCAAAGATTCTGGTGTTCGGCTTTGCTGCTATTATTCTGATTGGATCATTGCTATTAATGCTCCCGATCTCTAATACAACAGGCCATTCTCTGAAATTTATTGACGCGGTGTTCACAGCAACCTCTGCTACCTGTGTTACGGGGCTGGTAGTGAGGGATACAGGGACGTTTTTTACCACTTTTGGACAGACGGTAATCATGTTGCTTATCCAGATCGGTGGTTTAGGCTTCATGACCATGGCCACACTGTTCGCCTTGGTACTGAAACGTAAAATTTCACTGCGTGACAGACTTATACTTCAGGAAGCGATGAACCAGAATTCTATGGAGGGCATTGTACGATTGATCCGCAGAGTGTTAATTTACTCTCTGGTCATTGAAGGAAGTGCTGCAGTGTTACTATCTATACGCTGGGCCTTTGATATGCCTTTAGGTAGAGCGATTTACTTTGGCATATTTCATGCCGTTTCACTGTTCAACAACGCTGGGTTTGATCTGTTTGGTGAATATCGCAGCTTGACAGGGTATGTAAATGATCCCCTAGTTAATATAGTCGTGATGGTTCTGATTATCACGGGGGGGATTGGATTTATCGTTATGGCAGACCTAGTGGAATACAAAAAAACGCGGAGGCTGTCCTTGCATAGTAAGGTTGTGCTGTTTATGACAGCGGTACTCATCCTTGTCGGTGCGCTTGTTATTTTCGTATTTGAGTTTTCGAACCAACGTACGCTGGGCTCCTTGAACTTTGGCGGTAAGATACTAGCGTCTTTTTTCCAATCCGTCACACCTCGTACCGCCGGGGCTAATACTCTGGATATCGCAGGCCTGCGTCAAGCGTCACAGTTCTTTATAATTATTCTGATGTTTATCGGTGCTTCCCCGGGTTCAACCGGCGGTGGGATCAAAACCACAACGTTTACTATTATGATTGCTGCGGTTATTTCTATGCTACGCGGGCGGGAAGATATCGTAATGTTTCGCTATCGGCTAGCGCAAGAGCGGATTTTTAAGGCGCTCACGATTACCCTGCTTGCCCTGCTGCTGGTCATCTCCGTGTCGATGGTACTCTCCACCACAGAAGACCGCAACTTTTTGATGATCCTATTTGAGACCACATCAGCCTTTGCAACGGTAGGGCTAAGTATGGGGTTAACTCCAGAATTGTCACTCATCGGTAAAATCTTGATCTCACTAACGATGTTTTCCGGACGGCTAGGCATATTGACATTGGCTTACGCAATTGGACCTAAACAAGGTAAACCGCTGTATAAGTATCCAGAAGGTAAAATGATTATTGGATAAGGAGTCAACCGGACATGAAAGCACAGACATTTGTAGTAATCGGCCTAGGCCGTTTTGGTTCCAGTCTCGCTCTTGAGCTTATGGAAATGGGCTACGAGGTGCTAGGGATAGACCACCATGAGGAACGCGTGGATGAAATGAGCGAACACTTGACGCATGCCGTGATGGCGGACGCGACAGATGAGGGGATCATGCGGTCCCTCGGCGTACGGAATTTTGATTGCGGAATTGTAGCAATCGGCGACAATATGGAGCGAAGCATCCTAGCAGCGATCTTGCTAAAAGAGCTTGGAGTAAAGCAGGTAGTTGCCAAGGCGATCACGATACTTCATGGACGTGCGCTGTCTAAGCTGGGGGTTGACAGAGTTATTTTTCCAGAGCGTGATATGGGGGTTCGTGTTGCACACCAACTAGTGACGCCCCATTTGCTGGATTATATTGAGCTTTCCAAGGATTATAAAGTCGTCGAGCTGACCGTACCCAGTTGCATGGATGGAAAAAGCCTGTCTGAGCTGAACACTCGGGCCAAATACGGGTGCAGCATTATTGCCCTAAATAGGGAAAGTGGAATTATTGTGGCTCCAACCGCTCATGATCATTTGTACAAGGGTGATATTGTAGTTGTTATTGGTTCCAATGAAAGCATTGATAAATTTGAGAATGGGGCTATGAATCAGGATTAATCCGGTATCATTCTACACATTGCAAGGAGCATGCCAAAACCTCTGACCCTAAGTATCTAAAAGGGTCAGAGGTTTTTCTGCAATTTTTTTATAGTGATCCCTGAGGGTGAAATTATACTTTGACAGGGGCACGTCGGTATAACAACCAGCCGATAATTCCTAGAAGAGCGATCACGATTAAGAGCAGGGGCGTGTCGGAAACGAGAGGAACCATACCGGGTTCATCTATGAAATCAATCGAAGGAAGGTAGTTAGCGAAGAAGTTAAGCATACCGACGTATAGCATAACTGACAGAGTTCCCAGCATGGCTCCAAGTCGTACGAAGCTGGAGGAAATGAGCAGAGTTATTAACGCAACCAGAAGCAGACTAACTGTGAATACATACCAATGAGTTAAAAACGGCTTACCACTGCTCACCTCCATTTCGAGTGTTGGAAGGATGGACTTTCCCAGCTCGAACAAAAGGCTTTCTACGAATCCGGCAGAAATACAGAACAATACTAATGCCAGCAAAGTAGTAGTATAAAAATTACGGCGTGTAACACTGAACCCAATCATGAGCGGAAAGGTTATGGAGGCGGTAACAATAACGTTGATTACCGTAAAGATCAAAATGATGACACGATTAATGCCAAACAGATTGTTGGCATCTCCAGTGTCCAACGAGGGGGAGAAGCGCCACAGCACGACTTGGAGAATATCCACGAAGAATAACACAATAAATAAGGTCAGTGCGGCTCTGCGGTAATCCTTCCAGTGAAATTTCATTAAATTACGAAAGCTCATCGCTTTCCACCTCCTTCGTTGTTAGCTGCATCCCTTTGCGTCATATAAACAAACAACTTCTGAAGCGGAATGGGGGAGAGCTCAATTCCTTTATCCAACCAATACTTACGTTCTGAGGGGTCTGACAAGTCCTCCAATGCCAGCAGAAGCCTTCCACCCAACCGTTCCACATGCAGCGTTCGTTGATCCTTCGTAAGATCCTCCAAAAGGGAGGAAGCGCCTGTTAGATACGAGGCTTTGGCTGACAAGTCCTCTGCAGGCCCGTGATAAGCAACGTTGCCCTTCTTAACATAAGTGATATATTCGAACAGATTCTCACTCTCATCAATCAGGTGTGTGGTCATTACAAATGTACGGGGGAACCGGCTGTAATCTTCTAAAAGCGCTTTATAGAAGATTTCCCGCATCGAGGCATCCAGTCCGATTACCGGTTCATCCAATAAGGTTAGCGAGGCGCGGCTCGCAAGTCCCTTAATAATTCCGGCCATTGACTGGCCTCCGCGAGACAAATTCTTATATTTTTTTTTGGCGTTAAGCTGAAATTTATCCATCAACTCTTCAGCCGTCCCGGCATCCCAATTCGGATAGAGCAGAGCAGCGAAGCTGAAGATCTGCTTCAAGGTATAATTCTCCCAGGAACGCTCATGGGTCTTTACTAGACAAATGTTGCTTAGGGTATGAGCATGCTCATGTACAGGAATACCACCGTACAGGACTTGACCGCTGTCCGGGAACTGTTGTCCCGCCATTAGTGCGAGAAGAGTGCTTTTGCCGCTGCCATTGGCGCCAATCATCCCATGAATAGCTTGCGAATTCAGAACAAGGGAGGCATCATATACTCCCTGCCCGCCTCGGTAGACCTTGCTGACACGAAATAGCTCCATTCCTGTCGGAGAGTGGACATCCTCTGAAGATTCTACTCGTAAGTCCGTCATCGACTCTCATCTCCTTTGCGGATCATTTCAGATAGTTGAACTGTCGTAATACCGAGCTTCTCCGCTTCACGGATCATAGCTACAACGTATTGCTCATAAAATTGCTGTCTCCGCTTACCAATCAATGCCGTACGTGCTCCCGCTGCTACAAACATACCGATTCCCCGTTTCTTGTACAATATTCCCTGCTCTACAAGCAGATTCACACCTTTTGCAGCCGTTGCAGGATTGATTCCATAGTATGAAGCGAACTGATTAGTCGAGGGCACTTGTGACTCTTCGGGCACAATACTGTCTATGATGTCATTCTCAATCTGTTCAGCGATTTGTACAAAAATGGGCCGATTGTCATCCATTTGGAGTCCCACCACTTCACCACCTAACTAGTTAATTACTCATGTAACTAACCATAAAGAAAACCGACCCTCATGTCAAGGGTCGGTTGCTGAAATTTTATTTTATGTTATATAGACTGAACTTTTGATTTACAGGTGAATTCAAAGCCCATCATTAACTTCCAACAGGTTCGTATTGATGCTTCTCATAAACGTAGTAACGT
>NZ_JAUSTK010000009.1 GCF_030812855.1 Paenibacillus wynnii
TTATGGATTGAGTAGTGAAAACAAATCATAATTATACATTTTTAGTAATTTATTTAAACTATATTTTTCATGTCAGCATTTGTGCATGTCTAGTGCACTTTGTGCAACTATATAAGAGAAAAGGTTGGCTTACAGGCCTATAATCATGATATAACTGCACAGAATACAACTAAAGGGCCTATCCCCGCTGAAATAGGTCATTTAGTTGTATAAACTGCAATTAAAGTACAGATAAGTTTCAACTGCAATGAAAAAAGATAAGCTTCAACTGCAATTGAAAAACAGATAAGCATCATCGTGCGTATAAACAATAACAGCCCGCCCCGGATAAACTCCGATGGCGGGCTGTTTGTGTTAAATATAGTGGGTGTGACTGGTATTAGGAATACCAGCCCCATACAAAGATAAACAAGGTTCCGAATAGCGTGACTAGACCTACGAAGAGCGCATAAGCAATATTGATGTACAGTTCTTTCTTGCTGTCGGCATTTTCTCCGATATGCATGAACACGAACAGCTGCAGAGAAGCCTGAATGATAGCTGTAACGAACAGGATAATCATGTTCGCAGACGTAGACAGGTCTCCGTAGATGACAATTAGTGCAGCGGCGGAAAGGACCAGAGAGGCCAGGTAACCCATCACATGGCGAATTGGAAACAGTTGCTTCATCATGTTACATCAGTCCTTTCAGGTAGACGAAGCTGAAGATAAAGATCCAGACAACGTCCAGAAAATGCCAGAACAGTGAGAAGATAAATGCTTTATTGGCGGTTGCCGGAGTGATCCCTTGACGCCACAGTTGGATCATAATAGCAACGCCCCACAGGAAGCCGAAGCTGACGTGGGCACCGTGCGTTCCGAGCAGTACGAAGAGACTGGACAGGAATCCGCTGGTTTGAAGAGTAGCACCCTCATGAACATAGGTGAAGAACTCATCGATTTCTATGCCGATAAAGCCGAGGCCCATCAAGAGAGTGATGGCCATAAAGACCATCATGGCTTTCTTGTGGCCGTGGCGCATGGCATGAACCGCTAGACCGATGGTGAACGAGCTTGATAGCAGCAGGAAGGTTTCAATCAGCACCGGGCCGATTTCGAACAGCTCACTTCCGCTAGGCCCGCTGGCAAAACGGTTGACCATTACAAAGTAGACAGTGAACAACGTAGCGAACAACGGAATTTCCGCTCCTAGGAAAACCCAGAAACCGAAGATCTTGTTGCTGTTTTCTTCTGTTGCATATTCAAGCGGCTTGGACGCATCTATTTTCATACAGTCTCACCCCGCAATTTCTTTTCTGTAGCAATAACTTCTTCAGCCGGAATATAGAATCCATGGTCTCTGTCAAAGGACATGGTAGCCAACACAATGAGGATACCAATCCCGGAAAGAATCGCAGGAATCCACAAGCTGAATACCAGGGAGAATCCAAAGACGAAGAAGATGACGCCTAGTATAAAGGGTTTACCGGTATTGCTAGGCATATGGATCTTGGTGATATTCCCCTCAAACAGAGGGATGTTATCCTGCTTGGCAGACCAGAATGCGTCACGCGTCTCCACCTTAGGAACAATGGCGAAGTTGTAAGCAGGAATTGGACTGTTTGTAGCCCACTCCAGAGTACGTCCATCCCATGGATCTCCATTGGTATCCTTCGGCATGTAACGAGTGCTCCAATAGATATTGTAGACGAGAATGACGAAACCAATCGACAAGCCGACTGCGCCTACAAAGGAAAGCATGTTAAGTGGACCGTAACCCGTTTCGGCAGAATAGGTGTAAGTCCGACGCGTCATCCCCATCAGTCCCAGGAAGAACAGAGGGAAGAAGGTTACGTTGAAGGAAATAGCGATCCACCAGAATGCATGTCTGCCCAAGCGGTCATTCAAGCGGAAGCCGAATACTTTTGGGAACCAATAATGGAAACCCGCTATTACGGCGAACACAGCACCCGGAATGAGTACGTAGTGGAAATGAGCTACAAGGAACATGGTGTTGTGGTACTGGTAGTCCGCACTGGCCATAGCCAGCATGACGCCTGTTACCCCGCCAATTGTGAAAATTGGAATAAACGCCAGGGTGTACAACATCGGTGTGGTAAAGGTGATACGCCCTTTTCGGAGCGTGAACAGCCAGTTGAATATTTTAACCCCTGTTGGAACAGCTATAGCCATGGTTGTAATAGAGAAGAAACTGTTAACCATCGCACCTTGGCCCATTGTGTAGAAATGGTGAGCCCACACAAGGAAAGACAAGACTGAGATGATCAGCATACTGAATACCATGGATGTATAACCGTACAGGTTCTTTTTGGAGAAAGTGGCGATAATCTCACTATATATACCGAAGGCCGGCAATATAACGATATACACCTCAGGATGTCCCCATACCCAGAACAGGTTTGCCCAGAGCATATCCATGCCGCCGTTGGCCATCGTAAAGAATTGAGAGCCGAACAAACGGTCGAACATCATCAAAGCGAGTGCTACGGTAAGCACTGGAAAAGCGAATACAATGATAATGTTTGTAATAAGTACAGACCAGGTAAACATGGGCATCTTCATTAGTTTCATGCCCGGTGCACGCATCTTCAGGATCGTAACAATGAAGTTTACGCCTGTAATCAATGTACCGATACCGGAAATCTGCAGAGCCAGTGAGTAATAGTTATTGCCCACTGTAGGGCTGAACTCGAGGCTTGCCAGCGGAAAGTATGCCGACCAGCCGGCATCCGGTGATCCGCCGATAACGAATGAAATATTAAGCAGCATGGCTCCGAAGAAGAAGAGCCAGAAGCTGACCGCATTCAGCCTTGGGAAGGCAACGTCTCGGGCACCGATTTGCAGCGGGATGATTACGTTCATTAGGCCGATTATAAAAGGCATCGCCATGAACAGAATCATGATCAGGCCGTGGGTAGTAAAGACCTCGTTATAATGCTGGGCATCAAGGAATTTCAATTCCGGTGCCGCCGTTTGCAGACGCATCATCATAGCATCAATGCCGCCGCGGAACAGCATGAGCAGCGCTGCAAGAATGTACATGACGCCAATACGTTTATGGTCAACAGTAGTTAGCCATTCACGCCAGAGATATCCCCATTTTTTAAAGTAGGTCAATCCGACGATAATCCCGATCGTAGCCAGAGCAATACTAATCATTGCTCCGTAAATCAGGGGTTCGCCGTGAACCTTGAATCTTTCCAAATCCATTTAGGATGGCTCCTTTCAGGTTGCTGAGTTATGCAAGTAGGCTTAGTTACTGTTATGTGATGTATGTTCTTCTACCGGTGAGCTAGGAAGCGGCTGATCCAGTTCAGGGTTAGGTTCACCGTCGAACTCTGTCTCGGCAGAAGGCTCTGGAGAAGGATGAATTTCTTTGTTATCCTGATGCTCCATATTTCCGTTGTCCATATCCATTTGATCATGATCCATGTCTCTATCCATTTCACTATGATCCATAGGTGGAGGGCTGAATGTAAGATGGGTTGAGGAAAAGGTTTTGCGCCCAATATGCTCGATAGCCAGAAGATCCTTGAATGTATCCTCTGTCAGAGGCTCCGCTGTTTCTTTGACCTCTTTTACCCATTCATCGTAATCCTTACTGCTCATTACAAGCGCTTCGAATTCCATGTGGGCAAAACCTTTACCGCTGAAGTTGGCGTTCTTACCAATATAAGAACCCTCTGTGTCAGCTGAGAGGTGAAGCGTTGTGAGCATGTCGCTCATTGCATATTTCTGTCCGGCTAGCTGAGGAATCCACAAACTCGTAATTGTGCCGAACGAGTACATTCTAAATTCTACGGCCCGGTGAACCGGCATATTAACGTAGTTTACAGTCTCAATTCCCTCCTCGGGATAACTGAAATGCCATTTCCAGTTGGAGGAAGAAGCGTAAATTACGAGAGGCTTCTGATCTTTGTATTCCGCTGCTACGTTTTCTACCTCATTCGTCGTTTTAACAGTTACAACGGAGAGGAAGGCCACGATGATGATCGGAATAATAATCCAAATGGCTTCGAGCCATACATTACCCTCTTCATGTGGAGGAATATAGCCTTCGTTGCTTTTCTTTGCCCGATATTTAACAAGAACAAAGATGTATAAGATGTAGACAACTGCTAGGACACCAAGCATCACTAGTATGGAAAGGATGATCGTGTCAGATAAAGTTCGTGCAGCCGGCCCTTTAGGATTGAGGACAGCGAGTGAACTGCACCCTGGCAAGAGCAGGACGAGACTGAGAAAAAAAGCGTATAACGGCCCTTTTTTGTTCATAATGAACTCCTTCCTTCAATAATTCTTTTCGTGTACCGAAAAACTTTAACCTCTATATATACTAAGAATTCCACAAGGAGAAAGCAAAATACATAATTTGGGATTAAGTCTATTTTTGTCCTTAAAAATGGCGATTTAGTTAAATATGTGTGTTCAAAATGTTACAAACAATCAAAGATATGATTTAAATCACTGTAGCGCTGCAGTTTTGTGGACATTTTTATTTGTTCAAACTTTGTTCAATATTTCATCATTGTTACTAACTTTGTCACATTATTTTGCTCCATGAAGAGTGACTTTAATCCCCTTTTTTGTTGTTGGGACAGTATTTGCGGTCCTTTCCCTTATTTTCAAAGAAATCACCCAGGATGCCCTTTGAATAAAAGATGGTAACAAGATTTTCTAATTTCGGTTACAAACTCTCAAATTCCACTCTCAATATCTATGGTAAATTATAGAGACTACTACATAGATGGGAGATTAGTTCTGGTGCATATAAGGAGAATAATGCTATTATTCGTTAGTCTTTTCTTAAGTTTAAATTTTGTAAGAGAATCGGAGGCGTTAGGTGCCAAATCTATGCGATTAGGCGTGAATGATAAGTTAAGCGAGATTAAGGCTGTTTCCGTAAAGGGAACCTTTTATGTTCCGCTTCGCGATCTTTCCACAGAACTGAATTTGACTATGACAGGACAATCCGACGGAATTGAAGTTAAGGGGCCGAAGGGCTATGTAAAGCTGTCTTTAAATGAAGGGGGCAGTGTTACTTCTAATGGAATTGTATTTTCGATGAATACCTTCAATCAGGATGGAAAACGGATGGTTCCGCTTAAGGTTGTTGTACATCTCGGATATATCATTTCCTATAAACCCGAACAATATTTATTGAGAGTACATGATGACACTGCTCAATTAGATAACGCTACCTTTGTGAACAAATATCAAGAGGAACTAATGGCTATAAAAGAACCAGTACCCACACCTCAGTCGGACAAAAGCAAATCGGGGCAGGTTGTATATTTAACCTTTGACGATGGCCCTACGGTTGTGACCGGACAGTTACTCGATCTTTTAGCAAAGTATGATGTGAAAGCTACGTTTTTTATGATAGGTCCCCACATTAATAAGTATCCTGATCAAGTGAAGCGCATAGCGAAAGAAAAGCATGGCATGGGTCTTCATGGTATCACTCATCGGAAGGAAAAGTTTTACGCATCTCCGGCAGCTGCATTGGCTGAGATGAAAGGGGATCAAGCTATTCTGAAAAAGGTAACCGGGATAAGCAGTACTTTGATCCGCACGCCATACGGTAGTAAGCCATACTTTACAAAGTCCTTCCGAGATAAGATGCTGAGCCAAGACTTTAATTTATGGGATTGGAATGTAGACTCGGAGGATTGGAAGCTTAAGGAGGATAGCGGGAAGATTTATAATTCCGTTATGTATCAGGTACACCAGCTGCATAAGGTGAAAGTTAACCCTGTGATTCTAATGCATGATCAGAAGTCTACTCTTAAAGTGCTGCCGCAAATACTGGAGTCCTTGAAAAAGGAAGGATACCAATTTGAAATCATTACTGAAGATTTGAAACCGTTGAATTTCTGGAAGGATTTGCGGTAGAAGTGGTGAGAAGTGGTGAGAAATATCTACTTTGAGAGGTATAAGTGTACTTCGTGCAACTAAATGGGATCATTTTGCTTTAAAAGACTCTTTAGTTGCATTCTCTGCAATTAAAAACCCGGTATATGGCTAGAAGTGTTAATTTCAGTATTTTTAAGTGTATAAAGTGCAATTATTGCCCAGTGTATCCCTCTCCAGTACCAAATAGTTGTATAAACTGCAGTTAAAGTTAGTTATAGCGCTCCCAGTAGCTCAGTTTCGATAGATGTCCCTTGTGTACGCGAAAAGAGAACGATACAGCAGCAGCTTTACTCCGAGCGGGTAACAGCGGCTGCTTTTTAATTTTGACACAGTTTCCTGTTTCTTCTCTATCGACTCGACTGACATGCTATGATATTATGATACTCTGATAACGTGTTAATGAACTAAAGTGCACACTATAATGTGTTATTTTACTAGGGGGAATAGAGAGATGAAGAAACAAGGATTGCTCATTTTATTAATGGCTGTTGTAATTGCAGTATTGGCGGGTTGCTCTAGTTCGGGCAGTAAGGACGGCAAGCTGGTGATCGGTATAGATGATAAGTTTGCACCGATGGGATTTAGAGATGATAATAATGAAATCGTCGGTTTTGATATAGACTATGCAAAGGCAGCAGCGGAAAAAATGGGCAAAGAAGTTACTTTCCAGCCGATTGATTGGTCTGCTAAGGAATCTGAACTGAACAGCGGACGCATTGACATGATCTGGAACGGTTACACCATTACGGATGAACGTAAAGAAAAGGTCTTGTTCACGAAACCTTATTTGGAAAATAGCCAAGTAGTTGTTGTATTAGGAGACTCATCACTAGTGAAGCTGGATGATTTGGCAGGTAAAGAGGTAGGTTTACAAAGCTTGTCATCAGCGGCTGATGCCCTGAATGCAAGTCCAATCAAAGATAAGGTTGCGAATATCTCCGAATTCCCGGATAATGTTCTTGCCTTGACTGATCTCAAAACAAAACGTCTGGACGGCGTAGTTATTGACGAAGTGGTCGCTAAATATTACATGGCCAAAGAGCCGAATACTTACAAGCTGCTAGATGAATCACTTGCTCCTGAGCAATATGGCATCGGCCTTAAGAAAGGTAATGAGGCGTTGTTGGAGGAACTGCAGAAGGCTCTGGATGAACTGAACAGCGATGGGAAAGCGGCAGAGATTTCAACGAAATGGTTCGGAGAGAACAAAGTACTGAAGTAGATAGTTAACATTTAGGAGTCGGTTAGAGAAATGAATTTGGAATATATTATTAGAATTGCTGGTCCAATGCTGGAAGGAGCAAGAACAACGGTCTTGCTGTTTTTGGTTGTTATACTATTATCGATTCCGTTAGGGTTCTTGGTAACATTAATGGCTAAGAGTGTTATTAAGCCGCTGTCATGGATCGCTCACACCTATATTTATGTGATGCGGGGAACTCCGCTTCTATTGCAGCTGTTGTTCTTTTGCTTTGGTCTGCCGCAGATCCCGGTGATTGGGGAATATCTGGTTATGGACCGCTTCGCAGCGGCCTGCCTTGGGTTTATTCTGAACTATGGAGCTTATTTTGCAGAGATTTTCCGCGGGGGATTGCTCTCTATTGATAAAGGTCAACATGAAGCTGCCAAGGTGCTTGGTCTAAGTAAGTGGCAAACTCTTCGCAAGGTCATATTGGCTCAAATGTTTAGAGTTGCGCTGCCTGCTGTGGCTAATGAATCGATTACTTTGGTTAAAGATACGGCGCTGCTCTATGCAGTGGCTGTGCCAGAGCTGTTGAATTATGCAAAAACGGCAGTGAACCGTGACTTTACGGTTACACCGTTTGTAGTCGCAGGCGTTATTTATTTACTAATGACACTGGTGTTGACGGTGTTCTTCAAGTCACTGGAGAAACGTTTCAAATTCGAGTAGAAGGAATGTCCGAATATGAGCAACATTATAGAAGTGAAAGAACTACAGAAATCATTTGGCAGTCTTGATGTATTAAAAAAGGTTACCTTTTCCGTAAAACCGGGAGAAGCTGTGGCGGTAATAGGCCCATCCGGTTCCGGTAAAAGTACAATGCTGCGCAGTCTTGTGCATCTGGAGGACATTACCGGCGGCAGTATTTATATTAACGGTAAAACATTAGTTGAGAACGGGAAATACGTAAGCGGCGCCGATATTCGGTCGATTACTGCGACTATGGGTATGGTATTTCAGCATTTTAATCTCTTCCCGCACCTGACTGTACGGGGAAACCTGGAGCTTGCTCCAAGAACCCTGAAGCGGGAGAGTATAAAGGAAATAACAGCCAGAAGTATGGATTTACTCACTAAGGTAGGTCTTGCCGATAAAGCAGATGTGTATCCCTCAACGCTGTCAGGCGGTCAGAAGCAGCGTGTGGCTATTGCCAGAGCTTTGATGCTGAATCCGGACATTCTGTTGTTCGATGAGCCGACTTCAGCGCTTGACCCAGAGCTGACAGGGGAAGTACTCCGCGTTATCCGTCAGCTTGCTGAAGAGCACATGACGATGATTATAGTTACTCATGAGATGAATTTCGCCAGGGATGTGGCGGATCGAGTGATTTTCATGGACAACGGGGAAATTGCGGAGTCGGGAACACCTGAGGAAATATTCAACAATCCCAAGCTGGAGCGGACACGAATGTTCTTAAGCCGGGAGTAAACGGTGAAGGAGGCGAGTAGCTGACCCTCGAAGTAGTTGATTTGCTTGCCATCATTTTCTGAAATATATAAGCCCGTAAAAACCCTTGAATCTTACAAGGATTTTTACGGGCTTTATATTTATCTGCCTGGTAGGAGTAACCGCCAGATAAGGTTGACAAATACTGGATGGATGCATTATTATCGGGTTCAATTCAATCTCCTGAGGAATTCCACGTTAGAATAAACCGTGATAGGTGGAATGTTGTATGAAAGAAGTACAAGATCACTTGGAGCAAGGCCTGCAGATCGTTTTTATCGGCTTTAACCCGAGCATTCGTTCAGGAGAGGTTGGTCATCATTATGCAAATCCCCGCAACAACTTTTGGAGAATATTGCATCACTCTGGTCTGACTCCGCGGTTATACGATGCTTCTGAGGATGGAGAGTTGTTGAAGCTTGGTTACGGGTTCACTAATATAGTTGCTCGACCAACTCGTGGAGCGGAGGATATTACGCGAGAGGAATATATACGTGGGCGAGAGCTTCTACGGGACAAGCTTGAGAAATACCGACCGCAAATAGCCTGCTTTGTGGGCAAAGGTGTGTACACGGAATTTAGCCGCAGGACTAAGGTAGAATGGGGACTTCAGAACGTTACCGAACCCGTAGTCGACGGTGTCTTTGAATTCGTGGCACCATCCTCCAGTGGTTTGGTTCGAATGCCGATGAGTGATATTGTAGACATTTACCGGAGGCTCCATGATAATTTATAGGAGCAGTACTAGCGTTATATGAATATGAACTACCCAGGAAAAGGAGCACAACATGAAATACGAAGTTATATTATTTGATGCTGATGATACACTGTTTGACTACGGAATGGCAGAGGGTCACGCTCTGAGTAGCGTATTTTCCGCCTACGGGATGCCTACAGGAGCTGATGATTATACAGCAAGCTATAAGGAAATCAATCATAAGCTTTGGGCAGATCTAGAATTGGGCCGTATTACCTCCGCAGCGCTGCGGGTGGAGCGATTCCATCGTTTGTTTTCAGCCCATGGGCTTACACTCGACGCTCAGGAGTTCAGTGATGCCTATCTGCGTTTTTTGGGAGAGGGGACGTTCCTGATTCAAGGTGCGGTAGAACTATGCGGTGAGCTATCCGGTATCAGGCTCGCTATAATCACTAACGGGATCAAAGAGGTGCAGACCTCCAGAATTCAGGATTCGCCTCTTTGCGATACGTTTGAGCAGATCATTATCTCCGAGGAAGCAGGATATCAGAAACCGGACACCGGTATTTTTGATTATGCTTTTGCAAAGTTGGGAATCGAAGATAAAGCAAAGGTATTGATAGTGGGTGACTCTCTGACCTCTGATATCCAAGGCGGCATTAATTATGGGATTGATACTTGTTGGTTCAACCCGCTGGGTAAGGTAAATTCGCTTGGGATAGAGTCTACGTATGAAATTAGCAGTCTGGCAGAGCTATTAGACATTGTGGGTATACCTGAATCATAGTATCGGCATTGTAGTGGACGGGACCTTACGAATTGAAGGACGGTAATGGCAAAGCATTAACCCCTATTACCTACGGGGGCTTAACTTATCTGCCGATCCGTTCAATTTCAGATGCTTTGGATATTCCGATTTCCTATGATGCCGCCAATTATAAAGTCCGAATCGGAACCCATCAAGAAAGGACAGGGAGTACCGGTTTGCCTTCATTGACAAGCACTCGTCCAGTCAACCTTCCCACGAATTTCCCGATTCCTGGAGACGCCACCCTTAAGAATACTGCGGATTCGGATGCCACAGGGGTGAAAAAGGTAGCCTTTACCTATACCACTCAGGAAACCCTAGATATTATGGGGTTTGTATACAGTGAATATGTACGCATTAAGCATTTGGACAGCGACTCACAGACCGTGACGGCAAATACCGTTAAGATAAGCGGTCTTCTTGGAGGGACGAGTCCGGTTTCTATAACAGGACAAGCTACAACTGGTAAGCCTGGATTCAACACTTTTTCGATCCGTAGGGGCTGAGATCCGGCTAAATGAAATGTAAAAGTACAATTGAATCCACCCAAATGGTGAGATCCGACTGAATGAAATGTAAAAATACAATTGAATCCGCCTAAATGGTGAGATCCGACTGAATGAAATGTAAAAATACAATTGAATCCGCCCAATTGGTGCGATCCGGCTAAATGAAATGTAAAAATACAATTGAATCCGCCCAATTGGTGCGATCCGGCTAAATGAAATGTAAAAATACAATTGAATCCGCCTAATTGGTGCGATCCGGCTAAATGAAATGTAAAAATACAATTGAATCCGCCCAATTGGTGAGATCCGGTTAAATGAAATGTAAAAATACAATTGAATCCGCCCAATTGGTGCGATCCGGCTAAATGAAATGTAAAAATACAATTGAATCCGCCAAATGGTGCGATCCGGCTAAATGAAATGTAAAAATACAATTGAATCCGCCTCAATGGTGCGATCCGGCTAAATGAAATGTAAAAGTACAATTGAATCCGCCCAAATGGTGCGATCCGGCTAAATGGTGCGTTCCACCCAACGTAATGTTTCGTTCGCGGAGTGCCCTTCTTGCAACAACATCACTTTCTTACTGCCGCGTATCAAGCGGTTGCAGGTGTGCCTCAATTTGCCCGCGTTTGGCTTCAAGGAATGGCGGAAGAGCAAGAGCTTCACCTAAATGCTCCACATCCTCATCCGTAGCGAAGCCGGGTCCGTCTGTAGCCAACTCAAACAAAATACCGTTGGGCTCCCGGAAGTAAAGAGAACGGAAGTAGAAGCGGTCAACGAATCCGGAGTTGGGCAGTTGGACGGTGCGGACACGCTCAATCCATTGCTTCAGTTCTTCTTCATTATCTACACGGAAGGCTACATGGTGGACACCGCCTCTCCCAAGCCGCTCCATTGGCAAATCATTACGTTCCTCAAGATGAACTTCGGTACCAGATCCACCCACTCCGGTCTCAAAAACAATGACATCCGGTTGTCCAACCACAGGCGAAGCGTACGTATTTTTGCGGCGGAAGCCAAGCAGGCCCTCCAGCACAATAGCTGTATTCTCCGCAGATTCTACCGTAAGATGTGCCGGACCTAAGCCAACGATACCGTACTGCGTAGGAACCGGGCTTTTAGCCCAAGGGATGCCCCCGGGTTCACCTTGATCATGCTCGTCGGATACGAGATTAAATCGTTGTCCCTCGTGATCACGGAAGGCAAGTGTCTGACGTCCGCCTAATTCCTTAATGCTTCCGTGCTCGACATTATGCTCGGATAGCCGCTGCACCCAATAGGTAAGAGCCTCGTCACTTGGAACGCGTAAAGAGATGGCGGATATACTATTGTTGCCTTCGCGGTTACGTCCTGACATCGGGATCTCGAAGAAGGTTAGCTCTGTTCCGGGATTGCCCTTTTCGTCCCCGTAGAATAAATGATAAACTGAAATATCATCTTGGTTGACCGTCTTTTTGATCAGTCTTAAACCGAGCACTTCGGTATAAAATTTAAAGTTTTCCGGTGCTTTTGCCGTAATGGCCGATACATGATGCAGCCCTTTCAGTGTTAATTCCATAATTGATGACCTCCAATGGGTTGAGAGTAGAGAAACATGCGGTGTAATGAATTATATTCTAATAAGGAAGCTTATAATAAATATTAAGTTACTATAATTTTAATAGTAATACTTAATTTTTGCAAGCCAAAGATGAGCTCATCCGCAGCATAGCTTTTTAAAAGATATATTAGTTATACCCATCAACAAATTTACTCACGCGTAATCGGTACTAAATAGTTGGTTCCTAAGGAGAGAAAACGGACATGCACAATACAGCAAGCTTAATGAAACAAATGGCGGTGTTGGAATTAGACCCAAATGGAACGGTTCTGGTGCATTCTTCTTTCAAAAGTATCGGGGAAGTGCAGGGAGGTGCGGACGCCGTATTGGATGCTTTGGGTCAGTATATGTCAGAGGGTCTTCTTGTACTGCCGACGCATACCTGGGCTTATATTAACGCGGAGAATCCTCGCTACTCTGTTCTTGATTCACCTTCCTGTGTGGGTATTCTACCGGAATTATTTCGGAGCCGCCCAAAGGTTGTCCGTTCCTGGCATCCGACCCATTCTGTGGCCGCACTAGGGGCTGATGCGGATGATTTCACTGCCGGAGACGAGCGCTGGGACACTCCATGTGCCCGAGGTTCAGCTTGGGGTAAGTTATTAGACCGAAAGGCTGAGATCGTACTGCTCGGAGTGGACTTACGTAGAAATACTTTTATCCATGGTATTGAGGAATGGCTGGACATCCCGGGAAGATTAACGGACGATCACGAAGCTTTATATACTGTTACGCCGGATGGAGCCACCATACTCGTACCTTCGCGCAGACATTGCGGACTTTCCTGGTCGCAGCATTTCTGGAAGGTTGAAGGCGTACTTGAGGCGGAGGGAGCATTGCGAAGAGGCCGGTTTGGCGACGCGTCGGTAATGGTATGCAGAACAGTGGAAACCACAGAAATTTTGAGCAGAATGCTAATCGAGAATCCGCATCTTTTCTCTGATAATGAGCCGCTGCATGGAGAAGCAAAGCCCGAGCCGCTGCCGAAGACGCCGAGGCTAAATCCGGGTGGTCACTAATTTCCTGCAAAGGTTCCTCTGCCCAATCTGGCTAGACCCTATCAATGTATGGTATATTATTCTCACAAAACTAAATCACAGTAAGGAGATTGGAAATGGAAAAAACATTAATCTTTGGCCACAAAAATCCGGATACGGATACCATCTGTTCTGCAATTGCTTATGCTGCTTTGAAAAAAGAACTGGGTTGGGATGCTGAAGCCGTTCGTCTAGGAGAAGTCAGCGGTGAAACACAATATGCATTGGATCATTTTGCAGTTGCAGCTCCACGTCTGGTGGAAAATGTAGCAGCTGAAGCGAAGCAAGTCATTCTGGTAGACCATAATGAACGCCAACAAAGCGCTAATGATATTGATCAAGTCCGTGTTGTCGAGGTTATCGACCACCACCGGATTGCTAACTTTGAGACCGCCCATCCCTTATATTACCGTGCAGAGCCAGTAGGCTGTACTGCTACAATACTTAACAAGCTCTATAAAGAAAATGGAGTTGCTATTCCTAAGGGAATCGCTGGACTTATGCTCTCCGCCATCATTTCTGACTCCCTGCTGTTCAAATCTCCGACCTGCACACCTGAAGATGTAGCTGCAGCACGCGAGCTTGCTGAAATTGCCGGTGTTGATGCAGATAGCTATGGATTGGAAATGCTGAAAGCAGGCGCAGATCTTAGCGACAAGAGTATTGCTCAGCTGATCTCCCTGGATGCCAAGGAATTCAAAATGGGTGAATACAAAGTGGAAATCGCGCAAGTGAATGCGGTGGATACTAACGATGTCCTCTCCCGTCAAGATGAACTGGAGGCAGCACTTACTTCCATTATTGATGAAAAGGGACTGGATTTGTTCCTGTTCGTCGTTACAGATATTCTTAACAATGACTCTGTAGGCTTAGCATTAGGCCGTGTTGCCGGTGCTGTAGAGCAAGCATACAACGTGAAGCTTGATGACAATAAGGCTATCCTTAAAGGCGTAGTTTCCCGTAAATCGCAAATCGTTCCAATCCTTACAGAAACGATGGCCAAGCTGTAAGAAATTCTTGAAGTTATTTTATAACTATCTTGCAAATTCAGACGCTTATAATACATAAGCGAAGAACCCTGCCGAGGTCCTTTATTAAGGATGTAGGCAGGGCTTTCTTTTGCTAAAATAGTGAATGAAGCCTATACTTATGGAATCAGACTAACAGAAAGGAGGAGGGGGAACGTTGACAAAATCTCGAAACACCGGGTATCTCCAATATAGATCCTTTGGGCTGGTACTGCAGGCTTTGGTCATTATGGCTAGAAAAGGAAACACATGTTCAAGCTGTGAAATTGCTGAGCTTCTCTCGATGGAGGCAACGCAGTTAAGACGAATTCTCGCCAAGTTAACCCGTGAACATATTCTCGTAACTCGGGAGGGCCGGGATGGAGGATATATGCTCAACAAAAATCCCGAGAACTTAACATTAGCTGAAATTTATCAGGCGCTCGAGGTCGGTGAGTCCTGTAATAAAGCGGTCAATGATACGATTTGTTTCAATGATTTTGGAGTGCAGATGAAGGCGGCTTGCGGAGATATTCTGGAGGAGATGGACCGTAGTGTTCTTGGAGTGCTGGAGCAATACACGGTAGCAGATGTGGTACGTAAGGCTGGATATTGACAGGGTCTGTTTCTTTGAATTATACTGTGCATATTAAGTCACAGTTAATGAGATATGGTTGTTCTAGGATACGAAGCAAATAGAGTATATTTTTTTAGATTCAACTGTGTATTTAAATGCACAGATTATAGAGAATGGATCAGGAGGATACTGCGATGACAACAGAATTAAAAGCGGTGCAGGAATTTAACAAGGTGATTCAGGATCGGCATTCCGTACGTAAATATGACCCGTCCTGGAAAATATCCGATGAAGAAATTAAGGAGCTTCTAGGTGAGGCTATTCTAGCGCCATCTTCTTCCAATCTTCAGCCTTGGCGATTCATCGTAATTACAGATCAGGAATTAAAAGAAAAGCTTCTACCGATTGCTTATAATCAACAACAGGTTGTCGATGCATCTGCCGTTATTGCTGTACTGGGTGATGTGGAAGCTTACCGTAATGCAGAAAAGATATATGATCAAGCGGTATCTACTGGATTAATGCCTCTCGAGGTACGTAATGCGATGGTCGAAAAAATCACAACTGGCTACCCTAACATGGGTCCTGAAAGACTTAAGGAGATTGCGTTGGTAGACGGCGGGTTAATCTCCATGCAACTGATGCTGGCTGCAAAGGCTAGAGGTTATGATACGGTTCCTATGGGCGGCTATAATGCGGAAGCCTTCCACGAGCTGTTACAAATTCCACAGCGCTACACCACGGTAATGTTGATTGCGCTTGGCAAAGCGGCCGTTGAAGGCCGTTCATCCGCAAGATTGCCATTGGAGAATGTAACCTACTGGAACGGATTTCAGGATTAATTCATTAGTTTCAAGGTAAATCATAATAAGGGACTGTCCCATATGCCATTACAATGGCAGGGGCAGTCCCTTATTTTTGTGCGTTTCTTATTGTGTATTATTCTTTCTGATTCAATCGCCATATGGAATAATCTAAAAAAGCCTGAAGTTCTTCGATACTAATCCCGGAATCGATAGCTTTTTTAATGAGATGATGCCATTCTTTATCGGGATTTTCATTGATAACGGGATTTTCTTGTAGTAATGCCTCTACTGTTAGACTGAAAACTGAGGCGATTTTCTCAAGAAATTCAATAGAGGGATTGGATTGAATACCCCTTTCAATACGACTTAGATAGGACTTGGCAACGCCAGCACATTCGGCTAACTCCGATAGTGATAGGCCTTTTTCTATTCTAAGTTGGCGTATACGTGTTCCAATCATAAACAGCCACCTTTTTTGGAATAAATTATATAGTTAATAGGATCGAAACTCAAGCAGATCCTGCTCCTTTTGAATCAAGTAATTATATCTAATTTTTAAGTGTAAATGCGGCGAAGATCACTTTTTTTTCAAGTGAAATGGAATTTCGTTTGATTATTCGACATAATTCATCGAATTATAGAACATTAGTTATAAAGTGGAGTGGAAAACAGGGGTATCTTAAATTACTTGATGAACATTGTTGGAAATGGTAGAAATGAGCAAAAATGACTATATCAAATACTGACATGACTACCCTATACTTGAGTTGAATTCGTTGCCTAAAAGGAACGAGGATGCATAGGTCATAAATGTAGGCGGCAAATCACTTGTGGACTGTTACAACAAATTCATCCACTTTGCCCCAATGATGGTAGTTGTTTTTTCGATCTCTTCGAAGAATTCAAGACTCAATCTTAACATTTTTAACACTATTTAGGAAGGGTTTCCCGCTATTCGGATTTTTATGCAGCGCACTGAATGAATAACAAATTATTGTGAAGCTTGTCCCTTAAAAGGAACAAAAAGATATGTGGAAGGAGCTTTTAATTGATTGCCTACGAATCAAGAGTAATTGGAATTATCTACACGATAGCCGCTATTATTTTAATCTGTTTTGTAAACATTCTGTTTCTAAAATCAAGGAAAATTTGGATGGAAAAGAAAATTAACAAATATCTCTTGAAGTTTCAAGATTACTTTACATATATACAAGCTCAAATAGACAGTGATGATAACTTAATGGCACCCCAATCACCTTTAAATAGCCTTGAACGGGTTGTTTTGCAAAAAAAACTCATTGAGTGGATACATCACTTCAAGGGAGGCCATCGGGAGAAATTAATTAAGTTATGCGGAGATATGGAACTAATCAAACTTGATTTGAAATATCTGCATAGCCCGCTGCCTTGGAGAAGGTTGAATGCCGTCTACAATTTGGGTGCTATGAGATCTAATCAAGCCATGCCCAGGCTCCTGAAGTTACTCGAAGCAAATAAGTATGATCCGATTATCTTTATTATCGCTCGTTCCATTGCTAAGTGTGCTTCAACAGAAGATGATTTGAGAGAAATGGTGCTCCTACTTGTGAGGCATCGTAAAAACGTTCACCATTTAATTGTGGATATCATCAAAGAATCAGAAATAGATTCTACCCCGCTAATGATGGAATTTCTAATGGATGACGATTATGACTTGATTAAAATAGCGCTAGTGGGAATGCCTGTGTATATGGAATCCAACATCGTTCCTAGGCTATATCGTTTGTTAGACTTCGAAGATGAGGAAATCAGAACGAAAGCAACGGGAATGTTAAACAGTAATAACAGGTTTCTTCCACCGGGAAATGGCGGGGTTCAGGATGAGATAGAAAGGGTGCTTCTAAACAACCAGGCCGTATAACTTCAATGAAAGGAGATGCCATGAGAGATTTATTGTTAGGTTATGGAGTCTTTGCTACCTATTACGTGATTGTCATTAACACTCTTTATTTTACGATTATGTTGTTCTCCTTCAAGAAGATTTTTTCGATTGTGAAAAACAGCAAGTTTTCAAGATATAAGGCATTGTCAGGTTCTGAGTATGTTCCATCCATATCCATTCTTGTCCCTGCCTATAATGAAGAACTAACTATCATCGAGAATGTCAGTTCATTGCTTGCCCTGGATTATCCTAAGTATGAGGTCATTGTAATCAATGACGGATCGAAAGATGACACGGTAAACATATTGGTTAATGAATTTGGGCTCAAACCCTCACAGCGGGTAGCAAGAAATATTTTAGAGACAGAAGCCATTAGAGCAGTGTATCACAATCCTAAGTACCCTAATCTATATTTGATTGACAAGAATAATGGAGGAAAGGCCGATTCGCTGAATGCTGGTATTAATCTTTCCAACCATCCATTGATTGCCTCGATTGATGCAGATTCTTTGCTCGAGAAAGATGCCCTTATCCGCATTGTTAAGGTGTATATGGAGAATCCCGAAGAAACTGTGGCTATTGGAGGAAATATTCGGATTGCGAATGGTTGCGAGATTCAAGACGGAATCGTTAAAAAAGTTCATCTGCCTGATACTATTCTCCCAATGTTTCAAACGGTAGAGTACCTAAAGGCGTTTCTAGGAGGAAGAATTGGCTGGAGTGCCATCAATGGATTGATTATCGTATCGGGAGCTTTTGGAGTCTTTCGTAAGGATTATGTGATTAAAGCAGGTGGTTATCGCGGAGGATATCCTGGAGAAGATATGAACATCATTATTAAGCTTCATAAATATATGCTGGAAAACAAATTACCTTACCGCATAGCCTATTGTCCTGATGCTGTTTGCTGGACGCAGGCCCCTGATTCACTGCGAATACTGGGCAGCCAGCGAAGGCGATGGGGACGCGGAAATCTAAAGAATATGCTGGAGTACGGGATACATATGGCATTTCGTCCAAAGTATAAAATTATGGGTTTTCTAACCATTCCTTATAATATTATCTTTGAAACCTTGAATCCGTACTTTAGATTTACCGGTTTTTTAGCCTTGATAGGATATGTCCTAACAGATTTAACCAATTGGCACGTACTTCTACTTTTTAGCTTGTTGAACATTCTATATGGGATACTGCTGGGAGTCGGGGCGCTTTTACTGGAGGAAATTGGGTTCAGGCGTTATCCGAGAATTAGAGATATTTTCAAGATGTTATTCTTTATTGTCATCATGTTCTTAGGGTATCAACAACTGGGGGTTGTCTGGAGATTTCTTGGGCATATTGAGTTTTTTAGAAACAATAATACTTGGGGAACGATGACCCGAACCAGTTTTAATAAAGATAAAAAAACCACTGCATAGGAGGGAAGTAAAATAAAAACGACTATGACAAAGCCATCGAAAAAGCTGCAAGATGCGTTTGAATTTTTTCTTACCTACTATGAGGCAGGCCAAATCTCTTACGGGATCATTCTTGTCGAATCCCAAGAGATAAGTGAAAAGCAACTGCAAGAGATGAAAATTCACTTTGGAAAGGAGGATTCTTTGTTCGCGCAATACTATTACGATAATGAGAGTAGTATTCTGGCTATCTTAATAGACAATAAGAAGCTAAGTTTCACACATTATCATTCTCTTATTGTAAAAAGTTATTTGCAGGAACGTAATCTGTTGGCTGGCCAAATCTTAATCGCTAGCTTCCCGGAGAACGGTGAGTCACCTGTACAGATATTAAACGATATGTTAGATGAGATGAGTAAAGGTACAAGCGAAGTTGGGGAAATACGTATTTTTAACTTTGAATCTCTGAAGACCAAGTCTCAAAAAAGCATTTTAGTTGTAAATGATGATGTAACCGTGAATGAGTATTTAGGTATTTTCTTACAACAAAAAGGATACCAGCTTTATTTTGCCCAGAACGGAAAGGAGGGAATAGAAGAATTCGTAGAACATAAGCCGGATTTAGTGATTACAGAGTTAAATTTGCCGATTATAGACGGTTACCAACTAATCAATAGGATCAACAGTAGTGGAACTGAAAATAGATATAAAATTATGGTGTTAACGGATAAACGATTGGATGAGGACATTCAAAAATCGTTCCAAATGGGCGTTTCTGACTACATGATTAAACCATTTTCACCTATAGAGTTGGCAGTTCGTATTAAAAGACTACTTCAAGAAAATGACGATAAGGGAGAAGTGTAACAATGAATAATTATTCTGATTTAAAACAAAAAATCGTATCTAAAACAGCAAAAATCGGGGTCATTGGACTCGGGTATGTGGGTCTTCCTCTAGCGATGGAAATGGTTAAGAGCGGCTTTTCAGTCGTTGGTATAGATTTAGATATTCGTAAAATTGAAAAATTGCTATCCGGGAAGTCCTATATCCAGGATGTACCCGATGATGTCATTCAATTGTCTCTTGCAACGTTTCATCCGACGGCCGATTTCTCAGCGCTTGAAGAATTAGATGCGATCAGTATCTGTGTGCCGACACCGCTAAGTGAAAATCAGGATCCGGACACTTCATATATTACTAGTGTAGTAAACATGATCAAAAAACATATGAAAAAAAGAATGTTAATCACACTGGAGAGTACGACTTATCCCGGTACAACCGAAGAGCTGATTCAATGGGAATTTGAAAAAATGGGTTTAAAGGTAGGAGAGGATTTCTTCCTTTGTTTCTCACCAGAGCGTGTAGATCCCGGTAACACTTCTTATAACACCTATAATACGCCAAAAGTAATTGGGGGTACAACTCCCAAGTGCGCAGAGCTGGGCTCGCTTTTGTACGGAAATACTGTGAAAACAGTGATTACCGTTTCTTCCCCAAAGGTAGCTGAAATGTCTAAATTGCTTGAAAATACGTTCCGGAGTGTCAATATTGCCTTTGTGAATGAAATGGCGCTGATGTGCGACAAGATGGGGATTAATGTGTGGGAGACCATCAGGGCTGCTTCTTCAAAACCCTTTGGATATATGCCTTTTTTTCCGGGTCCGGGAATTGGCGGGCACTGCATTCCTCTTGATCCGATGTATCTGTCCTGGAAGGCAAAAGGTTTCCGGTTTCACAGCAAATTCATCGAACTGGCTCAATCGATTAATGATAATATGCCTGATTATGTTATCAGCAAAACGGGCCAAGTTCTTAATGTATACGAGAAATCGATTCGGAAATCCAACGTACTCATTCTAGGAATGGCCTACAAACCTGATATTGACGACATGCGTGAATCACCAGGCTTACATATCTATGAGTTGTTTCAAGAAAGTGGAGCGCGTGTCGATTACTATGATCCGCATGCCCTAAGCTTTATCGATAAACATGGGAACACGGTTCATTCAATTCCCTACGATTTAGATAAAATGAAAAGCTATGATTGTTTTGTACTCATTACGAATCACAACAGCTTTGACTACCATGAGCTCGCAAGTTTAGGCGTTCCTGTTATTGATACCCGTGATGCTTTCCAAGGAATTACTGCAGAGCATATCTACCAGCTTGGAACAACGGTAAAGATACCTGCTGAGAAAGAACTGCTCTCCCTTTTAGCGTAGAGAAGCGCCGGTGTTTCTAATCAAAAATTGACTATGACGAGGAGATAGACAGATGTGTGGAATAGTAGGGTACATTGGAGATGGACAGGCACAACAGATTTTGACGAATGGCTTGAAAAAGCTTGAATATCGTGGATATGATTCCGCGGGAATCGCGGTTTACAACGGTGAGGAAGTCCAAGTGTGCAAGTCTAAGGGACGCATTGCTGTTCTAGAAGAGCGTTTGGAGCATACGCCAATGGAGGGTTCTGTAGGGATAGGCCATACACGCTGGGCAACACACGGGCGTCCATCAGATGAGAATTCACATCCTCATACGGATGAATCAGGGAAGTTCTCGGTGGTTCATAACGGAATTATTGAGAATTACCAGGAACTCAAACAAGACCTTTTGGATAAAGGAGTCATCTTTACCTCAGAGACAGATACGGAAGTCATCGTTCATTTGCTGGCTGATTTATACGATGGTGATATTATTTCTACGGTTCAAACAGCAGTATCCAAAATGCGCGGTGCCTATTCTCTTGGTGTTATCACTGAGTATGAACCGGACAAGCTGATCGCTGTTCGTTTTGCCAGTCCTTTAGTTATTGGCCTTGGAGAGAGAGAGAACTTCATTGGCTCAGATATCTCTGCTGTTCTTGAATACACTCGTGACTTTTACATCCTAGAGGATGGAGAAATGGCTGTAATTACGAGAAGCAATGTTTCTCTGATGAAAATGGATACGAATCAAGCCGTTCAACGCGATATCCTCCGAGTAGATTGGGACATGGTGCAAACGGAGAAAGACGGCTTCGAGACCTTTATGTTGAAGGAAATCTATGAACAGCCGAATGCTTTCCGCAAAACAATATTGAACCGTATTGATTCAGCCGGGAAAAATATTGTATTTGAAGGATTGAATTTAAGCGCAGAACTTATCCAAGATCTCGACAAAATATATATTATTGGATGCGGAACCGCGTTCCATGCTGGATTGGTCGGAAAGTATGTCATCGAAGAACTGACCCGTATTCCGGTGGAAGTAGATGTCGCTTCTGAATTTAGATATCGCCGTCCGATCATTACTAAGAAAACTTTGGTGATTGTAGTCAGTCAATCTGGAGAAACGGCTGACACCTTGGCTGCTTTACGGGAAAGTCAACGTCTTGGCGCCAAAGTTTTGGCTATTACTAACGCTCCGGGAAGCTCCATTGCCCGCGATGCCGATGATGTAATTGCAACTATAGCGGGGCCGGAGATTGCCGTGGCTTCTACCAAAGCTTATTCATCGCAGTTAATCGTATTCTATCTACTTGGACTGTACCTTGCACAAGTCAAAGACACCATCCTGGGAGATGAGCGAAAGCTCATGATTGAGGCTCTATGCAAATTGCCCGAACAAGCGGAAGCCGTGCTTCAGCGTGCAAATGATATTCAACTGTATGCGGAGTCCATCAAGGATCGCAAAAGTTTGTTTTTTATGGGTCGGGGCATCGATTATGCGGTTGCACTAGAAGGCTCTCTGAAATTGAAGGAAATTTCCTACATACACTCTGAGGCTTATGCGGCTGGCGAATTGAAGCATGGAACCCTGGCTTTGATTGAAGAAGGAACACCCGTTATTGCACTGGTCACCCAAACGGAGCTTTATGAGAAAATGGTTAGCAATATTAAAGAAGTAAAAGCCCGTGGCGCGCATGTATTGGGTGTTACGTTGGAAGAAAATATCGAGCTGCACAGAGTGGTGGATGACGTGTGCTTAATTCCTCATACGCTTCCTTTGTTTACACCTATTCTTTCGGTACTTCCATTACAGCTTATTGCCTATTATGCTTCCAGATCACTTGGTAATGATGTCGATAAACCCCGCAACCTTGCCAAAAGCGTTACGGTTGAATAAACATGAAGAATCATTATGCGATAGTTTTGGCAGCGGGTAAAGGGACTCGAATGAAATCGAAGCTTTATAAGGTGCTGCATACCGTTTGCGGAAAACCGATGGTTCAGCATGTGGTGGATAGAATGAACGATCTCGTTGTTGACGAGATCGTTGTCATTGTGGGGCATGGGGCCGAACAAGTTAAGGAACAGCTCGGAACGGCTGTACAGTATGGGTTTCAGGACAAGCAGCTCGGAACGGCGCATGCCGTTATGATGAGCAAAGATTTTCTACAGGATAAGACCGGAACTACGATTGTAGTAAGTGGAGATACCCCGTTAATAAGCGAAAAAACTTTAAGAAACTTAATGGATCAACATGAAAACACTCAATCAGCGGCTACCGTCTTAACAGTAGTAGCAGCTGATCCTGCGGGATACGGCAGAATTGTCCGCACCTCCAAGGGTCTTGTAGAACGGATCGTGGAACACAAGGATGCAACAATGGAAGAAAGGGAGATTTCTGAGGTTAGCACCGGGATTTTTTGCTTTGACAACCAACTATTATTCCAAGCTCTAAGTGAAGTGAAGAATGACAATGTTCAAGGAGAGTATTATTTACCGGATGTAATAGAAATTATGAGGAAACAAAATCATCTCATTTCTGCCTATAGGACGAATGATGTGGAAGATGGAATGGGAGTCAATGATAAAGTGCAGCTAGCTGCGGTTGAAAAACTCCTCCGTGCTAGAGTAAATAACCAGCATATGATAAACGGGGTTACCCTTATCGACCCTGATTCTACTTTTATTGATACAGATGTTGTTATAGGAGCAGATACGGTCGTTCATCCCGGATCATTTCTTCGCGGCAACACCCGTATAGGCGAAAGCTGCGTGATAGGGCCTCATACCGATCTGCTGGATTGTGAGGTACAGAGTGAAGTCAAGATTCAATACTCTCGTGTCACCAATAGCTTGATTGGTCAATCCATAGGTGACTAGAATAGCTTGTGTCTCAATCATCATCATTACTCGTAGGAGGTTGGGTTATTAATACAGTAAATTCGACAACACGACGGGGACTATTCAATAGAAAAATAGTTATACTCGGCATATTGCTGTTAGCGGCAGTGGCCATTTGGATATTTACCTATAGTTCAAGGCCCCCAGCGATTAAAGCAACCTGGATATGGAATGCTGAACTTATTTCCAATGAGAAAAACGATATTATTGAATTTACCAAACAAAACGGAATTAACCTTATTTATTTACATATTGATCAAAAATCAGTCACCCAGGAAGAGTATCGTTCTTTTATTAAAGAAGCGGGTGCTGCCGGAATAAAAGTGGATGCCCTTGCCGGAGACCCTTTATGGTCGCTTCCAGAAAACCAAAAAAGTATCACAACGTTTGTGGAATGGGTACAGGACTATAATCAATCTGTAAATGAAGACGAAAAGTTCAGCGGGATTCATGCAGATATTGAGTTTTATACTCTAGCCCATTGGAATGAAAATAAAGAAGAAATCACCAAGCAGTGGATGACCAATATGGAGCATCTGATAAGTGAAACGAAAAAAGATCAGAACCTCCAAGTCAGTGCGGATGTCCCCTTCTGGATCAATGAAGTCATGGTTCCGGGTACTTCAGAAAGCCTTAGCCAGTGGCTGATTAAGAAATTGGATCATATTATGTTGATGTCCTATCGGGATCAAGCGGAAGGAACCAATTCCATCTTGGAGATTGTTGATCCTATTTTTAAGGAAGCTGGCTCGAAAGGTAAAAAAGTAGTGGTAGGCGTTAACCTTTTAAAAAGTTCTGAAGGAAACGGGACCACTTTTTATGAAGAAGGTCTTGATGAAATGGAGCGTCAACTGTCCATACTGAAAGAAAAACTTACGACATATCGCCGTTATGCAGGAATTGCTATTCATGATTATGAGAGCTGGCGCGAGCTGGCCAAATATTCTGAAACTACACCTGCGTCAGCCCAATCCACAAAAGTAATGCCCGTTTATGAATCGAATGGCATCAAAAAAGTTGCCAAGGTAAAGGGTGAACATCTGGCTCTTTATGATGGTACGTCATGGAAGACCACCTTCTGGGCCGGAATGAACTTAGGGGCAACCACACCGGGACATTTCCCCGGGGAACTTTCGCCCTCTCGTACAGATTACTTAAGATGGTTTTCACAGATGCAGGAGATGAATACAAAAGTGGTTCGGATCTATACGATTCTGCCGCCTGTGTTTTATCAAGCCCTGGATGAATTCAACAGCAGCAAAGAGGTTCCTTTGTTAATTATGCAGGGAATCTGGGCGCCGGATGAGGAGCTTGCCGGGGAAGATGGAAAAGGAAGAGATGCTTTTACACCTGACATTACCAATGCATTTAAAAAAGAAATAGAAGATGCCGTACAGGTCATTCATGGAGATGCGAACCTTCCCGTACGGTATGGTCATGCGAGTGGGGAATATCGGACAGATGTTTCACAGTATTTGCTAGGCTGGATAGTCGGTACAGAGTGGCATCCTTATACCGTACAGGTTACCAATTCGAATAATAAGACCATGCCTCCGTTTACAGGGGACTATTTCACAGCCAAGGATAATGCTTCTCCATTCGAAAGCTGGTTAGCTTCCATGTTGGATGTCTTAGCTAAGAAGGAAGTCCAGTATGGTTGGCAGCACCCTGTTTCGTTTACGAATTGGTTATCCACGGATCCGCTGAAACATCCGAATGAACCGCTCAAACAGGAAGATTTGGTATCTTTAGATCCAATGAATTTAGTAGCAACCTCTGCATGGACAGCCGGATATTTTGCTTCTTATCATGTGTATCCGTATTATCCTGATTTCTTGCGGTATGAGGCGAAGTATCAGACTTACCGTGATAAGAATGGGGAGATCAACCCATACGCGGGTTATTTGCATGATCTGCGTGCTTATCATAAAGGCATTCCGGTATTTGTATCGGAATTTGGCGTTCCCAGTTCACGGGGAATCACTCATTATGGTGCGGCCGGAATGAATCAGGGAATGCATACAGAAAAAGAACAAGGAGAAATGGATGCAGCTATGCTTCACAGTATTTATGAAGAACAATACGATGGAGCGCTTCTATTTTCCTGGCAGGATGAGTGGTTTAAATATACCTGGAATACTTTCGATCTAGAGATTCCTTGGGAACGACGGGCCATGTGGCGAAATCGTTTAACCAATGAAGAGAATTTTGGAGTCATTGCCGTAGAGCCTGGTAAGTCTGCTTCAGACATGATCATTTTAGACGGGAATACAACAGATTGGGAGAAGAGAAAAGAAAAAGTTAAACAATCATACCCTAACTTCGATCTCACGGTAGCTCATGATGAAGCCTATCTGTATCTACTATTAAAGAGGCAGGGAGGGAATTGGGATTTCACAAAAGATAATATTGATATCGGTTTTGATACCTTGAAGGGCGGCAGTCAAGTCGCTGATAAAGCTCCCGGCGTTGCCTTTTCGAGTGGGATCGAATTTTTATTAAGTATGCAAGGGGAAAAGAATACCCGCCTCTATGTAAATAGTGCCTATGATCAGCATACTTGGCTGTATGCGTACATTAAGAATATGTTGCCTGGGGACCCTAGATACAGTGAGGATTCACTAGGACTATTTCTACCTTGGAAACTTGCTCTTAACAAGGCACTATATCTGCCGGTGGATAAGAAGACGGTTCCTTTTGAAGAGTATGAAGTTGGGGTTATGAAATATGGAACTTCAGATCCTGAGGATCCTGCGTTTAATACCCTGGCGGATTGGTACGTGGATGAAAAAGTACTGGAAGTACGCATTCCTTGGATGATGCTTGGCTTCACAGACCCGAGTAGCAAATTGGTTTGGCGTTATCCGTATGTCGCTAAAGGAATGGTAACTACAACCAGCGAAGGTGTGAGAATAGAACCGTTTGTAAAGTCAGATGGCCCATCTTCATCTACACCAACGGAACCCATTCTTTATCAATGGGATTCATGGGATGTACCCACATCTCATGAGCGCAAAAAGCAAAGCTTTGAGATTCTTCGTAAGGCTTATGGAGAATACCAATAAACCGATTTGGCGTAGGCCAATGGATAGGAGAAGAAGGCATGAGGATAAACCTCATGCCTTCTTTTTTGGTGGATGATCTAGGTTCATTATTCAATCAGTTCTGAAAATAAGTAATGATTCCTTCGATTCCCTTTTTCCTGTATACTGTTTGTAAATTAAGATGTGGCGCTGATATTGTGCCGCTTAAGTCTTACCCAAGTAAAATCGTAAAATCGCTGAAAGGTGATGACACAAAGCTATGGGTCTAAAACCGTTAAGCGGTCATGATTGCCAGGCCGCCTAAGGGATGAGGGGAACTACCAAAAGGGTTCCGGGTCTCTATATGCCTGGAGCCCTTTTTTTGTTCTATTTTTTATTTGATTATACGCGTTAAACGTTTTTATTAAGTGTTATAGCGAAGGGATGACAACTTACATGGCACAAATAGGAAAGATCAAATCGAACAGTTACCTTGAGTTACAGCAAGCCCCGTTCTCTTTTTACCAACCGGTATGGCAATTTGCACTTTTATCTATACTTACGTTTGGAGTCTATGATATCTACTGGTATTACAAAAATTGGACAAGGATAAAAGCGTATAAATTCCTGAATTTCAGCCCTCAATTAAGAACAGTAGGATTATTTATTCCTATTTATAATTTCTTTCTAATTTATAAAACGCATAAAGAATATCGTGATTTAATCAAGGAAAGGGGAATTGAACGCGATATCTATCCGGGTCCTATCGTTTTGGTGATCATTATCTCGTTCGTACTCATGAGGTTGTCTGATCCTTATTGGTTGTTATGTTTCATATCTACCCTTCCGCTTGCAATGGTACAAAGTGTCTTGAATGATTTATGGGATAAGGTTCAGGTCGGTAAACCCAGAAGAACTGGATTGCGGGGACGACAAATACTGTTAATTGTGCTGGGTTCGCTTTCCTGGATCTTTATTTTAATAGGAATGTTTATGCCGGATTGATCCGACACTCTTAAGTCTGGATTTAGAGTCTGCACAAAAAGCTGCTTTCCCGCCAGGCGACGGTAGAGCAGCTTTATTGCTACTTAAATTTCATTTTTGGGAACATTATTTAAACTTGGAACATAATCGGCCGCTTTCTCGCTTGTCAGTGTCTTAGCTTCTTTAGTGAAATTATCGACACTCTGTTGATACTCTTTTCGATCTGCTTTATTATCTGCGCGGTCCATTTTAGGATCTGCACTATTTTTCGGCATGACATTCACCTCCATCTTTTCACTCATAGTATGAGAAGGTGGTTTGCATTTTATCCCAACGGTTCCGACCGAAAGGGCGGGCTGTTGCTTTTTTGTTTTCCTCCGCTTTCTGCTACAATATTTTTAGAGTTGAATGACAAGGAGGGATACAATGATCCAGGTATACACAGCGGACTCCGCTCATCACTTTGATCATGGCTGGCTTAAGGGCAGTCACATCTTTTCGTTCGGGGATTTCTACGATCCTAATAATACGAGGTTTGGTCCCATGAGGGTCTGCAACGACGATACTATTGCTCCAGGAAGAGGGTTTGGTGCTCATCCGCACAGCGATATGGAGATCGTCTCCATTGTATTGTCCGGAAGGCTGCGGCATGAGGATAACTTAGGTAATGTAGCTGAAACAACCTTCGGCGGCATTCAACGGATGTCGGCAGGTACGGGTGCGATTCATACGGAACATAATCCGTCAGAGGACGAGCCTGTGCGTCTGCTGCAATTATGGTTTATGCCCCGAACACGCGGGACTGCACCATCTTATACGACGGGACGCTTCGATCCTGTGAACCTGGAAGGCAAGCTGCTTCCCGTTGTAGCTGGTGTAGGCTCGGAAGAGGTCGTAGATATCGCTCAGGATATGACCATTTATCTGGGGCGCATGAGCGCTGGGCAGGAGATGGTGTTTAACCAGGAAGAGGGAAGACGTATTTTTATATATTTAATTGAGGGACAGTTGCAGCTAAGCAGTGAGTCTGCATTGCATCCGGGTGATTCGGCACGTATTGAGGAGATTAGTGAGCTTAAACTTGCTGCACCGGAAGGTGCTTTTCTTATGCTGATTGATTTACCTTAAATATGCTTACGAAGTGAGTTTTGCTACGCAAAGCTTTTGTGAATGCTTACGAAGTGAGCTTTGCTACGCAAAGCTTTTAGGAGGTTAAAACGATGCAGGAAAGAGTATTGGTTAAGCACTCAGTTACAGGCCGCATGTTCATCAGCAGCACAGAGGGGCTGAATTACACCTTTGATAAGAAAGGTGACCTTACGCTGATTACGATTTACGGTGTACCCGCTGACAAAGGTGCGGCGGTAGTGGAGCAGAAGTCCGAACTGAATGTTTTCCGTTTCGAGGAACCGGAAGGTGGCCCTATTATTAAGCATTGGTATTATGTCGGTGATAATCCGGTTGCCTATGATGAATCCTCAGGGTGCTTGACGCTGTCTGTGCAGTCGGAGATTGAGTATCGGCCGGATCAGTACTGGGAGTAAGCATGTGTTTCAATCGAGCGAAATGTTTAGTTGTAGTTTCTACAACTATTTCAAGCATTTAGCCCACTCTTACCCCTTTAATTGCAGTTTATGCAACTAAAAATGGAGGAGAATCCTCTTTACACGTAAAACCCGAATTATAGATGTATTAACTGCAACTATTTCCACTTTTGTAGATACACGGAGTGTTTTAATTGTATAAACTACAACTAAATGTACTCCTGTGCATGCATCCTTAAGTTAATCGCCGCACCCTATTGAAGTTATACACTGTGGAAGTAACATGGGATGAGATACATGGGATGAGTAACATAGGCATCATGAGCTTTGTATGTAACAAGCTATAAAAAACACACATAGATAGATAAAGAGATAGGAGAATGGAGAACATGGAGTTGTTTGCAGCATTGGAGAAGGACGATTATGAGGAATTGTTGTTTTGTCAGGATAAGGCCTCGGGATTAAAAGCCATCATAGCGATTCATGACACGACACTAGGCCCGGCATTGGGCGGGACACGGATGTGGACCTATGCTACAGAGGAGGATGCGATCATTGATGCTCTTCGACTGGCTAAAGGCATGACTTATAAAAATGCGGTATCCGGTCTGAATTTGGGTGGAGGAAAAACGGTTATTATCGGTGATCCCAAAAAAGATAAGAATGAAGCCATGTTCCGCGCCTTCGGCCGATACATACAAGGTTTAAACGGACGTTATATTACAGCTGAAGATGTGGGAACAACGGAAGAAGATATGAACATTATTTATCAAGAGACGAATTATGTTACGGGGACATCACCTACATACGGATCTTCCGGTAATCCTTCCCCGGCCACAGCCTATGGTGTCTATCAGGGAATGAAGGCGGCAGCCAAAGCAGCTTTCGGCTCTGATTCTCTGGAAGGCAAGCGGGTAGCTGTTCAAGGTGTAGGCAACGTGGCTTTTACTCTTTGTAAATATCTTCATGAAGAGGGAGCGCAGCTTATCGTAACAGATATACACAAGGATGTTGTGCAGCGTGCCGTTGAGGCCTACGGTGCCACAGCTGTTGATCCGGCTGACATTGTCAGCGTAGACTGTGATATTTATGCTCCGTGCGCACTGGGTGCTACTATTAATGATGATTCACTTCCGCTTATTAAGGCAAAGGTTATTGCAGGTGCGGCGAACAATCAGCTAAAAGAGCCGCGGCATGGCGATGCTCTCCATGAATTAGGTATTGTGTATGCACCGGATTACGTCATTAATGCAGGAGGCGTGATCAATATCGCCGATGAATTAAACGGCTACAATAAGGATCGTGCGTATAAGCAGATAGCGAAGATTTATCACAACATTACCCGTGTGCTGGAGATGTCACGTACAAGCGGCATACCAACTTATGCGGCTGCAGATCAGCTGGCTATAGAACGTATTAATCTGCTGAAAAACAGCCGGAGTACCTTTCTGCGTGACGGGCATCATACGCTCAGCAGAAGATAATTATGTGTATTATACATCCATAATTTGGCCTGAAGCATTCCAATAACAACAAAAACTCGGCAAGCTCATCCCATCGTTACATGGGGGAGTTGCCGAGTTTTTATTTTTGAATAGCCTCAATTGTTAATTATTGAACCTTTTGCGGTTCAGGGTAAGTGACACCAAGCGTATCAACCGTTACTTTTTTCATCACAGGCGGCTGGTCTGGACGATCACTGCTGTCACGGGGCAGGTTGACGATGGAACTTACGACTTCAAGGCCCTCCGTAACTTTACCAAAAGGAGCATACTCTCCATCCAGATGCGGAGCAACTGCTGTCATCACGAAGAATTGCGATCCGGCGGAGTTTGCGTCCTGTGACCTCGCCATGGATAGAATACCTTCTGTATGCAGCAGGTTATTTACAAATCCATTACTGGAGAATTCCCCAGTTATGCCGTATCCCGGTCCGCCCATACCTGTTCCGTCTGGGTCTCCGCCTTGAATCATGAAGCCAGGAATAACTCTGTGGAAAATAGTGCCGTTATAAAAGCCCTTTTGAATCAGTGAGATGAAATTGTTAACTGTATTCGGTGCAACCTCAGGATAAAGTTCGGCTTTGATGATGCCGCCGTTGTCCATCTCAATGGTTACTACAGGATGACTTGCTGTTTCCGAAGGGACACCTTCTGCTGGTGCAGCAGCTGTTTCTTGGGGAGCGGGACTAGCTTCGTTGCCCGCGGCATTCCCTGCGGCCCCGCTGCTGGTGCCGTTATTGGTGCCTGAGTTGCTGTTAGCGGTCTCATTATTGCTGCTGTTATTGCTTGGTTTGTTCCCGCAGCCCGCTACAATGACTAGCAGCAAACACATCATCATTAACAACAGGGTTGATTTTTTTCTTGTGAATTTCACGATTTACGTCTCTCCTTTAGCTTGGATGATCTCTAATTTCTTAGTTTATCATAACTTGTTTTTCACGGTATTTGCAAAAAAAGCAGGCTGTTACGGCTTGGCACCTATTCCAAAGAGGTCTACAATAATAAGATGCTTCCAAGATTAAGCAGAAAGGACGGATGAATAATGAATTTTTCTTGGAAACGGAACCTGATTGTGCTGTGGGTAGGTGTCTTCTTTTGCAGCACAGCGTATTCCATCTCCATTCCGTTTCTCTCTATATTTCTCAGTGATGAGCTGGGTGTCGACAACCATTTGGAAATTTGGTCCGGTGTTACCTTCGGCATTACTTTTTTGGCGAGTGCATTAATTTCTCCTTTCTGGGGCTCTCTGGCTGATAAATACGGCCGTAAGCCTATGCTGATTCGGTCAGGATTCAGTCTGGCAGGACTCTATTTACTTAATTACTTCGTACACGACCCTTATTGGTTTATTGTAGTCCGCGTGCTTCAGGGCTTGCTGGCAGGTTTTGTTCCAGCGGCCATTGCTATGGTCGCTACGAATACTCCGGAGGAGAAGACCGGATATGCTTTAAGTATTATGTCAACGGCGGGAGCATCAGGAAGTATCATTGGACCGTTAATCGGCGGAATCGTCAGCTACTATTCGGGTAACCGGAATGCCTTCCTTTTCTCGGCGGCCATAGTACTGGTATCAGCATTGATCGCTACTTTTTTTGCTAAAGAACAGAGCTTTGACCGGTCTGCACCCAGGTCACATGTGAGTGATGACATCCGGGAAGCGAGAAGTAACCGGGTCTTTATTACTCTGCTGATGCTTGCGGGAATAAGCACCTTTTCCGTGATGATTCTGGAACCGTTAATTCCAATTTATTTGCTCCATATGGGGATTTCTAAAAGCACGGCTTCGCTCAGCTCAGGAATTGTTTTCTCGGCGGTGGGTATTGCAACTGTGCTTATGGCGCCGCAATGGGGGAGGATTGGAAGCCGAAGAGGTTTTGGTGCGATATTGTTCATTGGCCTTATAGGTGGTGGAATCGGCAATATCCTGCAGTTTTTTGTAACAGGTTATGTAGAGTTTGCCATACTTCGTTTTGCATACGGACTGTTCTATGCCGGAGTCCTGCCATCGGTGAACTCGATGATTGTACAAGTCACTGAACCGGGGTTCCGAGGCAGGGCTTTCGGGCTTAATCAGGCGGCTTCCCAGCTGGCAACCATGGCCGGTCCTATAATTGGAGGTCTGCTTGGGGGATTCATGCCCATACGCTGGGTTTTTGTTATTAATGGAATGATGCTTCTGGCTGCAGCGGTTCTGGTCAAGATGAATAAGCTGGAATCACAAATATCCGCTGTACATACGACAAATTAAACATCATATCAAAAATGGTTATCCCTGGTGCCTGTCCGGCTGAGGGATAACCCTTTTTTATAAGCTCAAGAAGGCTGTTATTCTCCCTGTGACCCATTTAATAAATCAGTGCTGTGTACAATGACTTGGGGAGGAGCGGCGGGATCAACCGGAGTATCAGACTCAATATCATCGGCGTCAGGCACATCCTCCAGAGGAATATCCTCTTCTTCGTCCAATCCTTCTAAATCTTCCTCGGCATAATCTATTGCGTTTCCTGTGAGTCCGGCGGCCATAGCGAATTCAATGGCATCGGACTCCAGTACCTCATCCCGCTCCATAACATTTAGGTTATTCAAGCCGACGTCTGAATCGATTTCCTCATCGGATGTAACGCTTCCCATTTTATTGTAACGTTCATAAGCGATGTCTGCTTCTGTCTTGTTATAACCATCAGCCATACTGTTCAGCTCCTTATCCTTGGATCTGTTTATTTCACTGTGGGTAGCCTCTTCTGCTTGAGATGATTTGAAAACGCTCATAGGTGTGTCCTCCAGTTGCATAGGAAATCAACGGCTATATATCTTCTTTACCCTTTTGTACGGTATCGAATCGGGCTATGATCCATCCACCATTCTTAATATATTCAGTTAGGACAAGCATTAACCACATCCTCTGATAAATCGTCCTTTTTCGCGGTTATTTGCAAAATTAGGCAGGTATAACTCGAAGCATGTCGAAAATTAATATCATAAGATCTAGTTATTTACAATTCATGATTTACGGGGTGTCCATATGAGGTTGTCTTTACATAAAACAGTAGCGGTGACAGGTATTGTGCTGCTGTTGATTGCTATAGTTTCGTTAAGAATTATTCTTAAATGGGGTGGGCCCGCAGGATCTGCGCTTCCGGGTTGGGAGATGAAGTGGAGTCATGCAGCAGAAACTGCAGTCTCCGAAGACAGCTTGACCAGTCCTGAAGGGGATTGGATACAGGTCAGTTCGAATACTAAAAGATTGGAAGCTCCTAAGGGGACATCGTCTGCCTGGATACGGATAACATTACCGGACATCCCAGATAACTCTGCGGTGCTAATTGAGAAAGTATATGGAGAAGAAATCAAGGCGTATGTGAACGACCTATTAATTTACAGTTCTAAAGGTACTGCTAAGGATAAAGGAACCAAGGTTCTGATCCCCTTATCCCGGGAGCAATCACGAGAACAGCTTTATTTATGGAGCAGTGGCGGGGAGGGTAGCCTTGGCATTGAAGGCGGTATTTTATCCGGAAGTTACAGTAAGCTGTTAGCTCTATATGTGAAGCAGGATGTAATGGATCTTTTTATTGGGGCATCATTAATTTTTATGGCTGCGGTATTTGCTGTTTGCTCTATATTTTTGAAAAAAGAGCTGTTCATCAGCGGGTTATTTCTTGTGCTCGTTATTTTATCCTGCGGGACGTTGGTGATAACGAACTCTCCTTTTCTCCCCATTCTACAGAGTAATCCCGACAGATTAGTAAACAACCTTAACAATCTGGCGTTAATTACATTGCTGATTTCGTCTATTATGTTTTTTGAAAAACTATTTGGTCCCGGAAAGAACGCAATCGTTACCAAGGTTCGAAAATTCATAGCGGGTTATACCCTGATATGTTGCGGCTTGTGGATTCTTAATTTATGTCTTTCCTATCGCTTGGACAGTCTGGTCTTGTACGTAGAGAATATGACGGGGGGGCTAATCGTCCTGCAGCTTTTATTCCTGCTCGTATTGGCAGTCATTTATGCGTTGCGCGGTCAGGTAAACGGGGTAATTTTATCCGGAGGGTTTGCAATCTTAGTCAGCGCATTACTTACTGATCTGGTCATGTACTATGTGTCCGAGGGGAGTTATCACTTGTATTGGTGGAAGTGGGGCGCGGTTGTTCTTGTTATTTCACTGATTGTTATTGTGGGACGAGGTTTTATTAGAAGCCATGAGCAGGTCGTGCGTTATTCTTTTGAGCTGGAAAAATTCAATAATGACCTGCAGCGATCTGAGAAGATGGAGATTATCAGCGAGCTGGCCGCCTCAGTTGCGCAGGAAGTTCAGAACCCATTACATGTTACAAGGGGCTTCCTACAGATTCTTGGCGATAGATCCGAACAAAAGGAGAAGGCGTATTTGGAGATGGCGATTACCGAGCTGGACAGGGCGGCATTGATCATTACGGACTTTCTCACATTTGCCAAACCTGAGTTAGAGTCGGTAGAACGGCTTGATGTTTCTGGAGAACTTAAGCATATAGCAGGGGTTTTGGCTCCGTTAGCTAATCTCCGGGAGGCAGAAATTATTCTGAAGCTGCAAGCAGGACTTTACGTAGAGGGCAGTTCATCCAAGATGAAACAGGCATTCATTAATATTCTTAAAAACAGTGTGGAATCCTTACAGAAAAACGGACTTATTACTATAACCGTTTGGCAATCAAGTTCCTACATAATCGTCTGTGTTCGGGATAATGGTGAAGGTATGAAAAGCAGTGAGCTAACTAGGCTGGGAGAACCTTATTATTCTAATAAGAGCAAAGGGACAGGCCTGGGTCTTATGGTAACATTCAAGATTATTGAGGCTATGGGGGGAACTATCAAATTCCATAGTCAGTTGGGGGAGGGCACTGAAGTAATAGTTAAGCTTCCTGTTGCCGGCCCTGAAGAGGAAGAGGTGCTTGCATGCGTCTGACGGTTAAGAATATTCTCCATATAGCTATAGTACTTTTTCTAGTGTTCATGACCAGTGGATCGCTGTATGCATCAGCCGATAATGCTTATCCTACGACTGAGATTACTGAGTGGCAAATGAAATGGGGAAACGACAGAGGCCCGTCCGGATGGATGGATGCAGGATCACTCCAGAGTACACCCGAGATGCCAAACGGAGTATCCTCCGCATGGATTCGCATTCCTTTGCCAGAAATGAAGTGGTCTTCGCCGTCCATATATATTGATACCCTATATGCCCTTCATGTGAAGGTCTATGTAGAGGATCATCTTATATTTGAAGGGAAACGGAATTACATCAAAGACAACTACTCGCTATTATTTCCTTTAAGCACAGAAGACAGTGGAAAAACCTTATACATTTGGACGGAGACACTTCAGGACAGAATCGGCATAAAAGATACGGTTATTATTGGGGAGCATGATCATTTAATTCATGATTATACCAAGAACGGCTTAATAGATATTATTTTGGGCAGCGCCTTTATCTTTGTCGCGCTCATATTGTTTTTTTGTGCCTTTTTTCTAAGCAAGGATCATTTCACAATTTCATCAGGCCTTGCCGTAGTAATTGCTTCGACAGGGATACTATCAATAACGTACTCCCCTTTTATTTATACTTTTTACAGTTATCTAGGTCCCATCAGTATTATGTTTCTGGACTTTGCTCTACTGTCACTTTTACCGTCGCTGACCTTTCTGTTTGAGAAAATATTTGGTCCGGGTAAGTTTTTTATCATCAGACGGTTTCGAAAATTCCAGGTTCTCTATTCCATCTTCTGCCTATGCTGTATGACAGTCAATATCCTATCCGGCAACCAGTATGTGGAGTTTTATTATTTTGTTTCCACAAAAATTATTGGTTTCATAATGATTATTCAATTTATCCTTCTGATTGCCTGTGTGACAATATTCTCCTTCAGACGTAATAAAGATGCTCTAATTTTTGCTTTCGGGTTCGGGACAGCAGCACTTACAGGGGTATTGGAGCTGGTCTGGTATTATGTGCGCGACGGCAACTATGATTTATCCTATTGGAAGTGGGCCCTTGTTATTTTCATTATATCTTTGATTGTGATTTTAGGACGTAGACTTGCCCTTGACCATGCTCAGGTTGTTAAATATTCGAGGGAGCTGGAACTATTCAACAATGAACTCCAGCGTTCGGAGAAAGTGCAGATTATTAGCGAGCTTGCGGCTTCCGTAGCTCATGAGGTGCGTAACCCTCTGCAGGTAACACGGGGATTTCTACAGCTACTTAGTGAGAAATCGAGCGGTGATGAGAAAGAGTATATGTCCATGGCTCTAAGTGAACTGGATCGGGCATCTAATATTATTACGGATTTTCTGACCTTCGCCAAACCCGAATTCGAACAGATTTCAATTCTTAATGTCTGTGATGAATTCAGGCATATTGAGAGTATTCTCCTGCCGCTCTGTCATCTGAACAATGGGAAAATGGTACTTGATGTAGATAGCAATATTTGGATTAAAGGGAATTCCTCGAAGTTCAAGCAGGCTCTTATTAATATTATCAAGAACAGTATAGAAGCTTTCCAAGACGAAGGAACAATTCATATCTCTGCTTATCGCAAGGGAGACAAAGTACTCATTCATGTTAAGGATAATGGTGAAGGAATGAACTCTGATGTGCTGCTTCGGTTAGGGGAGCCCTACTTCTCTCAAAAGAACAAGGGAACCGGACTGGGATTAATGGTTACGTTTCGGATCATTGAGGTGATGCAGGGAGAGGTTGTTTTTCGCAGCAAAAAAGGAGCAGGGACCGAGGTTGTTATTACGCTGCCTATGGCCGCATCCTAGGGAGATCCCCACTCCTTATAAAGTTGAACAAGATGTTGGTTTACCAGGAGCCTTGTGTGCTCACATCGGTTTTTAATATTCCTGATGACGGACTAGGGGGGATGACGAGATAGAACTCATTCGAGCCTTCCTCTACAGCTTTCAGGGTAATGTTGTCAGGAATAATTATACCTAATGCTTCTTTAAGTGCTGCTTTCGGATCCATTAATAAGCGTTGCTTGAAACTAGGATCTTCCCAGGCCATTTGAATCACTTGGTTTGTAAGAATCATATCTGACAAAGTAATCATCCTTCCCTTTATGGTTATTTTTCCCTATGAATATATCATACGTTTTTATTGAATACTATTATAGTTTATCAATATATTACATATTTTTAGAGAGCCAATACTGGAGTCCGCCGTTTTGCAGAAGCTTCTTTTCGGTTTCTATGGCTGCTGTGATTTGCATCAGGTTAGTTGTTAGGCGATGATGGAAAGCCAGTAGATGTGGGACTTTAAAGCTATAGCTTAGCAATCGGTAATGATGGTTCTGGGCTATTTCGGTATAACGCTCCAGTCCTCTGTTTGTATAAATGAATTCCTTAACGTCTGCTTGAGTAAGACTGTCCTTATCACTATTCAACTCTTGGCGGGTAAGTGATAGCAGACAATTATAGCTGCCTTCCTCCAGATCTTCCTTCCAATCCTCGTAATCATCCAGCATTTGCAGAGTTAAGAGTACGTATTCCAGCATTTCCTCCGACTGTGGAATAAGGGAATCTTGATCAGAAAGCAGCAGGGCCGCTGTGCTCGATAACTTCAGTGGACTGGCTTTATGGGCAACCTTCACATGCTCAACCCGAAAATAATCTTCCGTATTCTCGTTGCTTACACTTTCTGCCCATTCTGAAATATACCGATTAAAATAACTCCAAAATGGAGATTTTCCCGGGAAATAAGACCGATAGATATTCAGAAATTCAATATAAAGCAGATTTGCCAGCGGCAAGGTTGAGGAGGCAGACGTTGTGGTGGTATCCATTAAGTCATCCTGAATGAAAAAATACAGCATTAAAAAGATATTCCCGATGGACATTTGACGGCAATCTTGTGTAGTGAGCTGGCAGTTCTCCCGAAACCAGAAGGGTAAAAGGTAACATATGTAATTTTTATGACTTTCCCTTTCAAACACATTGAAATCGTGAAGGTAGGATTGTCCAAGAGCATTCAGCGGGTCTGGAAATTGTGAGATGATATGCCTGCAATCGTGGAAAACAACTCGGAGCTCTTCCTCATAATCATGAAGCCAGTTCATAATTTCATCTCCTGAAACCAATGTTATAAGGGAATAGAAGGAATATTTGATCTGAGTATAGCTTGTTCAATATTCCTTTACAATGGAAACTTCCAGGCTGGAGAAGTACTATGGAAAAGTAGAAAGAAGAATATAGATCTGCATACAGGAGGGGGAAGAATAATGAGTAAGGTTCAATTTGGTTTGCTGGGTGGGGGTTGGAGAGCCGAGTTTTATCTGCGTATTGCCAAGCAGCTGCCGGAACAGTTTGGGGTGAGCGCTATGTTTGTTCGAAACCCTGATAAAGCTGAAGAACTGAGAAGGGTATGGGGAGTAACGGTGTACACCTCGCTGGAGGATTTTATATCCAGTGCCGCCTATTCATTTGTGGTGCTAAGTGTGCCTAGAGAAGTATGTGCGGAATACATGATTAAGCTCACTGCTGCAGGGATTCCTGTATTAGCTGAAACTCCTCCGGCGCCTGATATTGAATCTATGACAGAACTTTGGAAGCAGGTGGGAGCTACTGCACGCATTCAAATCGCGGAGCAATATTTATTTCAGCCCATGCATGCCGCTAGAATTGCTCTGGCCCGTTCCGGACGCCTCGGGGAGATTAGTCAGGCGCAGGTATCGGCGGCACATGGCTATCACGGAATCAGTCTGATTCGTCAATTGCTGGGTATTGGGTTTCAGAATGTGACTATACGCGGGCAGAATTTCCAGTCATCCATACTTAAGGGTTCGGATCGCAGCGGTCCGCCGGTTGCCGAAGAGGTAATTAACTCTAATCAGACCTTAGGAACTTTGGACTTTGGAGGGAAGCTGGGAGTGTTTGATTTCGTGGGCGACCAGTATTTTTCATGGATACGACAGAATCGAATTCTCGTGCGTGGAGAGCGTGGGGAGATTGTCAACGAGAGGGTAGCCTGGCTTGAGGATTTTGATTCCCCTGTATATAGTGAACTCCGAAGAGTGGATACAGGACATGGGGGCAATTTGGAAGGATTTTATCTTAAAGGTATTATGGGGGACAGAGAATGGCTGTATCGAAATCCATTTGCTCCCGCAAGATTAGCTGAGGATGAAATTGCCATAGCTGAAAGTCTTGCCCGAATGGGGCGATATGCTCAGGGTGGACCTTCTTTTTACAGCTTGGCTGAAGGTAGCCAGGATCATTACTTGGCCATGCTTATGACTCAGGCTGCAGCAACGGGGGAGGCAATTACTTCGGTAACTCAAGTCTGGTCACCGCTCGGATAGACGGTTGCGCTCGGTGAGGACGCTCCGCGAACGGACCGTTGCTACAATCGCTGTTGTCTCCAGATGTATTGAATTACACTTAGCAGTGTACATTCGGACAAAGCTTATGCTTTCGAAGCTAGTTTTCCTTCGGAAAACTTTCGGGCGAACGCTCACGCTTTTCCGCAATCAGTCCGTCCTCTCCGCTGGGTTCAGTGGGAACAGACCGTTTAACTTACATCTACACTAGAGCTAGGTAGGCATGTTGAGGGATCCTCCACAAACGGACCGTTGCTACAATCGCTGTTGTGTCCAGATGTATTGAATTACACTCAGCAGTGTACATTCGGACAAAGCTTATGCTTTCGAAGCTAGTTTTCCTTCGGAAAACTTTCGGGCGAACGCTACCGCTTTTCCGCTATCAGCCCGTCCACTCCGCTGCGTGCAGCGGGGACTATTCCAAAAGAAAAAGGTGTTTGGAAACTGAAAAAATAACCGTGAATCCGGCGTTTCCTGTTTCGAGCTTTCTACTGAAGAGGCTACTAAGGATCGAAAACAAAAACTAGCCAGTCTCAATTAATGCGGAGACTGGCTATATAAATTGAACTTTAAGATTAGAGAAAAGGGAAGGGAGTGACGAAGGGGGATTTTGGAACTGGAGGAGCGAGAGCGACCGCCCGAAAGCTTTCCGTAGGAAAGCTCGCTTCGAAAGCATAAGCTGTATCCGGATTTCTACCGCAAATAGCGGTATAATTCAAAGAAATCTGGATACAACAGCGGCCGGAAGTCCAAACATTCACCACAGTGCGACTAATCCTATATTCTAAAAATCTTAAGTTCCATCTATATAGTTTTGTGAGAGTTCCTTCGTGTTATTGAGAACGCTGAGCTTCCAGCAAGGCTTGATACTCCTTACGAAGAGAGAGTAGTTTAGAGACGCTCTGTTCCAGACCGCCCATACGGTTCCGCTCGGACCATATCAACCGGTAATGATGTAGAAGAACATCAAGATCTTGAATCTGCTCCGAAAGAATTTTCCTATCGAGTTGGCCTGGAGTAAGCGCCAGCTGGCGTTTTATTGAACCAAGCTTAATGGCATGTTTGACGAAAAGGATACCGTTTCTAAGCTCGCTCAGAACAAGTTCTCCATCTTCGCAATACAAGGAAGCCTCTTCCAAACGTTCCTCTATGCTGTGAATGTAGTTTGTCAGCTGTTCAAAGTGTTGGTCCGACAGCTGTTCCACGATAAGTACATTGCCCAGTTTGCTGCGTAGCAGCATGGACATCTCCGTATCGTTCGGGCGGGACAGGCCGGATTCCAGCTTGTAGTAATTTCCTAGGTCCAGCATGAGATTTCCCATGATGTCCGATGGGTCGAGAAATACAAATCGATTCAGATAGCCGGGAACATCCGCTTGCAGGCCGGCCTCTACATTCCAAGCGAGAGCAGCTCCATGTACATAACCTGCGTAACTTACCGGGAGATGCTGCCAGTGTCCGAAGTCACCCCAATCTGTAATTAGATAGCCGATCGCCCCATTGTTTTTACCATGAATAGCAGCGCTGCGCAGATTAGCCATCATGTTGTCGCTTCGGCCGGTCAGTGAATTCCATGAACTCGTTCCGGGACAGACATAGAAAGGGATTTCGGCTTCTTTGAATTTTCTTGTGTCCTCCTCGAAAGGATGCTCTGCACTATAGCCCCACTCCATGGCAATCACATCCTTGGGAAGCTGAGGGATCAGCTCGGGGTGCTGAATGATAATATCTCCCCAGAATTGCATAGTTTTGCCCCGCTTGGTTACTAATTCATGAATCTTCTGCAAGAAAGACAAGTAGAGTTGGCCTTTCCCTAGTTCATCAGCCTTTGGTTTGCTTTTGCCAAGGCCAAGCTCATACGTTTCATCGCAGCCCACATTGAACTGTTCAGAACTGAAATAAGGGAGTAAATCATCGTACATGGAATCCAGCAAGTCCAGAACCTTTGGATCTTCCGTATGGAAGGTACCGGGTCTCATGAACAAGCCTTCCGGATAAAAGTCGGCAGCATACATTCTCTCCGGCAACATAAAGCCCTCCGGAATTTCAGCCAGATGGTTGAACTCCGGACGTGAAAGCCAAGCTTCCATATGTCCAAAGCTATTCTGATTAGGGACCAGTTCGATATAACGCTCCCGGCAGTAGGCATCTATAAGTAATATTTCCTCTCCGGAAATCGGGGTTTCAAGCTCCCATACCTGTGGAAAGGACTCATAGGCAAAAGGTGTGCCTTCTATATATAGCTGCAGTTGGTTCATCTTCAAATCGGCCATAAGATCAATTATCCGGTATAACGTTTCCAACTTGGGAATCTTGTTTCTGCTGATATCAATCATTAGACCTCTTGCCCCGAAATCGGGATGGTCTCGAAGGGTAAGACAAGGTACAACTTTTCCGGTTTGTTCTATGATTTGCTTAAGTGTAGCAACGGCGTAAAAGGCGGCTTCCGGGGTACTATAGGTAATCGATATTCCGTTCTCTTGGATGGTTATCTCATGTGCCTGTGCGGGGAGATCTGGGTTCTGGGAAAAAGAACAGACGGCTTGAACCGATGAACGGGTGCCAATAGAGAGCGGCAGGGTCACATGCAAAGCTTTGGATATTGCGTTCTGGAGTCTGCGTGCAGCAGGTAGTGAAATCGTATCTTCCTTGCAGCTAAGAACAATGCTCCCGGCGGAGGGGATCCGAAAGAAGCCGGAGGAAGAGCTTAAATACTGCGGGTAAGGCATCAACAATAATGAATTTGGAGCAGACATAGCAGCTTCACCTCTAATTCATGTAGAATATGATCATCATCTACTTAAACATATCACTCGGAATCCGAGGGAGGAATGCATTCGATGCCCAATGTGATGGATTATATGATCAGCCCTTATCCTATTCGAATTATTGACTCTAAGGTTGATGCTTCCAAATTAAAGCTAAGAACGATCCGGGTTGGACAAGTGGGCCATCTGCCCGGAAGAACGCTTTTCCGTAAAGGGGTTGTCTTTGAACATTGGGCAGTGGTCTATATTGTATCGGGTTCAGGAGTTTATGCTGAGAATGGTCGGGAGGAGCAGATTGTATCCGGAGAAAACCTCTTCTTTTTTAGACCAGGATGCAGCTATGATTTCGGCCCTTTGCAAGGGGGCAGCTGGGATGAGTACTACATTAACTTCAATGGAACTCGAATAATGGATTGGCTGGAAGCAGGTCTAATCGCCGGGGGGGATGTATTTCAGGTCCGTTCCGATAAAGGATTTACACATTTTTTTGAGGGTATTTTGACGCGAATGGAGGGAGGTGCTCCTGCGGATGCAGATAGAGCGGCGTTACTGCTGGAGGAGTTGTTGCTGGAATGTTCCTTCGTAATTAAGGAGAACGGCAGAACCGCGCAGGAGGATTTGATGCCACAGATCCGGGAGGATCTGCATTCTTGTATCTACGGACATATGGATGTAGTGCAAATAGCGGCCAAACACCACATCTCCATGTCCACATTACGCCGATTAGTGAGAAGGAGCAGCGGATATCCACTGCATGACTATATTCATCGACTCAAAATGTCTGAGGCTAAGCACCTGCTTTTGAATACCTCTTTGCGGGTAAAGGAAATTGCTGGTAGGTTACATTACCAGGACACCTTCTATTTTTCCCGCCTTTTCAAGAAGTATATGGGGATATCACCTCAAAAATGTCGTTGCAACGTATAAATTTCGACATATATTCCCTTTATTTGCTAACACCTATGTCAGAATTTGCTTCTTTTTGTTGACACTTTTTAAAAGGGGGTGGTAGTATTTAGGTAATGTCTGCTAGTACTTAAGCAGGTCTTAAGGATTATGCTGGAGTTGAAAACATTGAGAGAATTTTACTGCATAAGATGCCATAATCTCCATAAAGTGGATATTAAAAATCATTTTTTACGAATTCTATCAACCGGTTATCACATTGTTAGTGAGCAGCGTTACCAAACTTGCATTTGTAATCCCTCTGGACTATCCACATCCGGCTTGTCCGAAGGAACACCTAGTATTAGAGACATATATAACATCAAGGACTAATTACATAAGATCCAAAACACCCCATCTACTCAGTAGTTGGGGTGTTTTGGAATCATATATAACATGAACTTCACGCTAGAATCAACAAATTCCGGCAGTTTTGAAATATGGATGCGCTTTATCCTTAAAATGGAAGAAAATCGCGTTATTTATTTGTAATGTAAGCGGTCACAGAAGGTGAGCCAACTTGTTATTGTGATTTTTCTCATGTATGATGCTTTTAAACAAAGACATATAAGCTCGCATTTTCCACAAAATTGGAGAATAGGGTGGTTGGATGAAAATCAAATCAACTTCAGAAGAGAAAATGTTCACCTTTTACAGATTTTTTTCTTTGTCCCTCACATCACTTATGTATATCCTGGGTAAATCAGGGCCTTCTATATTAAATAAATCGCTACTTATACTTCTGTTATTTATCCTCGCTCAAGGATTCACACTTACTTACCGAAGGCTTCGCGACAAACCTCAGGCTCTAATGCTGGTTGTGAGTACAGAGATGGCAAGTATTATTCTGCTAACGTTTTTAACTGGCGGATATGATAGTCCATTCAAGCTGTATGTGCTTAATCCCGTTCTTGTGGCTGCAGGATCCTTAGCTTTCTACTTCGGCTGGAGTTTGCTCTTCAGTTATATCGGAATCATCGTTGTATTTTGTTACCTTTTTTTAAATTCTGAGAGTAAAAATGTGTCATCCGCAATTTTAAAAAACGGAAACTTGTTTCTAAGCCTAGTACTTACGGTTACTATTATGCAAATGGTTGTTCGGATGAAACGTCAGCGTGAAGAAGCGAATGCGCGAACGAATGAAACCATGGAGCACATAAAGTCGCTCTATAACATTGTGGAAACGTCGAGTCAGCATGATTTTTTGAACATAGGGCAGGTAATAACCGATTATGTAGTAAAGCTTACGAAATTGGATAAGGCATTATTCTGGTTCGCTAAGAAGAGTGGGGAACCTGCACCTCAGAGTCGACAGACGGGATGGCAGCAACAGGAGGAATTATATCTGTTTGCAGAGCTGGAAAAACATGAACATGAATGGAGATTGCAGCGGGAACCTGTATTTAAAAGTCTACCAGGATTAGGCGACTTCCTACTTATGCCTGTACGAATGAGCACCCGGTTTGTAGGGATGATCGGCGTGAAGTTGGAAGCGGCGGAAGGTCTGGAAGGACGACGCTGGTACATTCAACAATTGATGTTTCTGTCGGAGTTAAGTGCAATTATTCTGGAACGTCATGAGCTCGGTGTAATCGAGAATCGGCTGATTGTTACGAATGAGCAGAACCGGATTGCTGATGAAATGCATGATAGTGTATCCCAAAGTTTGTTCGGAATCGTGTATGCTACACATTCCCTGAAGCAGACATGGAGTACCATGACAGAATCCCAGTTAGAAGAGCAAATAGAACTTATTCATGATTCGGCCACAAAGGTTGCCAAAGAGCTGCGGATTACCATTTATAGCTTAAGCTCCAAGAAGAGCGGCGGTCCAACCTGGCTCGGTATGGTAAGGTCCCATTTAAAAAGCTTGTCTCGATTAAACGACGTGGAGATCGAACTTAAAATAACGGGGGATGATTTTAGTCTCCCTTATCCATATCATAAAGCTCTCTTCCGAATTATTTCGGAAGCTACAGGCAATGCCATTCGTCATGGTGCTGCCAGAAAGATAGAAGTGGAGCTGTCACTGAAGCCGAAATGGATAAAGCTCTCTATAAGCGACGATGGGGTAGGGTTTGATACCAGCTTGCTGTGGACAGAGTCAGAGGAACATACGGGTGGGCTTGGCATGAAGAACATGCAGCATTTAAGCCAGTCTCTAGGCGGCGAGTTCCAGCTTACAAGTAATGAAACTGCGGGTACAAGAATAATGATTTCTATACCGGTTGGTGTGGCCGAATTAAAGAACGCATAAAATTAGCAAGGAGGTCGTTCAATGAAAATCGTCATTGTAGATGATCACCCGTTGGTTAGAAGAGGGCTGGCAGCAGTCATATCTATGCAACCTAATGTGCAGTTTGCTGGCGAGGCCACAAATGGTACTGAAGCACTTCATGTATTTCAAGAAATTCAGCCTGATTTAGTATTGATCGATCTGAAGCTTGCCGATGAATCTGGGCTGGATGTAATTAAGATGGCTAGAGCGAATGGAATCACCAGTAAATTTATCCTCCTAACCTCCTCCGCGAGCCGAGAGGATTTCCTGAAGGCAGAGGAAGTGTTGGTAGACGGCTATGTACTGAAAGAGGCCCTGCCGGAGGAATTGCTTTTTGCCATCCAGTTGGTCCACAAGGGACGTAAATATTATGACCCCGGGCTCATGGAGGATAAAATGCGAATGAGTGTCAGCAGTCCGACTGATGAATTAACACCGAAGGAAAAGGAAGTGCTGATTGAACTCGGACAGGGTGCATGTAATCGGGAAATTGCTTCCCGACTGTATATCAGCGAATTTACGGTTAAGAAGCATGTGAGCCAGATTCTTGCAAAGCTTCAGGTAGCGGATCGTACACAGGCCGCCCTATATGCCAACGCGGTAGGAATTACCAAATATGAAATGTCCTACGAGTAACCTTCAATGATTAGAGATTCTATAAAAGAAATCCTTAGTGAACACGGACGTTATGTCCGTGTTTTTTTATTGTATAAGGTCCAACTGAACAGTTTCTTAACGACTGAGTAGTTGTATGACAAGCTTCTGCGAGGGTCTGCAGGGGCTTTTTTTTGATAAGCAGCTTATAGCGGTTTTGTATATGGTACAAAAGTATACCATCTATCCCCTCATTAGCAGTAGATCACCTAACTCAAAAGTGAAGAGGAAAGTGATGGTATGAGCCATGTGGTAAAACAAGCGACTTGATAGAATAAAAGTAAGATAACTGAAACTTTCATGATTGCTTTCAAAGATATTTTATACGGAAGGAGGGTTACTGTGGAAAAGACGATTTTAGATTACATTAACCTGATAAAGAAAAGGTTATGGTTAATCACAATATTTGTATTGATCTCTTGTGCAACAACCTTCTATGTAAGTAAAAATTTCGTAGTACCCGTCTACTCCGCCTCTGGACAGCTGTTGGTCAATAACGTTGCGAATGCCCCTGAGGGTAATAATCTTAACGATTTAAACTTCAGTCTCAATCTCATTGAGAGCTATAAGGAAATCCTCTACTCGCCAACCATTATGAAAAGTGTTGTTGCAGCTCACCCCGAGTTCGGTCTGACGGAAGGTGAACTAAGTCAGAAGCTGAACATTAAATCATCGGAAAAGAGCCAAGTGATTAACATTAGTGTTCAGGACGAGAGTTACACGAAGGCGGCAACGATTGTCAATGCGGTATCGCAGACGTTCATTCGGAATTTGCCCTTACTAATGAAGCTGGACAATGTTACTTTCTTGACTCCTGCTGACCCGACAGACGATCCTGCACCTACCAATAGCGGTTTTATGATGAACATCATCATTAGCTTTGTTGTAGCACTGATGGCTGCCTTAGGAATTATCTTGCTGATGGAGACACTCAATAACACACTGCGTACGGAAAAAGAAGCAGAACATGATCTGGGGCTTCCGATTATCGCCACGATTCCTGTAATACGTAAAAAGGATCTTGGGAAGTCAGCAAAAGCAAGAGTAGGGGAGGGTGCTTATGTTACGGCTGAATAATAGTCTTATCGCCGACAGCAGTCCTTCATCGTATATTTCGGAGTCCTTCCGCTCGCTGCGGACCTATATCCGGCATCTGGGATTACTGAATAGCAACAAAGGAACTGTACTGCTGTTCACTTCAGGCGAAGCTGGAGAGGGGAAAACGACAATCTTAGCCAATCTCGCCGTATCTTTTGTACAGGATGGTAAGAAAGTGGCAGTAATTGATTGTAACCTTCGCAATCCCGCACTTCATTCAGTATTTGGGATTGAAGGCAGTGATGGACTTACGTCATACCTGAGCGGGATAGAGAAATCGAGTGATATCTCGGCTTATGGAAGTCTTGCGAACCTCACGGTGATTCCTGCAGGTGTAACCAAGGTTAGTCCGCCGGATTTGCTGGGTAGTGAGAAAATGACGGTTTTGCTGGATGAGCTTAAAGAAAGCCATGATCTAATCCTGATCGATACTCCGTCAGCAGTAGAGTACAGTGATGCCCGCATACTCGCCCCTTACAGTGACGGTGTTATCCTCGTCGCCCATTACGGTAAATCGAAGCGGGATTCCATTCGTAAGGCTAAAGCATTAATGGAGCAAGCTGGTTCCAAAATACTCGGTATTGCCATGAACCAAGCCAAATAACAATTCTTAAAACATATGCTTCCGAAGCGAGTTTTGTACGAAGGAAGTCAATGAAGTCTATGCTAACAAAACTTTTAGGAGGTTAGTGCGATGAAAAAGGTCAAAAAAGTAATTATCCCTGCAGCTGGGCTAGGAACGCGCTTTCTTCCTGCAACCAAAGCGATGCCTAAGGAAATGCTTCCTATCATCAACAAACCTACGATTCAGTACATTGTGGAGGAAGCGATCGCTTCCGGTATTGAAGACATCATTATTGTTACCGGTAAAGGTAAAAGAGCCATTGAAGATCATTTCGATAACAACTTTGAATTGGAGCAGCGTCTGCTGGAGGATGGCAAGATGGAGCTGCTAAAAGAAGTTCAGCGTTCCTCCAAGGTTGAGATTCACTATATTCGTCAAAAAGAACCGAAGGGCTTGGGTCACGCGGTATGGTGTGCCAGACGATTTATCGGTGACGAACCTTTTGGCGTTATGCTCGGTGATGATATTGTAACGGGTCAGACGCCTTGCCTTAAGCAGTTGATCGATCAATATGAAGAAACGCAAAATTCGGTAATCGGCGTACAGATGGTTCCTGACGAATTCACCAACCGCTACGGGATTATCGAACCTGACTTTCAGGAAGATCGATTGTACCGGGTTAGCAACTTTGTAGAAAAACCACCGCTAGGAACGGCTCCTTCTAATCTGGCGATCATGGGCCGGTATGTATTTACACCTAAGATTTTCAAGTATCTCGATCTGCAGGAGAAAGGCGCTGGAGGCGAAATACAGCTGACGGACGCCATCCAAAAGCTGAATCAAAGTGAGCGGGTATATGCCTATAACTTTGATGGCACGAGATATGATGTGGGCGAACGCTTAGGATATATTTTGACCACATTAGAGTTCGCATTACAAAAAGAAGATTTGCGTTACCCTTTGATGGACGCAATGGCGGAATGGTTAAGCAAGGCTGGACAAACAGCCGTGAACGGGTAAGAAAATTCATCATGCGAAGCAGGAGCTTCGTACAATCCAAGGAGGAATGAGGAGAAAATGAGCATGCAAAAACAGCCGGAAGATTATGAGTACGTCCTGCCGAAACTTTACATGCTGCATGCCAAGGAAGGAACGAAAGAAACGGATTCCTATCTTGTATTGAAACGGATGATTGACATCATTTTCTCCGCTCTTGGTCTTCTTGTGTTGCTGCCCTTATTCGTCGTAGTTGCCGTACTGATTAAGCTGGAAGATCCGAAGGGTAAAGTCTTCTTCCGGCAGAATCGTGTAGGTAAAGATGAGAAGCAGTTCCCAATGTATAAGTTCAGATCTATGGTATCGAATGCCGAGGAGCTGAAGAAGAATTTGTTAGCCCATAACGAGGTAAGCGGTGCGATGTTCAAGATTAAGAACGATCCCCGTATTACACGGACAGGAAGATTCTTGCGCAAGACGAGCATTGACGAACTGCCCCAGCTGTGGAATGTGCTGATCGGCCACATGAGTCTGGTAGGTCCGCGGCCTCCACTTCCTGATGAGGTAGCTGAGTATACGGAATACGACAAGCAACGTCTTACAGTAACGCCGGGCTGTACGGGATATTGGCAGGTACATGCCAGAAACAGCGTGGGTTTTGATGAGATGGTGCAACTGGATTTAACTTATATTCATATGCGCAGCACCATGCTTGATTTAAAGATTATAGCCAAGACAGGTTTAATGCTTCTTGGTTCAAAAGATGCCTATTAATTTTTTGGAAATTAGGTGAATGCCGATGCGTGAATACGGACTCGTTCCTAAGGTTTCCATTATAATCTGTACTTACAATCGGGCAGGTTTACTTAACAAAACCCTTCAATCCCTAGTCTCGCTGGAGAATTTGGACCTTGCCGAAATCATTGTAGTGGATAACCGTTCCACAGATCATACAGAGACTGTTGTAAAGGAATTTATTGATAGGAACGTAGATGATATTGATACCCGATATATTTTAGAACCGGTACAGGGACTGTCCGCAGCACGGAATACAGGAATTCTGGCTTCAAAGTCTCAACTTATAGCCTTTCTGGACGACGATGCTATTCCTTGCAAGACATGGATCTCAACAATTGTGTCCACCTTTGAGGAGAGACCGGAAGTTATGGCTATGGGAGGGAGAATTGCTCCGATATTCGAGAGTAAACGTCCAGAATGGCTGATAAAGCCCTTCGAGCTCCCCTATACCATTGTCGATCTGGGCAACCGGATTCGGGAATATCCCGGACGCCTTCATCCCTGCGGAGCCAATATGGCCATGCGGAAAATCGTATTTGATCTCAGCCTGTTTCCTCTGGAACTCGGAAGAAAAGGAGAATCGCTTCTCTCAGGTGAAGAGGCCTGGCTGTTCGGACAGATGCAAAAAAAAGGGCATAACATCCTGTATCACCCATTAATGGCTGTCGATCATTTCGTACCGTCAAGTCGTTTGACGGAGTCTTGGATAATGAAACGTTATTACAGCCAGGGCATATCTAACGCTATGAAGCGGGAAGGTGTCATAGGTAATGTACTCCTGTTGGGAAAAACGGCTGCCAAAATAGCGTATGTACTGGTAGACTCCATCCTTTCAAGGAGTCAGGGAAAAAGGCTTTTGAACAAATGTCGGCTAGAGAGTATTCGCGGAACTCTGAATATGGTCTTTAATCGAAAGAGGGAATCCGCAGCGGGGTGAGGAAAAGACATGACTAATTTTCATTGGGCTTCCAAAATGATCGCCCTGCCATACGGGATGCTCTTGTTATTGTCAGCCTTGTTTCTCGGAACAGCGGTCATCTACCAACCGGTTCTAGCCATTGCAGCAGTACTTCTGATTATCCTGTTGGGTGTTTCGATTTCACGGCCTGAGTTGATCAGCTACTTCGTTCTTCTAACGACTGCAATTTCCATCAACTTTTTGTATAACGGCAGCCTGTTCGGGATGGAAATACTATCGCTGTATAAGCTGGCTATTGTCGGGTTGCTGGTACCATGCATTCTAGTGAATGGTCTGCGTTTCAGGTTGAGTTATCCTCTATGGGTGATGGTAGTCCTAGTCTTCATTACTTTCGGATTTTCCATCTGGCTGCCGCAGATGACCTCCTCCATTGCGATCAAAGCATTTATCGGACTTTCACTTCCCTTTGTATTTCTTCTAATCAACTGGAAAAAGGAAGTCGCCGAGACGCATATCCGTATCATCTGCCTTTTGCCGGCAGTAAGCCTTGTGGCAGGTGTTTTACTGCAAGCCGCTCACCTTCACAGTCTGATGGATGTAGAATTCACCGGCGCTGTACGAATACAAGGAGCGAACATTCCAGCACATCTGGCGATGCTGGCGTTCATGGGGATCGCAGTTTGCTTTATTGAAATCAAGCGAAAACCGCAGAATGCCCGTTTTTTCTACAGTATGTTGGCCTTGAATTTCTTCATTCTAATCGGAACGGGTACACGGGGTCCTATATTGGCATTGGTTTTGCTGCTTTTATACTACTTTTACGATATATCCCGTCAATATCTTAAGGGTAGAACGTACTTCCTGATCCCGCTGATTTGCTCCTTTCTTCTGATTTTTGCCGCTGTGGTTATGCAACTGGACAATATCAAAAAGCGTTCCTTTGAAAGAACGACGGAAACCGGTATTGACTTGTCAGGGCGGGCTGAGGCCTGGGAGTATTTTCTCAATAAGGCTGAGGTTTCTCCATGGACGGGAAGAGGGCTTGGAGCTGTCACTGTAGCGAATGATGGGACGTTATACAAAGGCTTTGTTGTTCCTCACAACGAATATATCCGTTTTTACTTCGATGGGGGCTACATCGGTGCCATACTGTTGCTGCTTTCCTTGCTCACTGTGTTTTCTCTAATTTACAAAGCATTGGCGCCGCCGGTCAAACCCTATTATTTGTTCTTTATTGCAGGGTTTCTAATCTATTCATTCTCTGACAACACATTGTCGACGGTCCAATTTATTATTCCATTCTGTTGGTACCTGAACTGCTTGTACCGATCTTCACAGTAGGCCGATTCCCCACAAAAAGAAGTGATACGATGAACCAAGTAAATATGTTCGATGTCAATTTCGATAACTATGATTTCATGGATCTGCTTGATTATATTGATCGGGCGATTCAAGAAAGAAATCAATCCTACATTCTAACGTGCAACGTTGACCATGTTATCAAGCTAAGAAAAGACAAGGAATTCCAAACGATTTATTCTGAGGCAGGCGCAGTGGTTGCTGATGGGATGCCGCTGATCTGGGCTTCGCGAATGCTTGGTAAACCACTCAAACAAAAGGTATCTGGAGCCGACTTGTTCAGCCGATTGGGAAATGCTTTTGAACAAAGGAAATACAGATTGTTCTTCCTGGGTTCCGCACAAGGGGTACCGGAGAAGGCGACGATGAATCTTAAAGCAGCTTATCCGCAAATCAACGTCGTTGGCTGTTACTCTCCTTCCTATGGATTTGAGAATAATGAAGAAGAGAACGAGCGAATCATCCAGATGCTTACGGATTGTCAGCCGGATATTGTATTCGTCGGTGTAGGTGCACCCAAGCAGGAAAAGTGGATTTATCGTCACTACACGTCCTATCAGGCGCCGATATCCATCGGAGTGGGAGCGACTTTTGATTTCCTCTCAGGCTCAGTTAAGCGGGCACCGGACTTCATGCAAAGAACAGGACTGGAATGGTTCTGGCGGCTTAGCCAAGAACCTGGACGACTCTGGAAAAGATATCTTGTAGACGATGCCCAATTCCTGGTCCTGCTGCTCAAGGAAATGCGCAAGCAGAAAAAGGTGAAAGGAGGAGGGCTTGAATGAATGTAAGGACAGGGAACGCGGGTAAGAAGTTCGGTGAATTCCTTTCGCCTTCCTTGCCTGTCACATTTGCAGCCATTTGTATCCTTCTTCCCCTGATGATCGGTTTTGTCAGTGCCAAGCTTAGTTCTACCAGCAGTCTTCAAGGAGTGATTTTAGCGGGTATTCTGTTTCCCGCCTTTATACTGGCGATAATGAAGCCGCGGTTATTGATTCCTTACACGCTGTTGATTTGGGCCATTGCCCCGGAGCTACGTCGCATAGCTGATTGGGCAGAGGGAGTATATCACTCGGTATCACTGCTCAGTCTGGCACCCTTGCTGACAGGAGCTACACTGGTTATTCCAGTTCTGAGGGAAATACACAAAATGAAGCGTTCCTCTAACCGGATCGTCTTATTGTTCGCAGCAGCCCTGGCTTACGGTGCCTTAATCGGTCTGGCCAAGAACGGCATGGGTTCGGTATATGATCTGGCGAATTACATTGTACCCCTGCTTTTAATTCCATTTTTTGCAGTAACGCCGTTCACTACCAAAGATATGGACCGTTTGCTTCACGCATACGCCAATATCGCAGTCATGGTGGCAATATACGGGATTATCCAGTATTTAACCGTTCCACCCTGGGATGCCTTTTGGATGAGGCACGCGGATATGATCTCCATTGGGTTCCCGTATCCACTGGAAATCCGAGTCTTCTCTACCTTGAATTCACCCGGACCTGCAGCTGCTTTTCTAGTATTCGCACTAGTGCCGATGATTCTGGAGAAAAGATGGCAGGGAAGCCTGCGCTGGATCGGAGTTCTACTCGTTGTAGTATGTCTCTTGACCACTCTAGTACGCTCGGCTTGGTTGGTTCTGCTGGTGATGCTGCTGGTGTACATCGGCTCTTCCTCCTCGAAGGGGAAATGGAAAACACTGCTTCAGATTACTTTTGTCGCTTGCGCCTTAATCTGGATCGTTCCCAAGCTCCCCGGAGCAGAAGGGCTTGTAGCCAGAATGGAGACGCTGACCTCTGTAAAAGAAGATCATTCGTATAACGAACGTCTCGGCTTATGGCAAAACATGCTTCCCATGGTCGCTGCTAATCCTGTAGGTGAAGGTATAGGCAGTGTAGGAACAGGAACCAAGCTTGGGAACGGTGGAGAGCTCGGTGAATATGGAATTATGGATAACGGGTTTATCGCACTGCTGCTAACCTTCGGGGTTGCGGGTGCCGTCTTCTTCTTCGGAGCATTGGGCGCGGTCGTTAAACAAATTGTTGTCAGAGTCATCCGTAAAGACAGTGAGCAGCCATATGCTCGACTAGCCTTGGCGGCCTGGAGCGGGGCGATAGCAAGTCTAGTATCGGACAACGGTTTTCCCGGTATGAAAGGATATCTAATCTGGATGCTGATTGGTCTCGGCCTCAGCGCTAAAGAGGTTATAGAGAGCAGAAAGAAGGGAACGCCACATGCAGCAATTGAACGCAAAATCATTTCCAGCTAACTCGGTCTGGTCTTCGTTCCGGAACTTTACGAAGAGTAAGGGCAACAGCTCAGCCGCCGTTAAGACTATGTTTGTCAGCATTCTGATCCTGCTTATTAACATGCTGACTGGTGTGCTGACCGCCCGCTATCTCGGACCGACGGGTAGAGGTGAACAGACAGCGATGGCGAGCTGGTCGCAGTTTCTGGCGTTTAGCATGAGCTTCGGTATCCCCTCGGCGTTGATCTACAATGCTAAAAAAAATCCGGATGATGCCGGTGTGCTCTATCGAATAGCCTTGTTGATTGCTCTTTTCTTCGGAAGTGCAGCAACCATTGTAGGAATGGTCGTACTGCCTTACTGGCTCAAATCATTCAGTCCGGAAGTCATACATTTCGCACAATGGACAATGATTATTTGTCCGCTAATGGTTGTCTCTCAGATCAATAATGCCACCTTACAGTTCAGAGGAGACTACAAGAAGTTCAACATGCTTCGGTATGTGATTCCTCTCCTGACCCTGATAATGATTGGCGTCTTGATTCTAACGGACACGATAAATCCATTCACAACAACAGTTGCTTATCTTTTTCCATCAGTACCGCTGTTCATTTGGCTGACGATCCATCTGTTGCGAACCTATAAAGTGAAAATGCGGGACAGTTATCTACAATTCAAGAAGTTATTCACTTATGGGTTAGGTTCTTACGGTAATGATCTATTAGGCCAGTTTTCGTACTATATAGACCAGATTATTATCGCCGGTTTGCTGAGACCCGCTGATTTAGGTCTTTATGTAGTCGCGGTAAGCCTATCACGGATGGTTAACTTTTTCTCGAACTCCATTACAGTGGTGTTGTTTCCAAAAGCCTCCGAGCTATCGAAGGAAGAAGCCATTAGTCTTACCTTCAAAGCCTTTCGGATTAGCACAACCTTCACCCTGCTGGGAGCGTTGGTCTTGATGCTGCTAGCCCCTCTAGTGATTCCGTTACTGTACGGTAAGGATTTCAACACGGCATTAACCGTATTCCGAATGCTGCTGCTGGAAGTAACGATTAGCGGAGGGACGCTCATTCTGGCACAGGTATTCATGGCACTGGGGAAACCGAAATTTGTATCCATACTTCAGGGTGTGGGCTTGATCCTGGTTATACCACTGTTATTCTTACTAGTTCCTAAATTCGGATTGTTCGGTGCAGGTGTAGCCATGCTCTCGTCAGCGATACTGCGGTTCGTATTTATCATTCTCAATATCAGATTCAACTTAAAGGTTAAAATTCCACGGTTGCTCATTAACGGGCAGGACATTCAATGGATGAAGACGACGATGAATTCTTACATTCGCAAGAAACCTATGGATGCTAACGGGTAGAGAGACGAAGTCTCCAACCCCCGGATATTTAGACAAAAGGAGGAAACTTTCATGGAGTCAGTAAAAAGCGTGCTTGGCGGCCCGGGCAGTTACCCGATTTCCGTGGTCATCATCGCTCAAGATGACGAAACTCGAATATCGAGTGCGATTCAGTCTTGCAGACTTTTCGCCGATGAGATTGTGGTTATCGACGGAGGAAGCAAGGATGGAACAGTGCAATTGGCCGAAAGCCTGAATTGCCGGGTGTTCGTCAATCCATGGCCCGGATACGCAAAGCAAAGGGAATTCGGAGTGGAACGCGCCATCCATGATTGGGTCTTCCTCATTGATACCGATGAAGTAGTAAGCAACGAATTGGCTGCGGATATTCTGGAACGCAAGCGTGGACTTTCGGATATAACAGCGGCGTATTCCCTCTATAGGATCGGTGATTTTCTGGGCAGGTGGCTGGATCGCGGTGAATACCTGGTACGACTGTATAACCGCAAACAGTACGGTATCCGTAACAGTCTAGTGCACGAAATGCCTGATGTTTCGGAGGATCGGACGGTCCGGCTTGAAGGGGTGCTGTGGCATCAAGGTTTCCGCAGCATTAACGATCATGTGTCCCGCTTCAACAAATATACCGATCTTGAAGCACAGACGGCGTATGCCAGCGGCAAGTCGTTCCGAATTACTCATCTGCTGCTTCGTCCACCGGCACGATTCATGCAGAAGTACTTCCTGCACGGATTATTCAAAAAAGGGATATCAGGCTTCGCCGTATCGGTGTTCTGGGTTATGTACGAATTCATGGTCGGCTTCAAGCATTACGAACTACAGAGTAAGAACAGGTTGGCCCAGCATAATACGAAGGGCCAGGCTGAGAAGGAGAAAAAAGGGGAGAGAAGCTATGCCGTACAGTGACGGATTGAATATTATGACGACCGGCCTTAGCTGGCCCTCGTTACAACCTGGCGGATTAAACACCTATTTCAAATCCGTTTGTGAGCAGCTCTCCTCACGAAACCGGGTGCATGCGCTGATCTGCAGTCAGGAGAAGCCAACAACCTCTGAAGAACTAATTATCCATAATGCCGGTGATCCGAAAGATGCTATATGGAAACGCAAGGATGCCTTTCAGCGTAAGGCGGCCGATCTCATGGGGAGTGGAAGTGGCCGAATTGATATCCTTTACACCCACTTTGCTCCTTATGGAATTGGTCCTGCGATGGAAGCGAAGAAACGCGGAATACCTGTAGTGATGACGTTTCACGGACCTTGGAATGAAGAAATGAAGATCGAAGGTCAGGGCATCAAACACCGGGTCAAAACAACGATTGCTAAATCTATTGAACATAAAGCCTATAAGCTGGCGGATAAGTTCATCGTTCTCAGTGAAACGTTCCGCGACATGCTTCATGATCTGCACGGAGTTCCTTTTAATAAAATCATAGTCATCCCGGGTGCTGCCAATGTAGATAGATTCGTTCCGGCAACCAATCGCTTAGCCATCCGGAGAACCTTGAATCTGCCGGAAGGCGCAACTACCGTCTTGACGGTTCGAAGACTTGTGAACCGAATGGGACTACTGCAGTTGCTAGAGGCTTGGAAGCAGGTATCGGAGCGTTTCCCCAATGCGATCCTGCTGATCGGGGGTAAAGGCCCACTGCGTGGAGAGTTGGAAGAGAAGATAGCCGACTACGGCCTAAGCAATAAAGTAAGGCTGCTCGGATACATTCCGGATCATGAACTAACAGGGTATTACCAAGCAGCGGATCTCTTTGTAGTTCCTTCACAGGCGCTTGAAGGCTTTGGACTCATTACCGTGGAAGCACTGGCGACAGGATTGCCGGTTATGGCTACACCTGTCGGGGGCAACAAGGAAATCCTGCAGGGCTTCAGACCGGAACTGCTGTTCAAGAGTCCAGCCAGTGAAGATATGGCAGAAGGCATCATCCATATGCTTAGCAATCGGAAGCTCCTTCCAACCCGTGATGAATGCAGAGATCATGTGCTCGAGAAGTATACATGGCAGCATGTAGCTGATGGAGTGGAAGCTGTATTCCGGGAAGCACTTGTAAAGGATGTGGCTGCAGGATGCTAAGAGTAGCTTATATAGACCATACCGCTAAGTGGAGCGGGGGCGAGGTAGCCTTGTTTAACATCCTAACGAACATCGGAGAGCAGATTAATCCGCTGGTCATATTGGCGGAGGAGGGTGTTCTGGCTGAACGGCTGAAGGAAAAAGGGATAGATGTACGTATTATCCCCCTGGATGAAAGTGTTCGGTCACGCGGCCGGAATGCCGTTAATATCGGCGCTCCCGGTGCACTGTTCAAACTTTTGGCTTACGGCCGGAAGCTAGCTCCTCTACTGAAACAAGAAAAAGTAGATTGTGTTCATACCAACTCATTGAAATCGGCTCTATACGGTACCATTGCTGCCAAAAAGGCCGGTATACCCTTAATCTGGCATATCCGTGATCATATCGGTGCTCCGTATTTGAAGCCCGTGGTTGCGAAAGCCATACGCCTGTTGTCACGTTTGCTACCTAACGGTGTTATCGCTAATTCCCACTCGACGCTAAATGCCTTGGAGCTACCGCGTTCCAAAAAAACACTGGTTGTCTACTCCGCCTTTGCGAAAGCCATAGGCGGCGGGATTGGGAAGAGAGATCAGAAGGATTTCAACGTATTGCTTGTCGGTCGTTTGGCGCATTGGAAGGGCCAGCATATTGTGCTGGAAGCTGCTAAGAAATTCAGCCAAGATGGACGAGTGAAATTTTGGTTGGCCGGTGATGCCTTGTTTGGAGAAGAAGAGTACAAGAAAGAATTGGTCCAAAAGATTGAGCAGGATGGATTAACTAATGTGAGCCTACTGGGTCACGTTGAAGATATACAAGGTCTCATGAACACTGCGGATTTACTGATACACACCTCAATTACACCCGAGCCATTTGGCCAGGTTATCGTTGAGGGAATGGCGGCGGGACTTCCCGTTATCGCTTCGAACGAAGGGGGTCCAGTGGAAATCGTCATCCCCGGCGAGACGGGAATGCTGATCCAACCTGGTGATCCTGACCTCTTGGCAGAATCCATTACATGGATGCTGGAACACCCTGAGGAAAGAAGAAAGATGGCGGACAATGGCATGAAGCGGGTGAAGGAGCATTTTGTAATCGAGAACACGGTCAGGGATATTGTGGACTACTACAAAGGCTTGCTGGCAAGCACCTGACCTTACGCTTCGGACAACAGCAAGGGCTTCCGAGGTAAAGCTTATTACGATGTGGTAACTCTGATGATGCTCCATAAAACTTTGAGGATGATTCACATGAAAATTGCGATAGCGCACGATTACTTAATCCAAATGGGCGGAGCGGAAAGAGTCGTGGAAGTATTCCACCATATGTATCCGGATGCTCCGATCTTCACGACGGTTTTTAACGGAAGCCGCCTGACTGACAATCTCAAAGATGCGGATATCCGAACCTCCTGGCTGCAAAAAATTCCGGGAGTGAAGACTAATTTTAAAGGGATGTTGCCACTTTACCCTATGGCCATCAAGGATTTGGACTTTAGCGGATACGACATCGTGCTCAGCTCCAGCAGTGCTTTTATGAAAAGCATTCAAGTGCCGAGTCATACATTTCATCTGTGCTACTGCCATACTCCAATGCGGTTTGCTTGGGATTATGACACTTATATGGAGCGGCAGTCCAATTCCGGGTTATTCAAAAGGCTACTTAAGGTATATATGCAGCAGCTCAAAAATTGGGATCAGCGGACATCCAAGAATGTGAATCAATTTGTAGCCAACTCTTCTGTAGTGAAGAAAAGGATTCAGAACTACTATCATCGGGACTCTGATATTATTTTCCCGCCGATTAACACAGCACGGTTTACAAGTTCAACCTCTATCGGGGACTACTATTTAATTGTTTCACGATTGGTCTCCTATAAACGTATTGATTTGGCAGTCGAAGCTTTCAGTAAAAACGGTCTTAAGCTGTACATTGTTGGCGATGGACCGGATCGTAAGCGGCTGGAAAGTATGGCTAAGAGCAATGTGTCATTTCTGGGCAGGCTTGAGGACGATCAGGTGACAGGTTTAATGGCACAATGCCGTGCGCTTATCTTTCCCGGGGAGGAAGATTTCGGTATTACTCCACTGGAGGCAAATGCTGCCGGCAGACCGGTTATCGCTTATCAGGCCGGCGGCGCACTGGATACAATCATCCCTTATGTCAACGGAGTGTTCTTCCAGCATCAAGAGGTTGACGATTTACTCGCTGCGATTCACGAAGTGGAGTCTTATTCATGGGACATCGGACAAATCATAAGTCATGCGCAAAAATTTGACGAAGAGTCATTCATGGTTAATTTCAAGCAGTACGTCGAACAGGCCTACGTAAACTTTTTAAAAGGAGGATGATTGTATGAAGCTGGCAGTAATCGGTACCGGCTATGTCGGTCTTGTATCTGGCGTATGTTTTACACTTAACGGAAATCATGTCATTTGCGTCGATAAAGATGAGGAAAAGATTAATAAGCTGAACCGCATGGAATCTCCCATTTATGAGCCGGGAATCGAAGCCTTGATTGATGTGAATCTTCGTGAGGGGCGCTTGTCATTCTCCTCCGATCTTTCGGATTCGGTACGGCGTTCTGATATCGTCATCCTTGCTGTAGGGACACCTTCCCTGCCGAACGGAGAAGCGGATCTTCAGTATATCGAAGGTGCGGCGGCTGAAGTCGGCAGAGCTATGGAAGGCTACAAAATTATTATGACCAAGTCTACCGTTCCCGTCGGAACCAATGAGAAGATTCGCAAGATGATTGCTTCACACACAACTCATCCTTTTGATATCATCTCTGCGCCGGAATTTCTTAGAGAAGGCTCAGCCATCAGTGATACGCTTCATCCCGATCGAATAGTCATCGGATTGGATAATCCGGACCTCGAGCCGGTTATGAGAAAGCTTCACCAAGGATTTACGGAGAATGTATTCGTGACCGATATTCGCAGCGCGGAAATGATTAAATATGCTTCAAATGCCTTCTTGGCTACTAAAATCTCGTTCATTAACGAGATTGCTAATATTTGCGAAAAAGTGGGAGCTGATGTAACCGAGGTAGCCCAGGGTATGGGGATGGACCGCAGAATTGGTTCCTCATTCCTGCAAGCTGGTATCGGGTACGGCGGCTCCTGCTTCCCTAAGGACACCAATGCGCTGATTCAAATTGCCGGCAACGTCGATTATGAGTTCAAGCTTTTGGAATCTGTGGTTGAGGTCAACAAGGGTCAGCGTTTTATGATTATCTCGAAGCTGCATGAATCGCTAGGAAGTCTCCGAGGAGCGGTAATCGGAATATGGGGGCTCGCTTTCAAGCCTAATACAGATGATGTACGTGAAGCCCCGGCCCGTGAAATCGTTGAGGCGCTTGTAGCAGAGGGTGCCATCGTGAAACTCTTCGATCCGATTGCTGCCGATAACTTCAGGAAGCAATACGATCATCCGCAACTCCGTTGGTGCTCCTTGCCGGAAGAAGCGGCGAAAGACAGTGATGCTGTCTGCCTGCTGACGGATTGGAGCCTGTTCAAGGATATCGACTTGCACAAGCTGGCGCAAAGCATGCGTAAGCAAATTCTGATAGACGGCCGAAACCTCTACACCAAGGAACAAATCGAGGGCACTGGCCTAGAGTATCACTCTGTCGGACGCCCGCAGATGGGCGGCCTTAGCGGTTATTCGCAGAGTGTGGCTGGCGCGGTGTAAGGTTGGTTTAATCTCTTTATCTGTTATCTGTTATCTCTTATCTCTTTGTCTGTTATCTCTTTGTCTGTTATCTCTTTATCTGGATTAACTCTTTAGCATTTTCTAGTGGCTTTCCCAGGCAGTGTTGCCGCCGGAAAGCTTTAGAGGTCGATCGCGAAGCGGAGATAATGGGATCTTTATAAAAACACAGTGTTATGTAAAGGGACGAAGAGGAATTTTGGAACTGTAGAAGCGTTAGCGTTCGCCTTTATCCTTGGATTTCAACCGCGAGGAGCGGTCACAATTCAGGAAATCCAAGGATAACAGCGATCGGAAGTCCAACATTCATCGCAGTCCCCCAGCCATAACAATCCCACTCTTTTATAACAATCCCATAAGGAGGGTTCACTTATGAAACTTGTACTATTGTCAGGCGGTTCAGGAAAACGGTTGTGGCCTTTGTCCAACGATTCACGTTCAAAACAATTCTTACGAGTATTGGAAAGTCCGCAAGGTGAGCCGGAGTCCATGGTACAACGGGTCTGGAGACAGCTGAAAGAAACAGGTCTTGAGAGTTCCTCCTATCTGGCAACAGGTCGCGGTCAGGTGGAAATGATACAAAGTCAGTTGGGCAGCGAAGTGCCGATCATTGTAGAACCCGAACGGCGTGATACATTTCCGGCGATTGCGCTCACGGCCTCCTATTTGTATTCGGTGGCAGGGGTTTCGCCCGCTGAGATTGTAGCCATTTTGCCGGTAGATCCTTATGTGGAATCATCCTTCTTCGAGAGTGTTGCGAAATTGGAGAGCACAATGGAAGAGAGCGGCGCGAATTTGGCGCTTATGGGTGTTGTCCCTGAACTGGCATCAGAGAAGTACGGGTACATTATTCCGACTCGTGATGCGGCAGGGGAAAATGGATTCCTGCGTGTGAGTCATTTTCAGGAGAAACCGAACCGCAAACAAGCCGAGGAGTTAATCAGTCGGAATGCTCTATGGAACTGCGGCGTATTCGCCTTCCGGTTGGGGTATCTGCTGGATATCTTACAGAGCAAGGGGCTTCCCTTGGGATATGAAGAAATGCAGAAGCAATATAAACTGCTTGCATCTATCAGCTTTGATTATGAAGTGGTTGAAAAAGAGGATAATATCGTAGTGCAGCCGTATGACGGGTTCTGGAAAGACTTAGGTACGTGGAATACCCTGACTGAGGAAATGTCCAGCAATCACGTAGGTAAAGGATTTATTACGGCTGACTCTGAAGGAACTTGCCTGATTAATGAATTGGATATTCCGATTACCGTAATCGGTGCTAAGGATCTAATTATTGCAGCAAGCCCTGATGGAATTCTGGTTACCCATAAAGCGGAAAGTCCGCGTATCAAGGAAGTATTGAAGACTTTTGAGCAAAGACCGATGTACGAAGAGCGCCGTTGGGGACATTATCGAGTGATTGACTATGTGAAATACAATGAGGGCAATGAGGTTCTTACTAAACGGATTTTTATTTCTGAAGGCAAAAATATCAGCTACCAGCTTCATCATAAACGCAGCGAGATCTGGACAATAATCAGCGGTGAAGCCAGTATTGTTCTGAACGAAAAAATGCATAACGTAAAAGCAGGCGACGTAGTCCGGATACCAGAGGGCACCAAGCATGCCATATTGGCTCTGACAGATCTCGAATTCATAGAGGTACAGACTGGCTCTGAGCTGGTTGAAGAGGATAACATTCGGATCACGCTGGATTGGAATGATATCGAATTACAACAGTTTATTTCATAGCACAAACTAACTATTTAAACCATTTAGTATAGTTCTGAAACAGGTACAAGGAACTATTTATTAAGGAATTTTCATAATTGCACTAAACTAAAAACTAAGTACAGTCGATATTTACGGTAAGAGGGATAAATCCTTCCAAACGACAAAGGCAAACCTATCGAAAGATAGGGACGCAAAGCTACAGGGCCTTTCGCAAGAGTGGCAGCCTGGCTACCGAAAGGAAGATGAATTTTGATGGCTCACCGTAAGTATCGACTGTTATGTTCGTTGTTGTCTTTTGTTTTGTTCTTGACTGCCATTCCGTTAGGTTTGAGCATCGCGCCACTGTCTGCAGAAGCTGCTGTAAGTTTTGCCCCGGTTAATCCAAATGCTTCACCTGAAGCGATCAAGCTGCTGAAGTATGTATCCGATATTTCCGGGAGAGGAATTTTAACCGGCCAGCATGACTATTTGGAAAGTCCGGATGAATTCAGCAACAAGCTGCAGGCAACCAGTGGAAAATATGCTGCGCTACATGGCTACGAGCTGGGTGCAATAAGCGGTCAGACGGAAAGCACTACGGCTTGGCAGCGGCAAAATGTGGTCAACAGTGCAATCAATTGGAACAAAAACGGCGGCATCGTGGCAATGACATTCCATGAGAACCTTCCGGGAACAACATATGACTGGTCCAATGTTCAAAAAGGTATTAGTCAAGCAGACTTTGACAAATACGTTACGCCAGGAACAGCGCAATACAACAGCCTGATTACAGAGCTTGATAAGGTGGCAGTTTCCCTGAAAAGCTTGCGCGATGCGGGTGTACCTGTATTGTGGAGACCCTATCATGAAATGAATGGCGGTTGGTTCTGGTGGGGCCAAAAGAATAACTTTTCTGCCCTTTGGAACATTATGTATGACCGATATGTTAACTATCACAATTTAAACAACCTGCTGTGGGTATGGAGCCCGAATGCACCGAATGCCTGGGCTAATCCTTATGCCTCGACCTATCCGGGTGCTAGTATGGTAGATATTCTGGCAGCAGATATATATGAGAATGATTTTAAAAAAAGCTATTATGACAGTCTGCTTACTCTTGCTGCCGGCAAACCGATCGCGATCGGGGAAAACGGTGAAATGCCCGACACGGGCACAATTCTCAAAACACAGCCTAACTGGGCATTCATGATGAATTGGGGAAAGATGCTTTACGAGAAAAATACTACTGCTACCATTACTGGTTTTATGAATAATAGCTATACCCTTACACGGGATGAATATAGTACAGGAGTAATTCCTACCGCTACTCCAACACCAACACCAACACCAACGCCAACACCAACACCTGTACCCACAGCGACACCTGCAGTAGGACTTCTACTTCCGGTCCAAAATGGGTTGCAGGGACAATATTATACGAATATGAATCTTTCGGGAACACCGGCGCTTGTCCGGAATGACAGCGCAATTGATTTCAATTGGCGACTGACAGCACCCGCCAGTTCACTTGGCATCAACTACTTTTCCATACGCTGGACAGGTAAAATCAAACCTCTATATAGCGAGACCTATCAGATTTACACCGCCTCGGATGATGGTATTCGTGTATGGGTAGATGGGAAGATCGTGATTGACAGCTGGATTAAACAGAGTGGAGCCGAACGTGTTGGAAGTATCCCTCTGCAAGCAGGACAGTTGTACGATATTAAAATTGAATATTATGAGAACGATGGAGATGCACGGGTTCGTCTAATGTGGGAGAGTCCTAGTCAAATTAAGGGAGCAGTTCCCTCTAGTGCGTTGTTTTTAGCTTCAAATGCATTAAATGTAACAGTATCGACTGTTACGCCAACACCGACGCCAACACCGACACCGACACCGACACCGACGCCAACACCGACACCGACACCGACACCGACACCGACACCGACACCGACGCCGACGCCAACACCAACACCGACACCGACGCCGACGCCAACACCAACACCGACACCGACACCAACACCGACTACGGTTACATCGCAAAATCAGGAGCCCTTACAAACAGTTACGCCCGTATATGAGAATGGACTGCAGGGAGAGTATTTTAGTAATATCCAGCTTTCGGGAACCCCTGCCATTGTGCGTAAGGATGCTGCTCTTGACTTTAACTGGCGGTTATTATCTCCTAATTCTGCAATAGGTGTGGATTTCTTCTCTGTTCGGTGGAGCGGTAAGATCAAACCGCGGTACAGTGAGACCTATCAAATCTATACGGGTTCAGATGATGGAATTCGTGTGTGGATCGATGGGAAGTCTGTTATTGACAGCTGGGTGAAGCAAAGTGGCACCGAGCGTCAGGGAAGTATAACTCTGAATGCAGGTCAGCTCTATGATATCAAAGTAGAGTATTACGAGAACCAAGGAGACGCCAGAGCACGTCTAATGTGGGGAAGCCCGAGTCAGCTTAAGGAGACCGTGCCTTCGAGTGCACTATTTCTTCCTTATGCTACCCTGAACTAAAGTTACAAGCCTTCCATAAAAGCCAATATTGTTCCGGGCACTTTTGATAAGAAGCAAATATATTCTTTTCAGTCCATCCCTTACTGGCCCTGCTAATCAGCAGGGCCAGTAAGCTATAGCCCTCATTGGTGAATCGGTTGCTTGTCCTTTTAGTAAAGGAAGGTCACCCCTTATGCCTTTTGACGGCAGCCTGGCTACCGAAAGGAAGATTACTTTGAACACTTACCGTAAGCTCCGGTTATATAGTGCTATATTGCCACTGATATTGATTATGTCTTTTATCCCTTGGGGTGAGGTTAACAGCCTGCCTGTAACCAAGACGATAGTTGGACCGGTTAACCCTTCTGCTTCGGTAGAGGCACAGGAACTATTAAGTTATTTGGTTGGGCTTAGCGGCAAGGGTTTGATATCCGGGCAGCATGATTATCTGGAGAGACCGGATGATTATAATACCAAGCTTAAAGATACCAGCGGTCAATATGCCGTATTGCATGGCTATGAGTTAGGTGCTATCAATAATCAAACTCAGAAGACTGTAGCCTTAGAGCGGCAAGCTGTCGTTAAAAGCGCAATAGACTGGTATAACAGCGGTGGAATTGTAGCGATGACATTTCATCAGAATCTTCCGGGAACGTCAGCAGCTTGGTCCAATGTTTCCAAGGGATTGAGCCAAGATAATTTCAACGCCTATGTAACCCCGGGAACACCGCAATATAAGAGTCTAATTGCCGATTTGGATCAGATTGCAATTTACCTGAAACAGCTGCGCGATGCTGGAGTTCCAGTGATATGGAGACCCTACCATGAAATGAATGGTGGATGGTTCTGGTGGGGAAAGAAGAGTAATTTCAAAGAGCTTTGGAATATTATGTACGACAGGTTTGTAGAGACTCACAAGCTGAATAACCTCTTGTGGACATGGAATCCTAATGCGCCGAACGAATGGTCCGACCCTTACTTACCTTATTATCCCGGTTCAGATAAGGTCGACATATTGGCTGCCGATATTTACAACAATGATTATAATCAAATGTACTATGATAGTCTGTTGGAACTGGCCAATGGGAAGCCGATTGGGATCGGAGAGAGCGGAGAGCTTCCAGATCCGGAAATGATGGCACAATATCAGAGTAAATGGGTATATATGATGACATGGGGCAAAATGTTGACTGAAAATAACAGCTCCCAAACAATCAAAAGCTTCATGAGCAGTACTTACACAGTTTCCAGAGATAAGCTAGTAAGCAGGTTGCCAGTAAAGAGCCCAGCAACGGTTAAACCGACGGTTAGACCAACGAACCAACCTACGAAGAATACAGCCCTTAATAACCTAAGCGCTGAATATTTCAACAACGTGGATCTGGCCGGAAAACCGGCTTTAAGTAGAAAAGACAGTAGGATCGACTTTAATTGGCGGAGGGGTTCCCCGAGTTCTGCCATTGAAAACGACTCTTTCTCCGTTCGCTGGGAGGGGAAAATTAAGCCGCAGTACAGTGAAAAATATACCTTTTATGCTTCCTCGGATGACGGAGTAAGGGTGTGGGTCGACAATATACTTATCATTGATAGCTGGAACAAGCAGAGCGGTGTTACTCGTCAGGGAAGTATAACTCTTAAATCAGGAACTTTATACAATATAAAGGTTGAATATTTTGAGAATCATGGCGATGCCAGTATACGATTGAAATGGAAGAGCCCGCATCTGAAAGAGGCTGTCATCCCTCAAAGTGCCCTGTTCTCTCCTTAATGAAAGGGCGATTTCAAATTGCCAGACATTCCGGATGAAAGAGAGGACAATGAGATGAGCGCTTATAAACTTAAAAAACTTCTACATTTGACACTGAAATTAGCAGCCCTAACAATCTTGTTTCTGTTGTCCACCTCCCTTTTCGGTTCAGAAGGTGGAGAGGATGGCGCAGTGAAGGTGGATATGTCCAAGTTATCCTCAGGACAAATTACCGCACCGAACCAGCCATCAGGTACGGTTTTATGGGAACTGGGCAAGCATGACGGGTCCTCCGGGGAATTCGCGGCAGCGAGTTCCTCGAGTGCTAATAATAAGGCTATTTCTGTCTCAAGCAAGGTGATTGCCCCGGGGAGCATTCCCTCAGGTTTGAATGGCGCAACCAATCCAGAACTGCGTATCTCGTATTCATTAGACAAGATCCCGGCTAACGGGGTCTTATTTCACGTAAGTATTCTGGATGCTTACAAATCCATCCCGCAAATGAGTGTTTTTTCAAATAAACAATTGTCGGGCATTATCCAAATTTCAGGTGTATCCGGGACGAACAGTGAGTATACCTTTCGCAAAACGTATGAGCTTTATATCCCCAAGGAGCAGTTGAAGACCGGTTCAAATGAGCTTAAGCTCCAGACAACCCGATGCTTGTACTGTTCTAATGCAGAGGATAAATACCTATGGTGGACCTGGGATAATCTTAGTCTTGAATCGTTGAACGCTCCGGCCACAGAACCTATTCATGGAAGCTACTCCTTAACGGGGACTATGGTCAACAACAATCAGTTTTACTTCGATAGCGGTGCAGTTACACATCTACCTTATATTATGAAATGGCTTGGGATAGCTTACAGTGGCAATATCATGCGGACTTCCTGTGTCAGTGATGTAGGGAGATCCTGCTCCAACATGCTGGATTACTATAAAGTTCTAGAGGATTATAATATGCAGTCCGTGGCAATGTATCTCTACTCCGGTGATATTAAGTTGAAAAGTGACGGTTCCTTGCCGGACGCTGCGGCAAAAAAACTGTCGGAGTACTTCCGCAATTACAGCCCTTATTTTCAGTTCTATGAGGTGGATAATGAGCCTGGTTTGTTCAATCGATCCAAAGCCGTCAATCTGGCGATTGCGAATTGGCTGAATAAAGAGGGCAAAACAATTGCTCCCCATTTGCAAACTGTTGCTCCGGGCTGGGCTTATTGGCCGGGCTTTAAAGAACATTCCTGCGGTAATCAGAGGGGTTCGGTAAAACAGTGCGGTGACCCTGATGGTTGGGAGAGGGATCCGAAGCAGCGATTGGAGCTGGAGAAGGTTACGGATCTAACCAACGGTCATTCTTATGGAGAGTCGTACATTTTCACCAACGGGGGAAGCTTCACGGAGAACCTCAAAACGTTCGAAGGAGCGGCGGACGGTCTGAATAAGCAGATGCTCACCACTGAATTTGGTACTTCTGACAGTCATACGGATGCTCCGCAGTATGGAGCGACCGAACGGAAAGCAGCTGTTTTCGACCGAATTATGCGTGCACACATTGGTTACGCAGATATGTTCGTTCAGCATGCCGCTTTTTTCAAGGACTTCAGCTTATTCAAATATGGCTTTAATCTGGAAGAGCATGACCCGGCCACCACTGAGATTTATTATACCTCTGCAAATGAAGATTCCCGTGTAAGTATCATGCGGAGATTAAGCCTGGCATATGCAACACACGGAGCTCCGTTGACATACCAGATTTCGAACAAGACAGCCCTGGCAGATAAGAGTGTCTATGTCCGGGCGGTTGATACCTCAACGCTTACTCCGCTGGCAGGAACAGGAGCAACTTCGAATAAGGTGCTGGTCAATTTCGTTAACTTTGAAGACACTACGCAAACTGTAAATGTAAATGTTACAATGCCGAAAAAAACTGTATATGAGGGTGAACGCTTCGGCAACGGCGATACCTATGAAAAGGCTCGCAGCTATATAGCAGGTAAAAAAGCCAGTCCCATACTGACCTTTACGGAGACCTTGGCCCCGGGTGAAGCCGTGCAATATATTTTGCAGCCTTCCCAGGAAGTGAAGGACGTTGCCCCCCAAGGGTTCGGAGCCTCCGCAGTAAAAGGCCCTGCCGTTCATTTAAGCTGGTTGGAGACCCCTGGAGCAAGCTATGAAGTGCTTCGGGATGATGGTGGCGGAAAACTGAGTGTAGTAGCGGCAAAGGTTACGGAAACGCAATACACCGACCGAAATCTGCAAGACGGAACATTGTATACGTATGCCGTAAGAGTGACCGGATCACAGGTCATGTCCCAGACGCTAAAGATTACAGCCACCGGGTTGGTTCCGCTTAATCGGACGGATTGGAAGGTATCCTCCAATGTAAACCAGGACGCTTCAAACCCTAGGAGTGCTATTGACGGGGATCGCCGTACTCGCTGGGATACGGGGAAACATCAGACATCCGGTGAAACTTACCAAATTGACTTGGGAAGTACCCATAGCATAGAAAATATTGATTTAGATTACACGCTGTCTTCATATGACTATCCTAGGGGTTATGAAGTTTACGTGTCAGATGATGCGGTTAACTGGAGACTGATTACTTCCGGTAAAGGCCAGAAGGAAAGGACAAAGATACAATTTACACCCGTTAGAACCCGCTATGTGAAGATTGTACAGACTAGCTCCGGTGGCAATTATTGGTCAATTCAGGAACTGCAAATTTACTCGAGAGAATAAGATCTCATTATAAGAAAATAATACAATCGAACAGGAATAAGACCACCGTTTGAGCTTTTAGAGGGAAAAATTCCTACTAATTCTGCCGTTTCCGCTCAAATGGGGTCTATATCCTTGTGTATCTCAACATTAGGGGAAAAATCCCTCTAATTCTGGGTAGAGACCGCCGGGTTACGGAGGTAGTCAGTGAAATAGATGTATTTTATACATTTATTTCTAGCTTTTGGCGCTTGGATGTATGGATAGATGTACTTTGTGCAACTAAAAACACGAATATGCCGGTTAAACCCTGGAATACCCAAAAATAAGTGTATAAAGTGCAATTAAATACCCTAAAGTGTGCTAAGGGAGAAATATAAGTGTACATTCTGCAACTATATATATTGAAACTCATGTAGGTAGAAGATTTGCCGTATCTGTTGCGGATACCCGAGGAGATAACTTCTACTCTCATACACAAACTTCTTGACGCTACCGCCGTTTGAGCTTTTAGAGGGAAAAAATCCTACTAATTCTGCCGTTTCCGCTGAAATGGGGCCTATATCCTTGTGTATCTCAACATTAGAGGGGTTTTTTTCCTGCAAATTGGTCAACCCAACCCAACCCAACCCGGCATATTCAACTGATAAGCAATAAAAAAACCGCCGAACAACCCGGAGATCCTGTCGATCTCCGGGTTTTCTGTCGTCACTGTACCACCCGTATATTCTTACTGCTCAGTGCCATACTATTTTGGGTAATAAAACTACGAATAAAGAAAGGGATGAGGTTACAATGAGCCCCCTTGCAGATAATGTTATCTTATTATCGGCGGTCTTATTACTAATAGGTGTTCTATCCACTAAATTTTCAACAAAGTTCGGGATGCCGTCATTAGTCCTATTTATTGCGGCAGGTATGATTCTTAGTCATTTTATTTATTTTAATAATGCGTCCTTAACACAAATAGCCGGCATCTTTGCCTTGATTATCATTCTGTTCGAGGGAGGAATGCAGACGAGTATGAGGGATATCCGGCCTGTTATTGTACCGGCTTTGTCCTTGTCAACTATAGGCGTACTATTAACCACAGGAATCGTAGGATTATTCGCCAAGCTTATCCTTGATGTTCCTTGGGCGGAAAGCCTGCTGTTCGGGGCGATTGTTGGGTCCACGGATGCGGCAGCGGTATTCTCTGTATTGGGCGGTAAAAACATAGATAAACGCATCACTTCTACACTGGAAGCAGAGTCCGGCAGTAATGATCCCATGGCTGTGTTTCTTACGGTATCCCTTATAGAGTGGATTCTTCAGCCGGATATGGCTTTGTGGAGTCTGATATTCTCTTTTATATGGGAGATGGGTATAGGGCTGGTATTGGGATTTGTGTTGGCTAAGCTGGCTGTATTTCTAATCAATAAAATAAATCTGGAATCTTCCGGTCTTTACCCAGTTATGGCTATAGGATTTGCGGTATTAACCTATGGAGTGGCTGCTCAAATTCATAGCAGCGGATTGCTTGCCGTATATGTACTTGGACTTGTTATGGGCAATTCCAAATTGATTTATCATCGCACCATTATGAGTTTCAACCACGGCTTTGCCTGGATGATGCAGATTGCCATGTTTATCCTTCTTGGCCTGCTGGTCTTTCCGCAAGAGCTCGTGAACATCGCCTGGCAGGGTCTGCTCCTATCTTTTATTCTAATGGTGGTAGCGAGACCGATAGGGGTATATCTAAGCCTTCTATTCGCCAAATTCTCTTTTCGTGAAAAGACATTGATCTCCTGGGCCGGCCTGCGCGGAGCGGTTCCGATAGTACTGGCTACCTACCCTTTATTAGCCGGGCTACCGCAGGGAAGACTTTTCTTCAACGTCGTATTCTTTGTTGTATTAACCTCAGCGGTCATTCAGGGTACTACAATTTCTCCGTTGGCTTCCCGGTTAAAGCTCGTGGGAAAACACAGTCCGGCGCTATCCCTAATGGAGTTAGTAGCACTGGGCAAAACGGACTCGGAAATCAACCATATACGAATTGATGAGTATATGCCCATTGCCAAAAGGCAAATTTCCGATCTAGAGCTGCCAACTGATATTCTGTTTACGGCTATCATTCGCAATAATCAAATCGTTGCACCTCACGGGAATACAGTGATTGAACCGGGTGATACCTTATACGTGCTTAGCCCTAAATCAAAGAGTGAGATGATGCAGGCGCTTTTTCGTACCCAGTGATTAAGAAAACTAATTAAGATGTGACACAAATTACAGGCATATTAAGGGGTTTATGCTAATATCTACAGCAACAAAATTCGGATACTTGATTGCAATAAATGGAGTTTCGTGTTAAGTTGTATATAGATTTAGAATAAGTCTAAATACATCTGAACAACATATATCTTAGGAGGTTTATTAATGACAACACAATTGAAGAGTGCTACAGAACTGCAAGCTGCGTTGAACCGCCAAACAGCCAACTGGTCGGTATTAGGTGTCAAGCTGCATCATTATCACTGGTATGTGAGCGGATCCCAATTTTTTACGCTGCATGCGAAATTTGAAGAGCTTTATAACGAAGCTGCCGGTTACGTGGATGAATTGGCAGAGCGCTTGCTTGCTATTGGCGGACAACCGGCTTCTACAATGAAGCAGTACCTGTCCTTATCCTCAGTGCAGGAAGGGCAAGGCGGCGAGGATGCCAAAGAAATGGTGGGTCAATTAATTAAAGATTTCACTACCGTTGCGGCGGAATTGCAAGGTGCGATTGCACAAGCGGAAGAACTTGGCGACCAGCCTTCTGCAGACCTCTTGATTGGCATCAGAAACAGTGTGGAGAAGCATGCTTGGATGCTGAATGCATACCTCGGCTAAGAAATTTCTCTAATATCGGAATAAAAAAAACCAGCAGGTCTCGCGTTGTCTGAGACTTGCTGGTTTTGTTTATGGCCTATTCACTTAATAAATACACCGCCAAAAGGCAGAACCTCCCGTAAGAATCGCTTGAAAATTCCATCCCCATCATTCGTATCCCGCTCAAAACGTCGGCTTTGCCGTCCTGCCTGAAATAGAACTGGGCCTTGGCCTGTCATTTTCCAATGATAGCTCATATGCTGACTGGCGAGATGATTACCATATACGGTAAGCTCCAGCTTGGCGTTCTCAGGATAAGCGATCACACTACCAGCGTCTACAAAAAGCGGTTCGAACGGATGGAGTGTTGCTTCACATACCGTTCCCTCTGTGAGAATACCGATGCTGCCTTTACCAGAAAACTTAACCTTCACGGTATCTCTTGTGATGAACATATTCTTTACACTTAGCACTCGTGTCTGCATTGTTATACCTTTACTATAAAAGAATAAATGTCTGAAATCGTACAGGAGATCACTTTTTCCGTCAAGCTGAAGGGTTTTGATCCTGTACCCAGGGGGAAGTGCAGTAACAAACCGGCAGGGCCCCGACATATCTGCGCGGATCAGCTTACGCTTACGATACATACCTTTTACATCCATAAACCAGTCAGCCCGTCCTGACGAGGGACCTTGATATGCAATAATTTGCTGCGGGTGGAGTACATGCACTTCTTCGTTCTCCGCAATGGTAAAGGCTACAGCCTGTCCACTGCCGCTGTCGCCTTCATCCTGGACATCGACATTCATTGTTATACCCCCTCGTCCTTTAGTGTGTGACTGGCTGTATATCTCCTTAGTTAGCGAAATCGGTCCCCTTTTCTGGAACGGCGGCGCATCCCGAAGCGAATTAGACGAATTAGGAGGAAGTAGCCAACTAAAAGGCCAAGTCCTGTGTAAATTGTGATTTTGATTTTACGCAGGTAACTCTCTCGTGCTGCACGTTCGTCCCTTAGTTGGTCTACTGCCTTTGTCAGCTGGAGGTTTTGCTCAATCAGAGCAGTGTTCTCTGAACGGTAGCTCTCCATGTCTTCTATCGTCTGTCCTAATTGATCTTTAGTTTCTCCAAGTTCATTTTTTGTCTTCTCCAGCTCCTCTACCGTTTGCTGGTAGCTCTCCTGTAATTGATTAACCTCATCCGGCAGCTCTGAGAATTGCTGAAGGCCATTATATAAATCATTGAAATAATTCGCCTCTGCAGCAGGTGCCGGAAGAGTGGACGACAAAACCAGCAGAAGAAAAACGGAAACCAACAAGCGGATAATTGTATGATAATAATAGGGTTTCATTAAGCTCACCACCTAGTATATTCTAATCTAGTTTCTATCTTCTATTTTATCATAGCATGACAGGGTTCGACAGCGGATGTGTAACTTGAGGCAGTAGGAATTCATTGAGAAGTAAGGTGGCATATCGTATACTTTGGACGAAAGGGAGATGAAATTTCATGAATAAATGGCTCAAAACTATACTTTTTCTAGCAGGATCAGCCTTATTAACCCGCTTAATTCCCTTTTCCTCCCTGTTTCGTAATCTGGACACCATGATCCATGAGTTTGGTCATGCTATGGTTACACTGCTTGTATCCGGTTCGGTACTGAGGATTGAATTATATGCGAATCATAGCGGTGTAACCTATTCAGTAATTCAAGCGGGTGGGAGGGCTATACTGGTTTCATTGGCGGGTTACACCCTGGCTTCGTTGTTCGCACTCTTGTTATTCTATCTATATGCCCGGGGACGTGAGAAATGGGGGCTTATACTCACCAGCGGGGTTGCACTTGTTATGCTCCTGCTCTATGTACGGGGCGGCTTTGGCATACTTTGGTTAAGCGGGTTCATTGTCTTAAATATCTTGATCATTCTAGCCGGTAAGAAGGTGCAGAAGTTTTATTACCTGTTGTTGGCATTTCTAACCTTGGAAGAATCGGTACTGGGGCCACTTTTTCTGGTAACGATGTCCTTACATTCACCAACTCGCGCAGGAGATGCTAGTAATCTCGCTCAGTACACTCCGTTGCCTGCGCTTTTATGGGCAGCTATATTCTTTTTGTTCTCTCTGCTATGTGCCAAATGGGCGTTGGGATTCTTTATGCAGCATTCACGAAGTCAACTTTCGACAAGGGCAGATCGGAAATGGTTTAATTAAAGCAGGTAAAGAGGTTATGAGGAGGATTTATAGTGTTTTTGGAATCATTAGGGTTTATGTTTTTTTCAACGATCGAAACGATCTCGGTATATTATTTAATTATGTCGCTATTCAGACTTAAGGCTAGGGATTATATATGGGAAGCCTTGTTTATTGTTCTCTTAATCAATTTACAAAGCTATGTACTCAGAAATGAGTTCTCACTTGCTTATCTCGTTCCAGTAATCGGCATTTTTATCTTCATTTTTTTATTCGCAGTGATAGTGAAAATACCGTTGGTATGGTCGATGATAAGCACCATCCTGGGTTATGCCATATTTGGCATCCTGCAGACAGGCTTGGCGATCCTGTTATTCGGGTCTATAGCGGGAGCTATTTCTACAACTTCGAACGGGTACCTTCTACAGTTTGCCAGCGGGCTTATCACAACATTAATAGCATGGTTTCTATTTAAAATAGGTTGGGGATTTAAGTTTGATTTTGAAAGACTGCGCTTTAGGTTCGATGATATTCTTGTCATTGTTTTAATCTCTGTATTCCTAGTGTTCATTTCTGTTATTTTGTACTATAACCAAATTTTTATTGATATCATATTCTTTGTTTCTACAGTAGTTTTCTTGCTCTATTATGCAATCTGGAAGGAAATGGGCAAATAATTAAAGTAAAGCACCTTAAGAACTGCTTAAACAGCGATGGAGATGACACATATGAAATGCCTTAGTGTAACTAAAGATCAGAATGGACTGTCAGGCATAGTACAACTAAATATTGACGATATAGCTTTTTTAGAATTCGATAGCCGATCAGGCAAAATTTTTATTCATACCATAGATAACAACATATTCTACACAGTAGGATCACTGAAGTATTGGACGGAGGTTTTGAATAACACCGGTTACAGATTTTTTGTTGCTGACCGGAATAATTCGGTTCATATCGACAATATTGTTGAAATGAACGGATTCCTGAAAGTAGCTTATTTTGAAAGGAACAGGACGGAAAATTCAAGGCAGTGCACGATGTCTAAAAGTGGATATAAAGAGGTTTCGCAGTTATTACACATTAGAAAATCTAGTGCGGTTTACACCTAGAGTTGCCACTTGGCAACTCTTTTTTGTTGTGGGGTAGAAGAATTATATTTCATATAGACTGAAATCGGAATGTTCTGAAAAATTTTGTGGAATGCGTTATGAACAACATCGCTTTTCAGCCCATTCTGGATTTTCGGCCGCTGTTGTCACCAGATTTCTTGACTTATTCCGCTTTTAGCACTTGAATCCGGATACAAAGCGGTCGCTATCGCTCCTAAAGTTGCAAAATTACCTTTCGTTCCTTTTCGCTTTTTGTTATTTTCTTTTGTTCAGCTTAAATTAGAAGGAATTTTTCCTACTAATTAAGGATTGAACCACTTATCTAGTTATTTAGTGGGAATATTTCCCTCTAAACTCAGGTTTTAGCCTCAAAAAGCATCAAAGTGGATGATTTTCTAGAATTTATAGGGAATATTTCCCTCTAAATGTTGATTATAAGGTTTTATTTATGATTTACAGGTAAATTTTCCTCTAAAACTTTATTTCCTACGGTTGTCCAACATGAACACCTAATTATTTTCGTATGGCTGCTCTCGGCTCGAAGTCTAAACATACTCCATAGTTACTACCACACTCCCAAGGAGTAAATCTTAAGTACAATCTATATAGATGTTTTTTTTGTTACATAAACAGGCTTTTTGTGTATACTCCTTCTATATTATCAAAACGAACATACGTTCCATGACAAGGAGTTGTCCACCATTATTGGTACATTAATAAAAGACAAAAAAAGAAAGAGGTGGAAATATGCAAGCGAGTATTCAACCAGACTTTACATGGAGCAAGAATCATATTTTTGCCGGTGGAGCGCAGAATATTGTTTTGCTTGTAGAATGGCGCGGCGCTCCGTCAGCAGAACAGGGACGTAGAAAAAATCATAAAATAGCAGCACGTGAGATAGAACTGCGTTTATGGTTGGAACCTCACATCGTCTTAACCAGAATGTATGGTTGTCGGGCATTAAGTGTAAGTGGTGATGATAATCGCTCGGTACTGTTGCCTCTGGGTAAAATTCAGACTGGACAACGTAAATATATTGCATTGGAATTCGCATTGAAACCGGCGCATGCAGGTAAACATGATGCGGTCTGGCTACACTGGCAATTTAAACAGCCCTATGGCGAAAAAATCTGCGAGCTTCCCATGCAAAAATTAAGCCTAGAATATAGTCATCATACCGGTGTGTTGCAGGAGTCTTGTTGCTTTCATGTAGAAAAGCACCTTGAACTGCTTCGAACGGAAGAGGTATTAGAACAGGCGGATCTGCTCAGTAGCAAGGGGAAGCTAGGGGAAGGTTTGGAGTTGGTTCGCCGACATGCCGACAAGTTGCTGCTCTTAGCAGTGAGAACCGGGGATAGGCTGCTGACAAGAGAAGCTGAGAGCCTGTATAGAAGATGCGCACTCACACCGCCGCTGAACAAATTGATAGAGGAACAAGATATACGAACAGGGTGTATATAAATATATTTAAATATATAGAGACTTTGTTCCTATTCCCAATTACGTAAATATCACAAAATACATAACATGAAATTGTGGAAATATAGTAAAATAGTTCTATTGTAGATTTTTTATATCGTAGAATATGTTCCTGTTATAGATACATATGACTATTAACACTAATATTCTGAGCCTATTTTACTAAATATCAAGGGGAACTGAAAATGACAGACAGATTAATTCGGCTAATGCGGATAATAACGCTTGTTCAAGCCAAGCCAGGAATTCTGGCTCGTGAGTTAGCCGAACGCTGCAGTACGAGTGAGAGAACAATTTATAGGGATATGGATGCTCTTAGCGCCATGCATATCCCTATAACCCATTTGGGACATGGTAAAGGGTACACCTTTATTGGGAATTTTGCACTGTATCCCTTAGATTGGTCGGAAGAAGAAGCCGCAGCTTTTTTAGAAATAAGAGCTAGAATAGAAGATATAAAACTTCTTATGCCAGATGGCTTTGAAGGTGCCTATGAGAAAGTAATGGCAGCGGGATACAAGCTAAAGGTGGACAAGGAAGAGAAAATGGAGAGTACTAAAAAAGACTCGGGTTTAAATTGGATGGAAAAAAACAGCTACCAACAGGAGCAATCCACTTTTCTGACTCAGATTCTGGCGTCTGTGTTGAAACAGAAGAGCATTCAAGCAGATTATAGCGAAAATGCTTTTGAGGAGTACGGGACATTGATAGATCCGTACTGTTTGGTTCCTCTTGAGAATCGTTTTCACCTTATAGGTTATTGTCATCGGTTTGGACGTATTCGAACCTTTCATATAGGCGGACTTTCAAATGTTAAGACTAAATCCAGGGCATTCACCAAAGAGCATTTTAATTTGCAAACTTTCCTGAAGCAGAAATGGTCCTTGGATCAAGACAGTCTTCAGGTAGAATTTAAAGTGAAATTCGATGAGCATACGCTGCTGAGAGTAATAAAGGAGGAACCGACATTTCAACCGATAAAAATAGATCAACAGGGCCGGTTCCTTCATTTTGTGGTTGATATTGAACAGGATATTCACTTTATCCGCTGGATCACTTGTCTTGAAGAAGAAGCTGAAATCATAGAACCTCAATATTACCGTGAAGTTATGCGTTATCAATTAGAGAAATGGCTGTCGCTGTATAAATAGCGCAGCCTTTCCTTTTTTATAGGGCCTAAGCCTATATAGATTCGTTCCTTCTCGATTTTAGTTGTTTTCTTTTGTTCAGCTTATATACATGAAAACTAGCAATTAAGCTGAGCTAAACAGCAGCAGCTAAAGTAAATCTATAGTAAGGCAGATTGGGTGAAGAACCCTATGCGGACTACAGATCCCTTATTGTCTATAAATTGCTCTATAAGAAAGTTATGCGGACACAGATGTCGTTATTTATGAATACTGGGCTATATATAGCTGAATTCTTGTAAATAAGACCTCCTGAGTCCGCATAGATAAGGAATTCAGATAAATGGAGTAAATAGCGTCCGCTGGGTCCGTAAGGCTTACGCATTCATCTTCAGCAGATATCCACGCGTGATCGTACATCAAGAGGTCTGAATCTCTCCTGCGTGATCGTACATCAAGAGGGGAGTGGGTGGCTATTCATGCGGAGCAGAGATCTAAGCCAGTTCATTCATCCATCCAGAAAAACACTTTACTCTATAAATCGAACTTTATAACTAGAGAAAAGGCAATGGAGTGACGAAGGGGGATTTTGGAACTGGAGGAGCGAGAGGGACCGCCCGAAAGACTTCCGTAGGAAAGCTAGCTTCGAAAGCATAGGTTTTCTACGGATTTCATCCGCAGAAAACGGTATAAATCAAGAAATCTGTAACACAACAGCGGCCGGAAGTCCAAACATTCACCGCGGTGCGACGAATCCTTTATTCTAAAAATCTTAAGTTCAGTCTATATAGATGGAATTCACTCGTCTAATTTCATATTTTTAATTAATATGGATAATTTTACTGAAATTATAAGGCGTTTTTCCCTCTATATGTTGATTAAGAGGTTTTATTTATAATTTACAGGGAAGCTTTACCTCTAAACTATATTTATCACAGGAAAAGAGTCCTAGTAGCAAACTGGTTCTAAAACAAACTTGTAATTATCGGTTACTAGAGAACAATCAAATCTGTGCGTGGTTCGCCCCGAGTGGTTCCATTAACGCTAATCATTTTCGTAAGGCCGTTCATGGCTGGAAACTCAAAGTCTAAATATACTTCATAGATACCACTTCATTCTCAAGGAGTAAACTTAAGTACAATCTATATAGTGAAAATATTCGATTGAATATTTCAAAAATTTCCCTTGTAGGACACGGGATTATATAGTAATGTAATAAAAAATAACATCTGTGGTGGTTTAAAGCGTTATTTCTTTCATGCGATGTCAGATTAACGAGTCTCTCTGATCCAGAGAGTTTTTATTTCTCGGAATTTGACCATAGTTCAATTTTAGAAAATAAAATTTTAAACAGAAGATTTTCATCAGAAGAGAGGTATTACCTTGATACAGCCAATTCTGAAAATAGAGGATTTGCACACGCACTTTTTTACTGATCGCGGTGAAGTGCCTGCCGTTGACGGCGTTGATCTTTATGTAAATCCCGGTGAGGTGCTGGGGATCGTTGGAGAATCAGGCTGCGGGAAGAGCGTTACGTCCTTATCGATCCTGAAGCTTGTTCCGAATCCCCCCGGTAAGATCGTGAGTGGGAATATTTATTTCAAAGGAAGGGACATTGTCCCGCTGAAAGAAAAGGAAATGCGTAAGATTCGTGGAGATGCGGTATCGATGATTTTTCAAGAACCTATGACCTCTCTTAACCCGTTGTTTACGGTAGGTCAACAAATCATAGAAACAGTGCGATTGCACCGCGGACTCTCGAAAAAACAGGCAAGAGAGCATGCTACCGAGATGCTTCGTAAGGTTGGAATACCACGCCCGGAGGCTATTATTGACGAATACCCTCACCAATTGTCAGGCGGGATGCGTCAGCGTGTAATGATCGCAATGTCGATTTCATGCAGTCCTGAGCTGTTGATTGCGGACGAACCAACCACGGCACTTGACGTAACGATTCAAGCGCAGATTCTGGATTTGATTCGAAGGCTTAATGAAGAACAAGGTACGGCGGTTATGTTGATTACTCATGATTTGGGTGTAGTTGCGGAAATGTGCCATCGTGTGGCGGTTATGTACGCTGGAAAAGTAGTAGAAGAAGGCAGTGTCCATGATATTTTCCATAATCCCCTGCATCCCTATACAAGAGGCCTTATCGAATCTGTTCCTAGAATGGATGAGACTCGCGAGCGGCTGTATTCCATTCCCGGGAATGTACCTATACTCAGCAATGATTTGAAAGGCTGCCGTTTTGCGCCAAGATGTCCGAATGTTATGGATATTTGCCAGCAGTCGATTCCGCAGCTTACATTGCAGGAGAAAAGTCACAGCTGCAGATGCTGGCTGCATGAAAGTCAACAGGAGGATGCAGTATGAGTGAGAGTCTTCTAGAGGTTAAGAACCTCAAAAAATATTATCCGATTAACAAAGGATTCTTCAATAGAGCCCAGGGCTTCGTTAAAGCAGTGGATGATATTTCTTTCTCGGTAAACAAAGGGGAGACCTTTGGTTTAGTAGGTGAAAGTGGTTGCGGGAAATCAACGACAGGACGTGCGCTCTTACGATTGATTGAGCCTACAGCAGGAGAAATATGGTTTGAGGAACAGGATATTACCAAGCTGTCTATGGAAGAAATGCGTAAACGGCGCCGGGAAATGCAGATTGTGTTCCAGGATCCGTACTCCTCTCTTGATCCACGTAATACAGTACAGCGGATTTTGGAAGAGCCGATGATTGTACACGGCGTAGGTAATGCAAAGGAACGCCGGGCTGCTGTTAAACGGCTGGCCGATGTGGTTGGACTGGCGAAGGCACATCTGCAGCGATATCCGCATCAGTTCTCGGGTGGACAACGTCAGCGAATCGGGATTGCCCGAGCACTTGCTCTCCAGCCTAAGCTTATCGTTGCGGATGAACCTGTATCAGCGCTGGATGTATCTATCCAGTCTCAGGTCATTAATCTGATGCAGGATTTACAGCGTGAATTTGGATTGACCTACATATTTATTGCACATGATCTCAGTGTTGTGAAGCATATTTGCGACAGAGTAGCTGTAATGTATCTGGGCAGAATCGTTGAAATTACGGACAAGAACAAGCTGTATGCTCAACCTATGCATCCCTATACACAGGCTTTATTGTCAGCCGTGCCTGAGCCTAATCCGGATATTCGTAAGGAACGGATTATTCTGCAGGGTGAGGTACCAAGTCCCGCGAACGCACCGATCGGCTGCGCATTTAACACACGTTGTCCAAAGGTGATGGATGTATGCCGGAATGTTAGACCGCCGTTGTTAGAAACAGATTCTGGACATCTAACAGCCTGTCATTTGTATGATAAGGAACCGATAATAACGCGGCTTGCCTAAAAAAACAATATTTCAACATTGGTTTATAGCTGTTGACACAGCCACATATAAACGCGTTATTACTTTCTATTAGGAGAAGGGAGTTTTCTAGATGAAGAAGTGGAGTAGTCTTGCATTGGTATTAATGCTGAGCGCGTCATTTGCGCTGAGCGGTTGCGGAGGAAACAATAACGCAAGCACAGAAGGAAACACAGGGGGAAATGCAGCGGCTACTAAAGCACCGGAAAGCTCACCGGATGCTGCAGCAACAGCACAAGACACACTGATATTAGGACGCGGCGGAGATTCGGCTTCACTTGATCCTGCTATCGTAACCGATGGGGAATCCTTGAAGATCGTTCATCAGGTGTTCGACTCCTTGCTGGAATACAAACCAGGTACTTCTGAAGTGCAAGCTTCTCTGGCTGATAGCTGGGAAGTATCTGCAGATGGATTAACTTACACGTTCAAACTTCACCCAGGAGTGAAGTTCCATGATGGTACGGACTTTAACGCTGAGGCTGTAGTATTTAACTTTACCCGCTGGAGTGACCCGGCTAGTGCATTCAAGTTCGAAGGTGATTCCTTCGATTATTACGATTCCATGTTCGGTCCTGAGGGAAGTCGCGCAATTAAAGAAGTGAAAGCTGTTGATCCAACTACCGTTCAATTTACTTTGAATCAGCCGCAATCACCATTCTTACAAAATATTGCAATGACCTCTTTCGGTATCGCAAGCCCGACAGCCATTCAAGAAAAGAAAGAAAACTTTAAGAATGAGCCGGTAGGAACAGGGCCATTTATCTTCAAAGAATGGAAACATAACGATTCCATCACACTGGATAAGAACCCTAACTACTGGAAAGAGGGACTGCCGAAGCTTAACAAAGTTATCGTGCGCTCCATTCCTGATAACTCTGCACGCTTTAATGCACTACAAAGCGGTGAAATTGATCTGATGGAAGATTTGAGCCCGGATGATTTGTCGACGCTTGAAGGCAACACCGAATTGCAAAAGATTGAACGTCCACCGTTCAACGTAGCTTACTTGGGCTTCAATTTTAAGAAAAAGCCTTTTGATAATGTAAAGGTAAGACAAGCGTTGAACCATGCAGTAAACAAACAAGCTATCATTGATGCCTTCTTTGCGGGTCAAGCAACAGCAGCTGTCAACCCAATGCCGCAGTCACTATGGGGCTATAACGATAGTGTGCAGGATTATGAATATGATCTGGACAAAGCTAAGGCGCTGTTGGCTGAAGCTGGTTACCCTGATGGTTTGCCTGATACTGTAACCTTGTATGCAATGCCGGTATCCCGTCCTTACATGCCTGATGGCAAGAAGGTTGCAGAAGCGATTCAAGCAGATTGGGAAAAAATTGGTGTGAAAACAGTTATCGAATCTCCGGAATGGGCTACTTATCTGGATGACACGAAAGCCGGCGAAAAGGATGATATCTTCATGCTAGGCTGGACTGGCGATAATGGCGACCCGGATAACTTTATTTATACCTTGCTTGATAAGGATGCTATTCCTGGTAACAACCGTACATTCTATGCCAACGAAGAACTGCACACGATCCTTGTGAACGCTCAAAAGGAAACGGATCAAACTAAACGGTCAGACCTGTATAAGAAAGCCCAAGAAATCATCAAAGCAGATGCGCCTTGGATTCCACTTGTACACACAACACCGCTTTTGGCAGGTAAAGCAAACCTCAAAGGATTCGTTCCAGGACCAACAGGCACAGAGTATTACAGTGAAATATATTTCGAATAGTTAATAGAAGAAACCAGCTTGCCGTCGCGATAAGCGGCGGTAAGTTATTTTTCAAATACACCTTTGGAAGGTGAGCCAACTTGAATTCCTACTTATTAAAACGTGTCATGGTTCTAATCCCTGTTCTAATCGGGATGACGATTATCGTGTTTTCCATCATCCATGCCATTCCCGGAGATCCGGCAGAAACGATTCTTGGGCAAAAGGCGACAGAGCAATCCAAGCAAGCACTGCGTGAGCAATTAGGTCTCGACAAGCCTTGGTTGAATCAGTATATCAACTATATGGGTGATTTATTACAGGGTGATCTAGGCACTTCCATCCGCACCAAAACACCGATTGTCAAAGAGATTTTGCCTTATTTGGCGGCTACGCTGGAGCTTACAGCTGCCAGTATGATATTTGCGACTATTGTAGGTGTAAATGTAGGGATTCTAAGCGCTTGGCGGCAAAATTCATGGTTTGATTATACGGCAATGGTTATTGCCCTTATTGGGGTTTCGATGCCGATATTCTGGCTGGGGCTTATGGAACAGTTGATTTTTTCATTAAAGCTGGATTGGCTTCCCTCGATAGGGAGAATGGATCAGCGAAATCCGGTGGAGAGCGTTACCAATCTGTATGTGATTGATACCATTTTGGCGGGAAACTGGAGTCAGCTCTGGACCGTTATTAAACATCTAATATTGCCAAGTATAGCTCTCGGGACCATTCCAATGGCGATTATCGCCCGTATGACCCGCTCCAGCATGCTGGAGGTTATGAATTCAGATTACATCCGTACGGCAAAGGCAAAGGGATTATCGCAATTTCTTGTCGTGTATAAGCATGCCTTGAAAAATGCACTTATCCCCGTACTGACGGTTATTGGCTTGCAAACGGGCGCACTGCTCGGCGGGGCCGTACTGACAGAGACGATTTTTGCTTGGCCGGGCGTGGGACGGTATATATTTGAAGCGATCAGCTCGCGTGATTATCCTGTAATCCAGACGGGAATTCTGATCATTGCTTTTATTTTTGTATTTATCAATTTGCTTGTGGATCTCCTGTATTCCGCTATAGATCCACGTATCAACTACAAGTGAGGGGTGAACCTATGACACAGGCAGCAACAAACGTGAATGCAACTCCCCCGAACGTTCCTGAGGAAAAGGTATCCGGTCCTTGGCGTGATGCGTGGAAGGCATTCCGTAAGAATAAGACGGCAATGGTTGGGCTTGGCATCATCGTATTTTTTGTGCTGATTGCACTTTTGGCGCCATTTATCGCGCCTTACGGTTTTAAAGAACAGGAACTAGTTAACAGATTGAAGGCCCCATCTTCCGCCCATTGGTTCGGCACGGACGATCTTGGACGGGACCTCTTCACACGCGTGATCTACGGAGCTCGAATTTCGTTATGGGTCGGTTTCTTCTCTGTAATCGGATCGATCGTTGTAGGTACCTTTCTTGGTGTATTGGCCGGATTTTACGGAAAATGGATCGATATGCTGATCTCTCGCATGTTCGATATCTTGCTGGCATTCCCAAGCATTCTGCTCGCTATTGCTATCGTAGCGATTCTTGGCCCTTCCTTGCAAAATGCACTCTATGCCATTGCGATTGTGAACGTCCCTACATATGGCCGTCTTGTGCGGTCTAAAGTGCTCAGCTTGAAGTCAGAGGAATATGTTACCGCAGCCAGAGCGATTGGAATGAAGAACAGCCGCATTCTGATCAGCCACATCCTGCCGAACAGTATAACACCTATTATCGTGCAGGGGACGTTAGGCATCGCGACTGCAATTATCGAGGCAGCCGCTCTTGGTTTCCTTGGGCTTGGTGCACAGCCCCCTGATCCGGAATGGGGTAAAATGCTGTCCGATTCCCGACAGTTTATCTCAAAGGCCCCTTGGACCGTACTGTTTCCCGGCCTGTCCATTATGTTGACGGTGATTGGCTTCAACCTTATGGGTGACGGTCTGCGTGATATCCTGGATCCGCGGATGAAAAACTAAAGATACTTAAACAGCCTTTCAGACGGGAAACCGCTTGAAAGGCTGTTTTTATTCAGGTATCTTCGAACTTGTTATGCTTCATTATGTCTAATTATAATCAAACATAATAAAACATATAGAATAATCCATTTTTCTATGCTAGAATGACTCCTAAATAAAGAAAAGAAGCATATTTGGGAGGAATGGATATGTTAAAGAGATACCTACTAGGAATACTTACAATTGTACTATTTGTAGTTCTAGCTGTAGGCTTGTCTTCAATATCATCTAACGATAACGTAGAGGCAGCATCCAAGAAAACAGAGATTATTGTGTCTGCGGCAGCAAGCCTGCAAGACAGTCTGGACAAAATTGCTGTTCAGTATGAGAAGCAGCATCCCGATATCGACCTTGTTTTTAATTACGGAGCATCCGGTACACTGCAAAAGCAGATCGAGCAAGGTGCGCCGGTGGATATTTTCTTCTCAGCAGGAGAAAAACAAATGAACGTTCTGGTTGACGGTGACTTGATTACTGATCATAAAGTGCTGTTAAAAAACCAATTGGTTATTGTTGTTCCTTACGATTCAAAGGTAAAGCTAACGACGATTACACAGCTTACAGATGATAAAGCTTTCAAAAAAGTGGCTGTTGGGCAGCCGGAATCGGTTCCCGCGGGGCAATATGCACAGCAGTCGTTGACAGCCAAGAAAGTATGGGATATGCTGCAAAGCAAACTGGTATTTGCGAAGGATGTTCGGCAGGTACTAACTTACGTGGAGACGGGAAATACGGATGCAGGGTTCGTCTACAAGACAGATGCACTAACTTCCAAAAAGGTGAGAATAGCTCTTACGGTAGGTGCACATGTACACAAAGCAATTAACTATCCGGCGGGTATTGTGAAGGATTCTGGGCATCAGGTCGAAGCCAAAGCCTTTTACAAATTTCTTCAATCCAAGGAAGCACTCGATGTTTTCACTAGCTACGGGTTTTTACTTCCTTAATATACAAATTGAGATAAGCGGGTTGAATGGATATGGACATCAATTGGACTGATTTTTTAGCTCCGGTGTGGCTTTCATTAAAAATCTCGGTGATTACGAGTATTATCGTCTTCATTCTTGCTACTGCTGCAGCCAAGGCGATGGCAAATCGCAGGTTTCGCGGCCGAAGCCTTGTGGAAACTGTACTTCTGCTCCCACTCGTCCTACCGCCAACCGTAGTCGGGTTTATACTTCTGGTACTTCTGGGTCGGCGAAGCTGGATTGGAAGGCTGTATGAGCAATTAACAACGCAGACGATTCTTTTCACGTGGGTAGCTGCAGTTATTGCTTCTATTGTAGTAGCCTTTCCCTTAGTCTACCGTACAGTTAAGTCCGGGTTTGAAAGTGTAGAACGCGATTTGGAGGATGCCGCCCGGGCTCAAGGAGCCAGCGAGCTTCAAGTGCTGCGTTATGTGTCGCTACCACTAGCCAGCCGTTCACTTGCAGCCGGATATGTCTTGGGTTTTGCCCGCGGCCTTGGAGAATTCGGAGCAACGATCATGGTAGCTGGCAATATCCCGGGCCGTACACAGACCGTTCCAACGGCCATCTATGTAGCCGTAGACGGGGGCAACATGATCCTTGCCTGGATGTGGGTATGCTCCATCATCGCCATTTCTGCAGTCATGCTTATGATCGTTAATCGGAATTCCTAATCATGTTGTAAATAAGCCTTCAGCTTACCAAGTCTCTTTGGTAACTGGAGGCTTTTCTTTTTAATGCAGTCATACTGAAATTATAGGTATTAACTTATAGCTGGCTCAGGCGTTGCTACCCTGAAGAATTGGACTTCCGGCCGCTGTTGTAGTAAGACTTTTTTTGGTTTAACCCGCTGTTAGCGGTTGAAATCCGGATACAGCTTATGCTTTCGAAGCGAGCTTTTCTACGGAAAGCTTTCGGACGGTCGCTACCGCTCCTACAGTCCCAAAATTCGTAGATCGGGTAAAGAACTCTATGCGGACTACAGATCCCTTATTGTCTATAAATTGCTCTATAAGTAAGTTATGCGGACACAGATGCCATTATTTATGAATACTGGGCTATGCATAGCTGAATTCTTGCAAATAAGATCTTCTGAGTCCCTATAGATAAGGAATACAGGTAAATGGAGTAAATAGCGTCCGCTGGGTCCGTAAGGCTTACGCATTCATCTTTAGCAGATATCCACACCTCGTGTTCGTACATCAAGAGGGAGGGCATTAGTAATACTGATTCTGAGTCTCTGCTGCGTGTTCGTACATCAAAAGGGGAGTGAGGCAGTCTATGAATTTCTACCGCTAAAGAGCGGTATGATTCAAAGAAATCTGTAGACAACAGCGGCCGGAAGTCCAAACACTCACCGCAGTGCGACTAATCCTTTATTCTAAAAGTCTTAAGTTCAATCTATATAATTACTATTTTCAGCCGGGACTGTCGCCTAGAAGTCCTTCACTGAATACATCTGAAGTATAAGATGATTCAGGAGAGGATGTTGGCCGTGCAAGCTGTTCCTCATGATTTCGTTCAAGGATGGATCGCCTACACGTCGGACCGCGGTGGAATGTTCGACATTTGGCTGTACCGACCGCACGGCGGTTTTAATTTTCAACTTACACAGGGGCTTGGTGCGGAGTTTTCCGTTCCCTATTGGTCTCCGGACAGCAGGAGAATCGCCTTTATTGGCATTGGCAACGTGGTACACCTGCTGGATGCCGTTACGCTCACCGTTGCCCGGATTGATCAAATCGAACCCTACACGCTGCTGGACTGGTCCCCGGACAGTAGGACTCTCGCGTATGTCAAAAACGGGCAAATCATCATCTATGATACTTTCTCACATATCAGCTATGCCATTCCGCAGCCGGGCGCCAGCGATGTCCAGTGGTTCCCTTCGGGTACGGAGCTTCTGTTCGCGGCTCCTGACTCTACCGGTAATACCCAGCTCTTCCGCATCCGGGCCGATGGCACAGACCGGAGACAAATCACGCAAAATACGGACGGACCGCTCCATGACGTTCGGCTTTCTCCGGGCGGAACGTTTGCTCTTTACACGTTTCCCGGTGCTAGCATCTCCCTCATTTCTACGGTGGATCTGGCCACAGGCACCATCTATACACTGGAAGGAGGACCGCTTGCCAAAAACTATTTTCCGGCATGGTCCCCAGACTCCCGGAGCATCGCCTACAGCGCAACCGTATATAAGGAACCAAATTATTATTCTCTTATCCAAATCGACAGTCGTACCGGTAAGAATCAAAGGACGCTCACGACCTCCGACTGTTTTGCCACTCCCGTCAGCTGGTCGCCGGAAGGTGGCAAAATCGCGTATTTATCAGGGTGCACAGGTGAAGGAAGCGCAAGTCAGCTCTGGATTGTCGATATCAGGGAGCAGATGCCGGTGAACGTCCTCAGCGGCGGTCGGATTACGGCCTTGCAGTGGTCTCCTCGCGTCAGAAAGGTTCCGGAAAACATCTACACAAGCTACGTGTACCGGGTATCCTTTCCGTATCCAGCAAACTGGCGCCCGGTCAGCGAAGAAAGGTACGAAGGGCCCGGCGGTTTTTTTCAGGTATCCGCGATTTCAGCAGGCGACCGGATTTCCGATGTATGTAACTCTGAAGCTTTTCACCCGTTGATGCCTTACGGCTCTTCTCCTCGGATTGTCATGAGGACCATACAAAACCAAGAGGCTTGCTTCATTTTCCCATCGGCCGACCAACCAGCGGAAATGAACAAACAGGCAGCACTCATAGTGAGATACCCCCGTCCTGTACAAATTCGGGATACGTTCTACAATTATTTTATTCTTTGGGCTGACGTCAACCACATCCGTCAAATTGGTGGGCGGCTGTCGTTCCTGTAACCAATTTACCCTACCGCCGAATGACGCCTTAACGCAGATAGCACACCATAACATCTTTCGGCCATATTCTAATGAAAATGACAAAAAGGTGGATAACGATGACGGAAATACAGATAACTGCTGTGGGAGACCTCATGGTCAAACGTTATATTATTTCGGATGCTAAACAGTCTGACGGAACCTATTCGTTTGATACCCTGTTCGCAAGAGTGGCTCCTTATCTGAAACAGGCGGATTTGACGATCGGGAATCTCGAAACGACCTTTGCCGGAAGCGGGCGAAAATCCCGGAAAAGTCTACGATCTGGCGGTCCGATATTCAAGTGTCCAGACGAACTGGCCCCGGCGCTTAAGGAAGCTGGATTCGACGTATTAGTAACAGCGAACAATCACTGCATGGATCATGGTTCCCCGGGTCTGATTCGGACGATACAAGTACTGGACCGCAATGGAATCTACCATACTGGTACATCTAAGTCATTCCAAGAATCCAAGAAAACGCTGATCCAAAACGTAAAAGGGATTACGATCGGAATCCTCTCCTACACGTCAGGTACCAACAGAATTCCCGTACCGGCGAGTCGACCATGGCTGGTCAATCGGATAGAAACCGAGAAAATCATTCGGGAAATTCGAGATTTAAAAAAGAAAGTCGATCTGGTCTTGCTTTATATGCATTTCGGAAACGAATATCGGTACACTCCAAACAAAAGGCAAAAGCAGTTGGTAAACCTCTTCTTTAAAAATGGTGCCAACATCATACTGGGATCTCACCCGCATGTTCTTCAACCGTTAGCGGTTCGGGGAAAGAAACAATTCGTTATTTATTCGTTGGGTAATTTTGTTTCGACTAAACTAAAGAATAATCCTTATACACAAAGCGGAATCATCCTTACTCTTAAAATCAAAAAGGATCAAAAAGGAAACACGAGTATAACGAACATCGATTACATCCCGACTTGCGTAGATCGAAGAGTGACAAGCGGTGGCAAAATTACAGAGGTCATCCCCATCCGCGATGCGTTAAAGGCGAGCGTCTTAAAAACAGGGCAGATAAATCTCCTGAATCGTATGTTGAAACATACGACGGCAATTTTAAAGAGGGAATAGGTAATTTACCCCATAAAATGGACACCCATGTTAAAATATAGATATGAATTTATACATGGGGGAAAGTATGCAATGGTTACAGGAGAGTTTCTAGAGAACGTAAAGTTATTAATACAAATGCATTCCGAGGGACATCTTGGTGGTGAAGTAATGCCTGAGGATGTTCTCTTGGGCGTTGTTCCAGAGGAAGAATTAATGAACGTGCTGACTCTTGGGATGTCTCTAAATTACCAAAGAAACTCTTATGGATTATGGCGATCGATTGCACAAGCTTATCTCGATGAAGGTTCACGATGGGTATTTGACCCAAGAATTGTCTCTCAGAGCAAAATTGAAGATTTACGAAGTGTTTTGCTATATCACCGTGTTGCTCTTCAACCCAATCGTCACCCGGAAATCTGGAAAAGTGTCTCTAATGGGATAAATGATTCTTCTATAAGGGGAGATGTATTTGGTTTAATTGATTCCGTTCAATTCGATATTGCAGCTTTAAAAACCATTATGCAAATCAAGTGGAAAACTCGTGAACTTATCACAGTGGCGCCTGATACACATATTTTACAAGCAACCGTGAAATTAGGACTGTGTTCTTCGGATGTATTAAACGGGTCGGCAGATGATAGACAAGCAGTTGCTGAGGCTTGGGAGAAGGCGCTTCTGGGTAGTGGGTTGGCACCAATTGATGTTCACACACCTCTATGGTTATGGAGTCGTGCAGGATTTCCTGAACTTTCTTTAAGTGGTTCGCGACTAAGTTAACGAAAAACTTTTTTGAGGTATATGCAACTGAAGAAAGGTGGGTGTCTACTATGAAAATAAGAATGCTTATCGTGTTAACGGTAGCTATCCTGATTATCGAACGAAGGATGTGAATCCTTACAGGACTTTAGTCGATGGTGAGAAAAAGCGCTTTATTCACCTGCTGGAGAGTGGGAAAAATACACAAAATTACACCCCTCAAAATAAGGAAGGCGATCCGGAGTATTATAGGATAGTCTTTTATACTGACGAGCCGATTGCCTACACATTTACTATTGCTGATGATGGTATAAATGTCTTTTTTTCGCCTTGGGATACCAGAATTGTCGACATAGAAATTCGAACACTACTTCAGCCTTAGAATGGCGTATATCAGCGACAGCACAATAAAGAGTCATTACGCTGCGGATGGATCGGAAGCGGGGGTAGAAAGCAAACGCGTATGTATGAATAACTGTAATATTTAGCATTCTAATATTGTAGTATATATGATGCATTTCCAAAGGAGGCTACCCGTGATGAGCCAGCAGAAGCGTAGAAAAGAAGCTGAGTCGAAGTCCCGTAAGCAGGATCAGCATCCCCATGGTGAAATCAAGTCGCTGAAAGAGCTTTCCAGCGAGTACGATGCGGAACATACTACGTCTTAACCTATCTCAAGGCGGTAGGCTGCCGATTCCATTCGGCAGCCTATTTGAGTTTTATACTCTTATTGCAGATAAATTTGATTTTCAACTGACCCCGTTATATCCCTGAACAATGCTCCCTCGTCATTAAACCAATGGGAAGCGTTTGTTACTATATTAATGTTTCGTATACAACATTTCCTGATGCACTAAGATCATACCCGTGTATGGAGCCTAGCTCGCTTCGGAAGGTAGATGAACGCAAAACTTCAATAACGGAGCGGATCCAAGGCATATTCTCCGGTTTTTTTAGCATGACCAGATCGTACTGCTCTTGTATCAGCGGGATGAAATCAACACCATCCACAATTTTGGCTGCTTTCTCAATACCGATGCCAATGTCAGCCTCGCCTCGGGCAACCTTACCGGCTACCGCTAGATGACTGTTCTCTTCAGTTTCATAGCCACTCAGGTTTGCTGGTGAAATTCCAAGCAATCGCAGCTGTTCATCGAGAAGAACACGGGCTCCGGATCCCCGCTCGCGGTTAATAAGTCTGAGATCTGTCCGCTGTAAATGAGCCCATGATGTGATTCCTTTGGGGTTCCCCTTCTGCACATAGAATCCGGCACTCCGTGTAAGCATGTGGATAACAATATAAGGGAAGCCTACTAGCAGCTTACGGATGTAAGGGAGATTGTACTCACCCGTATCACCGTCCAGCAAATGTGTACTAACAATATCCGATTCTCCATGATACATAGCAATCAGACTGTCCAAACTGCCGGCGTAGGAACGAAGCGGGCGGTCTGCCGATAGGCTGCGCTCCAAATAGGTTGCTAATATATCCAGGGACATATCTTGTCCGGTGATTACGATACTGCGTCCGGATGACTTACTGAGGGGAGACGATGCCGAAAGCACCGGTAAGACCTGAACAGGAGAAGGCCCTGGTACTGAAGGGGGAGCAGCAGAGGGCGTTACTCCTGTAGTAGCATTCTTGGCAGACTGGCTGCTTCGCGAATGCTGCTTATACGTCTCCAGATCTGAGGCATCAACACGCATTTGTTTACCCACCCGATAGGACGGCAGCTCCCCTTTTTTGATCAAGTCATATACTTTCAATTTCGATATTTTCAGCAGCTGGGCAATTTCTTCGGTCGTATAGGAAGTATCTTGAGACATTACGTTCCTCCTGAGGGATAACGGTTATATTTTAATGGAATAAAACATGATTTAACTGTATTCTGTACACTTATTTTCGGGGATTATCAACCAATATGAGTTTAGTTGTAGTTTATACAGCTAAATCCAGGGAAACCCTCGCTTTTCGCCTTTTCCAAGGAAAATAACTGCAGAAAGTGCAATTAAAGCTGCGATCTGAGGCAAATGCGATGTTTTAAGTGTACAAACTACAACTATTCTGCAAGGTGCCTTCGGATGATCCAGTAGAAAGCTTTACTTATGGAAAACACTACTCTATTTACTCCCATGGCGCAATAAGGTGTGACCGCGTGTCTATATAATTTTGTTTTTAACGTGAAACTTTTTATGAAAATGACTTATAATGAATAACAAAATATGTTTGGACAGATTGGGGTGGCGGATATGACATTGATTGAGAAAAGAGAACACCGACAGTATCCGGAGATTACCCGCCTGGAAACTTCACGAGCCGCCTATGAGCGCGATTATTCACGTTTGATTCATTCGCCGACCTTCCGTCGGCTGCAGGGTAAATCCCAGGTGTTCGGGGCAGGAACGGGGGATTATTACCGTACACGCCTAACCCATTCACTGGAAGTGGCACAGATCGCCCGTGAAGCAGCCAAGAGCCTACTCCGCTCTTATCCGGAGGTGGAGACAGGTCTGGCTAAGAACCCTGGACTGGTCATAGATCCGGAGGTAGTAGAGTGTGCAGCCATTGCTCATGATTTCGGACACCCTCCCTTTGGACATAAAGGGGAAGAAGTATTAGATAGTATCCTGGATAATCTGATTGAAGAGAAGACGAATCAGCAGGCCATTTTAACAGAGGCAGGTCCAAAGCAAAAGCAGGTTATTCATGAGGGTATGAAGCGTAAATATGAGCACTTTGAAGGCAATGCCCATAACTACCGTTTGATTATGTTTCTGGAGAAACGAGAGAATATCGATGGGCTCAATTTATCTGATGCAGTACTGCTGGGGATTAACAAATATCCTTTTCCCGGCACGGTGCTCAAAAAAGGTATGTATCTGCATGAATGGGACTATATCTCGGAAATCCGCAGCCAATGGAATATACCTGACGGTAAAAAAACGCTGGAAGCCCAACTGATGGACCTTTGCGATGATATCGCTTATTCCGCGCATGATTTGGAGGATGGCATCAAGGCGGGCAAAATTGAGGTGCATGATCACTTCATGCATGATCCCTATATTCAGCGGTTGATAGTCGAGAAAATCACCACACTCGAGGATGCCTTCTGGGATAATTGGGAGGAGGATGGAATCCGAGCCAAAGTTGAAGAGGTTCTAACCTCGTTCTTACGTGTATGGACGGAGAAAATGCCAACCTGTGAAAATGATTACTCCCGAACCCGCCGCGAAGTTAAGGCTTATTGGGTCAGTACTTTTGTCGCCAGTCTTGGGGTTATTGCGGATGGAGACTGGAAGAAGGTTACCTTCATTAAAGAAGGAAAAGAAGATGAGGATATGCTGCGTACGGTGAGTGTACTCAAAAGCTTCGCCTGGGTGACGATGATCCGGGATCTGCGTGTACAGCGTCTGCAAAAAAGAAGTGAGTGGATTCTACGGCGTCTATGGAAGGCCTTTCTGGATCCCGACACCTCGAAGTCGATTTTGCCGACCGATTGGCTGCAGCGGTTTGAGAAGGACCAACGTCAAGCGAAGCCGATCTGGACTTGGGAGCATATGGTGATTGACTATATCGCTGGGATGACAGACGCTTTTGCCGAGAAAATATATAACGAGCTGTATGGTCTGAAGGTTGGATCGATCTATGATTTAGATTAAGCCGTTAGAGATTTGATTAAAGTTCTGGACGCTGCCTGCCGAAAGAAGTTCAGCGGACGGCCGTAGTTAACCATCTGCAGAATGGTGTCCGCAAGACAGAGGAAGGCAGTCGCCAAATCATCGAAACCGAAGAAGCGCTGGCCGAAATTAATAGATCCGTTAATGTAATGGCGGAGACCATAATTGAAGTGGGTAATGATCTGGAGCGGATGAATCAGTCCAGCGAATCTATGAACAGCTGCATGCTACCGGAGAAGTGGCCTCGGGTATGGAAAACTTAAAGTTGCTTTCGAAGGAACTAAAGGAATTGGTATCGCGTTTTCAGCTGTAAATAGAATAGAATAGAATAATTTCTATAACAAAAAAGCCCCGGGTGCATGTTTACTGAAAGGTAAATGCACATTCGGGACTTCTTTATTTTAAAAAAGGAGTCCTAGACTGTTAATATTGCCGATTATAATCTACAACATTGCGTGAAGGGGAACCTTCATTTATATAAGACTTCATATTCTCAACAAAAATATCAACAACCCGCTCGGAATATCGATCGGTATTCCCTGCGCGATGCGGTGTGATGATAACCTGTTTCATATCCCATAGAGGATGATCATGCGGAAGCGGCTCGGTCTCAAATACATCAAGACCTGCTCCGCGTAGCTGCCCGCTGTTCAAGGCATCCATCAGATCCGTAGTATTAGTGGTATCGCCCCGCCCAATATTGATATAGTAGGTATCCTGTTTAAAGACCGAAAAAACTGATTTATTAAATAGATTATGGGTCTCGTCCGTTAACGGTAGTGTATTAATAACAAAGTTTCCTTCACTAACTGCTTCCAGTAAGTTATCTGTGGTATACATCATATCGAAATCAGGCAGTGCGGAACCAGAGCGGCTAACACCAACTGTCTTCATGCGAAAAGCCTTGGCGATTCTAGCGGTTTCGCTCCCTATGGCACCAGTGCCTACAATAACGGCTGTTTTATCCGTCAACTCGCTTTCACTGCCGTCTGATTCCCAGCGGTGAGCCTCTTGATTACGGATGGCCGTGTGCAGGTTGCGCGTAAACATCAGCATATATCCAAAAATCACCGCAGAGATCGGCTCGGCATGCACTCCGCTGGCATTCGTCAAAAAAATGCCGCGTTCTTGAAATTGCAGAAGGGGTAATCTCTCAATCCCAGCGGACCAAGTCTGCACCCACCGGAGCGGTGAATCTGGAGCAAGCATTGTATCCGAGATGCCTTTGGCCCAACCAATTACAATTTCCGCTTGGCTAAGCAGCTGTAAATCTGGACTCTTGGCATCGCTCTGAACTAAGGTATACCCGGGGGCATTTTTCCGGATATTCTGTTGCTCTTGAGGTGTCAAAGTATGAAAACAAACAATTAATTTAGTCAAATAGGTGTCCCCCCTGGTTGTTGTGGGAAAGATGAAATTATAAATTCTATATAATAAGGATACCAAATCTGCTGAAAAAGGTGAAATGACGATGGAACAAAGAGGGATTAATATAGGCTCGGAAAGATTATTTATTGCAATCCGACTCCCCGAACAGCTGCGTGCAGCCTTGGGACAACGATGTCGGAGACTGGCTTCTGAGCTGGAGTTTTCCAAATGGGTTCATGCTGAGGATTACCATATTACTTTACAATTTCTTGGAGATACAGCACCTGAGAAAATTCCGCCTTTAATTGATGCTCTAAAAGTAGCAACCGTAGGAGTCACTCCTTTTCAATTGTCAGTACAACAATGGGGCACGTTCGGGCCGTCCTCTTCCCCGCGCGTACTCTGGTGTGGAATTACCGGTGATCTGTTGCCGCTGCACAATTTGCAACAAGCTGTAACCTCTGCAACCCTCCCACTGGGCTTTACAGGTGAAGAACGGAAATATAGCCCCCATATCACTTTAGCGAGGAAATATAAGGGTGAGCGGCCTTACAGCTCGGAGGGTCTTCATGCGTTACAGAGTACGGGAATAGCAGAGGATGGAGACATCGAAGATGTGCCTTGGACCGTCGATTCAATGGTTATATTTGTTACCCGAATGAATAAAAGTCCAATGTACGAGGTGGTTGAAAAAATATCATTTTTTTAGAAAATCGACATAAATGTTTTCAAACCTCCCATTTTCGGTTACATAGAATAGGAATGTGCTGATAGGAGGAATTATATGTCGATATTTAAACAAAGCCGCTATATTGCGCTGCTGCTTGGCGTTATTCTAGTGTGCTTCTCTGCAATAGTTTTACTGGATCAAGGGGCAGTCTCGGAGGGGAAGCAGAACAGAATACAACTGGTGAAACTGCAATCTTCGGGACTGTCGGCTAACATGCCGCTGACTTTAAAAGAAAAAGAAGATCAAAAGAGGACAGGGAACAAAGTTCACTCGAAGCTAGATATATTAGCAGCAGGGAAAGCAGAGTGGATCAATGCTGGGGACTTCATAACCAAGAGCAAATCAGCTCCTTCTACTGTACCGGTGAAGGCTGCTGTAATCACCACTCCTCCTGCGAAGGGGATTCAGGCCGTAAGCCAAAAGGTCACAACATCTCAGCAACATCCCCCCACTACCTTATTCTTCACACGGACGGAGCTATTAAGCCAGGAATTGCAGGACAAGGCGACCTGGCAATACGCGGTATCCGAAGAAGAAATGCATCTGCTGCAGAAAATAGTAATGGCAGAGGCAGAAGGCGAACCGTACCAGGGCAAAGTGGCAGTAGCCAACGTTGTTCTGAATAGGCTGCGGTCAGCCAATTTCCCAGACACAATTAAAGAAGTGATTTATCAGAGAAGCCAATTCAGTCCTGTAGCCAATGGGCGTCTTAAACGTGTAAAGCCTGATCAGGATAGTATTAATGCGGTCAATGCAGCGCTCTCTGGAGTTAAAAAGGTTTCCGATGATACTTATTTTTTTCTCTCGTTGAAGCTTGCTCAAGACCTTACCGTGCACCATACTCGGAAATATGCTAAAACCATTGGAAATCATACCTTCTATAAATAGTTCATTCTCTGGATATAGGGTAAACTAACTATATAAACCGGAGGTGGAATCAGAGCTTATGAAAATAACATATTACGGACATTCCGCATTGCTTGTCGAATCTTCAGATGCAGCGGTGATCATAGATCCTTTTTTGTCAGGTAACCCGAAATCCGGGATTTCACCGGAAGAAATTAAGGTAGATGCTGTTCTACTTACCCATGGACATTCGGATCACCTAGGGGATGCTATAGAAATTGCCAAAAACAATAATTGTCCTATCTTTGCGGTATTTGAGCTTGCGGAATATTGCAGAATTAAAGGGGCACAGGTCAAGCATATGAATATCGGTGGATCTCACACCTATGCAGGAATTACAGTGAAGTACACTCCAGCCATTCATTCATCTTCCTTTCAGGAGGGGGACACTTGGATTTATACCGGACAGGCAGCAGGAATTCTGTTGACTATGGGCGGTAAAACTTTGTATCATGCCGGGGATACAGCCCTATTCGGAGATTTGAGACTGATAGGAGAAAGAAATGCCATTGATATCTCGGCACTTCCTATAGGGGATATGCTGACAATGGGGCCTGATGATGCACTGCTCGCTGCGCGCTGGCTGCGGGCGGAGAAGGTTATTCCTCTACACTATAATACGTTCCCTGCTATTGCTCAGGACGGTGCTGATTTCTGTGATCGTTTGCGTCAAGAAGGAATTGAGGGTTTCCCGCTGCTTCCGGGGGAAAGTATAGAAATATAAAAAATAGGCAGACCCGGGATTGTTCTTCGGGCCTGCCTATTATTTTAGGTAACAATTGCAGCTTCTTCATTTCGGCTCTGAGCCCGTTGGGATCTGGATTCGGTTGATGTGACGGGATTACCAAGCATCTCAAGCACGGTAGAAGCGCAATGACCCGGTTGATGCCGGTCCGGAGCGAGGCGGCGTCTTCGCTGTTCCTCCAGAGCCGCATATTCACGAAGCAGCATGGTGTACCATTTATCCACTACGGTTGAATCAAGCACCTCTGCCAACCCAAGTTCGACAAAATACTGGCAATTCTTCTCCTCCTGGCCTGGAATGGCCTTGTAGAAAAGCATTGGAATTCCCTTGGCCTGGCCCTCTGTGCATGTCATACCTCCGGGTTTGGTAATCAGCAGGTCCGAAGCATCCATAAGCTTGTTGATCTCACTGCTGTAGCCCAGAATTTTTACATTCGGATGACGGAACAAAGGATTGCTTCGCATTTTAGCAACACGTTTGTTATTGCTTCCCATACAAAAAATAAGTTGAATATCATCTATCCTGGCCGTGAGCGAGTTCATCACATCTTTTCCGAACATCAAGCCCCATCCTCCGCCCATAATAAGCACGGTGGGAATATCGGCAAGACCCAGCTCCTTGCGCAGCTGCGTTTTGTTCGTGCGCTCCCAGAACTTAGGGTGCACCGGGATTCCTGTAACAGTCACCAGTTCTGGAGGTATTCCCCGCCCGGTGAGAATGGATTTGACTCGCGAGGTGGAGACTAGATAGCGGTTCACCTCTGCATTAACCCAGCTGCCATGCGCATCATAATCTGTAATCAGCGTATAGAGCGGTACATTTAATCCGCGTCGCTTCAAGCGGGAGATGACGGCGGCAGGGATCGGATGAGTGCAGATAATCAAATCGGGCTTAAGCTGATCAATGACCTGTGAGGCATGTGTATAAAAAATCCGGTGTAGCGCAAGCTTGGTTAACCGGTTCAGTGATTTATGATATTGTGTCTTATACATCATGCCGACCAGCTTAGGCTGGCTGCTGACTGTTTTTCTGTAGGCGGAAAGAATCCATGGAGCAACTGTTGGGTTAAGAAATTTACCCAGCTCAATTACTCTGCACTGGACATCCGGATTCAGCAGCTTTATACCTTCGGCGAGAGCATAGGCTGCCCCTGTGTGGCCCGTCCCGAAGCCTTCCGAAAACAGCAGTACTCTTTTCTTTCGCATAAGTTCACCTGTTTCCTTATCAATAGAATTGCGAATTACTTATATTATATACGAAATAAGTGCTTACTCTTCCCACATTATACAAATTAGACGTAAATAGAAAGTTAAAACACTGCAATAAATTAAAAATAAAAGATTTACATAGGTATTGCAAACATGAAGTATAAGTAGTAGACTAATCATTGACCGAGTGACCGGATTAGTAAATTAGTCATAATTCCGGTGACGACGTATTTCTGTGAAAGGAAGTGTACGAGTGACTGTGGTAGATCGAAGGCAGCAGGTGCTACAGGCTGCGACCAAATCCTTTTCATTGTTTGGGTACAAAGCAACCACAATGGATCAGGTCGCAAAGATTGCAAATGTCGGGAAAGGTACTATTTACACCTTTTTCACCAATAAGGAGCAACTGTTTGATGAGATTTTGCGCGATGTTGTGATTGAAATGAAGATTATTGCCGAGCGGGAGATCAGGCGCGATAAGCCCTTTTTTGATAATTTACACCGTGTTCTAGATGCCCTGTTAGAATTTCGAAGCGAGCACGAGCTGTTCATTAAGCTATCCCAAGAGAATCGTGAATTCGGAACACCTCAGGCCGGCGAAGGTCTCAACAAAATCGAGAATGTGGTGTTGGAATACTTGGAACGGGAGGTGGAACAAGCGATTCGGCAAGGGGAAATGAAACCGTGTGACCCCAAAATTGTATCGGTTGTAATGTTCAAATTATATATTGTACTGACCACCGAACTGAACAAGATGCACACACCCTTGGATAAAGAACAAATCAAAAACTATTTTCATTTGTTTCTGGCTGAAGGATTGGCAAAGTAATAATGGGCTAAATATTGGAATGGAATATCATGATATTAGCTTTCAGCTTTCCCTATAACGGGATTATATTACCTCAAAGGGAAAATAAGTCAACAACATGCCGCAAGGCATTTTTTTATAAAGCTAATTGACTGATTGGGGAAAGTGGTCAACCAGTGTTACGCTGTATTGCAGTTTTGTTTCATTGTAAGAGCATATAAAGAGATGATAAGGAGAGAATCAGAATGAAATCATTATCCGTTTTTATGAAGGACCTTGGTGCGGCTCTAAAAAACCCAAAGGTGCTAATACCAATGTTTGTAGTCCTCTTCATACCGGTACTGTACAGCGGGCTATTCCTGAAGGCATTCTGGGATCCATACGGTAAAATGAATGAGTTGCCTGTTGCTGTGGTCAATCAAGATAAAGGGGCCCTATATGAAGGGAAACAGCTCAGTGCCGGAAGTGATCTGTTAAATGAGCTGAAGAAAACGGATGGCTTCCAGTGGGAATTTGTCTCACGCGAGAAGGCGGAAGCAGGGCTTAAGGACAATACTTATTATATGGCGATTGTCGTTCCAGAAGACTTCTCAGCCAAAGCAACAACCCTGCTGGATACGGAACCCCAACCCGCCAAAATTATATTTGAACCCAATGAAGGATACAACTTCCTAGCTGGGCAAATCGGTGGTTCAGCCGTGAAGGAGATTAAGACTAAGGTTTCAGCTAAAGTAACAGAAGCTTATACCAATTCTGTATTCGATAAATTCACTGAGATTTCCAGCGGATTGGGTGAGGCAGGAGATGGCGCTACAAAGATTGCTGATGGCGCAGGTAAGCTTGATGAGGGTGCCGTTAAGCTGGAGGAGAATCTTCTTCTGTTGACAGATGGCACAGGCAAACTTCTTAACGGTGTAGAGCCGCTCACTAAAGGTGTTACAGATCTAAATACAGGTGCTGTAGCACTGGAGTCCGGTACCAATACCTTAGCTGATGGTTTGCAGAAGCTGTCCGCAGCACATCAGCAGTTACAGGATGGTGTACAACAGACCGCAGACGGCAGCAAGCAACTAAGTGACGGATTGCAGCAGACTGAAGCAGGTACGGTGAAGCTACAGGCTGGGACACAATCTGCGGTAGATGGCACAGCCAAGCTTCAAGACGGAACACAATCTGTTGTGGAAGGAAGCGGCAAGCTGGAAGCAGGATTGACTTCCTCCGTAGATGGAAGTGCCAAACTTGAAGCGGGTATTAAAGCATCGGCGGAGGGCAGTGTAAAGGTAACCGAAGGTGCGAAAGCAGTAGCCCAAGGCTTGCAGCAGCTAGCTCAATCCAATCCTCAACTGGCCGCCAGCCCAGATATGCAAAAGCTTCTGGCAGCTAGCAAAACCGTTGCAGCAGGCAATGAGCAACTGCAGCAAAGCCAGCAGCAACTAGTGCAAGGTGCAACTGTACTGCATAGCGGACAGGAGCAGCTTCTGCAGGGTGCAACTCAGCTGCATATTGGCTCTCAGCAGCTGGATGCCGGAGTATCCCAGCTGCATGACGGAGCTCAGCAGCTTAACGCCGGCAGTGCTCAGCTGCTGGAAGGTCAGCAGAAGCTGGCAGCAGGCGCAACCGCGCTGGAAGCAGGCGGCAGCAAGCTGGCCGCTGGTATGACCGAGTTTGGCATAAAGCTTAACGAGGCTGCGGCAGGCGGCACTAAGCTGGCTGACGGCGGTAAGGCGCTGGAAGCAGGGACTTCTAAGCTCCTAAGCGGTGTGGATCAGCTTGGGAATGGTATCAGCACTGTAGCGGACGGCTCAATGAAGCTGGCTAACGGAGCGGGTGAACTCAAGAATGGTATGGATGAGCTGAAATCAGGCTCGAACGAGTTGGCAACAAAGCTTGGCGATGCTGCTGAGCAGACAAGTGCAGTTAACAAAAGCGATTCAATGGTACAGATGTTTGCTCAGCCAGTGGAAATTGAAGAACATAAAGTAAATGAAGTGCCGAATTATGGCACAGGCTTCGCCCCATACTTCCTGTCTCTTGGATTGTTCGTAGGAGCGCTGATCTGCACCCTCGTAATTCCTATGCGTGAATCCGAAGTCGTTGGAGCCAGCCGCTTCAACCGCTTCATCAGCCGTACACTTTCCTTCTCGATGATGAGTCTATTGCAGTCATTACTGGCTGCATTCGTTCTCTTGTACGGACTGGGTCTGGAAGTTCAGAATGTACCCCTGTTCCTGGCCTTCACTTTTATAACCAGTTTGTCCTTCATGTGGGTCATTCAAGCGATCGTTACTTGGCTTGACCAACCCGGACGATTTGTTGCCATCGTGATTCTTATCTTCCAATTGACAACAAGTGCCGGAACCTTCCCGCTGGAGCTGATTCCGAACTGGATGAAATTCTTCAACCCGCTGCTACCAATGACTTATAGTGTCAGAGGTTTCAAGGCTGTAATCTCAACGGGCGATTATAGCGTAATGTGGGGAGATGCAGGTACGCTCGCATTATACGGGCTGGCTTTCCTGGCCCTTACTTTCACCTACTTCATGACTCGAGACCTCGAAAATGAAGCTGCCATGAAAAGTGAACAAGTTTTGACTGTATAATCAGGTCGAATTTAGTAGAATTTTAGAATAGTTTAAGTGCCTCCTTCGGGAGGCGCTTTTTTGGTATAAGGGATTAGAAAACCTTTTCTTGATAACAAATCACGGGGCATAAATCAGTTAAAACGCTTTCAACGCATAACTACTTATTCGTTTTTTGTGTATATTTATGCATTGCAAAGATTATTTACGCTTTTACCCACTAAAGCTGTGTCGCAAAAACAAATGTTAATCAACATCATAAAAAAGTTTAAATTGCGCTCATGTAAGGTCGATGATAAAATAATATAACGAATCTCTATGAATAATTATTAAGGTTTTGATACAAGCCCAAGAAATTTTCATTTTGTAATATCTTGTATATTTCTGGTGATAATGTCCTACTTTATAATAGAAAGGTTGCGTATGATGAGACACACTGAACTGCCCCCTAAACAGGGCCTTTACGATCCTCAGTTCGAAAAAGATGCTTGCGGAATGGGTTTTGTTGCCCATATTAAAGGTAAGCCCTCCCATGATATTGTAAGCAATGCTTTGACTATGCTCTTTAATATGGAGCATCGTGGAGGCCAAGGAAGCGAACCTAACTCCGGTGACGGAGCAGGTATTATGCTGCAAATTCCGCATAAATTCTTTGCTGCAGAAGCCAAGGCTATTGGCTTTGAGCTGCCTGAGCAAGGTCAATATGGTGTGGGTATGATCTTTTTGTCTCACAACGAAGAGATCCGTGCCCGCCATGAAGCCCAATTAAATGACATTATTGCCGAAGAGGGCCAGGAATTGCTTGGCTATCGTGACGTACCTACCTTTGATGAAATGTTGGGCAAAACAGCTAAAGCTGCAAAGCCTTATGTACGTCAGGTATTTATCGGACGTTCACTGAATATCACCGATGATCTTGCTTTCGAACGCAAGTTGTTTGTTATCCGCAAGCGTGCCGAGCTGGCTATTCGCTACAGCGGAGTGGAAGAAGGCGAGTCCTTCTATCTGCCAAGCTTATCTTGCCGCAAAATCGTATACAAAGGCATGTTAACCACTGCCCAAGTAGGACAGTTCTATATTGATCTACAGAATGAGAATTTGGAATCAGCGATTGCGCTCGTGCATTCCCGCTTCAGCACCAATACGTTCCCTAGCTGGGAGCGTGCGCATCCATATCGCTTCATGATTCATAATGGTGAAATCAATACCCTTCGCGGTAATGTGAACTGGATGCACGCCCGTCAGTCCCTGTTCAAGAGTGATGTGTTCGGAGACGATTTGGCCAAGATTAAACCGGTTATAAACCCGGATGGATCGGATACAGCAATGTTCGACAATACGTTCGAATTCCTGTACCTGGCTGGACGCTCCTTGCCGCAGGTAGCCATGATGATGGTTCCTGAGCCTTGGGGCAACCATGACAGCATGGATCAGAAGAAGAAGGACTTCTATGAATATCACAGTTCTCTAATGGAACCGTGGGATGGACCCGCTGCAATGGGCTTTACCGACGGTGTTCAAATCGGGGCCATTCTTGACCGTAACGGACTGCGTCCTTCACGATACTATGTTACTAAAGATGATTTGATTATTCTCTCCTCCGAAGCAGGTGTTTTGGATATCGCCCCTGAGAACATCCTTTACAAGGATCGTTTGAGACCGGGCCGTATGCTCTTGGTGGATACCAAAGAAGGCCGCATTATATCTGATGAAGAGGTCAAAGCGGCGATTGCTTCTGAGCAGCCTTACCGCCAGTGGTTGGATGAGCATTTAATCAGCCTTGACGAGCTTCCGGATGCACCTGAGCTTCCAAATCCTAAGCATGATAATGTACAGCAGCTGCAGCAGTCGTTCGGATATACTTTTGAAGATTTGCGTAAAGTGCTGGAGCCTATGGCATCTACCGGTCAAGAAGCTATTGGCTCGATGGGTTATGATTCACCTCTGGCTGTGCTGTCGGACCGTCCGCAGCGTTTGTACAACTACTTTAAACAAATGTTCGCCCAAGTAACCAATCCGCCGATTGATGCTATTCGTGAAGAGTTGGTTACCTCAACAACAACAACGATCGGACCTGAGCGCAACTTGCTCAAACCAGAACCGGAGAGCTGCCGTCAGATTTCGTTGGATACACCTATCCTTTCTAATGAGGATTTTGCCAAGATTCGTCATGTACGCCGTGCAGGATTCAAGTCCATGTCCATTCCTATTCTTTTCCCGGCAGAGCTCGGTGCAGAGGGAATGAAAATTGCGATTGACCGTTTATGCGAGGCTGCTGACCGGGTTATTGGCAAAGGGCATAACATTCTCATTCTGTCTGACCGTGGTGTAGACCGCGAGAATGCTGCGATTCCGGCGTTGCTTGCTGTGTCGAGCCTGCATCACCATCTGATTCGTCAAGGCACTCGGACGAAAGTGAGCATTTTGCTGGAGTCTGGTGAACCTCGTGAGGTTCATCATTACGCGGTGCTGCTCGGCTATGGTGTCAGTGCTGTGAATCCATATCTGGCCTTTGAAAGCTTGGACGACATGATCAGTCAAGGTCTTCTGCGGGGAATTTCCCACGAGAAGGCCGTGAAGAACTATATCAAAGCTGCGACTAAGAGCGTAGTTAAAATACTATCCAAGATGGGGATCTCGACTATTCAGTCCTATCGTGGAGCACAAATATTCGAAGCGGTGGGCCTCAACTCAGCATTTGTTGATCGTTACTTCACATGGACACCTTCCCGTATCGGCGGTATCGGTCTTGAAGAAGTGGCGGCAGAAGTCCTCTTTACTCACAACCGCGCCTTTACGGATAAGGATGGCAATGATAAAGTACTGGATTCCGGCGGTGAATACCAATGGCGCAGTGACGGTGAAGAGCATCTCTTCAACCCGCAAACCATTCATTTGCTTCAGCACGCGGTGCGCAGCGGAGATTTCGCTACGTACAAGAAGTTCGCTGCACTTGTTCAAGGTGAGAACGAGAAGCATTTAACGATTCGGTCCTTGTTGCAATTCAAGCCAGAAAATGCACCAGTTCCGCTCGAAGAAGTTGAACCGGCAGAGTCCATTATGAAACGCTTTAAGACCGGCGCGATGTCCTTCGGTTCGATCAGTAAGGAAGCCCATGAGACGCTGGCTATCGCTATGAACCGTATTGGCGGCAAGAGCAACACCGGTGAAGGCGGCGAAGATCCAGCGCGCTTCATTCCGGACAGCAACGGTGATTCACGCCGCAGTGCGATCAAACAGGTAGCCTCCGGACGCTTCGGGGTAACCTCGAATTATCTGGTAAATGCGGATGAAATACAGATTAAGATGGCTCAGGGTGCGAAGCCTGGTGAAGGCGGGCAGTTGCCGGGACGTAAAGTTTATCCTTGGGTTGCTGAAGTACGCGGCTCCACAGCAGGTGTAGGTTTGATCTCACCTCCTCCGCATCATGATATTTACTCTATCGAGGATTTGGCAGAGCTGATCTATGATCTGAAGAATGCTAATCCCCGTGCAAATATTAACGTAAAGCTGGTATCTGAGGTGGGTGTCGGTACGATTGCAGCCGGTGTTGCCAAGGGTCGTGCGGATATCATCCTTATTAGTGGATATGACGGTGGAACAGGGGCATCGCCGATGAACTCCATCCGTCATGCGGGCCTTCCTTGGGAACTGGGTCTGGCGGAGACTCATCAGACACTGATGCTGAACAATCTCCGTGATCGGGTTACTCTGGAAACGGACGGAAAAATGCTTAGCGGACGTGATTTGGCAGTCGCAATCTTGCTGGGAGCCGAAGAGTATGGCTTCTCCACTGCACCGTTAGTAGCTGTAGGCTGTATTATGATGCGTGTCTGTCAGATGGATACTTGTCCGGTTGGGGTAGCCACACAGAATCCTGAGCTTCGCAAGAATTTTGCGGGTGACCCACAGCATGTAGTTAACTTTATGACTTTTGTGGCACAGGACTTACGTGAAATTATGGCTAGTCTGGGTTTCCGCACTATTGAGGAAATGGTGGGACGTACAGATTGTCTGGACGCTTCCATAGTATCCACTCACTGGAAGAAAAAGGGCGTAGACCTTTCCAGTCTGCTGCACACACCACACTTGGCTGAGGGAAGCACACGCTTCCGCAGCAAGCGTCAGAATCACGGACTGGAAGAAACATTGGATGTAAGCCAACTGCTTGAACTGGCAGCTCCAGCACTAGAATCGGGAACTCCAGTAGAAGTTTCCTTACCGATTACGAACGTTAACCGTGCGGTCGGAACGATTCTGGGAAGTGAATTGACACGCAAATACGGCGCTGCCGGATTGCCGGACGATACCATTCAACTTAACTTCACAGGATCGGCTGGACAGAGTCTTGGAGCATTCGTACCTAAGGGCATCACAATTACGGTCGAGGGTGACTCTAATGACTATGTCGGTAAAGGGCTGTCAGGCGGCAAGCTGATCTTGAAGCCGTCTTCGAAAGCGACCTTTGCTGCTGAAGATAACATCATTATCGGTAATACCGCGCTTTATGGAGCTACTGGCGGTGAAGCTTACATCAGCGGAATTGCTGGCGAACGCTTTGCAGTTCGTAACTCCGGTGCCAATGTGGTAGTAGAGGGCGTTGGCGACCATGGTTGTGAATATATGACGGGTGGACGCGTAGTTGTACTGGGCGGAACCGGCCGAAACTTCGCAGCGGGAATGTCAGGCGGTATCGCTTACGTCTACGATGCGGATAATAGCTTTATTAAACGCTGCAATCTAGAGATGGTATTACTCGAGCGTGTGGAGGAGCAAGCGGAGATTGAAGAACTTCGCGGCCTGATTGTACAACATACGGAGCTTACTGGTAGTGCGGTTGGACAACGTATGCTTGATCAATGGGAAGAGCATCTTCCAAAGTTTGCTCGTGTAATTCCTAAGGATTACAAGCGGATGATGCAGCATATTCAGAAGGTTGAAGATGCAGGGTTAACGGGTGAGGCTGCGTTAATGGCTGCTTTTGAAGCAAACATGCGTGAACTGGCCCGTGTTGGCGGATAATAAGAGATAGCTTAAATCATCATATTATTTGAGCATTCATGTAAGAGGGACTCGATCTTTTTCCATAACGGAAGGGGTTGGGTCCCTTTTTTGCAATATATGTATATTGAAATTTCGGAAAAAGGGTAAATGTGGTAAACTGCTAAGAGAAAGGAAGTGAGACTTATGATTAAAACGACAGATGAGTTGGAGCCTGTAGCCCGCTTGCAGGGAGTCACTAAGAAAATAGGCTCCAAAACGCTGGTTGGTGACCTTACATTGGACATTCCGCCTGGCCAAATATTTGGCTTTCTGGGTCCGAACGGAGCAGGTAAAACTACCACAATCCGTATGATGGTAGGTTTGATCTCGATTAGCCGCGGGGATATACTGATTTGCGGTCGGAGCATTAAGGATGAATTTGAAGAGGCCATTGCGAACATCGGTGCTATTGTTGAGAATCCTGAAATGTATAAGTTCCTGACAGGGTATCAGAATCTGCGCCAATATGCACGGATGGTGCCGGGGATAACGAAGCAGCGGATTGATGAGGTAGTAGAGCTTGTCGGGCTTGGGAAAAGAATCAACGATAGGGTTAAGACTTATTCGCTCGGAATGCGTCAGCGATTAGGTGTAGCACAAGCATTGCTGCACCGACCAAAGCTGCTTATTCTTGATGAACCGACGAATGGGCTCGATCCGCAAGGGATCCGTGAGCTTCGGGATTATTTGCGCCGTCTTTGCCAAGAGGAAGGGACCACGGTATTTGTCTCCAGTCATCTCCTATCCGAGATGGAACTAATGTGCGATCGAATTGCTATTATCCAGAATGGTCGGTTGGTGGATGTGAAACAGCTTAAGGCAGTGGGGAATGCAACGGTGCCGATGGGTGAAACTTTGTTCGAGGTTGATAATGCAGAAGCTGCGCAGGAACTGATTGGCAGCGGAACATTAAAAAGCGGGGGACTTGTTGTTGAGGCAGCCCGTGAGGAAATAGCAGAAATAAATGCAAGGCTGGTGTCGGGCGGTATTAAGGTATACAGTATCAAGATGCTTTCCCGTTCACTCGAGGATCAATTCTTGGAGATTACTGGAGGTGAAGGCATTGGGTGAGTTCGCTGCTCTCATACATAATGAGAATATCAAAATTTATAGTCGTGTCCGCACATGGATTATGCTAGTTATTCTAGCCGTCATGAGTGCGTTGTTTCCGGTGTTGATCTATTACACAAGCGGAAGCGACTCATCAATTGAGCTATGGGGAAGCTTTCAAATCACAATAAGTATCGCTTTCTTCCTGAATACGATTTTCACCGTTGTTGTAGCATCCGACTCCGTTGCGGGCGAATTTACCTGGGGAACGATCAAGCTGCTGTTGATTCGCCCGTGGAGCCGCTCCAAGATATTACTGTCTAAATATATATCAGTGGTATTATTCAGTTTGCTAAGCACCGGGGTACTAATCGCCTTCGGTTTCGCATCTTCAGCTATATTTTCTTCTTCTACTGGAGAAGGAATGGCAACCGCAGCAAGCTGGAGTCCGGCTGAATATACTTTTTTGATTATTATGTGCCAATATATTGTACTGTTCCTGACCGCCGCAATTGCTTTTATGGTATCCACCGTATTTAGGGCTAGCGGTCTGGCTATCGGCTTATCGTTATTTATTATGTTTGCCAAGAATATTTTTATCTCGATCTTTAATCCGGAGCGTTACGAGTGGGCAAAGTATTTAATATTCACCCACATGGATTTACAGGGGTACCTAGTATCAAAGACAGGTCCGGGCGGAGTGTCATTAGGGTTTGCCGTGACCATACTTGCCGTCTATTATGTTCTATTCCTGTTGGTTTCTTGGATGGTCTTCCGTAAAAGGGATGTCTCCACCTAAGACTTGAAAGAAGTGCAGCCTTAACCGGCTTCCCGAGAGTCCTGCTGTTTAGAAGCACGTGTATTCTTCTTATTCATATTGGTTTCAATGTCTAACCCGCCCGTCTTGTCAGGGGCGGGTTGTTCTGTCATGGACACAGAGCCGTTCAACAGTCCGCCCTCCATAATGGAAAGGGTACAGGAGGTGATGTTTCCATAAATCTGTCCGCTCCCCAACATGAGGATATGGCGTTCTGCAGAGATATCTCCGAAGACTTTTCCAGCTATAATAATTTCCTCTGCGACAATGCTTGCATGAACAGTTCCTTGTTCCCCAACAGTGACGGTACCGCTGCAATGAATTTCACCGCTAAAAGACCCTTCAATCCGCAAATTCGTATCACAATGAACCTTACCCTCGAGAGTTCCTCCATGTCCGATCAGTGTGTCCGTTGACTTGAAAGGGGAGCGCTGCTGCCTCTGTATCCACATAATTAGTCCTCCTATACTTTCCATATGGCTCTGCATTGTACCCTATGAATTCTGCTGTATATACCCCATTGGGTTAACGGGTTTGTTCTGTTTAACGACCTGAAAGTGGAGATGAGGACCTGTACTGCGGCCTGTACTGCCCAGCCCCCCAATCTTCTGTCCTTTGACAACCTTCTCACCGGGAGAGACATTCATACTGCTGAGGTGCATGTACCAGGTTTCTAATCCGTTACTATGCTTGATAACGATGAATTTTCCCCGGGCACCCTTTTGATCTACCGTAATAACCTCCCCGTCCTGAGCTGAAAATACAGGATCACCGATATCGCCGGCAATATCAATACCGGAGTGGAATGCGGATGATCCCTTGAACGGATCGGTTCGATAGCCGAAGCTCGAAGTAATAACTTTAGAAAGAGTCGGCCACATCACGGCTGATGACAGCTTTGATTTCGGGGTGGTTATTTTTGTTGCTTGCAGAGTATCCGCCTTTTTCGCTTGTGAGATGGTAACAGGAATACTGTTAACCATTTCTTCTAAGATACTGCGTATTTCCGCAAAGTCATCTTTAGTTTCCTGCACCAGATTTACAGCTTCGCTATTGTACACGGCGATGTATTCACCGCCAACCTGCGAGCTGGAGGATAACTTAACGGGATGGTTTATAACCCCGGAGCTTGAGCTAGTGGTTACGTTATTGCTCTCTTTAGAGTCTGGGCTGTTTTGCTTTTGAATTAAACTCTGCAGTTGCTGTTCCAGCTCACTTACACTTTTCAGCTTGTCTTTGATATTGTCTGCCTCTTCGGAGAGATCAGTCACCTCCATTTGCAACTGCTGCAGCGCCTCCTCTTTGTCAGCGACCTGTATTTCCATACGTAGATTATGAAGTGAGAGAGCTGCAGCTTCTGCCTCGAGCTGGGCGATGGATTGGGAAGAATGATAATGCATGGAAGTGACCAAGCTGGAGATGGAGAGAGCGGCCGCGGCGGGAATGGCAAATGCCAATGGCTTCGAAATCCGAAGCTGTCTGACGGGACGCCCGGCATCCCGGACGACGAGCAGCGTAATCTGATTATGATCTGGCTGACTCTTCATGACGTCTCCTTCCTGCGGTTTCGAGAACCGCTAGAGTTGCAAAGTGTAATTATTTTTAACCTAAGGGCTCATCCGTTTTCTCTTACTACTCTATGTATTCAGTTATATTGAGGAACATGACAAAGGTTGCTTGAATAAAGGAAGGGAATCTCGGCAAAACCAATAGAGTATGGAGACAGGTTATTGCTATTAGTACCCGGTCACACAGGGGGAGTTGAGAGTATGAAGACAGTCGCGATTATTTTGTGCCTTTTTTACATCCAAATGGCTATTATTTTACTTCTGGAGTTTCGTCGTCCGCAAAGAACCGTCGCCTGGTTGTTTATTTTGTTATGCTGTCCGCCACTGGGGCTGCTGTTTTATTACTATTTTGGTCGTGATTATAGGCAGATCCAACAAATTAATAAGCGGAAAATCCCCTTGTTGCGAGAGTTAAGGGAACATGTAAAGAATAGATGTCTCGTGGTGGAAAATCCGGAGGATAGCGGCAATTCGGCTTTTAACAACCAGATGGATTTGCTTCAACTGCTCTCCCATCTGCCAAAGGGTCCAATTACCGGGAGAAATCAGAGTCGTTTTTTATTTAATGGTCATGAAGCGTTTGATGCCATGCTTGAAACCATGGAGTCGGCACAAGAGCACATACACTTGGAATATTACACCTTTAATTCGGATATTATCGGTGAGCGGTTTCAGAAGCTTCTGATTCGAAAGGCACGGCAGGGTATAAAGGTACGGCTTCTATGCGATGGTACTGGCAGTTTAAAGTTAAGTCGGAAGTTTATTAAGCAATTGAAAAGTGGGGGGGTGGAATTTCACTTCTTTCTTCCTCCACTTTTGAGTTTCATGGAGCGCCGATTAAATTACCGAAATCACCGCAAGATTCTAATTGTTGACGGTCTCATCGGCTTTACCGGGGGTATGAATGTGGGGGATGATTATTTATTAAAGGCTACCGGAATAGGGAGTTGGAGAGATACTCACTTACAGCTGGAGGGGGACTGTGTCTATTATCTGCAATTTGTATTCCTTAAGGATTGGAGACTTGCTTCCGGTGAGCGGCTTAGCCATCCCCGCTTGTTTCCTATTCACCCCTGCCAGGGTACAGAAGCCATTAAAATCGTCATAAGCGGTCCTGATGAGGATGTGGATGCATCAGAGGAGATCTGTTTTGCCTCGCTGTGTGCAGCCAAGCGCCGTATCTGGATTACCACGCCCTATTTTATTCCCGATTCCCCCATTATTCGGGCTCTTAAAACTGCACGGCTCCGCGGGGTGGAAGTAATAATTATGATTCCCGGTAAACCCGATGTGGAATTTGTATATCAGGCTTCACTGTCCTACGTTGAGGATTTACAGGATGCAGGTGTAAAGTTCTATAAATATCGAGGCGGGTTTATACATGCAAAAATTATCATTGTGGATGATCTTTTAGTGTCCGTAGGTGGCCCAAATCTGGATATGAGAAGTCTCTACACTAATTTTGAATGTTCTACAGTGTTACTGTCTCCAGAGAGCATCACTAAGATTGCTGCTCAATACCAGGTTGATCTGGAGAATTCGGACTTGATAGATCCGGAAATATTTAAAAAGCGGGGTCGTTTAGTTAAACTCAGGGAAAATCTGAGTAAATTGTTGTCGCCGCTGTTATGAGTGGATGGTTAGCATTCCTTCATGAAATGAGGTTCAGTATGATATAATAAAGTATATTAAAAAAACTATACTGTAATTTTAGGGGGAGTTCTATGAATGTAAGCCAACAAATGTTGACTAAAAAGGAATTCAACAAACCGCAAAAATCTGGGGCTTTTAAAACAGCTAAGCTGGCTCAGAGGATCATTATGATCATTATCGGAGCGGCTATGATGTCCGTTGCACTTGAGATTTTCCTCGTTCCCAATCAATTAATTGATGGCGGAATCACCGGTATTTCCATTATGCTTTCACATATTTTTGAAATTCCCCTCGGTATTTTATTAACCTTACTGAACCTTCCGTTTTTAATCATCGGGTATAAGCAGATTGGCAAGACGTTCGCTTTATCCACTTTGTTTGCTGTTGTGCTCATGTCTATCGGTACTCAACTGTTGCATCCAGTCCAACCTATGACGGTTGAACCGCTGCTTGCTGCGGTATTTGGGGGTGTGATTCTCGGAGTGGGTGTCGGACTTGTAGTGCGTTATGGAGGATCGCTGGATGGTACGGAAATTGTGGCCATTCTGGTCTCTAAGAAGCTTCCTTTCTCTGTAGGAGAGGTCGTTATGTTCTTTAACCTGTTTATTTTGTCAGGAGCAGGTTTTGTATTTGGCTGGAATAATGCCATGTTCTCACTGATTGCCTACTATATCGCATTTAAGATGATCGATGTAACGCTTGAAGGTCTGGATCAATCGAAGTCTGTCTGGATTATCAGTGATAAATTCCGAGATATTGGTGAGGCACTGACGGAGCGTTTAGGACGTGGTGTTACTTACCTGGAAGGTGAAGGCGGGTTTTCAGGTGACAACAAAAAAGTTATCTTTGTAGTCATCACACGTCTTGAAGAAGCGAAGCTTAAAGCTATCGTTGAGGATTGGGATACGGATGCATTTGTTGCAATCGGTAATATCCATGATGTTAAGGGTGGGCGTTTCAAGAAAAGAGCCATCCATTAGCCGAGTTCATATACAAGCTCTACTTAACTGAAAGGCATTTGTACGTAAGATTAGAGCAATAAATGCGGCGGGGAAATTCCTGTGGTCGTATTCTCATATATATTACTTTCGTCCACGAGTTGGGCGTTGGATCAGCCCGTAGCATGGGTTCATGCTGCGGGCTGATCTTTATTTTAGCTGTCTGATAATATCTTCCACCGGCTGAGGGGGCACCTTTTCTATCAAATCTCCTAAGCGGCCCAATCGCTCTTCAATGTTCAGCAGGTGAAAGTCAGTAGGAGCCACATCCTTATCGACCTCGGCCCAGGTTAGAGGTGTAGATACAGTAGCTAATGGGCGTGCGCGCGGAGTATAAGGAGCTGCTAAAGTTTTCCCCCCGAAATGTTGAAGGTAGTCAAAATAAATTTTATCCCCACGGTCTTTCTTCAAACGTTCCAGTGTGAATAGTCCCGGGTATTTTTCGGTGACAAAACGTCCGACAAAGTGGCCGATTTTACGAAGCTCCAAAAAGGTGACACCCGGTTTAACGGGAATAATAATTTGAATACCGGTGGCCCCGGAAGTCTTGGGTACGGAGTTCAATCCAAGTGAGCTAAGCACGCGCCCTACAATAGATGCAGCTTCCATAATACGGGGTTCGATCTCAAGGGAGGGATCCAGATCGATCATCCATTCACAGGGGAGGTCGCTGCCGATATAGTGTAAGGAGGGGTGGAATTCCAGTGCGGCGAGATTGCCAAGCCAGAGCAGTTCGGGCAAACCTTCAAGCACAATATAAGTGATGTTGTCTTGAGTATAGGTTTGAACGAAGGGAGGCAAGGGATCGGGTGCATTTTTTTGATAAAAAGACATCCCCCCTACACCATGGGGATAGCGGATGACCGTCAGCAACCGTTTTTGGCAATAGCGGAGCAGATACGGGGATAAGGCGGCAAGCTTTTCTAAATAGATTCGTTTCGTGATGCCGCGCTCGGGCCAGAGCAACTTATCTGGATTGGTGATGGATAAGGTTTGGCCGTGTATGGTAATAGAGCCTTTGACGGATACCGGCATATAAATGTCCTCCTTTCTAGTTTTTTTGCCCCGTTAATCTGCATTCCCTAGGTGGAATATCCACTGAAGCCTGAATCACCGGGTGGCGAAGCGTACCTGAAGGGTTCCACTCCAGAAAATGAACCTTAAAGACCAACTGAGGGGAAACCCAGAAAGCTCCTGCATAGCGCTGTGGGAGGTTGGTAAAAGGCATGGTTGGGGTAGCAAGCTTAAGGGCTTGGTTAGTCAACAGGCGCCAGTCCTCCATTTTCAATCTTCCGGAACCTGCATGGCCTATATATTGCAATCTTCCTTCTTCGTCATACAGGCCCAGCAGAAGGGCGTTAACCCGTCCATCTCGAAAGGTAACGCCTCCGGCTACGGCTGTGACGTCGGAAATGATTTTTCGTTTTTGCCAGCGTTTGTCTTTTCCGCCTGGAGTATAGGTGCTAGAGAGGTCTTTACACATAATCCCTTCTAATTCATGGGATTGGGCTGAAGCCCAAAGTTCTTCCGGATTCGTATAGCTAGGGACAATTTGAACATGCGGATATGGGATTAACATTTCCTTAAGCAGTGCCTGTCGACTTGATAAGGGCTGGTTGAGTGTCCAAATCCCGTTGCAAAATAAAATATCGAATACCATATAAATGACCTGTATCTGATCCTTTGCTGAGCGGATGGCGGCTTCTTTCCTTAAGCTGTCACGCCTCATGACCTCTTGGAAGGAGGGTTTTCCGTTGCTTAGCGCAATAATTTCTCCATCCAGAATAACGGAGTCTGCCTTGCAGTAAGCCTTGATGTCTGTAAGCTCAGGGTATTGCGGAGTTCTGCGATTCCCCCGACGGTTAATTAGCTCCGTGCAACCCCCGTCATAATAGGACAGCATACGAACGCCATCCCATTTGATCTGGGCAATCCATGTATCTCCAACGGGAAGCTGATTCGTAAGGATCGGCTCAAAAGGTATAATAGGAGAAAATTTCATTAGCCGATCCCCCTAAGATACGGTTTCTTTACTCTTGGCACTCCGCCGCTTGGGCTTGGGTGTGATCACAGGTGCTTCTGCCGTATCTTTTTTTGATTTTGTCGCTGCCTTTTTGGCACCGCCTGCTGCAGCTTTGCGGGATTTCGGTGCAGTTACAGTCCCAGGATCTGAAGGGATATGCTGTACCGCTTCTATACTGGCCTGTAAAGCTGCCATCAGGTCGATCACATTGCTCTCCTGGCGTACTGGTACAATGTGGAATTCTTCCCCTGCTATCTTGTGGGAAATTAGATCAAGCATTCGTTGCCGATAATCATCGGTATATTTGCCAGGCTCAAATGGAGTGGATAATTGGGAAATAAGAATCTTAGCCATATCCAGCTCCTTATCATTTACAGCTGCTGCTTCCGGCAGGTTAGGGACTTGGGAGACCGGGCGAATCTCATCGGGATAATAGATGGTCTCGATCGCCAGGCATTCTTCCAGAACTCTGATGGCTGCCAGACTGCTTTTAGAGCGGATGGATATTTTGGCAATGCCGATTTTACCGGTTAGTCTCATAGCTTCCATAAGAAGACGGTATGCATTAGTCCCTGCTTGGTCTGGAGATAAATAATAGGTTTTCTGAAAATACATCGGGTCAATCTCAGTCAAGTCTACAAAGTCCAAGATGGTAATGTTCTTGGTACTTTCCTCAGTAAGCTGATCCAGTTCTTCTTTATCGAAGGTGATGAACTTCCCTTTCTCATATTCATATCCCTTGCCGATCTCTTCCCAGGCGACCTCTTTATCACAGACAGGGCATTTGCGTACGTAGGACAATGGACTTCCGCATTCTTTGTGGATATAACGCAATGAAATGTCTTTGTCTTCCGTAGCCGAGAACATTTTAACCGGCACATGGACAAGTCCGAAGCTTATAGCCCCTTTCCAAACGGTATGCATGACTGACACCTCCTACAATTTTTACGCTTAGTATGAAGCGAAAGGCATTTTTCTAGCCAGATGCATTTTTTGTAAAGCATGGGGGAGAATAAGCCAAGCACAAAAACGAAATCGGTTATAGCGGAGGAATATTGTGGATCATCGATTAAGCGAAACCTTAGGTGAGGGCTTTATCCCGGCTGTTGCAGTGGATTGGGAGGCCATAACCTCTCTCTCGGAAGATTTTGAATCGGATATGGATACGAATAACTTAGATCCGGAGGGGACCTTAGGTGATCTCTCCGAGATGGAACCGAACGAATAGACTTTAACGACCGATGGAAGGGGAACAGGGTAATGGATGTTCAGCGCGCACAGGATATTTTTGCATCCAAGGATATGATTGCCGTTCATTTAGACGGAGAACCGGTATGGATTGAGGAAGTGGATGTTGCGAATAAGATGGCTACCGTTCAGGTTGGATCCCGACCAACCAATACGCACACAGTGGGTGTGGAACGGCTGGAGGAACAAGATCACTAACTCGTAAAATTGGAAGTACATCGATAAATATTGTCGACTTAAGGCCATGTGTGGGATTACCACACATGGTTTTTTTTGTTTTTATGGATTGACGATATGATCTGACAACCCATATATTAATTTTAAATATAAGTTTGAATTGGATAAGGAAAGAGTTGATAGTCATGCGTCCTTTGTTGCTCGGTATTTGTTCGGCTTTATTTTTTGCAGTAACATTTGTATTAAATCGCCGGATGGAGCTTTCAGGGGGAAGCTGGGCATGGAGTGCGTCTTTACGCTATTTGTTTACACTGCCTTTCTTTTTCACTATTGTGGCAGGGCGGAGGAAGCTTAAACCTCTGTTAACAGCGATGTCAGAGCGCCCTGTGGCCTGGTTGAAATGGGGAACCGTCGGCTTCGGGCTGTTCTATGCTCCAATCTGTTTTGCTGCTGCCTACGCCCCGGGCTGGCTCACTGCAGGAACATGGCAGATTACCATCATCTCCGGCTCCCTGCTTGCCCCTTTCTTCGGACAATGGGTGACGAGTCCTAATGGCACTGTGTACCAGCGTGGGAAGCTTCCTTTAATGGGACTAGCTATGTCTCTTATTATTCTCGCAGGTGTGGCCTTGCTTCAGTTGGAGCATTCACAGTCTTTGACACCAAGACAGATCCTGCTGGGTATCCTCCCGGTTCTAATCGCTTCCTTCGCGTACCCGCTCGGAAATCGTAAAATGATGGTGCTGTGCGGCGATCAATTGGATGTATATCAGCGAATTCTCGGGATGACTTTGGCGAGTCTACCTTTTTGGCTTATTATAGCTGTTTACGGGTTGTTTGAGACGGGTCTACCTTCTACAGAACAGATAGGGCAATCCGCGATTGTAGCGGTATGCTCAGGAGTGATTGCGACAGTACTTTTTTTCCGCGCTACAGATATGGTTCGGCACAGTATGACAGGTTTGGCTGCAGTCGAGGCCACTCAGTCATTGGAGGTACTGTTTGCCTTGTTTGGTGAAATGTTGATCTTATCGGCCCCGGCACCTTCCGCCCTCTCTTGGATAGGAATTGCAGTCATTATGATTGGGATGATATTTCATAGTTTGGTGTCACAGCGATCAGGCAGAAAGTTCTCAACAGTAAAACATAGCACAAAGAAAATATATCCTCCCAGTGCCTAAGGAATCGGTATCGACAATTGTTGCGGTAGGGCAATCATATCCGATATAATAAAAAGTATTGAAATTCGGAGGGTATAAGAAAAAGGTGGTCGTTGAGTGGACAATATTACAGAGACGGTTTTCACTTACCGTTCTTACAGCCTTGAGGATACTGAACTTTTGGCGGGTGCAATTGCAGCTGCTTCTACGGCAGGTACTGTCATAGGACTGGACGGTGACTTGGGAGCAGGGAAAACAGCATTTTCGCAAGGTTTTGCCCGCCATTTGGGAGTACAGGGCATCGTTAACAGTCCTACTTTTACAATTATTAAGGAGTACTCGGGACACTTGCCGCTCTACCATATGGATGTTTATCGGCTATCCATTCAGGAGGCAGATGAGCTCGGGCTAGATGAGTATTTTTATGGACAAGGGGTTTGCCTTGTAGAATGGAGCAGTATCATCACAGAGTTATTGCCTCCGCGGCATTTGCACATCTATATTGAGACGGTTGGATTGGAAGAACGAGTGATCACGCTGACCGGAATCGGGGAGCCATATGGGGCCGTTTGCCGTAATCTGATCCAGAATGGGGTTAAGAAAGATGACGATTGAAAAGAAGGAGCCGCGTAAGCGGTTTTTGGCGTTGGATACCTCCACGGCAACACTTGGTGTAGCCGTTACGGAGAACAATAGTGTGGTTCATGAGATTAATGCTTCCGGTGAGCGGAATCATTCTGTTCATTTGCTGCCTATTATAGAACAGGCTTTGCAGGCTTCGGGAACAAGCGGGAATTCACTTGCTGGTATTTCCGTTGGAGTGGGACCCGGCTCTTATACAGGCACACGTATTGCTGTAAGTGCTGCGAAGACGCTGGCTTGGGCTTGGGATATTCCTGTGGTCGGCGTCTCTAGTCTCCAAGCGCTGGCATGGGGTGGCTTCATGAAAAGTTCGGAGGATGCTGTGGATGATCATCACGCTCCGGATTGGATTATTCCGCTGCTGGATGCCCGCAGAGGTCAAGCCTATACGGCTTTATTTGCTTCTAACGGGAGGGTTAGCCCGGAGAGGCTTGCGCCCGATGCCATCCGTTTAATGCAGGATTGGGTTCAGCAATTAATACAACTTCTACAGCAGGCCGAAGTCGAAGGGAACAAGCCGCACTGCCTATGGTTCGTAGGGGAGACCTCACTACATGCAAGTGATGAATCACTTGAATTGCTTAGAGGAATAACGGACATACGTGCGGTGCCTTATGAGCTTGAAGGTCGCTGGACGGGATTTCTGGGTGAAGAACGGCATTCTCACGGGAGTGACGACATTCATAGCCTGATTCCTAACTATACACAGCTTACCGAAGCGGAAGTTAATTTGCGTAAAAGCACTGAAGGAGGCTCGAAATAAAAGATGACGGAAGCGGATGCAGTTAGAGAGCAAAGTGACCGGCTTGTATTTCGGCTGATGAGGGTGGAGGATATCCCTAATATTCTGATTATCGAGCGGGAAGCTTTTACAATGCCATGGACCGAAGAAGCGTTCCGGAATGAACTGACGCATAATCATTTTGCTAAATATATGGTTATGGAACATCAAGGTCAAATTATCGGTTACGCAGGTTTGTGGGCGATTGTGGATGAGGCGCATGTGACGAATATCGCTTTGCTTGAGGCTTTTCGGGGGCGGAAGTGGGGAGAACAGCTGCTGGATGAGCTGATGAAAACGGCCTCATACCTCGGTATGAAATCTATAACACTGGAAGTAAGGGTATCGAACCAGATCGCCCAGAATTTATATCGCAAAAAAGGCTTCCGGTCCGCCGGCACGCGTAAGGGATATTACTCCGATAACCGTGAGGACGCACTGATTATGTGGGCCGATCTGCCGGCTTACGAGGAAGAAAGGGTTAGGGAAGGAAGCGTGAAATAGGAATGGAGATTGACAAGGATATGGATAAGGGAGCTTCTCAAGCTGTATATATATTGGCGATTGAGACAAGTTGTGATGAGACAGCCGTCGCAGTCGTTAAGGACGGCAGTGAGGTGCTGTCCAACATCATTTCCAGCCAGATTGAAACTCACCGAGCCTTTGGTGGAGTTGTACCGGAGGTGGCCTCCCGTAAGCATGTAGAGGTAATTACGCTGATCATAGAAGAGGCAATGGCTGCTGCCGGAATACAACCTCACCAGCTAGCCGCTATAGCTGTAACCCAAGGCCCCGGCTTAGTGGGGGCTTTGCTTGTAGGAGTGGTAGCCGCGAAGAGTCTTGCACTGGCTTGGGGTAAACCTCTAATCGGTACACACCATATTGCCGGTCATATTTATGCTAACCGGCTTGTGACAGAATTGAAATATCCCTGCATGACTCTGGTAGTGTCCGGGGGCCATACCGAGTTGGTTCATATGGAGCAGGAAGGCAAGTTCCGTATAATCGGCCGTACCAGAGATGATGCTGTAGGTGAAGCCTACGACAAGGTTGCCCGAGCTTTAGGTTTTCCTTATCCTGGAGGTCCGCATGTGGACCGTCTGGCCCGGGAAGCATCGGAAGTAGTAACCCTCCCGCGTGCCTGGCTGGAGCCGAACTCCTATGACTTCAGCTTCAGTGGCCTGAAATCGGCTGTCTTGAATGTAGTGAATCAGACCAAGATGAAGGGTCTGACACCTGACGTGGCTGCGATTGCCCGCGGTTTTCAAGAATCGGTTGTTGAAGTCCTTGTAGAGAAGGCTATTCGTGCGGTTCGGTCGACTGGTGCCAAACAGCTTCTGCTGTGTGGTGGTGTTGCTGCTAATGGGGGTTTGCGCGCGGCGCTTACAGCGCGGTGTAAAGTAGAGGGAATCGAGCTTATTATCCCGCCTCCTATATATTGTACGGATAATGCGGCAATGATAGGTGCTGCGGCTTATGTGAAATGGCGGCATGACGGCGGCACTCCGCTGGATATGGTGGCTGATCCCGGCTTTTCATTGGAAAAGTGGTCCGTTTCAGCCTATTGACTATTGCCATAGAACCCGAGTATAATCTTGTCAATTAAAGAAAAGATAAACGCAATGATCGGAAGCATTAGGGGAATCCGGGATAAGAGAGCTGCGGGTAGGTGCGACGCAGTCGAAGGATACCTGAACTCGTCCGTGAGCGGAATGGTGGAACAGGGACCAAAAGCTAAGGTCTAAGTACACGATTACGGGTCACCTCCGTAAGAGGGTTGTCATGTAAGTGACGAGGAAGAATGATTTCCTTGAAGCTGTGTGACAGGTAGAGTGGGTGTCTTGGACTGCATAAGTATTGCAGAATCTTGATGTCAACAAGAGTGGTACCGCGAAGGTTAACAGCCTGTCGTCTCTTGAATGAGATGGCAGGCTTTTTTGTGTATATTTATAACGCAATGAACGGGAGTAGTAAAGGGTAATGTGATGATCAGAGAGCTGCGGGGTGGTGTGACGCAGACATCGCAGCCCTTGAAGCTCGCCCGGGAGCGGAATGGCGGAAAGGTAAAGATACGCCGTTACGGATGTCTCCGTTACCAGACCTTCACTTATTTCGTGCTTTAGCAAGAAGATGAGTGGAGCAGAGCTGGACGCAGCTGGGTCATTACTGCCTATGCGTCAACAAGAGTGGTACCGCGGAGGGGAAACCCGTCGTCTCTTACAAAGAGATGACGGGTTTTTGCGTTTTTTTATTAACGTATCCTTCAGAACCATATAAAACTTTAGGAGGAATTTCCATGATTATTCCGGTAAAGAAACGTATTCAGATTTTTGATACCACCCTGCGTGATGGTGAACAGGCTCCAGGTGCCAGCCTGACTCCCGAGCAAAAGATACTACTTGCCGTAAAGCTGGGCGATCTGGGTGTGGATGTATTGGAGCCCGGTTTTCCAGTATCGAGTCCGGGTGATTTCGCGGCGGTTGAGACGATTTCACGTAAGATACGGAATGTGGAAATTTGCGGTTTTGCACGTGCGGTTAAAGGAGATATTGATGCTGCCCTGAGGGCTACACGTGACGCCGAACGTAGACGTATTCATTTGTTCATCTCGTCCTCCGACATTCATCTGCGCCATCAACTGCGCAAGAGCAGACCTGAGGTTGTGGCTGCTGCAAGAGAAATGACAGCATATGCCCGCCAGTTCTGTGAGGTTGTAGAGTTTACAGCTATGGATGCAGCACGAACCGGAATGGATGACTTAATTGAGATGGTCGAAGCGGTTATTGAAGAGGGAGCTACCATAATCAATTTGCCGGATACCGTAGGTTATGCTCTGCCGGGGGAATACGGAGAGATGTTTCGCAGGGTAAGACTGGGTGCAAGAGGAGGGGAAAGGGTTAGTTATAGTGCTCACTGCCACAATGATTTGGGTCTTGCTGTTGCGAATAGTCTAGCGGCGATCGAGGGGGGAGCGACCCAAATTGAAGTAACCGTTAATGGTGTGGGCGAACGTACGGGTAACTGTGCATTAGAGGAACTGGTGATGGCGCTGGAGACACGCGGGGATGTTCTTGGTGCTGAGACGGGAATTGTTCTGGATAAGTTATATGACGTCTCGCGATGGGTTAGCGGAGCCATGCATTTCCCAATTGCTTATAATAAACCGGTTGTAGGCCGAAACGCCTTCCAACATGAATCGGGTATTCATCAGGATGGATTGCTGAAGGATCGCAGTACGTACGAGATTATGGACCCTGAGCGTTTGGGGATTCCAAGAAGCATGATTATTCTGGGCAAGCATTCTGGCAGACATGCATTAAAAGATCGTGTAGCAAAATACGGAATCGCTCTGGACCCTCAGGAACTGGAGACGCTGTACGAATCCTTTAAGCAAACAGCAGACCGTCAAAAGGTTGTCAGTGATGATCAGCTGCTTCGAATGGTAAGCAGCACAACAGGTCAGCAGGCACAGGTCTATGATCTGGGTGATGTACAGGTCTTGGCCGGAAGTGCACCGCGCCGAATTGCAGCGGTCACCGTTCGTCACTTGAAAAGCGGTACGGAATCGTCGCATACCAGTATGGGAGACGGACCGCTTGAGGCCGTGATCGCTGCGATTGGGCAAGGGATATCTGAGAATATCGAATTTGCTGGTCTTGAACTCCACTCCCTTGGAAGCGGGGAGAATGCTCAGGCGGAGGCAGCCGTAATGGTGGAGTGGGAAGGGATGAAATTCAGAGGAACAGCCACCCATCAGGATATTGTAATGGCGGCTGGGATTGCTTATATCGCTGCCTGCAACTCTGCTTTGCTCAGCACCCTCTCTGATAAGTAATACCTACAAATTCACGGCCTTACTAAATAAGGAAACTGAAGCTTCATTTTAGGCTTAAAAAGTAGAGATTTAGAGCGGACGCGCATTTTGTCAAGATGTGGACAAAGTTATCCACAACTTCTTCTGCAATTGTGTAAAAAGCGTGTAAAACCAGCATTATCGCCCCTTTTTTGAATCCTCAAAATAGGGGCTTTTATTAAGGAGATAAGTTGTGGAAATTGTGGATAATGTGGATAAATCGGTGGATAAAAAATCATTGACAACATAAATAGCGATTTAATGCCTAAAAAAAGACCCAAAGGGTCTTTTTTTAGGGAAGGTTATACACCGAATCTGGGGATACAGCTGTGGATAAGTATTTATGAACAAAACCAAAACAGTTTAAAAATATTTTCTGTGTAATTTACACTATTCGTCAGCTAGAATTTCCCATTCGCTAAAATATCCTGCCAGCCGCTCTTTTTTGATTTTTAAATCCTGTTCATGCTCCTGCAGCGCCATATAATCCTGATAGACCTCCGGCTTCGTCATTTCATTCTCTATACCGGCAATTTCTTCTTCCAAGGAGGAAATGTTTTCTTCCAGTTCGGCAATACGCCGCTGGCGGGTACGTTCCTCTCGTTTGGTCTGTTTATCCGCTTCAAAGGAGGTAGAAGTTCCTTTTTCAACAATTGTGGCGCTGTCCTTTCCGATATTCTTTGAGGCTCCTGCGGATGCTTGCTCTGCTGCTTCTTTGGCAATATCCTCAAGCTCGCGTTTTTTATCGACATAATCATCGTAGTTCCCAAGATAAGGATCAATACCGTTCGGATGAAGCTCTAATACACGCTCCGCCATCTTGTTAAGGAAATACCGGTCATGGGATATGAAAAGCAAAGTGCCCTCAAAATCCATCAGTGCGGCCTCAAGCACTTCCCGGCTGACCAAATCCAAATGGTTGGTAGGCTCATCGAGAATAAGCATGTTAGCACCGCGCAGCATGAGCTTGGAGAGGGCAACCCGCGCTTTTTCACCGCCGCTTAATGCCGCAATCCTTTTCAGGACATCCTCGCCGCTGAACAGGAAGTTGCCGAGAATGGTTCTAATCCGAGCTTCCTCCAGCATCGGATATTCGCTCCATAGCTCTTCAAGAACGGTATTACGAGGGTTGAGACGGGTCTGCTCCTGATCATAGTAACCAATCTTTACCTTGGCACCCCAGTTCACGCTTCCGGCCGAAGGCTCACGGCTGCCGATTAGGCATTGCAGCAAGGTGGACTTCCCGATTCCGTTTGGACCAATAAGTGCAGCAGTTTCACCGCGCCGAAGTTCAAAGGATGCCCCAGTGAACAAGGGTTCGCCTTCAACAAAGGCGACTGCGGCGTCACGAACCTGCAATACCTCTTTACCGGACATGAAATCAGGCTCGAAGGAAAAGTTGGCTTTTTTTAGATCACCCATAGGTTTATCCAATCGGTCCATTTTCTCCAAGGCCTTACGCCGGCTTTGTGCCCGTTTTGTAGTTGAGGCCCGTACGATATTGCGTTGAACAAAATCCTCCATACGGGAAATTTCATCCTGTTGCTTATCGTATTGCTTAAGTCTGATTTCATACTCGGCAGCTTTAAGTTCCATATATCGTGAGTAATTTCCAGTGTAGCGTTGGGATTGATGGCGTTCGATCTCGACTATGGTAGTGACAAGACGATCTAGGAAATAACGGTCATGGGATACGACCAGTATCCCGCCGGCATACCCTCGTAAATAATCCTCCAGCCAAGTGAGGGTTGCGATATCCAAATGGTTGGTAGGCTCATCCAGTAACAGAAGATCAGGGGCCTGAAGTAGAATGCGGGCCAATGCGAGTCTAGTCTTCTGACCGCCGCTTAATGTGGAGATCGGTGTCTCTGGAGCAAAGTCGCCAAAGCCCATGCCGTGGAGAATACTCCGAATACGTGTATTCATTTCGTAGCCGCCATGATCCTTGAACCAATCTGAACGCTGGGCGTACTTTTCCAGCAGGTCTTCATATCGCTTCGGATCTTCCGCAAGCCGTGGATCAGCAATCTGCTGCTCCAGCCGACGAAGTTCTCCCTCTGCTTCTATCAGCGGAGCGAATACAGCCAACATCTCTTCTTGAATGCTGCGCTCGGATTGCAATCCGCTGTTCTGGGCCAAGTAACCAATGGTGGTTTCTTTTGATTTATGAATTTGTCCGCCGTCATAAGACATTTCTCCGGCTAGAATTTGTAGGAATGTAGATTTACCGGCACCGTTAACTCCCACGAGACCGACTCTTTCCTTTTCATTTACTTGCAGGCTGATGCCGTCTAATATGCTTGTTATACCGTATGATTTCGTAATACCTGTCGCTTGAAGAAGCATAACAATGAAACCTCCACCCATGCATTTTTCGCCTTGGCATCTATAGCCGCAGCCTTGGATTATCTATTACTTTAGTTTACATGAAAAGCGTTTTCTACGCGAGAGCCTGCAACTGGCGGGTGAGATTACGTATTTAAGCTATCTTGGCGAACCGGGGACAAGAGTGGTAAACTGAATGTACCAACAAGATTAGGAATGGAAAAGAGGAGGGGGCCGCTGATGTCAGGCCACGATGTTATCCTCGCTGAAGAAAAGCAGGTGCTTCGCCGTCAGATGGCTGTTGCCCGGGACACGGTATCCCCCGACCAGAGAGAGTACTTATCCTCGCTGGTCTGCGGTCATGCTTGGAACTTTCTGCAGATGAATAATGCAACTTCTCTTATGACCTACGTCGCCTTTCGTTCCGAGCTGGATACCCGGCCTATTATCGGCAAAGCTTGGGAGGAACAGTGGGAAGTATATTTACCCCGTGTGCTTCCCGGCAGCGGGACGATGGCCGTACATCGGGTTCGTTCCTGGAGCGAGCTGGCTCCCGGAGCCTTCGGGATTCCGGAACCGATTGTTCCCGAGGAAACCGATTCAACTCTTAGTTCTTTGCCGGCCATTGTATTTGTACCTGGGCTCGCTTTTGACAAGCGGGGTGGCAGGCTTGGCTACGGGCGAGGCTACTATGACCGTTTACGGGCGACCTGGGAGTCTGTTACTCTGGATTCGGAGATACCTCCGATTTGGATTGGACTTGCCTACAGTATACAGCTGGTAGATAAAGTGCCAATGGATATTCATGATGCCTTCATGGATTTTCTAATTACCGAGGATGGCATACTAGACTGTCGGAAGGAGAATTAGGATTGAAGCTGACACATTTCAACGAGCAAGGAAGAGCAAGAATGGTTGATGTGAGCGACAAGGAAATTACCACTCGGATGGCTACCGCAGTAAGTCAGGTCAAGATGTCTCCCGGGACATTCAAGGCCATTAAGGAAGGCACCGTTGGTAAAGGGGATGTCCTTGCCGTTGCTCAGGTTGCCGGAATTATGGCGGCCAAGAAGACGGCAGACTGGATACCCATGTGCCATCCATTACCGCTTACGGGTATTGATATCCGCTTTTCCGATAACAACAAAGATGAACTATATATAGAAGCAACAGTCAAAACTACAGGGAAGACGGGTGTGGAGATGGAGGCGCTGACCGCTGTTTCCGCATGTGCATTAACTGTGTACGACATGTGCAAGGCACTGCAGAAGGACATGATTATTGGACCGACCATGCTTGTCTCCAAGAGTGGCGGCAAGAATGGGGATTACGAGCGGGAAGAAGGATAATATCCTGGAGCACTACAAAGTACATAGAGAGGAAGGTCGAACCTATGGCGTGGAAGACAGCAATCCTGACAGCTAGCGATAAAGGGGCTAGAGGTGAACGTGAAGATACGAGCGCCCAGGTCATCAGGGAACTGGTTGAGGAGGAGCTTGGGGGCGAGATTGTTGAATACAGAATCGTACCCGATGAGCAGGATGAGATTATCGCGGCATTAATTGAATTGACAGATTATTTTCAGGCCGATCTGGTACTGACAACCGGTGGAACAGATCTGGCGATACGTGATGTAACACCCGAAGCAACCCGGCGTGTAATCGAGCGGGAGGTACCTGGACTATCGGAAGCTATGCGGAGTACTGTTATGCAGAAGAATCGGAGTGTAATGCTGTTTCGCGGGATATGCGGTATTCGCGGACGTACACTTATTGTCAATCTGCCCGGAACTCCGAAAGGTGTTCACGAGAATCTGGCGGCCATAATGGATCAGCTGCCTGAAGCACTTTTAATGGTCACAGGCCAATATCGTCAATAACCACCTCTGTTCAAAAGAAAGCCTTGCGGCAGCTCTCCCTGTTACTACAATCGTTACAGCATTTGTCATAGATAAGAGATGCATGTGTGACATTAGTTATGGTATCATTGAATTGTTAGAACGATATCGTGAACGGTTAACAGTAACAAGGAGGGATAACTATGCCGAATATAGGTACACCAGGAATTATTTTGTTAGTCATATTGGCGCTGCTGCTCTTTGGTCCTAATAAACTTCCAGAGCTTGGCCGTGCGGTAGGACGGACTTTTCGTGAGTTTAAAGAAGGTGCGCGTGATGTTATAGGCGATGCAGAACCGACTCATAAAAAAGAAGCTCCTGTTGCGGCTGCCCCGCAGAACGTTTCTGCAAATATTACGCAGGACAAACGCTTGCCGGAATAATAGTACAACGAACACAGGGGGCTATCCTGTAAGTCACAAAGACTTATGGGACACTCCCTTTTTTGCGCTTAAAAGCCAATATGAACTTTATAGCTGAAATGGGATGGTGGCAGCATGTCTCTGGAATCGGAAGGAATGTCGGTGGTTGATCATCTCACCGAACTGCGCAAAAGAATCATCTATGTGCTGCTTGTATTTTTAGCGGGACTTGTGGGCGGACTGTTCTGTGCGAGACCCATTTATAATTATCTGATCAGCGCGGATATTGCCCAAGGCTTCGTCTTGCATGCTTTTTCGTTTTGGGATGGGATCGGGATGTATATGAAGATTGCGATGACGGTATCACTTGTGTTATCCATACCTTTCATCGTTTATCAGCTGTGGGCGTTTATAAGTCCCGGACTGCGCCCGGAGGAACGAACAGCAACCCTGCGTTATGTACCTTATGTATTCATACTTTTTGTACTCGGTGTCGCTTTTGCTTATTACGTTATTTTTCCAATGGCACTCTCCTTTACCATCTCCATTACTAGAAGTATGGGGCTTGAAGAGACTTACGGAATCGCACAATATTTCAGCTTTATGTTCAGTTTGGTCATACCGTTGGCGATCTTGTTTGAGCTACCCTTGCTCGTTATGTTTTTGACTAAGCTACGTATTCTTAATCCGCTGCGTCTGCGTAAAATGCGTAGATATGCTTACTTTGCGCTTGTCTTTATTGCGGTGGTCATTACTCCGCCGGACTTCATTTCGGACTTTCTAGTCACGATTCCACTGCTGGTGCTCTATGAGTTCAGTGTATTTCTGTCCTCCATTGTGTACCGTAAGCAACTTACTGCCGATGCGGAGCGGGAGGCGCGTTATAGTAAGACCTAAACCCTCCAGAGGTTGACTATAGGAGCGAACAGAGCGGAGGGTCGGAGGGATTCTGAAGAAACGGCAGTGTTCGCAAGAACCCTCCGAACCCGTAGCGGTTTGTTTCACATACGTTCAACCACTGATTTTGGTTTTGAGCCAAGATTTTAAGGCATATTTTTTTTCGGAGTGGATAGAATGAAAGAAGGTATGACTTGTACAGGCCCTAAAACCATATTTTTCCCGAAAAAGAGGGCGATTTGTGTAAAAGGACTTGAAATTCCCATTCAAGTTGAGTATCATAAAAATTGTTGTTAGCACTATAGGCTGTCGAGTGCTAATGTGCTGAAAAATATGGAAACAGGCGCTGAATGTTACGCTAAGCTCATATTTTTCGAGAATATCTGTGAATCTAACGATTCATTTGATAGTCCTAACTATTGTTTTCAAGGTAAAAAACATAATTCAAAGGAGGCTATTTTTTCATGATCAAACCTTTAGGTGAACGCGTATTAGTAGAAGCGAGCGAAGCGGAGGAAACCACTTCTTTCGGAATCGTACTTCCAGACTCTTCAAAGGAAAAGCCGCAAGAAGGTAAAGTTATTGCCGTAGGAAGCGGAGCATTGAAGGATGGAGTTCGTGTACCTTTGGAAGTTAAAGAAGGCGATCGCGTTATTTTCTCCAAGTATGCAGGAACAGAAATCAAGTATGAAGGTAAAGAATATTTGATTATGAAAGAAAGCGACATTCACGCGATCTTGGGCTAAGCACAAGATTCTCATAAGTAGTAACCCAATTACTTACAACACATAAGATTATGCTTCCGGGGTAGTTTTGAACGAAGTATGGTCACGAAGTAACGCTCACAAAACTTTTAGGAGGTAATCTAACAATGGCTAAGGAAATTAAATTTAGTGAAGACGCTCGCCGGGCAATGCTCCGCGGTGTGGATGCTTTGGCAAACGCAGTAAAAGTAACACTTGGACCGAAAGGCCGCAACGTGGTACTGGAGAAGAAATTCGGCAGCCCGCTTATCACTAACGATGGTGTTACTATCGCTAAAGAAATCGAGCTTGAAGATGCATTTGAGAACATGGGTGCACAACTCGTTAAAGAGGTTGCTACCAAGACTAATGATGTAGCCGGTGACGGTACTACAACTGCAACTGTTCTTGCTCAAGCGATGATTCGCGAAGGTCTGAAGAACGTAACTGCAGGCGCTAACCCTATGGTTATCCGCAAAGGGATCGACAAAGCAGTTAAAGCTGCTGTTCTGGAATTGCAAAGAATTTCCAAGCCGGTTGAAGACTCACAAGCTATCGCTCAAGTAGCTTCAATCTCCGCAGCTGACGAAGAAGTAGGTCAACTGATTGCTGAAGCTATGGAAAAAGTCGGCAAAGACGGCGTTATCACCGTTGAAGAATCCCGTGGATTCCTTACTGAGCTTGAAGTTGTAGAAGGTATGCAATTCGACCGTGGCTATATTTCTCCATACATGATTACAGATACGGACAAAATGGAAGCTGTTTTGGAAAACCCGTACATCTTGATTACCGATAAAAAAATCAGCAGCACGCAAGAAATTTTGCCGTTGCTTGAAAAAATCGTTCAACAAGCTAGACCGCTTGTAATCATCGCTGAAGATATCGAAGGCGAAGCACAAGCTATGCTGATCGTGAACAAACTGCGTGGTACTTTCAACGCTGTTGCTGTTAAAGCTCCTGGCTTTGGCGACCGCCGCGAAGCTATGCTGCAGGATATCGCTGCTCTGACTGGTGGTCAAGTGATCACTGAGAAGTTGGGCTTGGATCTGAAAAGCACTTCCATCGATCAACTGGGTAACGCTCGTCAAGTGCGCGTAACCAAAGAGAACACTACAATTGTAGACGGAAGCGGCGACAAGGCTGATATCAATGCACGTGTGAGCCAAATCCGCTCCCAATTGGAAGATACAACTTCCGAGTTCGACAAAGAAAAACTGCAAGAGCGTCTGGCTAAATTGGCTGGCGGCGTAGCCGTTGTCAAAGTTGGAGCTGCAACTGAAACTGAATTGAAAGAGCGCAAACTTCGCATCGAAGACGCCCTGAACGCAACTCGCGCTGCGGTTGAAGAAGGTATCGTGTCTGGTGGGGGTACAGCTCTTGTGAACGTATATGCTGCTGTTGCTGCTGTAGAAGCTACTGGCGACGAGAGAACAGGCGTTAACATCGTTCTACGCGCTCTGGAAGAGCCTGTACGCACTATCGCTGCTAACGCGGGTCAAGAAGGTTCCGTTATCGTGGACCGTCTGAAAAAAGAAGCTATCGGCATCGGCTACAACGCTGCTACTGATGAGTGGGTGAACATGTTCGAAGCAGGTATCGTTGACCCTGCTAAGGTAACACGTTACGCGCTGCAAAACGCAGCTTCCGTAGCTGCAATGTTCCTGACTACCGAAGCGGTAATCGCTGACAAGCCAGAACCAGACAAGGGCGGAATGCCTGATATGGGCGGCATGGGCGGTATGGGCGGCATGATGTAAGATTTTTGAGCCTTGCATTGGTGAAGTAGTCTAGGCTATTTCAGCCCAGTTTGAGAACTGGTCACGTTAAAAACTATTTTCTAAAGTATAGACTACTTCCTAAAAACAGGAGGTAGTCTTTTTTATGTTATTAAAATTTGCTTTTCAGGATTTTCTCGATGACAGACGGTTTAAGAACACAACAGAAAAGAATATAAGGAACTATCAAACTATGCTTGGTGAGTTTGTGGGGTAAAATGTAAAACGATACGATAGCCTATAATTCCAGTATGTGGTATTATAGGCTCAATATACATATATGATGTATGAGTTGGAATGTAGGACTTAAGTAATAGGGTTGAGAATATTTACAGGAGGTGAACTATGACTACAAGAGTTCCTGTTAAAAAAGAATTATTAATATGGGCATACAATCGTAGTGTTCAACAGGATAAGTTGCACAAAAAGTTTAAGTTATTAGATGATTGGTTGTTAGGTGAAAAACAGCCGACATTTATACAACTAGAAGATTTTGCCGCAGCTACTGCCACTCCTTTAGGGTATTTTTTCTTAAAAACACCCCCAATAGAAAAGTTACCTATTCCTCATTACAGAACACTAGAAGATGGGGAAAGAGAGCAAGTAAGCCCAGACCTAATTGAAACATTACATATAATGCAGAGAAGACAAGATTTTATGCGGGATTATTATGAACAATATGTTGGAACAAGACTTGAGTTTGTTGGTTCTGGCAAAGATTCTAATGTCTCTGAATTAGCATATAAGATTCAAAACTTATTAGATTTAAAGGGAAATTGGGCATATCAATTTAGAAATTTCCAAGAGGCATTAAAATATTTAATTGAAAAATGTGAGAAAAATAGAATTACAGTAATGCAAAATGGGATTGTAGGTAATAACACTCATCGTCCATTAAATGTTGCGGAGTTTAGAGGGTTTGTACTAGTAGATGATATGGCTCCATTGATTTTTATTAATGCAGCGGATTCAAAGTCTGCTCAGATATTTACTCTTGTACATGAAATAGCACATATTCTATTGGGTTCTAGTGCAGTAATTGAGGCATCTCCAATAAATACAAATAACCAACATATTGAGAAATTGTGTAATGAAGCAGCCGTTGAAATGTTGTGTCCTAAAGAGTTGTTTGAAGTCCAATGGGAAACTCATTATCCTGATGGGGTTGTTTATGAAACATTAAGTAACATATTCAGAGTTAGTCCAATTGTTATCGGAAGAAGAGCAATGGATTTACATTGTATTACTAAAGAAGAGTTTTTTAGTTTTTACTATGACTATTTAGAAAAATTAAAAAAGCAACAATCTAAAGGTTCCTCTGGTGGCGATTTCTATAACACGACTAAAAGTAGATTAGGTAATATATTTACAAGTGCAGTTATCTACCAAACCATTACAGGCAATATTCAATATACAGATGCATTTAGATTAACTGGATTAAAAAACAAAACGTTTGAAAATTATGTTAATTTCGCAAGAGAAAGGGGTGTGTAACAGTGTATGTATTAGACGCAAATGTATTTATAAGTGCACATAGAGGATATTATGATTTTGATTTAGCCCCAAGTTTTTGGAAATCTTTAATTACCCATGCTGGCAAAAATAATATATGTAGTATAGATAAAATTCAAGATGAAATTATTTCTCCAAACTCACAAAATGCAGATAAACTGCATATATGGACTGCTGAGAATTTTAAAAATTATTTCGAACGTACAGATTCTCAAGATGTGATTGAAAGTTATGCGGAAATTCAACAATGGGCATACAGTAACCCACAATTTACAGATAGTGCTAAAGAGGAGTTCGCTCGGAATGCAGATGCTTGGTTAATCGCCTATGCGAAATCTAAAAATTATAAACTAGTCACGCATGAAGCAAATAATCCAGAAATGAGAAAGAGAATATTGATTCCTGTTGTTTGTAGAGAATTTAATGTTGAATATGTAAACACTTTTGAAATGTTAAGAACTTTACAAGTAAGTTTTTAGTTGAAATCATATTATTTAAAATTTCGAATGAGTGTCAATCATAAAGAAATACTAATACTCCATAAGTATACACAAAGTCGTGATCAATTGAAGCCAAAGAACAATTCAAATTCCTTGACGCTTTTCTGGTCAGGGTAACTTCAAACTTTTAATTTCTATTAGAAGTTTAGGAGAAGAATTGTCATGATTTTCATTAGTCACGCGAAAGCAAGGGCATGTGAGATAAGAGGAAGATATAATTGTCATTCAAAGTTTATGTGCACACAGTTCAGCAGATATGTTTTAAAGGCAGAGACTCCCGAGTAAAGAAGATAAGCAGAAGCTGTAGTTAGCATTTGTTATAGGGTAAAATTCGAACCGTAATTCAGTTTTATCTAGGAGATTCAACTGCCACTTTTGGGGATTAGTACGTTAGCGTTGACACAAGATTTAATTGAAAATATAAAGTGTCTTGAACGAAAGGGAAACGCATATGAAATACTTGTTAATAGATACAAATATTTATTTTGATTTCATCGTATTTAGGACAAAACACAATCCTCCGGAATCATTGCAAGCGTTAGAGCGAATGTTGAATTTTTATACGGCACAATTAATAGTTCCGGAAATTGTAGTTAAGGAAACTAATCGACACATTAACCAAATGGTTCATTCTATAGGGAATAATTTGAAGGATATTTCTGAACGGTTGGAAAAAAGTTATTGGTTAAGTTTCGATGAACAAGGTAATAAGGAATTTAAAAAAGACATTGATGACTTGAATAATAGCTTAAAGGGGATTTACAATCGTTTCAAGGAAAAAGAACTTGCTTATTTAACTGTTGCAAAGAGAAAAATAAATGGCGGACTATTTAAAAATGAAAATTCGGTAATCATTCCAACGACACCACAAATGATTACCAACGTGATGAAGAGAAAAATGTTCAAAACGTGCCCTTTTCATAAAGATACTGAATCATACGGAGACGCCTTGATACTAGAAACGCTTTTTGATGTGACTAACTCTGATTTTTTTGATACAGCAAATGACAAAATCTATTTTGTCAGTCGAAATGAAAAAGAATTTGCTAATCCGAGTAATAAGGATGAATTTCATGAAGATATAGTCCAACAGCTTGAAGATACTGGTTTGAAGAATACCATCTTTTATTCTCGATTCTTCTACAAGACACTGAAAGAAGAGTTCAATGTCGAAATCGCTGACGCTATCCAATTCGAAGAGGATTATTATAATGATATGATAGCTGGTTACGGTGATGAGACTGATTTAGAAATTGATGAAGATTGGTATTACGAATCATATAGAGATGACAGAGAAAGATGAAATTAGAAAGCAGTGAAATGCGACTAATACTGTCATTTTCTTGTATGGGTAAGATAATAAGAGGCTTCTCATGAGTTCACTGAACTTGTGGGCAGCTTCCTTTTTCATGGTCTTGGTGCATTACCGACGGTACCAGTGTGTGCAGACCCCGATGGTTTTGTTGCAACCTATAAATCTGGCGGCCGGGCCTATACTTCCAAACCAAATGGCACCTAATCCTGATTTTTGGATACTAAATCCTTTACTACTTAGTGGGATTTGTTTACCATGGCATTTGGGACATGCTTATCTAAGTTTCCCAAATGTACGTTTGAGGTCGAAGCAATTGCCCAAGGTTCTATAACTGCACCAATTCCGTCCTCAGATATCTTTGATAGCCTATATTAAATAATTCGTCCATTTAGAAAACCCCTGTGAAGGCAGAGATTCAACATAGAAAGGAGAATGACGATGACCTATTCGCAGCGTTCAACCTTCTCAGCAGCCTCCTCAGATATAACCTATCTGGAAGTTCAAATCGAGGCTGCCAAGGAAGAATTGGAACAAGCCAAGATTGCTGGCCAGCAGACGCTATTAGAGGCGGCCCGAAACAAACTTGAAGGTTTGGAATCCGAACTTGCCAAGTTTGAGGAATAATTCGTTAGCGTAGAACGAAATTAATTTAATCTTCATAATACTTTCATATGAAGTTAAGCTAAGAGGTTTATATTAAACACATAACCCCCTTATAAAATATAACTCGACCCCGCTAAACATTGGCGGGGTCACTTTTTTTCTATAAACTTTAGAAAAGAAATGAAGGGAGCACGGCAGATGAATGGAAACTCTCCAAAGGAACAGCTAGCCACTTTTGCAGGCGGCTGCTTCTGGTGTATGGTTAAGCCTTTTGACGAGCTGCCGGGCATTATCTCCGTTCTTTCGGGCTATACGGGAGGACATACGAATCATCCTACTTATGAAGAAGTAGGTACAGAAACGACCGGGCACTTAGAGGCGGTTCAGATTACGTACCAAGAGGACATTTTCTCCTATCAAAGACTTCTAGATATCTATTGGCAGCAGATTAATCCGGTGGATGATGCGGGGCAATTTATGGATCGCGGGTATTCCTATCGTACAGCCATATTTGTTCACAGTGAGGAACAACGGGAGCAGGCGGAGGCTTCAAGAAAGGCGTTGCAGACAAGTCGACGATTCAAGGGCCGCATAGTTACAGAAATCCTTCCAGCGGGGCCGTTTTACCCGGCAGAGGAGGTTCACCAGCATTATTATAAGACCCACCCGTTTGATTATAAAATGTACCGTAAGAGTTCAGGACGCGACGACTTTGCGGAGAAACATTGGAATACGAAAGAAGATCTGAAGCGTCTGCGAGAACGGCTGACGGATCTGCAATATGAAGTCACAAGGAATAGGGGGGATGAGCCTCCGTATCAGAATGAATATTGGGACAACGACCGGGACGGAATTTATGTCGATGTGGTCGACGGAACGCCGTTGTTCAGTTCAAGGGATAAATTCGATTCCGGATCAGGCTGGCCCGGCTTTACTAAGCCCATTGCAGAAGGCCTGATAACCAAGGAGGCGGATTTACGCAATGGCCAGGTCCTGACGGCTCTGAACAGTCGGTTCAGCCATTCCCATCTGGGACACCTATTCTATGATGGTCCTGAAGCCGAGAAGCTGCACTACCGAGTGAAATCAGCGTCTCTACGGTTTATTCCGAGGGAAGATCTGAAACGGAGTGGGTTGGAACGTTATCTGAATCTATTTGATTAAAGAAAACAAACACCCCTCATAGTTGCATCGGGGACACCATAAGGTGCTTAGCCAATGTCTGCAATGAGGGGTGTCTTTTCATATTGAAAAAAATGGATCGAGTATTAGCGTAATACCTTCAATGCGCCGCTCCAAGCAACCACTTGGTCAAGCATGCCGTTTACATTGGTGAGGTGTAGATCAGCTGGCTTGAAGACAGTCCCGTTCTCGAAATCAGTGAACAATGACAATGCCGGATGTACACGAACGTCAGCTACAGACAATTCACCCAAAATTCCACGAAGGTGTTCTGCTGCACGAGCACCGCCCACGGAACCATAACTTACGATACCTGCTGCTTTATTGTTCCAGGCATCACGCGCATAGTCGAGGGCATTCTTCAAAGATGCCGTAATACTGTGGTTATACTCTTGGACAATAAATACGAAGCCGTCCAGACTGGCAAGTTTTTCGTTCCAAGCAGTCGCTTGTGGTGTAGCATCAACTTCTCCCAGTAGTGGAAGCTTGAAGTCTGCAATATCTACGATTTCATAATTAGCATCCCCACGTTGATTTGCAACACTTTGTACCCATTCCCCAACCTGTGGACTCAGACGACCTTGACGTGTGCTTCCTAAGATAATTCCGATATTTAACTTTGACATTGTTTTTTCCTCCTCTGTTGTTGTAGTTCTACCCAATACTTTGTCTAAAAAGCCCATTACTACACCTCTCGTTTCTTCAAGCTTTAGTTATAAAGAAGATAATTTATTGATATCTTTAAGTTAAGATTTTTTATCATAGGATAATATTAATACATTAGATATCCATTGTCAAGTAACTTTATAATAGTTAGTCCTACACCTCCAATCCCATTGAGCGAATGGATAAGGAAATTCCCAAGCGACTGAAGCCCATGAACAGCCTGAGGTAGTCCGTGAAATAGATGTGTTTTATACACTTATTACTAGCTTTTAGTGCTCGGATGGATGGATAGATGTACTTTGTGCAACTAAAAACATGAATATGCCGGTTAAACCCCGGAATACCCAAAAATAAGTGTATAAAGTGCAATTAAACACCCTAAAGTGTGCTAAGGGAGAAATATAAGTGTACGTTGTGCAGTTATATAGATTGAAACCCATGTAGGTAGACGATTTGCCGTATTTGTCGCGGATACCCGAGCAGATACTTCTACTCTCATACACAAACTTCTTGACGCTACCGATTACAAGGTTTTATTTGTGATTTAGAGGGGGATTTTCCCTCTAAACTTTATTTGCCACGGATTCAGACTCCTGGTAGCAAGCTGGATCCAAAACAAACTTTGTAATTATCCGTTACTCGAGAACAATCAAATCTGTTGAGTGTTCTCCCCGTGTTGCCCTACATGAACACCTAATAATTTCCGTATGGTTAAGTACAATCTATATAGTAATCGGTGTAGTCTCCTTATACAGATAAATATGAAGAGTTATTTAAAGATCCAATCCTATGATCTAGGTAGAGAACAAATATTATGGTACAATTCGTTTATGCGGAGATACACTAATATGGAGGATACATATGAAAAAAGTAGAAGCTATTATTCGTCCCGAAAAGCTTAGAGAATTAATCGATGCGCTGCGAGTTATTGAGGTAACCGGTTTCACCGTTACTCAGGCACAAGGGCGTGGCCAGCAGAAAAATACTACGGGAGTATATAGAGGGAAATCCTACACGGTAAATTTGCATCATAAAGTTAAGATTGAAATCGTAGTCTCCGATAATAAAGTACAAGAAACCATTGACACCATTATCAAAACAGCGCAGACCGGGGAAATGGGCGATGGTAAAATATTCGTTCTACCTTTGCTTGAAATGTACAATATTAGAACAGGAAAAACCGATGAAACGATAGACGAATTGAACTAAAATAACCTGGTAATCTAAATAAAATAAATGCAATATTCGGAACAGGGCCAAGGCTTTGTTCCTTTTTTATGTAAGCAAACATAACATTTGATGTTGACAATTTACCGCTCTCTTTATAATATTGTTAATGTTATATAAAGTAACAGGGAGGGTAACACCATGAATGCCGGAACAGATGTCGCATTAAATACGATTTGGGTAGTCATTGCTGCTGCAATGGTTTTGTTTATGGAAGGCGGCTTTAGCCTGCTTGAAGCGGGATTTGTTCGCACAAAGAACGCAGTGAATGTAACCATGAAAATATTTGTCGATCTTACCGTGGGTGTCTTGGCTTTCTTCTTGATTGGTTTTGGAATTATGTTCGGAAAAGACTATGGCGGACTCATTAGCTTCAACTTTTGGGGCGCTTCACAGTCTTTACATATCGATTTTAATCTTCCTTTATCTGCTTATGTTCTGTTTCAAATTGGCTTTGCTATTGCGGCAATCTCGATCATATCAGGTGCTGTCGCTGAGCGGATGTCTTTTAAGGCTTACATCCTGATTGCTGTTTTTGTAGCAGCTATACTATATCCAATCTCGGGTCACTGGGTGTGGAATCCTGATGGATGGCTTGCTCAGTTGGGGATGAAGGATTTTGCAGGCTCTGCTGCCATTCATGCTCTGGGAGGCTCTGCCGCTTTAGCCTTTGCTAAAGTCTTGGGTCCTCGCCGCGGCCGCTTCAATACAGACGGAGATGTGAATGTATTTGCTCCAAGTAATATCCCGCTGGCCTCCGCAGGAACTTTTATACTATGGTTCGGGTGGTTTGGATTTAATGCAGGCAGTACTTTGAGCGCCTCTGATGTTAACCTTTCGATTATTGCTTTAAATACAATGTTGGCCGCTGCTGCGGGAGGAACCTCCGCCATGATCTACACCATGTTCCGTTACGGCAAAGCGGATCCAAGTATGACTATGAACGGAGCATTGGCTGGACTGGTTGCTATAACAGCGGGATGTGCGTTCGTAACACCATACTCCTCTATTTTAATAGGGCTGGTTGCAGGTCTTCTTGTAATCTGGGGGACACTCGCCATTGATAAGCTTCAAGTGGATGATCCGGTCGGTGCGGTTGCGGTTCACGGAATTAACGGTTCTTTCGGTACCTTGGCTGTTGGTCTCTTGGACCAAAAGGAAGGACTCCTGACTACAGGGCAGTTCCACTTATTGGGTGTTCAACTCCTTGGAGTCATCGTGGTGGTCGTGTGGGGCTATGTGCTAAGCTACGGTGCGGCAAAGGTTATAGAAGCGACCGTTGGCCTTCGCGTCAATGATGCGGAAGAAGAAGAGGGACTGGACATGGCTATGCATGGCATTCCGGCTTATAATGAACTGGAAAGATTCAGTGACCAACCGGGAATGGATCCATCCTTGTTGCTGAAAACGGGGTCCGGGGATTGATCAGAGGACCGCAAGGTGATCTTCCAGATAAGTTGGCCAAACCGGCCAAGCGGGCGCTAGTGGGAGCAGGTTATTTACGATTAGAACAGCTCACCAAGCTAAGTGAAGCTGAGGTTATGAAGCTGCATGGCATGGGACCCAAGGCCATGGAATAGCTCCATCAGGCGCTTATGGATAAAGGGCTGTCATTCAAAGAGGAATCTTAGACTGGAGGACGAAGTTGAATCCATCCTCCGTTATATGGAATAAATGGAAACAAGAGATCTGTCTAGAGTTCATTGAACTTGAGATAGGCCTCTTGTTTTTATGTTATGTTCGTTTAGAATAAGTAAATGCTGTTGAAATGGAGGGTCTTAGTATGCAATTACTAAAGCGTTTACAAATAACGGAATGGTTCCGAAATCAGTTGATTCGTAAGAAGATTATGTTTATCTATATGCCGGTCGTTATCATACCTTTATGTATTCTGGGTTTTGTTTCTTACCATGTCTATACAGAGGCTATTGTCAAAAAAACGGTAAAAAGCGTCTCGGACAACTCCACCTTAATCATTACGCTCATCAATGGCATGCTCACGAACACGGAGAGTGCAGCAAATATGCTGACATTGAATTTGAACAAGGTGATTTTTGAGGAACGTTTTACGAAGGATGGAGAAATATCTGATTTACAGTTGTATACGCAGATCACAAATCAGCTAAGTTATGCGCTGCTCGTATTCCCGGACGTGGAGTCCGCTGCTTTTATAGATAAAAATAATGTGGTATATGGGTCCAACCTAGCTATGGAGGCTAAAGCGGAGCTTGTAGCAGGGAATCGTATGCTGAACAAACTGGAGCATACCAATGGCTCCAATATTTGGTTCGCCATGGAACGCCGAAATTATCTGGTGACCAGCACAGAGCAGCCCGTACTCACGCTGGGTAAACGTATTGTTAACATTAATACAGGTGAGCAGCAAGGTTATCTCATTCTAAATATGCGTGAGAGTACATTATCAGCCATTTACCGTAATATCGGGTCTATACAAGCGGGATCTTTTATAATTTCGGATTCGAATGGGCTTGTGGTATCGGCACTCGAAACGAATAAGGTTCTTCATCCATTACCAAACGGTGCAATGAAAGATTGGGTACTTGGAACAGAACAGCCCAATGTGATTCAGCCCTCTCCTGAAGGCAAAATGCTGCTAGTAAGCACGGATATTAAGAAGCTGGGGTGGAAGCTCATATCCACAGTTCCATACAATCGCTTAACTCAGGATACAACCAAGATTACTCAATTAATTATCTTTATTGGTTTTATCTGCTCGTTGTTTGCGATTCTGGGAGCGGGGGTTTTGTCCCAGTGGATTGCAAAGCCTATCATTAGTCTCTCTAGGCAAATGAAACATGTTAATGAAGGTAACCTGGATAATCAGCTGGAAATCGCATCAAGAGATGAAATCGGGATACTGGCGTCTGGCTTTAATATGATGATGCAAAGGATAAAGGAGCTGCTCCTGAATATCAGTGCGGAGCAGAGAAAAAAACGCGAGTATGAGCTTGCTCTGATTCACGCTCAAATGAAGCCGCATTTTCTGTACAATACCCTGGACGTTATTTATACGCTGTCAGAGATGGGAAGGGCAAGAGATGTACAGCGGACCACGAAGGCCCTTGCCGACTTCTACAGAGTAGCACTTAGCAACGGAAGAGATCAGATCTCTCTTGAGGATGAGCTTAGCAACGTTCAGGATTATTTATCCATTCAGCGGATTCGCTACTCTGATGTATTTGACTTTACCATTGATATTCAGCCGGAAATCCTCTCCTGTATTATCCCTAAGCTTACGCTTCAACCTCTTGTGGAAAATGCGATTTATCATGGATTAAAGACCAAGGAGTCCTTTGGGGAGCTGTTAATTCTCGGCTGGCGTGAGGGTGACAAGGTTATTCTCAAAGTGAAGGATGATGGAGTAGGCATCGCTCCTGAACGTTTGCAAACATTGACCACTGCAATTAAGGATCAAGAAAATCAAGTTGGCTACGGTCTTAATAGCGTCCATGAACGAATCAGGCTCTATTTTGGCGAGGAATATGGTCTACATATCACTAGTATTCTTGGACTTGGCACAGAAGTCTCAATTGAGCTGCCTTATCAGACCAGTTAGGAGGTTTTTATATTGCAAAAAGTAATGATTGTGGATGACGAGGTTATTTTTCGGGATTATTTACGTGGGGCCCTGGACTGGGAGACGCTTGGTTTTGAGCTTGTTGTCGAGGCGAAGAATGGAATCGAGGCGCTAAAGCTCTGTATGGAGCAGCCGGTGGATATTGCGCTGGTCGATATAACGATGCCTTTCATGGATGGGCTGGAGTTAACCGAGAAGCTGAAAGATCAGTATCCTGAGATGAATGTGGTGCTTATTACGGGCCACAATGAATTTGAATATGCAAGGAGAGCGCTCAAGCTGGGTGTGGAGGATTATATTCTGAAGCCGTTCTCCAAGGATGAGCTGATGCTGACCCTTTTGAAGCTGCAGAGAGAGTACAGGAAAGTTCAGGTAGAGAACCTTACGCTCAAGGAAAATAACCGGATGATGCAGGAAAGTTTCCTTAATCAGCTCATTAGCAACGAATATAATCTGACCGATGCGGATGTACTCAAACGCCTAAGTCCATTTGACATTCATATTCAAAACCCTTGTTTTATCGTCGCTTGTATCGAGATCGATCATATCGACCGCAAGTGGGAGAAAGTTAGTGAACGACTCTTGATGAAATACGCTGTCACCAATATCCTGAATGAAGCTCTCGAAGAGGGCTGGAATTATAATATTTTTAACGGGCCTGAAGGTCGAATTGTATGCCTAGTCGAACACTCGAATGCTCAAACGAACATCACTCCCTCCTTGGAAGGGTATAAGAAGCTGGGTTCGTTAATTAAGAAACACTTGAACTTTACCATTACTATTGGAGTTGGTCGCAGTAAAGGGGGATTTAAGGGGATTTCAAGCTCTTACAAGGAAGCCCTTGAAGCGCTGCAGAACAAATTTGTGCTCGGGCATGATCGGGTCATCGCCTACAGTTCTACTTTGACAGAGAGCGGGAAGCGGGCTTTTTACCCTATTGAGGTTAACGAAGAATTACTGATCGGGCTTCGAATGCGGAATGCGGAAAGGGTGCAGCTAATTCTGGACGGCGTATTTGAATCTACCCGGGAAAGACGGTTATCCATTGATTATGTGTATGTCATTTGTATGGGCCTGATTGCTGTGAATCTTTCCTATATTACCGAAGCGGGGCATCCGATAGAGGATTGCTTTGGAGAAAACTTTTTCCCATATAGTGAAATTCGCAAATTTGAATCCGCCGAAATGACCTTCGAGTGGATTAAGCAGTTATTTGACAGAGCCATCCGATATACAGGGCAGTACAAGAATACCCGAGCTTCAAAGATAGCCCAATCCGCCAAAACTTACATTGAACAAAGCTATGCAAACTCTGAGCTTCAGCTTGAGCATGTGGCGCAGCATGTATTTATTAATGCAAGCTACCTTCGAGCTGTATATAAAAAGGAATTCGGTATGACGGTTAGCGACTATGTCACCCAATATCGAATGATGAAAGCGAAGGAGCTGCTTGGACGGGGCGGAATACGCTTATCTGATATCGCGGAGAGGGTGGGATATAGTGAGGCGAGTTATTTTAGCAAAAGCTTCAAGAAATTCTACGGGTATTCACCAAGTGAGTATGAGAAGAGCCGCGGTTAATATTTATTCATACGCAGATAGTACCAGAAGCAAGCAGTTTTTGCATTATCAACCGCAGTTATTCTCTCTATACTCAGGGTAGTAAGAGATCTTGAAGGGGGTTAGGAAATGAGAAAGATAAAAAAGGCAGCAGCAGCACTGGCAAGTCTAAGTTTGATTGTTGTAAGCGCTTGTGGATCGAATAACAACACAGTTAACGAGACAAGTAATACGACCGCCGCTACAAATGCTGTGGTTAAGGAAGAAGCGACAGCGGCACCGCAAGAAAATGTGAAACTTCGCATATATGCCCAATATTCTGACGATGATACGAAGCTTCCTTATGATTACGCCGTGGCAGAACTGAAGAAAGAGATGCCAAATGTGGAATTGGAGCTGGAAGTACAGGCTCAAGATGATGGACAGAAGCTCAAAACCTACGCGGCAACCGGCAATTTACCGGATATCTACCAAGCGGGAGTAGACATTATTAATACCTTTAAAAAATCCGGCAATATCCTAGAGCTGGATAAATACACCGATCTTTATGGCTTCAAAGACAAAATGTTCAGCAGCACCATGAATACATTAACCTCTGATGATGGCCATGTATATGCATTTCCGTATGCAGGCAATGAATTCATGCTCCTTTACTATAATAAAGAACTGTTCGAGAAAAATAATATTAAGGTTCCAACCACCTATGATGAGCTGATGATAGCTGTAAAAGGCTTTAATGCAGCAGGTGTTACACCACTCGCATTATTTGCCAAAGAAAAATGGCCAACTGTGGCTCTCTACGATATGTTCGTTACCCGTCAAGAGCCAGCAGGTATCGTGAAGCTGGATAAAGGCCAAGTAAGTCCAAGTGATCCGGCCTACAAACAAGCCGCAGAGAAAATTGTAGAACTGGTAAAAGCAGGCCTGCTCCCTAAAGGTGCAACTAACCTGAACTATGACCAAGCCGCTTCGCTGTTCTATGAAGGCAAAGCCGCAATGTTCCTGAATGGACAATGGGAAATTGCTACTTCCACTGAGAAGCTTGGAGATAAAGCAGGCTGGATGTACTTCCCAGGCGTCGATGCAGCTTCTTATGAGACAAGCAAATACTCCTTTATCGGTGGCGGAGGTCCTGGCGGATATGCCGTCAATCCGAACACAAAAGATCCTGAGCTTACAGCAAAGGTTGCAGCCTTCCTTTCTCTGAAATATGCAGAGTACAAATATACACAACGCGGTAACCCAATTGTAGCAACGAAGGTAGAGATACCGGTTGTAACGGAATACCCGGCAATGATGAAACAGCTTTCCGATGATATCGAGAAGATAACCAGCACTACCGCGTTTGCCTGGGGATTGTCTGATGCTAAATTCAAAGCCGCAATTGAAGATGCTACTCAAAGCTTGATGACTGGTGGCTATTCGGTAGAACAATTTATTAAAGATGTAACAAAGGCAGTTCCACAGGCTAAATAGCAGCAACGGAGGATAGAACTCGCTCAAGATAACGCTCGGGTGGGTTCTATCTGCTTTATAAGCAACACTAGAGGCACGGATAGATTCGCAGGGGATGTGATGACATGAGAAAATATTTGGGCAATAAGACAGCGATTGCCATATTCACGCTGCCCGCGCTCCTTTTGTATACAATTATGGTGTTTTACCCGATTATGCAAACCTTCTTTCGCAGTATGTTCGAGTGGGATGGGCTCTCAGCGGGAACCTTCATCTGGTTTGATAATTATAAAGAACTGTTGAATGACAGTGTATTCCATACCGCTATTTATAATGGGCTTATCTTTGCTGCCATCATTACAGTGACCCAGATCGGGATCGGTTCCATTCTGGCATTTGCTGTATCGGATGTATCTTTTAAAGGCCGCAAGATTCTTAGAATAAGCTTTTTTATTCCAGTAGTTCTATCAATCACCGTGGTTTGTCAATTATGGCTATCTATTTATAACAGTGAATATGGCCTGATGAACAAGCTGTTCGACATGTTGGGAATTCAATATCATCAAGACTGGTTGTCGAGTGGAAAATCGGCTATTGTCGCTATCGCTTTCGTCAATGCCTGGCAGTACATGGGCTATCATTTTGCCCTACTGCTTGCAGGTGCGAAATCCGTACCGGAGCAATACATGGAGGCCGCTCGTATTGATGGTGCAACTAAGCTTCAGGCGATTGTCAAAATCACTATTCCAATGATGGCTGAAACCTATAAATTCTGTATGGTCTTTGCGGTTACAGGGGGGCTTAATGCCTTTGCAAATATGTATATTATGACCAGCGGCGGGCCAGGGACTTCAACCTACACGCTTACCTACCTGATGTATCGCTCTGCTTTCCGTGTAGGAGAGTTCGGATATGGCAGCGCAGCAGCAGCTGTATTAGTCATCGAATGCCTGCTTGCAACACTTATCATCAACCGCCTGGTTGCCAGGGAACGAATCTCCTACTAAAAGGAAGTGTACAAGTATGACCCGGTTTAAGAAGCTGCTTAACAATAACTGGCCTGTCGCCTGTTTCATGTGGTTATACGCTCTATTATCCGTATATCCATTGGTGTGGATGATCTTCTACTCTCTCAAAAATAATGATGAGATCTTCGTATCGAATCCGTTTGGGTTCCCAACTCACCTGCGATTTGAGAATTACGTGGATGCTTGGTCCAAATACAATGTTCCGGTCTATTTCTCCAACAGTTTAATTGTAGCGATTGCCACGGTCATTGGGGCGATTACGCTGTCAGTAATGTTCTCCTTTGCGGCAGCAAGACTGCAGTGGCGCTTTCGGGGAATTGCACACACGTATATGATGATCGGCATGTTCATACCGATCCAGGTCATTATGATTCCGCTGGCTATTCTCGTTCGCGATTTCCATATTGCCAATACGTATGGAGCTCTGATAATACCCTATATAGCCTTTAATCTGTCGTTCACTTCTATAGTATTTTATGGTTTCTTCCGCAGCATTCCCGTTGATTTGGAAGAATCGGCTTGTATTGACGGTGCAAGCATTTATCGGACATTCTTCAGTATCATGCTGCCGATTATAAAACCTGCGCTCGCGACTATGGTCATTTTCATTTTCCTGAATTCATGGAATGAGTTTACTATGGCTGTTATTCTGATTACCAAAGAAAGCTTGAAGACGCTGCCGCTGGGACTTTTGTTCTTCCAGGGACAATTTACGACCAATTGGGGGGCAATGGGAGCGGCGATGACGATTGCCAGTCTGCCAACCGTGTTGATCTACATGTTGTTCAGTGAACAGGTGGAGAATGCACTCACCGTTGGGTCCGCAGTAAAAGGGTAAACAATAGCTTAATAAAAGACAGTCAACGACTTTAAAGCTGAAGTCATTGACTGTCTTTTTTTGAGCAAACTTTGGTATCAGATAGATAAGAGCAGACTCTTCGGCACTCTATAGTGGATTGATCGTAAAGAGGGAATGAATGTTGCCGTCCGGATCTGCAAAAAAACCGGTTGTGTTTCCCCATGTCTTCAATTGAGATTCGTATTGTCTGCCATCAACGCATTCAAACAAATGGCAAGCCGCACACCTTCGTTCTGGAATTCCGCGTAATGGCTCTCATCGACCACACAATGGAAACCCATCACATCCCGGTAAAAATGTGCCAATCGGGTACTTTACTCGATTAAATCATAACATAAATATATTATATAACAATTGAAATATATTGTTAAACGATAAACTTTGTGTTAAATTCAAATCGATAATAAATAAGTGAGGTGCTTTTTATGAAACGAGGAACAACACTCTTTTTAAAAACAGCTGTTATTCTTATTGGAATCCCAGTTCTTGCTTTGTGCATATTTTTGGTGCCTGCGATAGCGAATTATACAGCAGAATTGTATCCAGATATTGCTTATATGAAATATCTCGTTTTTATCGATTTGTATGCAACGGCGATACCTTTTTATTTTGCTCTGTATCAAGCTTTTAAACTTTTAAGCTATATTGACAAGAATAAAGCTTTCTCGGAATTATCTGTAAGAGTTTTAAAGAATATAAAATACTGTGCATTTACAATCAGTATCTTATATGTGGTAGGCATGCCACTTTTCTATCTCATGGCAGAGAAAGACGACGCCCCCGGTGTCATACTACTTGGAATGGTCATGATTTTTGCTACAATAGTTATTGCAGTCTTTGCTGCCGTTCTCCAAAAACTTTTACAAGAAGCCATAGATATAAAAGCGGAAAATGATTTAATAGTCTGATCTGAGGTGAATAATATGGCAATTATAATCAATATTGACGTGATGCTAGCTAAAAGGAAAATGAGCGTTACAGAGCTTTCGGAGAAGGTTGGAATAACGATGGCTAATCTTTCCATATTGAAAAATGGAAAGGCAAAAGCGGTTCGATTATCAACTTTAGAGGCGATTTGCAAGGCTTTAAAATGTCAGCCTGGAGATATTTTAGAATACAAAATTGACGAAGACACTCAAGAATTAAATGAATAATTGAAACAGGCGGATATAGGCAGTGGAAGTACCGGGAAATAATAAGATAATGTGGAAACAAAAATACGGCAAAGGTGTTTCGGTAATCCCGTAAAGGGACTATCAATACCTTTGCCGTTTTGTTATTTTCTTTCGGAATTATCCCCGCAGAATATTCTCGATTTGCTCAAGCTCTTCTGCACTGAGTTCTGGAGCATTCAAGGAAGCAACAGCGTCCTCAATTTGGCTTACTTTGCTGGCACCGATGAGGGCTGAGGTTACTTTGCCTCGACGAAGTACCCATGATAGTGCCAATTGCGACATCTTCTGGCCACGTGCAGCTGCAATATCGTTCAGCTTCCTTACCTTACCGATAACCTCTTCCGTAATTTCCTTCTCGGACAGGAACACACTTGGTCCTGCCGCACGGGAATCCGCAGCGATACCGTTCAAATAGCGGTCAGTTAGGATACCTTTTTGCAGAGGAGAGAAGGCGATAGAGCCAATACCTTCTTCTGCAAGAACATCCTGCAGACCATCTTCGATCCAACGATTGAGCATGGAATAGCTTGGCTGATGGATAAGGCAAGGAGTTCCAAGCTGGCGTAGAATTTGAGAAGCTTCACGGGTTTGCTCCGCGCTGTAGTTGGAGATCCCTACATATAATGCTTTACCTTGACGTACGAGCAAATCCAATGCTCCCATAGTCTCTTCAAGAGGTGTGTTTGGATCTGGACGGTGGTGGTAGAAAATGTCGACATAATCCAATCCCATCCGTGATAAGCTTTGATCCAGACTGGACACCAGATACTTCTTGGAGCCCCATTCACCGTAAGGTCCCGGCCACATGTAATATCCGGCTTTGCTGGAGATAATCATTTCATCGCGGTGTGCGGAGAAGTCCTTAGTAAGAATTTGTCCAAAGGTCTCTTCTGCAGAGCCTGCTGGAGGACCGTAGTTATTGGCTAGGTCAAAATGAGTTATTCCGAGATCGAAGGCTCTTCTTACCATGGCTCTTCCGTTCTCAAATACATCATTGCCTCCAAAATTATGCCACAAACCGAGCGAGATCGCCGGAAGGCGCAAGCCGCTTTTGCCTGAACGGTTATATGTCATACTGTCGTATCTGGTAGGACTGGCGTTATACATGTAATGTTCCTCCTAAATGTTTTATGAAGCCTGGGACAATTAGCTATTCTGCTCATCAAAACCGGTTTCGATACGAATGGTTCCTCGATTATCTGCTTCGTAAGCGGTTCCTAACTTAACTGTGTCACGTTCAATTGTAGCGAAAGAGTGGACTTATGCGTATGTCAGTATGGAAGGGATTTATAGAACAATGTCATTATTGATCTGCCTAAATCGATATTCCTTCGGTGAACATCCCTTTACCTTCTTGAACATCCGTGAGAAGAGTAGGGCATCCTGATATCCAACGGAGTGGGCAATCTCACCAATCGTACACTGAGTTTCTGCTAGCAGCTCGCAGGCCTTGGCTATGCGAAAGTTCAATAAATACTGCTGCGGCGGGATACCGATGGATTTTTTGAAAAGGGATGATAAGTATTTGCGATCCAGCTTTAACGTGGAAGACATCATCTCTACTGTGACATTCTCACAATAATGTGAATGTAAAAAATGGAGGCACTGCTCCACATAAAGGCTTTTTTGCTTAGGCAAAGGAAGGATGTCGGGAGAAGCAGGGACTGTTTGCAGCAGTAGGGCAAGGAACTGGTAAAGGATTGCTTTTAAAGGTAAATCAAGACTATCTGTAATCTCCGCAGCCTGTGTAAGTCGTTCATACATCTCGGGCATTAATTCTAGATCCATAGGAAATACGGGATGCTCAGGAGACAATGATGTTTTGGATAAAAGATACTCGACCTGCTCACCCGTAAATGCGATCCACGAATAGGTCCATGGCGTATGCATATCGGCTGCATAATAAGTAACGATGTGAGGGTAGGTCAGAAAGGCTTGTCCAGCTTGCAGGGGTTGAGAATATTCTCCTACGGTTAGCCGGCCTGTTCCCTCGTGAATGAAATGGATCTTATAAATTTCACGAACACCGGGGCCGACAGAATGTCCCGGTACACAGCTCTCACGCCCCCAGTAATGTAGATGCAGGTCAGGATTGCCCCGAAAGGGACGTTCGGAATTGTAATTAAATATAGACATGGCTGCTTCAGCCTCTTTTCTAATAAGGTGTCTAGGTGGCAAGACGACATATTTCTCTAGTATACAATATATTTTAACGGACTGATAAAACGCAAATAAGAGGTGTCTCATAGCCCCGAAAGGCTTGATCACCCCTTAGTGTGTATCCTTGTAGACGATTAAGCCTCCATCTTCAGCATAACCAGCTCTTCCACGGGCTCGCCCTTAATTAAATGCTCCTCAACAATCCGCGGAACATCGTCCAGGGTTAAATTGTAGTACCAAATTCCGTCAGGATACACAATTAGAAAGGGGCCGTTGCCGCACAGTCCCAAGCAGCTTGTTTTGTTCATCTTTACCGTCTTGTGGATACCCTTCGCCACTAGCTCTTCCTTGAAAGCCTGCATAAGGTCCTCCACCTCTTGATTAGAGCAGTGCTCACTGCAGCAAAACAGCAAATGGTCCTTCAATACCTTTAACCGCATGTTCATGGGTTTACCTCCTGTAATGTTGCATTTATTAACATGATTACAGAAATTATAGCTTCTTAAAGGATAGAATGAATAGTGAAATAACAATTGTTCCCAAAATATTAACAAATGAGGTATTTGTGTAAATTGCGTGTAAGATTATATAACTTACAATGGATAACATTGTAGAGATTGTGTCCGAGAGAACCTGCTTTGAATATGCAAATTCCAGTTTATTTGAGAGGTGATTGGTTAATATAGCTATGTACAAGGCATGCTAACTCAAATGAAAACTAACTAGCAGGAGGGAATCGTTATGAATAAGAAAATTGTAGGTGTATTTCATACCGAACATGAGGCTTCTCAGGCTATTGAGGAATTAAAGCAGCATGGTTTTCAGGCAGATGATATCTCAGTCATTGCTAGAAATAAAAAAGATATAAATACAATCAATGAGGAAACGGGAACCAAAGGAACTGGAGGATTGGCTTCCGGGGCTGCAACAGGTGGATTCCTCGGAGGTTTGACTGGACTTTTAGTGGGGATTGGCGCATTAGCTATTCCGGGCATTGGACCCATCATTGCAGCAGGGCCAATCGCGGCTACACTTGCAGGAGCTGCTGTAGGTGCGGGTACAGGTGGATTGGTGGGCGGATTGATTGGGCTAGGTATTCCAGAGGAACATGCTGCAAGCTACGATAAGCATGTAGAAGAAGGCCGGATTCTTGTGATGGTTGATGCCGACACCTCCAAGGCAGATGATATTTATTCTGTTTTCCGCAGGAATAATTCCGCTAATTCTGACCACTATACAAACGATTATGCTTATAACAATACTTTTGGAGAAAAGGTGGTTGGAACTGTGAAGGATACTAGCAGCACTGTTGGAGATACAGTCGGGGATACTGTTAGAGGCGCACGTAACGTGGTTGAAAATACGGTGGATGCCGCATTTAACGGCTCTGGTCTGGAAGGGCGTATGGACACTGGACTCGATACCATGAATTCTGGAACGGCGGCTGGAACCACTCCCTTAGATAATGCTTACAGACCGGGAATGACGGGAACAGTAGACACCGATACCGTGGCCATCACTAGCTCTACAACTGCTGATCTAACAGATCGGGATTTGGAACGGGATGAGGATCGCAAACTGCGCCTGCGCGAAGAACAGCTGGATATATCCAAGATTAATGTGGAAATGGGCGAAGTATTTGTTCATAAAGATGTTATTGAGGAGCAAAAAACAATCAACGTACCCGTTACTCGTGAGGAGGTTGTTATCGAACGCCGGGCTATTAATGATGATCCGACAGGAGAATCCGTCGGCATGAATGAAACAATCCGTATACCAGTAAGTGAAGAAAGAGTGGAAGTCAGCAAAAACACAGTAATTACAGGTGAAGTGGAAATTCATAAGCGGGCCGTTCAAGAAACACAACAAGTTAAGGATACTGTGCGGCATGAGGAAGCTCGGATTGATAAGACGGGTAATGTGACGGTTAGCGGTGAAGATGATCTCTAAGCATAAGGGGCTTGACCGGATTCCCGGCCAAGCCCCTTATTAATACATATCTTATCTAAGACATCAAGGCTTGCTTACATAGACGCTACGTTCTGTCTATTCGTAATCCCATCCGGAATTTCTTTGCCCGGCAAGTAGTGAATGCTGCGGATATACCGAATCGTACGGCTCTGCGCCCTCATAATGACGGAATGCGTCTCCGCACGCTCTTTTCCGATAAAACGTACACCGCTTAAGAATTCTCCGGAGGTGACTCCAGTGGCGGCGAAGATCACATCGCCGGTTCCAACCATGTCTTCCATGTACAGCACACGGGTGGGATTGGCAATTCCCATCCGCAGGCAGCGCTGCATTTCGAAGGGTCCCTCAGGCAGTAGTTTTCCCTGGATTTCACCACCAAGGCATTTCAAGGCTGCAGCTGCGAGCACTCCCTCGGGAGCCCCGCCGGAGCCCATGTACAGATCAACATCACTGTCAGGCAAGGCTGCAGCAATAGCTCCTGCTACATCTCCATGACCCAGGAGTTGGATACGCACACCGGCTTCGCGCAAGCTAGCGATCAGCTTCTCATGCCGTTTACGGTCAAGAACCATCACGGTTAACTCGGAAAAGGCTTTGCCGGTATGAAGGGAAGCCTTCTGTAATGTAATCTCCACAGGATCTTCAATATTTAGCTTGCCGGCGAGCTCTGGGCCGCAGGCCAACTTCTCCATATAAATGTCAGGGGCATGCAGAAGGCTTCCTTTATTGGCAATGGCGATCACGGATTGAGCATTATGCAACCCGCAGGCCACCACCTCTGTTCCTTCCAACGGATCCACGGCCACGTCAACCGATGGGCCGCTGCCGTTCCCAACTCTTTCCCCTATGTAGAGCATCGGGGCATCATCCATTTCACCTTCACCAATCACAACAGTACCGTCGATGGAGACGGAATCAAACATGGAACGGATAGCGGTGGTAGCCGCATCATCAGCTGCATTCTTATCTCCCCGGCCAATCCAGCGGGCTGATGCCAGAGCACCCATTTCAGTAACCCGTACAATCTCAAGAGCTAATTCGCGTTCCATATAATTCCCCTCCTGTTCAAATGTAACCCATGATGATTCCGGCAGTTTCCTCGATAGCTTTATCCGTTATGTCAATAACGGGGCAGCCCAAGCGGGTAAATAATGTATCGGAGTATTCCATCTCCTCGGTAATGCGAGCCATGCTGGCATATTGGGAGCCTATAGGAAGGCCGAGCATCTTAAGACGCTCAGAACGGATCTTTAGCATGTGCTCAGGGTTCATTGTAAGTCCGATCAGCCGGTTCGGAGGCAAGCTTAGAAGCTGCTGCGGAGGACCAATCTCCGGAACAATCGGATAATTAACGACCTTTTTACCCCTATGGGCTAAGAAAATACTGAGCGGCGTCTTGGAAGTACGTGACATGCCCAGTAATACAATGTCCGCTTTCAGCATAGCACCGAGATCCCGTCCGTCATCACAGGCCACTGTAAATTCTATGGCCTCAATACGGCGGAAGTAGTTCTCATCAAGCTGATGGAGAAGGCCGGGTTTACGCTGAGGGGCACTATGGAAGGTATCAATAAATGCCTGCATCATGGGGCCCATGATGTCTACAATCCGAAGATCAAGCCTTACAGCCTCTTCACGTATGGTCTCTCGAAGCTCGGGTTGAACGAGAGTATAGGCGACAAAGCCCTGAGTCTGGGCCGCCTCTTCCATCAATTTCCTCAGTTCATCCTCATGTCTTACATTGCCGTATCTACGGATCGTAACTTTCTGATTCTGAAATTGGTGGATGACGGCCTGTACGACAGCTTCAGCCGTATCTCCTATAGAATCCGAGCATATGGTTATGAATTGTGAAGACTCTTCCATACTGTTAGGTTCCTCCCGTTATTCTCTGGCTTCAAGATCGAGGAGAAGCTTTACGATGGAAGTTTTCGTCAGGCGCCCAACAACGTCCAGCTTTGTGCCGGCACCCTCCATTTCGCAGGGAACAACCACCGGCAAGCTGTCTACCTCGTGAAAAATCATTTTATGTGCCGCATCAAGCACCGGATCATCCGGTGAAACCGTTACTACTTTAGGCTGACGCGTCATAACCATACTTACGGGCATGGCGGCTGCGCTTGGATTTCCAAGCGTTACCTTCAGAAAGTCCTTGCGGGAAGCAACACCGGTAAGCTTGCCGTCATCGTCGCAAATGATAAGAGTGCCCACATCCTGCAGAAAAAGTGTCACTACGGCATCCTGAATGGTAGTGGTCTCGCGAATAATAGTAGGAACGCTCTGAATATCCTTTACCTTCGTTTCATGCAGCAGGTAACCGCTGCCTAGACCGGGAGATGATTTCTTACCCAGAAAATAACCGACTTTCGGTTTAGCATCGATATATTCCAGCATAACCAGTACAGACAGATCAGAGCGAATGGTCGGCCGGCTTAGAAGCAGGCTCTCCGCAATCTGTTCTCCGGTAATCGGAGCTCTTTTTTTCACAATATCAATAATTTGTAATTGACGTGATGTCAGTTCGATCACAGGTTCCCTCCACTTTTCGGATACAAGTCGGTAATCCTCTGATGAAAAGGAGTACCGATTCTCAGCTCCCCCTTTCATATATGAGTCTTATTGACGTATTAATCATCTTTATGAGTTATATAATACATAATAGTGGTCATTAATGCAACATATAGTACGTACTATATCAGATTTTTTTGGATAATTGTGCTCTATAACGTGGTTTTTGGATCAATTGCTTTAATGCACTGCCATTTACAAGCACGGTACCCGTAATTATGGTTGCTACGCCAACTAGAGTTATCCAGGAGACGGCTTCGTTATAGAACAGCACGCCCACGCCGACTGCAATGGGGGGAGAGATATACAGCCAAGTAGCAGGGAAGACCGGATTGGTCTTGGCAACGAGCCAGTAATACAAGCTGTGACCTACCATGGAGCCGATTACCATTAGATAGAGCATCGATCCGGCAGCCTTGAAGGAGAATAGAATGTCAACTTGTACCTTCTCCGTAAAGAGGGACAACACAAGCATTAATGCTCCGCCGTACATCATTTGCGCTGCATTCAAGGCGATAGGAGAGACCTTCGGGAAGGTAGCGATAACTTTTTTGGAATAGAGCGTCCCTGATGCGTAGCCGAGTTCACCGATTAGGATCACGACGCAGCCTATCACCCATAGGGAAGAGACATCCACAGAAAGGTTTGGCAGGACCAACAGAAGCACTCCGGTAAAGCCGATAAGACAGCCATATAAGGAGTGAATAGGTGATTTTTGCCGTAAAAAGAGGGTCTGTAGCAGTAAAATCATAATGGGGCCGGTAGCCGACAGCACCGCAGCAAGCCCAGAAGAAACGAATTGTTCCGCCCAGTATAGGGCCGAGAAGGTTCCGAACGTCAGTGCAGCTCCCGTAATAAGCATTTCTTTGCGCAGCAGCAGCGAGAAGCTGACTTTTTGTTTCCAAACCATCCATAGGAATAGAACAGAACCTGCTAGAAAGAAACGTAATCCGGCGGAGAAAAACGGGGGCAGACCTGCATCCACGCCGATTTTTATCGCGAGAAAGGTCGTAGCAAAGATTAGACATACCAAACTATAAGCCAAAAATATCATTTTCAGTTCCCCTTTAGCCTCTAAGTATTCCGTTAATCATAAAGGGGAGAACATAGAACAGATTATCAACAGCAGAACAGATGAGAAGCAAATTCGTGTACAATATAACAAATGAGTGGTGAGAGAGAGGGATACGCTATGAAAAAGGCAGTCGAAGACCAGCAGACACACCCGCTATTTCGACAGGTGTATGAATTCATAATCAACCGTATGGAGAGGGGGGAATGGAATGCGCATGATAAGCTGCCCTCTATCCGCCTGTTGGCTGAAGAGGTGAAAGTGCATCGACTGACCGTATTTAAGGCATATAAGCAGTTAAAAGAGGACGGAAGGGTCTATGTGCGAGATAAGTCTGGCTATTATGTATCCCCGGGTACCATGCTTTCGCCGGATTTTGAGGACAATGCGGTAGTGTCTTCCTATCTGCTTACGAACCCGCTTTCTGACATTCAACGCGTACCGGCTAAGTATCAGTTCTCCCAGGCACTTATTGATCCTAATCTGCTGCCTAATCTCTATTTATCTGACTATGTAAAAAAAGTGTTCGATCTGTACCCGAAGGTCATGGGGACGTATTCGACCGTTCAAGGGGATGACGAGCTTCGGGAGACGCTAAGCCGGCATTTCAATAAGCATCACCGACTGCAGCTGTCTTCGGAGGAATTATTGATTACTTCAGGAGCTCAGCAGGCCATAAATCTAATCGCCAAAATTGTGTTGGGACCCATGGATACGGTGCTTGTAGAGAGGCCGACTTACAGTGTGGCTATGGATATTTTTAAGCGGGAGGGTGCGAGGCTTGTCCCGGTTCAAATTACTCCGGAGGGCTATGATCTGGAAGAGATCGAAGCGTTGATGGCGAAGCATAAGCCACGCATGTTCTATATGAACCCTACCCATCACAATCCTACCGGGTACACGGTTCCGGTGCGGCAGCGCAAGCTCTTGGTAGAACTGGCAGAGCGCTACCGCTGCCTGCTGGTTGAAGATGATCCCTTTCGTGATATGTATTTCGATGAGGAGCCGCCGCCGCCCTTTTTTGCCTATGATACAGAGGGCTGGGTCATTTATATCAGCAGCTTCAGCAAATATGTAGCTCCCGGTCTGCGCATATGTGCCGTGGCCTGCCGCTTCCCCTTCATGGAGAGATTAATTACGGCCAAATCACTTGCGGATAACGGGACTCCCCTGTTGAATCAGAAAATCTTCCTCCATTACTACACCTCCCCGCGCCTGCAGCAGCATCTCGTGAAGCTGAGGATTGCACTACAGGTTCATAAGGAGATTATGGAGGAAGAGCTGGCTGCCACAGGCTGGGAGTGGAAGGCTCCGCAGGGTGGTTTGAACTTATGGGTGAAGCTGCCGGAAGAGATCTCTGTTGAGGCTTTGTTCCGGTTATGTGCACAACAATCGATAGCCTTTGTCCCGGGCGAGATCCTCGATCCCCTCGGAGAGATGAAATCGTGGATCCGTCTGAGTTATTCTTTTGCGAATGAAGGTCAGCTTCGGGAAGGCATGCGGTTATTGAGGGCTGCAGCCGAGAGTCTGCAATCCTTATAAATCATCTTTTCATTCGGGTACCACTTGAAATAGAGAAGGTGCTGTTTCCTTGTTAAGAAAAAAAGTATCAGATCTCAGCCCGAGCCTTAGTGTTTCCAGGGGAATCGGGTCTGTGAAGGAGATATTAGCCAGGTTCACATTGGGTCCAGCCAGCTGGATGAATATCGTCTGCAGTTTTTTGGAGGGAGCCTCAAAAATGATTTTTTGCAGATCAATTCCGGTTTCTATGATTTTATCAATAATCTCCAATCTCATTTCTCCATTGTCACGGCATATCCCGCTGGTACCACTTTCTCTGGCTTCCGTAATTACCCTTGCGGATCCCGCTTCCAAATCCTCCTGTATCCATTCCACCCACTCGGATGCATCCTGAAGCAGGGCCTTGGAGCTATCCTTGGCGCCGACTTCACTGAAAACTATAAAATCTTTGGAGAGGTTTTTGATAAACATCGCCTTTTCTTTATTGGTCATCTCCAGCGTCCCGTTCGATATCTCGATATATTTACAGTTGAACCTGTTGAGGTACCTTTCGAATGCACTCATTTTATTTTGGCTGATGAATTTCTCGAATAAGGTTCCGCCAAAAAAGAAGTCGATCCCGTTTTCTTGCAGGCAGGCTATTTTTTTCTCCAAATGCTTGGTTACCACAGAGGTTCCCCAACCGAATTTTACATAATCAATATATTGCCCTGAGCTAAGGATAGTATCTTGAAAAAACTGTAAAGGGACACCGGTATCAATGAGCGCGGTAATCCCCTGTTCTCTCGGTTTGCTGCTTCTCTCGGGCAGGTTAAGTTCAGTATCCATCACAGGTCAACCCTCACAATCCTTGGCAAATTATTATTCTGGCTCACTTTCATGACAAATGGTGTGTGCAGTTCTTCTAAACACATTGCTATATCACCACTCCTGAATTCCGGTCTTTTCAAGTCGTAAAACTTATGGGCAGCCTCTGATGTGTTGATTCTTGAAGCGGTTTGGGCCGCAAGTAAGCTATCGCCATTCTCCAAGATATCCTTCATATACTCCGCACAAGCTAGGTCTTCATCTCCGGTAGGATGGGAAGCGATGATTTGAATGCTCTGATCGACTCCGCAGAGTTGTAGAATATGTTCAGCAGTTGTTCTGGCATTCGTAAATCCGGTGACGAACACATGCTTTGCGTCCAGCGCATTCAGTGCCGCCTTCACTCCATTGGTAGTCTTTTGGACGAGTGTTCTCCCCTGCAGATCGGCCTGAAGAAGACTAACCGGGGAATTATCAAGATCAAACCCTGCGATATAGAGTCCATTTGTTTCCCCTGCCAGCATGTATTCAGGGTAGTCTTCCTTCATTCGAAATGCCGAATCGGTTGTCCCGGCCAGCAGAATCTCCTGTACCCCTTGAATAAAAGCATAATGGGCAAAGGTAAAGGCCCGTATGACATCGATGACAACATTCACTTCAGCATGTGACAAATGGGGAGAGTGCCCCTGATAAAGTTTAACTGCCATCACTTGCTCCTCTCCTTTTCAATACTCCTATACTGCAGGTAGCAGTAGGTTTTAACCGCTGCCCTTCTCTGTTTATCAGCATATGCCTAGTGTATTCGCCCGTTTAACGGATGGTGCCTGACATGGATTACGCACGTTACCGGAGGTTTTTTTGAGTGGATACTCTGTGAACAATGCGTATATTTATCGACACACGTACCGAGACACACTTATCGATACACTTGCCGAGACAAACTTACTGAGACACACGTACCGAGTTACACGTACCAAGAAACTACTAAGCTTCCTTCAGTGGCTAAGTATGAATTAGAGGAGTTAATCCCATTAATTGGGCGAAAATCGGAGGTAGTCAGTGAAATAGATGTATTTTGTACACTTATTTCTAGCTTTTGGCGCTCGGATGTATGGATAGATGTACTTTGTGCAACTAAAAATACGAATATGCCGGTTAAACCCCGGAATACCCAAAAATAAGTGTATAAAGTGCAATTAAACACCCTAAAGTGTGCTAAGGGAGAAATATAAGTGTACGTTGTGCAACTATATATATTGAACCTATGTAGGTAGACGATTTGCCGTATTTTTGTCGCGGATACCCGAGGAGATACTTCTACTCTCGTACACAAACTTCTTGACGCTACCCCGAGTTGCGGATGAAGAGATAAGAAGAAAGAAGAAAGTTAGAATAGCAGGAGTATGTAAAGTATTAGTAAGCGGGGGATATAGGAGGTGTATGTGTTGGGGGTATGCAGGTGGACTATGGTGTTGGAGTACGAGGTAGGTGTGTGATGGTGTGGTGTTGGAGTATGCAGGCTGAAGTGTTGTGTTTGGAGTAAAAGGGTTAGCAGCTAAGGCATACAGCTAAAAGACTTATACCCTTAGGCGCTCCTAAGAATATAAGTCTATGGTTTAGGTGGTGATGTGGGATTCAATCTGTGATTACACCCAGCCGAACAATCGGACAAGTTGGGCAACGGTAAAGGTAACCGTAATGGCGATGCCGAGTGGGATGACTGCTGAGAGTACAGCCCACTTCATGCTTTTGGTTTCCTTATAAATATTGATGAGTGTCGTACCGCATGGATAGTGGAGCAGGGAGAACAGCATCATGCTGAGTGCCGTAAGCCAAGTCCAACCTTGCGCTAGAAAGATATCCTTAATGCTGCCGAGGCCCTCAATATCTACCATGGCCCCGGAGGACATGTAGCCCATCAGCAGAATAGGGAGTACGATTTCATTCGCTGGGAGCCCCAGAATAAAGGCCATAATAATAAAACCGTCCATGCCAAGCAGGTTTGCGAAGGGATCGAAGAAAGCAGCCATATGGTTCAGGACGCTATCCCCACCGACAAAAATATTACCCAGCATCCAAGTGATAATCCCGGCTGGAGCCGCAACGATGATGGCCCGGGTTAGCACGTTAAGCGACTTTTCCTTGGAAGTTATAAGAATGGTTTTCCAAATTTGCGGACGGCGGTACGGCGGGAGCTCCAGCGTATAATGGGTGGGAACACCGCGCAGCGCTGTTTTGGACATCACCCAGGAGACGGTTAGAGTAACGATAATACCGATCAGGACCAGACCCATCAATACGGAGGCTGTAGCAAGTGTTCGAAGGGTTCCCGTTGTAGCCGCTCCAGCCATAAATAAGGAGGACAATAGAATCAGAGTAGGCCAACGGCCATTACAAGGTACAAAGTTATTAGTCAGTATTGCCAGCATGCGTTCCCGAGGCGATTCAATAATACGTGTAGAGAGGATAGCAGCAGCATTGCAGCCAAAGCCCATCGACATGGTCAAGGCCTGTTTGCCATGCCCGCCTGACTTCTTGAATAAGCGGTCCATGTTGAAGGCCACGCGGGGTAGATAACCGAAATTTTCTAAAAGAGCGAAGACAGGGAAGAAGATCAACATCGGCGGCAGCATGACACTGATTACCCATGAGGTTCCCCGGTACAATCCAAGAACAAGCACACCATGCAGCCAATCCGGAGCATTCACGGCTTGAAAACCGGCGGTGAGATAACCTTCCAAGAAGCCAAAGAAGGAAGCGAGCCAGCCTGAAGGGTAATTGGCTCCGGCAATGGTAATCCAGAACACGACTCCCAGGATTGCGAGCATAATCGGAAAACCCCATATTTTGGAGGTAACAATATTATCAAGCTTATAAGTGCTCTTCAGTTTTTTCTTATCGCGGTAGGTTACAGCATCGCTGCAGATCCCTGCAGATACACCATAAATGCCACTGACAATCTCATCTCGAATGGCTCCGCCGTCAGCAAGACTCTTGGCGGCGAGCAGCAAAGAATCGATAGCTTCAGAACCCTTAGTCGTATGCGGTGACTCCATGGCTAATAACCTCCTTTGTTCCAGACATCGTTTTTCGGCTGATGTTGTCTTTAAGTGAAGTAAGCAGGCTGTCTTCACCGTCCAGCAGGCGAAGTGCTATCCAGCGTGCCGGGAATTTGGAACCGATCGTTTGCTCTACCATCGGCAGAAGCAGGGCAATCCCTTTTTCAATTTCATCATTGTAAGTGATATGGAGAGGTTGGGCTGTAAAAGCACCTGTAGCGACACGTTCCACCTGATCAAGCAATGCTGAAATTCCGATTTTATTGCGCGCCGATATGGCAACGACAGGAACACCGAGTCTCTTTGAGATAGCCTTTAGGTTAATTTCAATACCAAGTCTGCGGGCTTCATCTATTAGGTTAATGCAGACAACCGCCCGTCCGGTGATCTCCAGAACTTGCAGGGCAAGATTTAGATTGCGCTCAAGCGACGTAGCGTCAAGAACCACGAGTGTCACATCCGGCTGCTCAAAGATAATATAGTCTCTGGCGGCTTCTTCATCTGCCGAATTGGAATACAGCGAATACGTCCCCGGAAGATCGACTGCTTGGTATTTATGACCATTGTGAGTGAACTCTCCCTCGGCAGTGATAACCGTTTTGCCAGCCCAGTTGCCTGTATGCTGGCGCATACCGGTCAACAGGTTGAAGAGAGTGCTCTTACCCGTGTTAGGGTTGCCCGCAAACGCGACAGTGTAATGACTCATGATTCTCCACCTCCGATGCATTCTCCGTAAATCAGTGAGCTTTCTTCTCTGCGCAAGGCAATCGTTGTGTTGCTTATCCGAAAGGCGGTAGGGTCTCCAAGCGGACTGCGCCGCAGAACCTCCACGACATTGCCGACCACAAATCCGAGGTCAAGCAATCTTCTTCTTAACACACCCTGAACCTCTATACCGCTAATGCGCAGCGTACTTCCGTTGACGGCTTCTGACAAAGGAATACTAGTTCCGGTCATCATAAGATCTCCCTCTTTCATTATGGTTTAGTTAATGAGCTATATTTTACGTTGAATTTTCATCGATAGTTATTTTGTGGTAAGCCACAATAGTAGTATACGTAAATAACTTTGTCCCTGCAACAAAAATGTTTCCCGAGGGCAAAAAAATATTCCCCTGCCGAAAAGCAATTGCTTCTCAGTAGGGGAATAGAATTGAAGCTCTATTTTATATGCTCAATGGGCGCTGTAGCGACTTCTATTCCCAGCTCCCAAAATCAAGCGTTCTTCCGGTTTCAATCAGCGTTTTTGTATTGCTCATAATCTGCCACCAAGCGCTTTTGCTGCCCGCATAGGAAGGATCGTCAGGATGCCACTCATCGTGAATTAGTGTCAGCTTAGTACAGCCCCCGACCGGGTCAAGCAGATAGGTTATCCGGGATTCATAATTTTCGCCGCCCTTAAGATAGGAAGGTCCAACCTTATGAATGAAGCGGAGAGCCTTCTGTGGGGTGAACTCCAATATTTTACCATATACATGCAGAGTTTCATCACCTTCAGCACCCGGCCCAATATACTCCAAGAGTTCACCTTCCTTGAAGCTGGAACGAATCACGCTGCCGTAGTAGATTTGCTTCGTACTGTCAGGGGAGATTAAATGTTCCCACACCTTTTCGGGTGTTGCTCCAATATAGAATTCGTATTTTAGTTCCTTCATTAATCTTCCTCCTTCAGGGATATTGTCATTTATGTCCTAAGACATAGCTTTACTATACAAAAAGACCACTGACAATTACGGTCAGTGATCTTAAAATTTTTTGTTTAGGTTTCATAATGGTGTGCCACCTCGGAGGCGACAGAAGCCAGTTTTTGCTTCAGGGCAGCGGGTTCAAGGATGGTTAAGGTTGTACCATATGGCAGAAGGAAGTAGGGAACATAGGTGAATAAAGAGGTTTTATCCAGTTGGAAGCGTGCTTGCCCCTCTGTACGCTCCTGAAGCGTATGTCCGAACAACCAGTGACTGCATAAGTCATTCAAGATTTCTTCTCCGGATTGGATGAGAACCGTAACCAACTTCTCCTCGTCCTTAGAGCCGGGAAGAAGACCTTTCAGCAAAAACTCACGCGCGGAGAAATCGGTAGGACGTTCAAAGCTCGCACCCGTTCTCAGCAATTCGATCATCCGATCCACCCGAAAACTGCGAATTTCTTGTCGTTGATGGCAATAAGCCACCGCATACCATTGCCCTTTCCAGAGAACAAGCCCATAAGGGTCGATAGCTCTTGAGGTGGGTGCTTCGGTATTTCCCTTGCGATAATCCATGTGCAGTGTGTAACCGTTGGCCGTACAAAATTCCAGCTCCTTTAGCAGATGCTCCAGCGGTGCGGTTGGAGAATGCAAGGTTTCAATACCGCTCTCGTGGCGCTCCATGTGCTCTAATTGTCCGGAATTACTGTACCTTTTAAGCTTATTTATCGCTCGGTCTAGAGCTTCCACATAGGGATAGCCGGTTCCCCGGGCGAAGGCAGAGACTTGCACGAGAGCCTGCTGCTCTTCGGAATCGAAGAATAATGGGGCTTCTTTAAAATGCTCCGGGAGGCTGTAACCTCCACCAAGCCCGGCATCGGCAATAATCGGTACGCCGCTGGCGCACAGCGAATCTATATAGCGGTACACCGAGCGAATGCTGATTTCCAGCGCTTCAGCCACTTCCCCGGCAGTTCTTTTTCGTTCCTTCACCATCCAGAGAATGGACAGCATGTGATCGGCTTTTGACATTATGGGGTTCCTCCCGTACGGCGAATCCAGCACAACCAGTGTACCGCGAAAGCCTCAATCCGCCAAACCCGAAGTTCTACCCTATACCATCATCTTTTTAAGGCTGTGAATATAGCGCGACTTAACGATGAGGAAGAATACGGTTTGTAGAATCAGGCAAGCAGCAAAGGTAGTTAGAACAGGCTCAACTACATTAGTGATACCCATTTCAGTAAGAATAGGGCTGATAACCACCAGACTTTGTATGGCTGACACGACGATCGGGATATAGAACAGGATTGCAATCTGTTTCGTAGCCGCAGCAGACATTTCACTAGTGCTAAGGCCGATCTTGGACAGTGCACGATACATACGGATGTCAGCCGCCAGCTCGCTATGGAGCTTAAAGTATAAGAAACTTGCCGATGAGACAGAAAATATCAATGCGACAAAGATACTGATGAAGCTGAGCATGGCTGTACTTTGTTTAAGAAACAAATAATTACTGGCGCGCATTCTTAAGTAGAAGCTTAGATCGCTGTTATTTTTAATTGCCGATTCATTCCACTCCGTAAGATGGTCTCCAACCTTCGCTTCTTGGCTATCTACTGTTGGTAATGAACCTGTATCCCACGCCGGGACCTTATATAAAAACATGATTGTAGATATAATGTTTCTTCCTGATTGAGCAGATTTGGCCACCGACAGGGTATCCATCCACTTATCCGGAACAATGAGTAGAGGTGCTTCAGCAGGTGAAAAACCTAGAGAGTCACTAACAAGATTATCCTTAATGTTAAGTGCAGTAGTCGGCTGTTCTTCTAAAGTAAGCATTCCATTATGAACATAGTCAGAGGTTTCCATTTCCTTTGAAGTAATGAGAATAGCCTCATTTAGTCCAAGCGAGCTTTCCTCAGGAAGGCCGATTAAGGGAGCTATCTGCATATATTGAGATAAGCTTAGAAGCTGTAATAATTCACGTTGGCTTCCTTTGGTAAACCCGTCCAGAATATCGGCTCTTGCCTCCGTGTATTCTACCCCAGCTGCCTTCAGTTGTTCAACAATTTCACTTCGATCGGGCTCAGCAGCAGGTTTTTTGTAATAGGTTTTTGTGATGGCAAAAGGATTGGCTGAATAAATCTCTCGTCCAGCCTGATTAATCGAAAGGACTACCCCTGCGCCCATGCTCGCTATGGCAGTGACAACAGTGATCATGAATAACATTCTGGAATTATCCCGAAGCTTATAACTCATTTCTGAGATCCAGAGCAGCCTCGTGCCGCGCCAAGTAGATTTTCTGCTGCGCTGCAGCAGGCGCATGATCAGAACGGATAATTGAGAGTAAAAGAAATAAGTTCCGGCAATACCCGTAACAGCTGCGAGAGTTATCGACACCGGGCTTAGCTGCCAGCGTATCGCGTAGTATCCAACGGCCAACAATGCAGCCCCGAATAAAGATAGAAGTATTGAGGCTTTGGGTTGTTTTTTTGGCTTGGCATTACCCTGAAGCAGCTCCAGGACCTTGTTTTTGCGAATAAACAGCAAAGTGAAAATTGATATGACCAGAAATAACGAGAGAAAAGAGGCGGAGGTAATCACTATAGCCTTCATCGGCCAGTAAAAGGGCAGTTCTCCAATTCCAATTGTTTTGGTGCTGAGCAGAAGGAAGAACTTGGAGAGCAGCATGCCCCCGGCAATTCCACTGACGATCGCAAATAGTCCGATGATCATATTTTCCAGGAAAATCAGCCCGTTAATCTGACCCGGCCTCGCCCCCAGTATGGACAAAAGTCCAAACTCCAAATTGCGCGACTTGAGAAAAGAGCTGATAGAATACAGCACAAAGAAAAAAGCAAATACATACACAATGTAGGCCGCTACCTGCATGCTCGTTGCTGCTCTGGGTCCCATATCACTGTTTGTAATTTCCGGGTGATAGATGAACACGCTATAGGCAAAAAACACCATGACCATAAAGGAGCTGCTTAGAAAATAAGCAATATATGCGCGCGCGTTGCGGCGAACATTATTAAACGCGAATTGAGGAAAGTTCATGACTATTCCCTCCCCAGAACGAGAGTGTGTCGATAATCTTTTGAAAGAAGGCCTGGCGGTTGTCTCCCCGGTGTATTTCGGCAGCTAGCCTACCGTCTTTGATGAAGACAATTCGGTTGCAATAGCTCGCTGCCAGTGGATCATGTGTCACGAGCATTATGGTGGTTCCTTCTTTACGGTTGATATCCTCCAGCGATTCCATCACGATCCGTGAGGAGTTGGAATCCAGCGCACCTGTAGGCTCATCGGCCAGAATCATAGCAGGAGAGGTAATAATCGCTCGGGCAATCGCTGTCCGCTGCCGCTGTCCGCCTGAGATCTCGAAGGTTCTTTTATTCAAAATATCTTTGATATTCAGCCGTCCAGCCACTTTGTCGAGCAGGGATTCCATCTCGCTCAACTTCCGATTATCCAGTGTTAACGGCAGTACAATATTCTCGGCAACCGTTAAGGTATCCAGCAGATTGAAGTCCTGAAAAACAAAGCCGAGCTGTCGACGCCGAAAATGGGCCAGTTCCTTTTTATTCAATACGTAGGGGTTACTGCCGTTGATGTTTATCTCACCTGAAGAGGGCTGATCGATGGTAGATACCATGTTAAGCAAAGTGGTTTTTCCGCTGCCTGACGGTCCCATAATACCGACAAATTCTCCGCTTTCAATGCTGAGGTGAATATCGGTTAGCGCTTGTGTGGTCACTTTACCCGGATACACCTTATTTAAGGCTTTAACTTCCAGAACGTTCATGTAGGTCAATCCTTTCCTGTAGAAGCGCAAGGCAGTGCTTCTTGGTCTGCTTCCAATGTACAGGATGTGTCCCCGAGGTGCTATGGATTTACCTTAAAATTATCTTACAGCGCTGTTAAGGTTATGTTCGTATTTATTAAGAAGAGCGCTTGTTATTACCTCGAACCAAAATGGTCAGAGCGAGCAGTATTGGGATGGCGATCTGGAAGAGGGTGTCTATCTTAAGGCTGGGTCCTAGACCAAAGGTAATATGCTGCGTGTAGTCCCTCTCCAGAAAGGAGGCGGCATAGATCATAGCCCCAACGGGATAAACGCACCATTTCGCTGGCTTCCCGATCAGGCCTGTAACTCCTTTAACAGCGCAATAGTAGAATAGCATCATCTTGAGTTGCAGCCCAATGAACAGCTGAATGGTGACCAAGATGTCAAGTCGTTCAATAAACTTCAAGCCGGATAAGGTCCGAACGGTTTTTAGGAAGGGAAGCTGGCTTATTCCGGCTACAGTCGGCCCGAGTACAGCCACATTCAACGCGTTCATGAAAATTAGAAAGATACTGATGGCTATATAAGCCGAGAGGGTGTTTCTAACCGGAACTCCGGGCTTATTCCATAAAGACCACAGCATCAGAAATACAATCATCTGGCCGAATGGAAAAGAAACAATATCCGGTAAAGCAGCTTTTAATATCGGTCTAAGGCCGCTATCAAATACTGGCAAAAGATGGCTGAAATTCACAGAGCCCGCAATTCCGAGCAGAAAAATGAGCAGTCCATAAAAGGAAAGCACAATCGGCAGCAATACCTCGGGCAGCCGGAAGATGACCTCGGTACCCTTCCATATGGCGTAAAGCGCGGTAAATACAAAAATCAGCATTGTGAAAGACATCGGGGTCCTCTGTAATAGTGTCATGGATGTCAGCTCACCCAAATCGCGTACATTACGCATGGATTGGTAAGCGAAATACATGCAATAGGTTCCACCGATGATGGAACCCGCAATACGTCCGAAATGGAATTTTAACATACCAATCAGATCCATCTTGGGGGAGCTGTGCTGAATCCATAATAGTAGGAGAAGAAGCAAGAATCCGGCCGCCGATCCAACAATCATCGCCAGCCAAGAATCCTGTTTGGCCTTGCTGCCGAGAAGAAACAGCGGCGTACTGCCAATCTCGAACAGCATAATCATAAATATAATTTGCAGGGAAGATACTTGCTCTTTTACCATGAATAAATTAACCCCCTAACCATTGGATAATCGCTTTACCGGCGGGTTGAAAGAAGGCGATATACAGAGAAGAGACGCTAAGGCTCGGTGCCTGTATACTTCCGGATATATGCTTATAAGCACACCATGTAAGGATACAACCGTACCACAAGCAGTGCCGTTTACGTCCTTTCCCTCCCAGCTGTTTGCATCCCCAATAAAAAGCAATGGTATAGAGAACAAGAATTATAACTATTCTCATACATGCACCTCAATCCTACTCTATGGACTTAAAGGATTTGTTGCTTAAGCCCACCCGGACAATCTTTATCTCTACATGGGGGCGAATTTCAATCTTTTGAAAAACGGTATCCCAGCTTTTATCTTTTTCGATTTGCTTCCAGTGTTTACGGTCGCTGCGGTGAATCTTTACAGCAAAGCGCGTGACGTCGGCGTTTAACTTCTTAACAGCCTGCCATGAGTTTTCCATTAGACCCAATATGTTTGATTCGACGGTTTGTTCCATTTGCGAAATAGCAGCCCGCTTATTCAAATCCATAACGCTACCCAGCTCTGTCAGCACACCAGTGCCTTTTACGCTTACATCCATGATGTAATGGTCTTTTGCCCATATGGGATGAATAGTAGTCTTGGCTTCTTGGAGAATAAGTGAGGCATCAGGCTTCTGGCTCACTTTCGGTTGCGAGGCGAAGGAAAGAGTAGCCCTCTGGATCTGATTGGTTAAAAAAGATAAACCTAAGGCTTCCTTATCGGACAGCCAGCCTACCATACGTTCTCCCTTAATAATGCCAAGTTTCCCCAGAGCCAGCCGGGAAGGCAGATCCGTGCGGTTGGTTTCGGTGAGCTCATTCATAACCTCTTTGCCCGTAAGGCGGATTTCCGGAATAACTGCACTTTTGGATTCAGAGGATAGGGCCATGGCTAACTCATACAACCGGACACCTGGATAAAAGGAGACCAATTTGGACTCCTGCTCGATCATCAGCTGTATGCCAACCCCCTGATTCTTGGTCAACTGCATTAACTGATTTATAATGTCGCTAGCTTTGCCTTGAGCAATAAATACATAGACGGTTTCTCTGGCATCCTGCTTACGTAGAAATATATCAATTAATTGGGTAATGCCGCCCTTTCGTGCCAATTTTTCTCCAAGGACAGTAATTCGCGAGTGGGAGAAGAACATTTCCCGAGAGCTTGTCATATTGGTTTTTTCGATGGCGTCCATAATCGTTTTTCCCTTTACCGTGAAGGTTAAGAAAGGAGGGGCACTCAAGCTGGCGCCTCCACCTCCGCCCGAACTGCTGGAGCCGGCGAAGGGGTTGATCACCTGATAGGTGGCTACCCATTGATTGTCCTCAAAGTCGTAGCCCGAAGCTGATGTTATTCCCAACTCATTCAGCTCCCGGTCGTCCCAGCAGCCGGTTAACAGAGTGGATAGAACAAAGAGACATAGCAAACAACAGATAAACTTGTTTCCTGAAGTAGTTTGTTTACTCATGTTTCACACCCATTCTTCTTGGATTTAGACTGACGAAACCGGTGAAGTAATATAATGGCCAACGGAAGGAGCGCGTTGAACAGAATGAAAACCAAATAACAGGCTTCATTGCTGTATGCATTAAATTTAGCCGGGTCATGCCAGGTAAACAGGCACTCTAAAGCTATCACCAGGCCGAGTGCCCCGATATATGGTGTGCTGCCCTTGACACGAAATGTCTGCTTAAAACACTCTACGGTAGCAAATAAGAAAATCGAAAACTTAAGGTAGATGGACAATACCCAATAGGAGATGAACAAGATATCCATTCGCTCGATAAATTTTCCGATATGAAGAACGCTGGTAGTCGAAAAACCTGGATAAGTGGTCAGCTTGATATAATCAGGCCCAAAGACCAACAGGCTTGTAATCACAGAAAACATCAGTAATAGAGAAACTGAAAGAAGACCCAACCAGCCAATAAAACGGGCCTTCTGCGGAGATTTCAAATACGGGGCAAGAAATAGCAGAACGGCTACCTCTGACAACCATGAAATGGGTGTCAAACTACCGAGTGTAAACTCCGCAACGTTATGGTCAAATAGTGGAAGGAGACGATGAATATTCAAGTTTCCGGATAATCCAATCAGATAAAGAGGGGTAAAGAACACTAAAGGCATGATAACGATGCTGTTCACTCTGGCAATGGACTCTATTCCCTGCTTCACCATATAAATCGTTATCAACAGAATTAGGAGAGTTAATACAGTAACTGGGGTATTTAATAGCACGTTATCCTTAATGAAATTTACGAATTCGCGCAAAATTCCAGACGATGTAGACAGATAGAACTGGAGCAGCAGCAGGCCCAGAACGGTAGCAATCAGGGATGAACTTTTTTCTCCAATCCAATCCAGAAACGGTGCACCGTTGTTAATTCGAATGACTGTTCCAACAAGTGCTGCAATGCCTAGCCCGACCAGAGCGGATAAAATAATGACAAAAGGTGCGTCCTGTTCCGCATAATTACCGATAATGCCGGGAAGCACCACAGTAACCGTTGGGAAAATAGTATTCACAACTAACATAGCAGCTTGAATGGAGCCGATTTTTCCGTTTATGATGGATCATCTCCCTGCGGCTTTTTGTTTATTTCAACGGGTTGAGGTTTCTGATTGGGAGCTTGTCTCCGTGTTTCTTTGCCTAAATTGTTCTTAGGGCGGATAGCCATGTTCCATAGGGGTACACGAATGAATACATCCTTGAGATAGCGCGGAGTCATAGGGGCAACTGGAGACAGGTAGGGAACCCCGAATGAACGCAGTCCTGCTGTATGGATGAGCAGGACGATCAGAAAGGACATTATTCCGAATAGACCCAATGAGCCTGCAATTAGCATCATGACAAAACGGATGAGACGAATTGAATTCGCAATCGCCAGTGACGGAATCACAAAGTTGGAAATGGCGGTGAAGGAAACAATGATTACCATTGCAGCTGATACTAGCCCGGCTTGAACGGCGGCTTGTCCTAGAACGAGAGCTCCGACGATGGAAATCGCTGGACCAATGGTGCGGGGCATACGTACTCCGGCCTCTCGAAGAACATCAAAGGTTATCTCCATCAGCAGTGCTTCCGCCATTGCCGGCAGAGGTACACCTTCACGCTGGGAAGCCACGCTGATGAGCATTGTTGTTGGAAGCATCTCTTGGTGAAACGTAGTTACAGCAATATATAAAGCAGGAAGCAGCATGGATACAAAAAAAGCAGAATACCGGATTAAACGTAAGAAGGAAGAAATATCAAAACGCTGATAGTAATCTTCACTGGATTGGAAGAAGCTGAAGAAGGTAGAGGGAGCCAATAAAGCAAAGGGTGTTCCGTCAACAATAATACCGACCTGTCCTTCCAGAATGCCTCCAGCCATGGCATCAGGACGCTCTGTATTCTGGATGGTGGGAAAGGGAGTCAGTCCACCGTCCTGAATGAATTCCTCAATGTAATTACTCCCCAGAATACCATCCGTATTAATGGAATCCAGGCGGCGGCGAATTTCAGTCAGCACCTGCTCACTAGCCAGGCCCTGGATATAAATGAGGGCTACCCCCGTTTGGGTGCGCTGTCCTATTTTATATTGCTCGATTCGCAAATCCGGTGTTTTCAGTCTTCTGCGCAGCATGGAGGTGCCTGTACGCAGGCTCTCGGTGAAGCCTTCCTTAGGACCACGAATTACCCCCTGGGAAGTAGGTTCGTTGATGCTCCTTTTTTCCCAACCGGAGGTGTCGGCAGCAAGGCCTGTACTAATCCCGTCCAAGAGAATGAGTGTGTAGCCCTCAAATAGCAATCCCAGCATATTTTCGATCGTTAGGCATTCTTTGACGCCACCCACCGGCAGCATCTGATCTTGAATCAGGGAAATGGCTTGCGCGGCAGAAATGGAATCGGACTCCGAGGTGATGTTTTCCATCAGCGGTTGTAGTACGCCCCGGTTTAATGTTTCGGAGTTAACCAAGCCGTCAATATATATAAAAGCCATAGACAGAGAGTTTAAGGATTGGTTAGTGAACTCCCTGACTACAACATCGGAGCTTTTGCCGATACGGCTGCTGATCTCCTGTAAATTCATTTTCAGTGAAGAATCTAGCGGTCTTGGAGCTGGGACGGAGTTAACGGGAGCCTCGATAAGGGGCTTCTTGTGGTTTGACTTTTGTTTGTTGTTCACACGTAATCCTCCGTCCTGAATCAATAGTTGTCTTAGTATCCCCTAGGTTTTGATCCTTATTCTTCCTGATATACATAAATTAAGGGTACTCCTGTCTGAATCAGACTTGGAGTACCCTTATGCGTTATCTATTCATTTGTGCTTTTCTATCATTCTTGTATTTTGCGTGTGCTAATGAAAGTGAGCCGCAGAATGGTCCCTTCCCCGGGCCTGGATTGAAGCTCCACCTTATGACCGAGCCTAGTGCAAATCTCACGAACCAGATACAAACCCATGCCGGTGGATTCATGATACTGTCGTCCGCGTTCTCCGGTGAAATAAGGATTAAAGACCCGTTTAAGATCTTCGGGAGAAATACCGATTCCCTGATCCGTAATTTGGAGGATGGTATCCGTTCCTTGAGAATATGAAGTGATCGTAACGGATTTATTTGTTCCCTGCGTATAATTCACTGCATTGGTTAAGATTTGGCTCAGCATGAACCGAAGCCATTTGGCGTCGGTGTACACTGAGAGTTCCTCATTAATCTGTATTACCGGGCGTATCCCTCGGCGGATAAAAAGTCTGCGATTCTCGCTAACCGCCTCACTCACTGCCTGACGCAAGAAAGTGGGCTCAACGTGGAAGTCATCCTCAAACCGGTCTAGGCGTGCGGTATATAAGACCATCTCCAGTCCTTTGCGCAGCCGCTCCAATTCTTCCTGAATGCTGTCGGCAGCGGCATCCTCCACATCCTGCAAGGTAAGCTGAATGACAGAGAGAGGTGTCTTCATCTGGTGCACCCAGCGATTAATGAATTCGATATGCTGATCCATACGCCGTACCTGTGTGTGTAGCTGTTCTTGATTGTGTTGGTCGTATCTGCGGATGAGTTCATCCATGGCTTCGGGCAGCGGGGCGGTTCCGAGTGAAGACCGATGATCGAGCCGTGCAGATTCAGGATGGCTTAGTCTTTGGTATAGTCTATAATGTTGAAGGTAACGGAAGCCAAGGTATAAAGCAAGAATAACAAAACTAAGTGTCATTCCGTACAAAATAATACGGATAGGTCTGTTCTCCCCTGACAACCAATACAGCAGAGGGACGAGCACGGTTTGGGCCGCATAAAATAACAACAAAGGCAGCTGATTCTTCCAGAAGAGTCTCATCATTCGTTGATGCCGCTTAGGCTTAGGCGGTAGCCTGCGCCTCTTATGGTCTCTACAGCCTCTTCAAGTCCAAGATCCTTAAGTTTCTTGCGAACCCGGGTTATGTATACGTTCAATGTATTATCATCAATAAAATGCTGGTCCTCCCACATCAGATCAAGCAGCCGCTCCCGGCTAACGACACGACCTTCCTTCTGCAGCAAAGCCTCAAGCAGGAGGGCTTCCTTCTGAGTAAGCTCGGCTGTTTCTTCATGATATTGAATGACTAATCGCTCGGGATATAGGGTTAGACTGCCGGATTGCAGCTTACGCTCCTCCTGATTCTGGGCATAGGAGCCATAGGCTCTGCGCAAGTGGCTGCGGATTTTGGCCAGCACAACCTCATAGTGAAACGGCTTAGTGATATAGTCATCCCCTCCGTTCTCTAAAGCCATGACCTGATCCATTCCACTGTCTCTTGCAGAGATAAACAATATGGGACAGAGGGACAGGCTGCGAATTTGCCGACACCAATAGAAACCGTCATATTTTGGCAGGTTAACATCCAGCAATACCAGCTCAGCAGAGCTTTCTTGAAAGCTATCCAGCACAGCGCTGAAATCTTTAACAATTACTGTATGATACTCATATTTAGACAGGTAAGCACTAAGCAAACCCGCAAGCTTGGCGTCATCCTCGACGATCAGAATGGTCTCCATGTTATCACTCCTCTCCATATAGCTACAGTATCACGGGCAGGGGAAAGCATGCAAAACTAAGGGGAAGCCATGTAATAGGCTTTTCGAATTTACAGATAGTTGCACAATGTACACTTATTTAAAGTAAAACAACTAACTTAGGACGTTTAAGTGCACAATGTGCAACTAAATAGAGGTTATATCGAAATCTCAGCCGTACATTGGGGATATAATTGTACAGAGTGCAATTAAACGGTTAAATTCGGTGAGCAAAGCGATTTTAATTGTATAAAATACACTTAAATCTGCACACCCACATTGGTTACTCTTACTTAATAGAGCGTGCCTCACACGTACGCACTTGCCCACACGCACGAGCGCACACTCTCACACGAAAAGTACGCACTTGCCCACACGCTCGAATCAAACTCACTCACTCACTCACTCACTCACTCACTCACTCACTCACTCCCACACAAATCCGCTCTTACACACTAATGCATATCTCTTCAGGTAGACTTCAGACTTCCTATTGATATTTTACCACGATGGCGTTGCTGATTTGGCGACCGGGTGTCGTAAGGTACTTACCGTTATAGTACAAACCGCTAGAGGCACCACCGTCTAGATTCATGGCCTGATAAGCCCCGGCTTGCTTCATGATTTCTGCCAATTGCGGAATAGTAGCGCCGCTTGAGGTTAGCAGAATCAGTTTGTGGTCCCGTGTCAGACCCAGTGCACTGCGCGCGCCGCCGCCTGTCAGGATTTTGGGGTCTTTGAAACCTTCACCTTTCACATCGAGCGATATCTTTCCGTCAGTGAGCAGACGGGGACCCGCCTGCAGCCCGCCTTCAATCGAATTCGCTGCGAATTGATCCTTGAAGTCCAAGCCGGGAATAAGTGCGGCCAGATGATTCTTGTCATAGGTAAAAATCGCCCGACGATCCCCAGAGCTGTTCTTCAGCATTTTTCCGCCGCTGACAATATAACCATAGGGTGCTTTATAATCTCCTTTGGTATAGGCATCAAAGAATGTGCCGTTGATGGCGACAATGGCATTATTGCGTTTTGCCAGACTGCTAAGCTCCTCAACCTTGCCTACCGTATTTCCTGCCAGTACAACGTCGAGCTTAACCTTCGGATGCAGGAGGGCAATGGTTACTGTTTGCACACTGAAGGAGCGACTACCGACTTTATAGTTTTTTTTACTACTGACAATCGCCTGTGATTCTTGTGGGATAAGCGCCCCTGCAAGGACAGGTAAAGTCGCAGATGTATCTCCACTCTGAAGACTTAAAGATGATGCCATCGCGTTCCATTCCAGCTGCATACCCAGCGCCTCACTAACAAAAGAAAGCGGAACATAAGTAATACCGTTATCGCTAAAGGCAAGATCTGTGAGTGAAACAGGCTTATCATTGATGTAGGCGGTGGCTTGGCCCAAATATAGAGTGAGCTTGATGTCTTTTTTTACAATATCCATTCGTTTCTCGGCCGGGTTCCAAGTCGTAGTTATACCTGCATAACCGTTCAAGAAGCGGAAGGGGATGAAGGAATGGTTGTTCTTATCCACAAACACAGCATTTTTAACCATGGGTGTGGCTGCGTAAACGGGAGAACTGGGAGAAAAACCTGTGCTAATCATAATAATAAGAACAGCAATAACCAGAAACAGTTGTGATACATGTTTTTTCATAATAAATGAAAGCTCCTTTTGGCATAAAAAGTCTGCGGGATAATAATCATGCTTTTTATATTAACATATGATCGAGGGCTGGAAATTCCTATTTATCCCACGCTTCGTTTATAATAAGAGAAAGTATCATCCTATAACTGGAAAAAAGGCGGTTGTAAACTTGACTAAGATAGGCTTAATTCGGCATGGAAGTACCTTTTGGAACAAGGAGGGCCGTGCACAGGGACATACGGATAATGCATTGGACGAGGAAGGCAAGCAGCAAGCGGTTGCTATTGCAGAACGTTTAAGCGGCGAGCAGTGGGACTTCATTTATTCCAGTGATTTACTTAGAGCGAGACAAACCGCAGAGATCATTGCAGAACGATTGGGCATTGAAATTGCAGGGACTTTGCCAGGCATCCGTGAGATGAATGGCGGTTTAATAGAGGGAACAACGGAGGCGGATCGGATCGAACGGTGGGGCAGCGCTTGGAAAACCCTTGATCTGGGGATGGAAACTCCCGAAGCGGCTAGGATTAGAGGCAGTCAGACTATTAAGGACATTGCCGCCAAGCACCCGGGAAAAAACATACTGATTGTGAGCCACGGAGCCATTCTTCGTCACAGCCTTAGAGAACTGGTACCTAACCTCAGCGTGGATGAAGTGTTGAAAAACACTTCGATTACCCGGATTAATCAACACGAAGGAGCTTGGAGCTGTGAGCTGTATAACTGCGTGGAGCATTTGGATATCTGAGCCTCTGAATAGTAGCAGTCAAGGCTAACCAGGTAAATAAAAATACCCCAGCCCGGCGGAATATCAATATTCCACAGGTTGGGGTATTTTGTTGTCCATCGTTACAAGAGAATAAAGGTTCTGGCTGTCATGTGGACTACAGATCCGTTATTTTCGTGCAAAACAGGAATGAGAAGCAGAAGTGGACACAGGAGACGCTATTCCTAAATATAAGCTCTTAAATAGCTCGATTTCAGCTCAATAGTGAATTCTGTGTCCGCATAGATGCGAAATGGGGCGTTTTGAAGTAAATAAGGTCTTTAGAGTCATTAGTATTCTTATCTAGCAGATCCTTCGGCCTATGCGCCCGGAGTATGGAAACGACTCGCAGACTTCCTCCGCCCCGTCATCATAATGAGGCATAGGAGAGCTACAACCATACTGATGGACGCTACGTAGAATAGGATAGAGTAATCGTACTGATCTATTAATAAACCAAGCATAGGGGGCGAAGTAATCGCCGCGAGTGAAGACACCAGATAATACATACCCGTACGAGTCCCTATACTTTCTTCTGTACCTGTAGCCACAACATAAGGGTAGGAATTAATATTAATACATGCCCAGAATAGCCCTCCCAGCAGAAGCAAACTCCGCAATACGAGCAGATCTTTGGCAAACCCTACGAGTGAATAGACGGCGATTAGACCGCATACTCCGAGGATAATCATTTTCTTTTTCCCAAAACGTGCCCCAAGCCAGCCGCTCGGAATGGCAAACAATACGAAAGCTAAAGAGAAGAAGGTAAGGGAGAAGGATGCGGCCTGCTCGCTCAGACCCAGATGATGTTTGCCGTATAGAGTGAACAGGGTCTCTACACCTTGATAAGCCACGAACCAGAAGAAAATAGCCGCCAGCAGCCATCCGGTCGTACGGTCGAGTTGTCCCCTGAATGAAATACGGTTGGGTTGTACGTTTGCCTCTGTGACCGCCGTTTCCTGCCCTTGGTTCACACCATCCCGATGCTCCTTAATGTACCGCGAGACGATAAACAGGCACAATAATGTAATCACACCAGCCACGATAAAAGGCAGAGCAGTATTTGCTTCGTAAAGGATTGAACCCACACCAAAGGCCAAAATGGCGCCGATACCGCCCATAAAATTGATAAGTCCATTAGCCTTCGTACGATGAGTATCGGGTGTAATATCGGGCATTAGTGCAACGGTTGGAGAGCGGTACAGACTCATAGCCAGATTCATCAGCATCATATACAGCAGCAGCGTAAAAAGTCCGGTATGAAACGGAATCAGCATAGTTAAGACAGCAGCCAACGGCATTCCGATCATGAGATACGGCATTCTCCGACCTAGACGGGTGGAAGTTCGGTCACTTCGGTTGCCGATCCATGGCTGCAGAAATAATGCGAAATAATTATCAATGGTCATCAGGAAGCTGATCAGAGCAACGCTGTGCACGTATTGTTCCAAGAAGAAAGGCACAAAGGCATTATATAAGCTCCAAGTAATACTAATGCTGAAAAAGCCAAAGCCCAGCAGCCAGACTTTTTTCACGCCGTCACACTCCTTCAGCAGCCAGAAGTTTGGCCAACACATCGGGATAGTCCGTGATGATTCCGGATACACCTGCCTCTAGAAGAACCTTCATCTGCTCTGGATCATTTACCGTAAAAGGATGATAATCCACACCGTGTTCTGCAGCCCCATACACAAATTCAGGTAGAACTGCATAGTGGTATGCGTGCAGAGCCGTTGCTCCAATCGTAGCAGCGTAATCCCAGGGACGATACAACCCTTCCATATATAAAATTCCGGTGCGGATTTCCGGGGCCAGAGTATTGCAATAAGCCAGTGAATAATGGTTGAAGCTCGACAATATGACTTGCTCAGACATGTTAAAAGCTCTGACGGCTTCGATCACCTTTTCCTCCATGCCCGGGTATAGAAAGACGCCGTTCTTCAACTCAATGTTGAGGATGATGTCCTGTCCCTGCAGCAGTTGCAGCAAGTCCTCCAGAGTTGGCAGGGTCTCGCCGCCGAAGTCTTTGCCAAACCAAGATCCGGCATCGAGCCTTTGGAGCTCTTCGAGCGTCTGATCCTTCACATAACCGGTGCCGGTAGTCGTGCGCTCCAGCTCTTCATCATGGATGAGGACAAGCTTCCCGTCTTTGGTCATTTGAACATCCGTCTCGATGCCTGTGGCGCCCAGTTCAAGGCTTCTGCGAAAGGCTACCATCGTATTCTCCGGACATACTGCGGACGCACCCCGGTGCGCAAAATTCACAATTTTGTTCATTGATTTCTTGTCCCTCCAACTCATCGTTTATGGTTGCCTCTAGTTCAGGCTCCCCTTCTAATTCCACACCCAACAAAGAAACCCTGTCCGAAAAAACCAGAGGAACTTCATTTCTTCAAATTTAACGCAGCGATTACACTGTAAAAAACAGGCGATGCCAAAACGACATCAGCGTAATTGTACCGGCTTCTAAAATTGGTTAAAATTATAGCTGGACTTATTATCCATACTGGAGGGGAAAGCAGCTTGAGACATTGTCATGAATGCGGAACAAAGTTGGTCGATAAAGAATGTGACGGGGAAGGTTTGATCCCTTATTGTGATCACTGCGCTTCCTATAGATTTCCTATCTTTAGTACAGCGATCAGTACGGTTGTTATGAATAGAGATATGAATAAGGTTCTTCTAATTCAGCAATATAATCGGCCTTACTACATACTGGTGGCAGGTTATATTAACAAAGGGGAAAACGCTGAGGAGACTCTTATCCGCGAGGTCAAAGAAGAAATTGGGCTGGAAGTTGTAAGTAGTGAGTACATGCGCAGCCTATATTATGAACCTTCAAATACCCTAATGATCAATTATATAAGCATTGTGGATTCTGAGGATTTAAGCCAGGTCAGCTCGGAAGTGGATACAGCCGTTTGGTTCACTCTGGAGGAGGCTGCAGCTTCAATTAAAAAGGATAGTCTGGCCGAAACCTTTTTATTAGCGGTTATTAAGAAGCTGAGCTGATTCATGGTTTTAATGAAAAGAGCAGAGCCCTTGCAGAACATTCTGCAGGAACTCCGCTCTTTTTTTGCTAGTTACAATTTATACAGCCGCTTGAATTAAAGCCTGGATCTCATCGGCATTAAATCCTTTTACGACCACGTCTCCAGCAACGGTTACGGGAACTCCCATGAATCCCAGTTGCTCGACTTCCTCTTGATACTGTGTGCTAGTCATAACATCTCTTACTTCAAACGGAATTCCTTGTTCCGTCAGCATTTTTTTTACCATAGTGCACTCACTGCAGCCGGCTGTTGAGTAGACAATTACTTGCTTGCTCATGCGTTCACAGCCTCTTTAATAGCGGACTGGGTGATTTTCCAGTGGGAGGTGTTCCAGCGTACTTCGCCATCTTCCAGCAGGAAAATTTGCGGGGATTCATGCTTGATTCCGAAATCATCAGCAATTTGCAGTGATAAAGGACGATCTTCAATAACATGGACGATAGCCGCAGACGTGTCCGCATCCTTCAGGAATGCCTGGAACTCATCATGAGCCTTGGCGCTGATCGGACAAGTGGTACTATGTTTGAACAGCAGGTGCTTACCGGGCTGGTCTAGAAATTGCTGCAAATCTTCTGGGGTATGAAGTTGTTTAATGGACATATTATCACCTTCCTGAATATGATTCTCTTATTGTGGAACTGTACTGATGATTGTAGCATAGTTCAAAATTAAATCAATTACAGTACATGAAAGTGTTACTCTGGCTGATTATGGTTACTTGAAAGGAAAGGAAGAGTGTGGTGCAGAGGAGTATGTAGTGGAGTGTAGAGTAGTGAGAGAAATGTAGAGGAGTGTGTCGTGAAGGGAAAAGGAGTGTGCGGACGAAGGTGCTATTCTCTTACACAAACTTTTTGACGCTACCAAGCAGATGCGGAGGTAGTGAGTGAGATAGATGTATTTTATACACTTATTTCTGACTTTTGGCGCTCGAATGTATGGATAGATGTACTTTGTGCAACTAAACACACGAATATGCCGGTTAAGTCCATGAATACCAAAAAATAAGTGTATTCAGTGCAATTAAACACCCCACAGTGTGCTAAGGGAGAAGGATAGTTGTACTTTGTGCAGTTATCTGCGAAAACTAGGGGCCGTGATTTAAATTGTACTCCTTCAATTACAGCACACGTGAAAAATGGCATAGACCAAACCTTAATAAACCCTTATTATGAATTATATAAACATTTATAAACCTATATACACCTATACGTACCCGAAAGGGCGTAATAGCTGAACATCACATTTTAGGGGGATTACCATAGTGATCGTAGATTCTTTAACACATCTGCTGGAAGACGAGGCTGCTTTCGGACCAAAGATTCAAAGGGGACTGCAATTTTTACGCGACACGGATTTTACTGGGAAGGTAGCGGGACGTCATGAAGTGGACGAAGAACTCTTTTATTTCATCAATGAGTACGAGACAAAAGCTGCTGAGGAATGTTTCTGGGAAGCGCACCGAAAGAATCTGGACCTCCATTATATTCTGGAAGGTAAAGAGAAAATCGGGTACGCTGCGATTGAGCGTCTTAATGTAAAAGAAGAGTACAGTGATGAGAAAGATGCCGTATTTTTCACTGGAACTTTAGAATCCACAGTAGCTGTATGCTCCGGGGATCTAGTGATCTGTTACCCGCAGGATGGGCATATGACGGCTGTTATGGCTGGTGAGAAAGAAGCTGTTCGTAAGGTTGTATTGAAAATTAAGATCTAATTTTGTGGGAATTGAACAAGAGAATCGCCTTTTGAAATGGTGGGTTAGACCCTCTATTTTGAGGCGATTTTTTGTTTTATAAGGAAAAGACATCAGATCCGTTAACATAAACTGGCCGCATTTTTCGATTCCACTCTACTATAAAAGTATGGTAGCATGAGTGATATCTTATTTTCGACGAGCCGCGCAAGTCTACCTAACTCATATTGGAAGCGGATACATAAATATGATTCGAAGTCAATCTAATGTTAAGGGAGGGAATGGAAATGATGAGAGTGATGCTCGTGGATGATGAGCCTTGGGTTCTTGAAGGATTAACCACGATGATTGACTGGGGGAAGTACGGCTTTGAAGTTTGTGGAGAGGCGTTAAGCGGCCCGGATGCATTGAGACTGATACAGGAGCTTAAACCTGATTTGGTCCTTACGGATATCCATATGCCGGTGATCAACGGTCTTGAGCTAATTACAAGAATCAATGAGCTGATGGCCAACCCTCCCAAGTTTGTGATCCTCAGCGGATATGATGATTTTAAATATGCCAGAATTGCGCTCCGTCAGAAGGTAAATGAGTATTTACTAAAACCGATTGATGATGAGGAAATAGAGGCTTTATTGGGCAGGCTCAGTACCGTTATTCAAGATGAAATGGCCTTGCAAAAGATGGTTAACAAGAGGCAGTCTTTGGTAGTGAACAGCCTGATTAACCGTTTCATTCAAGGGGAGCATGATGACAATTTGGAGCTTCAAGCCCGGAAGTTAATGAACCTTCAGGACGAAGCCGAACTACTGTGTATAGTTATGGGTGCAAATCCTTTGGAGCAGCAACTAGAAGATTATTTCCCTAGAGGTCTGGCTTGTTGCTTTCAGGATGGAACCGGGAAAACCGGCATTCTAGTTCAATCAGCTTCGATTACCCAGGACAGTCTTGAACTTATGGTAACCGAGCTTCGCAGAGCTATCATGGAATGTTCGCAGGAGCCGGCAATCCTTGCAATTAGTGAAAGAAGGATCGGTGTTCAGGGCATCCGCAGAATCTATCTACAGTCATTGGAAATATGGAAACAGAAGAGAAATCAAGAGAAAAGCGGGATTTTTTATTATAGTGAGATACCCAAAACCAAAAAGAATGATGACCTTCATGAGGAGAAATTCAAACAGCTGTTGGATAGGGTTATAGCTCACGATACGGAACGAATAGAATCTGGTGTGAAAGAGGCCTTTGCGTCCTTTGCCGAGAACCTGTTGACGAATGAGGTTGTACAGATCTATGTGGCCAACTTGGAATTGACCCTTTGCAGGCTGATTGCGGAGATCAATGGTGAGCCGAATCGCATCATGAATACATTGCAGTTGGAGTATGGGAATTTGGGAGATCAGAATGACTATACAAGACTAAGCCGGTATGTGGGTAGATTGTGTGCGCTGGCGGATGGCTATTTATTTGAATTGAAGCAGCATAATGAAGGGAATACGATTTTTAATGTGATTCAGTATGTGGATCGCGAATTTCGCACTAAGCTGCAGCTTCAGGATTTAGCCAGACAGTTTCATATGAACTCCACCTACTTGGGACAGTTATTCAGAAAACATGCCGGGCAAAGCTTCAGCGAATATCTGAACGAGAAACGGATTGAGGAAGCTAAAAGCCTGCTGAAGAGAACACAGCTGAAAATATCCGATATTGCAGTACAAGTGGGGTACCCGAATACAGACTATTTTATAGATAAATTTAAGAAGATCGTCGGGGTAGTACCCTCTGTATATAAAAATACAAGCCAAACCAAGCAGCTATAGGGGAAGAAAGGTGCTCTATGAAGATCAGAAAATTTAGATTTGGGAACATCGTCAATAACATTCCGCTGAACTATAAATTTTTCCTCATTTATTTCGTAGGTGTACTTCTTCCGATTATGATCATCAACCTAGTCTTCTTAGATCAGATAACCGATTTGATTAAGTCAAGAGAGCAGCAGAACCTAGAGATCTCTTTAGAGAGAGCTAGAAAAGATATTCAGGATTTTATTGAGGGAGGGGTGGCGGTCAGCTACGCACTATCTACCGATAAGAACCTATATGAGATGCTTGACCGGACGTATAAGGACCCTTTGGATTTCTACGATACCTTTAACGAACAGCTAAGGGACCGTATGAGCAGCTATATGCCGGTAAATAATCAAATTCAGCAGATTAGTGTATTTACGAATAATAACTCCATTGTTTCCGGGGGCAATTATCATATCCTCAATCCGAAGCAGTTAGAAAGTGACTGGTATAAGCAGACCCTGGCTGATAAAAGCCGTCTTTTTGTTACCGCTTACCGTTTAGCCGAGACCACCAATAAATCCTCTACAGCACCCTATCTGAGTGTAATTGAAAAAATGGACAACTATGAATCTTATAGTACGTATGAAAAGCTGCTTAGAATTGATTTGGATCTGAGCAAAATCTATGACTACATTGTTAGAGAGAAGGATTATTTAAGACTGTCCCTGGTCAATGAGCAGAACCAGATTATTATGTCAGCAGAAAGCGGTTATCAGAGGGGAACGAAGGAACCCTATCCTGTATTCGAGCTGCCCAATGATAAGAACCAAGAGGACGTTCATGTAGTACCCATAGGCTCAGCAAACTATATTAAAGGTTGGCGTATTGTTGGAGTTACAGAGGGAGAGCGTATTTCCCAAGCCATTCTGGAAATGAGAGTGTATGCGGGAATTCTGGCCTCCACTGTAACCTTGCTCACCTCTATTTTTATATACATCATGTTGAGATCTTATAATTATCGGGTGAAGCGGCTGTCGAGACATATGCACAAGGTGACGAATGAGAAGTTCGATTTAATTCAGATCGACGAAGGCCGCGATGAGATTGGCGGATTAATTCAGAATTTCAACATGATGACCTCCCGTATGAATTCACTAATTAATGATGTCTATAAGTTGGAGATCCAGAAGAAGAATTTGGAGATGGAAAGGGTGCGGGCCGAACTGAACTTTTTACAGAGTCAGATGAATCCGCATTTCTTGTTCAATACGTTAAATGCGATCCTTGTTGTGTGTACCAAAAATAATTACTCCGACGTTACAGATATAATAAAAAGTCTATCCCGATTGCTCCGGAGGCTGCTTAGCTGGAAGGAAGATCTCGTATCCCTTCAAGAAGAAATGACGTTTATTGAAATGTATTTGAAAATTGAGAAGTTCCGCTTCAGAGACAAGTTTGAATATCAGTTCGAGCTTGATGAGCAGTCGCTTCAATATAAAATCCCGAAGCTCAGCATGCAGCCTTTGGTGGAGAACTCCTGCAAGCATGGCCTGCAGACGGTGGAGGGACTTGGAATTATTAAAGTGAAAACTTCCGTACGGGAAGCCCGTTTGCATATCACGATTTCGGACAATGGGAAAGGCATGGAAGAAAATCTGCTGAAGGAAATAATGTTCTCTGTTCGGAATGAGGGTCCCTCCGAGACAAATATCGGAATTCGAAATGTATACCGAAGACTGGAACTTTATTATGAGGATCAAGTACGTTTCGATATCAGTAGCAGTCCCAATCAAGGTACTGTGGTCTCCTTTGACATTCCGCTAAGGCTGCTGGAACGGATAAATTAGTATCGGAAAGGAGAAAGACCATGAAATTCAAAGTTTTATTGATAGATGATGAGCCAAGTGCCCTTGAGGGGCTGCAATTATGGATTAATTGGGAAGAACTTGGCTTTGAAATATGTGGTACCTGTAGTAACGGTGTTGAAGGATTGAAGCTGATACACCAGTTTGGACCGGATCTGGTCATTACAGATGTGAATATGCCGCTGTTGAACGGGCTGGATATGATTGCGGCCTGGAAGCAAGAGAATGTGAAGGACATTAAATTTGTTATATTAAGCGGTTATAGTGAATTTGAATATGCAAAGACAGCGATACGCTACGGAATTAACCATTATCTGTTGAAGCCGATCATCCCTGAAGAAGCCGAAGAAGAGTTAAAGGAAATATATCTGGAGCTGGAACAAGCCCTACAGAAGCAGAATCTGAATCAAAGGGCCACATCGGAACAGGCGGTTACCCTTATAAAGGGACTATTGAATGAGAAACCGGAGGATAAGACAGACCTCACGGTACTTACCGAATTATCCGCAGGCAGATTGGATTGGAACTTTTGTCTGATCCAGACGGTGCCCGGAATATATGCTGAGCTAAGAGGAAGAACGGCGTCCATTGTAGCTGAGGAAAGTACCATGTTTCTCATTGATCTGGAGCCCAATAGTTTCGGAATTGTCTATGGACGTTCCTCTTCGGATTCTAACGAGAATACCAATCTTTACTATGCCTTGAACCAACTGCAGCAGATGTATCCAAGAGAGCATTTGCTTATTGCAAGAGGTGCCTCTGTGGAATCCTTGAGCAGTATCTTGAACAGTTACCGTACCGCCAAAGAAGCGTTAATGCACTATTTTTACGATCCGGCTACTCCCGGTATTCTATCCTATCAGGATATACACCATATGCCCTTCAATTACCACTATGATCAGATGCTACTTATGGACGACATGATTAGACCTATTAATCTGCTGGACCAAACAGGCTTCAATCAAGCCGTGGATTCGGCAGCCAACAGTTTTCGAGAGATGCTTATTGCTCCGGAGGTAGTGAAGAAGATTGTCATTCATATTGTTTACAAAATTATAGACTATACCCGTGAAGCTAGCGAAGTTCAGGTAGCGACTTTACTGAAGAAATTTAGAATACCCGAAATATTTGATTCAATGGTTACCTTGGATGCTTTAATGAGCAACTTATTAGCTTGTGGCGAGGAGTGTATTCATACTTTATTGCTGGAACAAATGAAAAGATCGCAGGGTATCGTGAAGCAAATAAATGATTATATCCAGGAGCATTATCGCGAGGGGCTTACGATAAAGAAGCTGGCTGAGGTTTTTTTCATGCATCCGGTCTATTTGGGCCAATTATTGATTAAGAAGAACGGTATTCCTTTTAATGAGCAGCTTCACGATCTTCGAATCCAGGAAGCAGAGCGTCTGCTTCAGCTAAATAAATTAAAAAACTGTGAAATTGCCGAGGAAGTGGGTTATTCCAATTACAGTCAGTTTCTCAAGCAATTTGAAAAGAAGATGAAGATGTGCCCAAATGTATATAAGAATGCCAAGACCTAAACTTTTTTGGGGTACTCCTTTAATTAGGTCGTATTTTCGTTAAACCATCACTTCTATAATTAGGGTTGTAAGGGCTTACATCATTGTGCAACACCAAAAATATTGGAGGTGCTTTATGGGGGGCAAGTCAAAAGCAAGGTTCAAGCTTAGTTTGATTGCGTTGTTAGCATTAAGTTTTACCCTATCAGGATGTGGTGGGAACAACAAGACGAATTCTGAAAGCAAAGGGAACACAGCAACAGCAACAGCTGCAGCGAATAGTGACAGCAGTAAGGTGGAGCCATTCGACATCAGTGTCTTTATTGGTCAAGCTGGCCAGCAGCCGACTCCGGACAATAAAATTTACAAAAAGATTAAAGACGAATTAGGAGCTACCTTTAATTATGAATATCTGGCAGGCGATCTCAATCAGAAGCTTGGGGTTATGATTGCCGGTCAAGATTATCCAGATGTAATGACTGGGAATACAAAATTGACAGCAGCAGGTGCTTATATTCCGCTTGAGGACCTGATTGAACAACATGCACCGAATTTGAAAGCGCATTATGCGGACTATTGGAACATGATGAAGGATCCAAATGATGGACACATCTATATCCTGCCGAACTATGGTGTCTACAACGGTAAAGTAAACAGTACTTATTATAGCGGGCCAGCCTTCTGGATTCAAAAGGCGATCCTGAAAGAATTTGGCTATCCGAAGGTTAAAACACTGGATGAATATTTTGATCTCATTGCCAAATATAAAGAGAAATATCCAACCATTGACGGAAGCCCTACCATCGGATTTGAAATCCTTAATAATGACTGGAGAAACTGGGGACTGTTTAATGCACCTCAGCATCTGATTGGTCATCCTAATGATGGCGGAGTTGTAGTTAAAGATGGCGTGGCGGAAATTTTTGCCGATAAAGATTACGCTAAACAATACTACCAGAAGCTTAACGAGGCTAATGAACTGGGTCTGATTGACAAAGAAACCTTCGTACAAAACTATGACCAATACATGGCTAAATTGTCCAGTGGTACGGTTCTGGGTATGTTTGACCAACATTGGAACTTTGGTGCTGCAGAGGATTCCTTAAAGACTCAAAAGAAGGATGAAAGAACCTATGTAGGCCTTCCTCTTGTGTTCGATACCAATACAAAGGACTACTATCGTGATCTTCCGGTTCTTAATTTAAATAATGGCTTTGGAATTAGCGTGAATGCCAAAGATCCGGTAAAGATCATCAAACTGCTGGATGCGCTTATGGCCGAGGATTGGCAGAAGACACTCGCCTGGGGTATTCAAGGAGAAGATTATGAAGTCAATGAGAAAGGCAGATTTATCAGAACTCAGGAACAACGGGATAACGCAGTGGATTCAACCTGGATATTGGCTAATAAGGCCAAGACGATTGTTGACTTTGCACCGAAGCTTGAGGGTAGCTATAGTGATGGGAACTCCACAGGTGCGGATTCTCAGATTGAAGAATATCAAGCCGGACTGAAGCCTTATGACAAGGAAATCTTAGATGCTTACGGATTCAACAGTTACGTTGATTTCTTCAGTGAGCCACCAGCGAACCCTGTGTATTATCCAGCCTGGTCTATCGATCTAGTGGAAGGTTCCGAGGCTAAAGTCGTGAATACGAAACTGAATGATTTGTCTACAAAGTTCCTGCCAAAAGCAATACTGGCTGAACCAGCAGAATTTGATTCAGCTTGGAGCGAGTATGTAGCACAGATTGGTAAAGTTAACGTGAAGGCTTATGAAGATAAAATCAATGAGCAAATTAAATGGAGAATTGATAAGTGGAGTAAATAAGCAAAAGATTCTTTAAACAAATCAGAAGGTGGAGGGCAGTGCCTTCCACCTTCTGAAATATAAGCATTTGGTGGGGAGATCAACTATATATGGATGAGACCTTAGCGAGAAAAAAAGTCGTCCGGCATCCTAAGAAACCAAAGAAGCAACCGATCACTTGGTCGATTATTAAAAGCCAAAACCAATTGATATGGATGTCTGTGCCGTTATTGTTCTATATTATTCTTTTTGCCTACGTTCCTGTATGGGGATGGACTATGGCCTTTCAGAATTACAGACCGGGACGCCCTTTTAGTGAACAAAAGTGGGTGGGCTTCGATCAATTTAAGTTTCTTCTTACCGATGATAACTTCCTAAGAGTATTACGGAATACACTTGCTATGGGTTTGATTAACATGATCCTCGGCTTTGTGACTGCGATTGTACTGGCACTGTTATTGAATGAAATTCGGAAGGTATTCTGGAAGAGAACCGTACAGACCATTTCCTATTTGCCTCACTTTCTTTCATGGATCATAGTTACCGGGATTGTGGCTACTTCGTTGTCAATCAATGACGGTATCATCAACATCGTTCTAATGAAACTGCATCTTATTCGTGAACCGATTCTATGGCTTAGTGAAGGGAAATACTTCTGGGGCATCGTAGGGGCTTCACATGTATGGAAGGAAGTCGGATGGAACACAATCATCTATCTGGCGGCTATCGCTTCTATTGATCCTGCGCTATATGAAGCTGCTGAAATTGATGGAGCGAATCGCTATAAGAAAATGGCGTTTGTTACCTTACCGGGCATTAAAGCAACAATCGTGATTTTATTGATAATGTCCGTGGGACATGTACTTGAAGCTGGATTTGAAGTGCAGTATTTGCTGGGCAACGGTCTCGTTGTAGATTGGTCGGAAACCATTGATATTTTCGTTTTGAAATACGGGATCGCCCAAGGGAATTATTCATTAGCCACTGCAGGTGGTATTTTCAAAACGGTCGTTAGTATAACTTTGCTGCTGTTGGCGAACTGGACTGCTAAACGGCTTGGGGAAGAGAGGCTGTTATAAACATGGGAACTGAGCAAGTTAGCCCTCAGAAAACTGCAGGCATTGTAATGAAGAAACGAATAGGATCAAATGGCATCGAGCCTGTTCTGTTTAATACATTTAACACGATTTTCATGATCATTCTGGTAACGGTAACGTTATATCCATTTCTTAATACAATTGCTGTCTCGTTAAATGCGGGGAACGATACGATTCGCGGCGGGATTTACTTGTGGCCGCGGCAATGGACGATGCAGAATTATAAGGCGGTTTTTGCTTCAGGAACGATTTATGATGCATTTTGGATTTCGGTAGCGCGGACAGTTATCTCTACGCTGTTAAACATTTTTCTGACTACAATGCTTGCCTACACCTTAAGTCGAAAAGAATATGTGTTCCGCAAGTCGATCACGGTTATATTTGTGCTCACGATGTATTTCAGTGCAGGCTTAATCCCAGGATATTTCCTGATTAAACAGTTGCATTTGCTAAACACCTTTTGGGTATATGTTATACCGTCTATGCTTAGTGCCTTTAACATGATTGTAATAAGAACCTATATTGGGACACTTCCTGAAAGCCTCATAGAATCAGCAAAAATTGATGGCGCAGGAGACTTCAAAATTTTCATGAGAATTATTTTCCCTTTATGTAAGCCGGTGCTGGCAACGATCGCTCTTTTTGTTGCTGTCGGGGCATGGAATTCTTGGTTTGATGCCTTCCTGTATACGTCTTCAAAACAAGAGCTGAGTACTTTGCAGTATGAACTGATGAAGCTGCTCTCCTCGACCATGAACTCCAATAGTAACCCGAATGTTGCAGCAGGAATAGGGATGAAGGAGAATTCTGCACTGTCGCTGGTGACTCCAATATCGATCCGGGCTGCGGTGACGATTGTTGCATCCGTTCCGATTTTATGTGTCTATCCGTTCTTGCAGAAATATTTTGTAGTGGGCTTAAATGTGGGGAGTGTTAAGGAGTAATGATGAGTTTATCTTCAATTACTTACTCGAATCCGATTCTTCCCGGATTCTATCCCGACCCGAGTATTACGCGGGCAGGGGATGACTACTATTTGGTTTGCAGCTCCTTCGAGTATTTTCCGGGTGTACCTATATTTCATAGCCGCGATTTGATTCACTGGACACAAATAGGTCATGTGCTGAACCGAATGAGTCAGTTGGATACACGAAGCAGTAAAAGCTCCGATGGGATATATGCACCAACCATCCGCTATCATAACGGAACCTTCTATATGATAACAACAGACGTATGGGGGATAGGGAACTTTTACGTAACCGCAACGGATCCTTCAGGTCCTTGGTCTGATCCAGTGATTATTCCCTATGGGGGAATTGATCCTTCCCTTATGTTTGATGAGGACGGCAAAGTCTATGTCACCGCGCAGCAGGGAGCGGATTACGACTCCCATGTTATTCAATATGAGATTGATATTGATACGGGCAAGGCTTTGACGGAGCCAGTTGTAATCTGGACCGGTGATGGCGGACCTTGGACGGAAGGACCACACTTGTACAAAATCAATGGAATGTACTATATCATGACTGCTTCAGGAGGGACGGCCAAAGAACATCGTGAAATTATAGGACGGAGTTCGCAGCCCTATGGACCCTTTGATAGATTACCGCATCCTATTCTAACCCATAGTGAAATGGAAAGTCCTATTCAGTACTTAGGGCATGCTGACTTGATTGAAGACCGCAACGGAGATTGGTGGGCTGTGTTTCTTGGTGTTCGACTTGTTGATTCGACCTACACCGTGCTTGGGAGAGAGACCTTTCTTGCCCCTGTAATCTGGAACGAAGAAGGCTGGCCCTTGATTGATAACAACGAAGGGACGGTCAAGCTTGCAATGAGCGTTCCACGGGTTCCGGGAGCCTCCCCTCAACCAAACCTTTACGGAAAAGATAACTTTGACGATGAGGGCTTGCCTTTTGCATGGACATTTCTTCGGAATCCGGCTCAGGGGAGCTGGTCTCTAACTGAACGGCCGGGTTGGCTAACCCTTCGGGGACAAGCGGGGAATCTGAATGAAGCGGGTCAGGTTTCGTTCGTAGGCAGAAGACAGCAGCATACTCGGGCTGAATGGAGTACTTTGCTGGAATTCATAAACCCTGCATCGGGTGACGAGGCTGGATTATGTGCCAGATTGGATGAGAATGCGCATTATGAAATTACTCTGGGCCAACAAGAGGGTCAAAAAGTTATTTCTGCGATTTTGACTGTTGGAGGGAAAACGGAAGTCGTAGCTGAAGTTCCAACTACAGCAGAGCGCGTATATCTGAAGATTAAGGCCGAACTTACAGATTATTCATTGTTGTATTCCTTGGATGGTCAAGAATGGGTCGAGTTGGCTGCCGGAGCGTCTTATTCCTTATCCCCTCAAGGCGTTGAAGGAAATGGTTTCACAGGTGTTGTCATCGGGTTGTATGCAACAGGTAATGGAACGATTTCTTCGGAGCTAGCCTGCTTTGATTGGTTTGATTATCATATCTTGTAAGTTTCTTTAGGAGGTCCTTAATACATGAGAGAACCGGCACTTAAATCTATATTTACTAAGGATTTTAAGATTGGAGCGGCAGTAAATCCTCTGACTATACAATCACAGGAGCAACTGCTGGCCTATCACTTCAATAGTATTACAGCTGAGAATGAAATGAAGTTCGGAAGCCTGCATCCTGGGGAAGATGTTTACGCCTTTAGTGATGCAGATCGGCTAGTGGCTTTTGCCCGAAAGTATAACATGGCTATGCGCGGACATACACTGCTCTGGCACAATCAGACAAGTAATTGGCTGTTTCAGGACAGGAATGGGGGAACTGCAAGCAAAGAACTCCTGCTTGACCGGTTAAAGTTTCATATTCATACAGTGGTGGGACGCTACAAGGAGGATATTTATGCCTGGGATGTAGTGAACGAGGCTATTGCTGATGATGGAGATGAGCTTCTCCGTCCGTCCAAGTGGCTTGAGATAGCCGGAACTGACTTCATCGCTAAAGCATTTGAGTATGCCCATGAAGCAGATCCGAAGGCGCTGCTGTTCTACAACGACTATAATGAATCCGCCCCCAACAAAAGGGATAAAATTCACACGCTTGTAAAGTCGCTGCTTGAACAGGGAGTACCCATCCACGGCGTTGGCTTGCAGGCGCATTGGAATCTATATGATCCAACCCTGGATGACATTCGTGCAGCTATCGAGAAATATGCTTCGTTGGGACTTCAACTGCAGCTTACTGAGCTGGATGTGTCCATGTTCCGCTTCGAAGATCGAAGAACAGATCTTTCAGCGCCAGGTGCCGATCTCCTTGAGCTGCAGGCAACACGTTATGAAGCTTTATTTCGATTATTGAAGGAATATCGTGACGTAATCAGCTCGGTTACTTTTTGGGGAGCAGCTGACGATTATACGTGGCTGGATGATTTCCCTGTCCGTGGTCGGAAAAATTGGCCTTTCTTGTTCGATGAGCAACACCGGCCAAAGCCTGCCTTTGATCGGATCGCTAATCTGCTGTGAAGTAGATGTAACTTCATGCATCCATATGCTAGACTTCCTTGCCGGTACCTGGTACCGGCATTTCCTATTAAATTAAAGGGGATCGGTAAATATGGTGAGTAAAAACGGGGCGGTTAAGGAATATGCGGACAGTCCTTTGTATAAAGCCTGGCTGCAATATGCCCCAGTAGATAACCTGATCATACGGAATAATTATGGTCGGCTTCTTAGTCAAATAGTTGTAGACGCAGAGTTGACAGGTGTTGTGGCAACAGCGGTTGAGGAACTTCTGCGTGGTGCCCGTTCTATGTTGGATGTGGAACCTGCAATAATGACCGAAATTCCTAAGGGCTCCTATCTCCATATCCAAATAGCTAAGGAAAATGCTGAGAGTGGACGTAAGGAAGGGCCGCGCTGGAAGCTGGAACGAGATGCTTTTACCTTAAGGCAGATCCAGGCGCTCGAGGGCAATCGGCTTGAATTGATCGGGGGCTCAGCAACGGGGGTGCTATACGGTGTATTTCATTTATTACGCCTAATCTCTTTAGAATTAAGCCCCGAGGGTCTGGAGGTAGAGGAATATCCATCTAACCCGCTTCGCATGATGAATCAATGGGATAACGCCGATGCTACGATAGAACGCGGTTATGCTGGGAATTCCATTTTCTATGAAGGTGGGCGAATCGTAAAGGATGTAAGTAGGGTCAGAGATTATGCCCGACTATTGTCCTCTGTAGGGATTAACGGGATATCCATTAATAATGTCAATGTTCACGATATTGAGACTTCATTCATAACAGAGCCATTTTTGCCGGATGTTGCTCGTCTTGCTGACCTCTTCAGAGCCTATGGGATCACACTTTTTCTAAGCATTAACTTTGCGGCACCGATTACAATTGGTGGTCTGGATACCGCCGACCCGTTGGATGATAAGGTTCACGTTTGGTGGGAGAATACAGTGAGTCGGATATATGATTATATTCCTGATTTCGGCGGCTTTCTGGTTAAGGCAGATTCGGAGCACCGTCCAGGACCCTTTGCGTATGGTCGGGATCACGCAGACGGAGCCAATATGCTGGCAGACGCCTTGGAGAGGCATGGAGGTCTAGTCATTTGGCGCTGCTTCGTCTATAACTGTATGCAGGATTGGCGAGATCGTTCCACGGATCGGGCTCGGGCAGCCTATGAACATTTTAAACCGCTGGATGGCAGGTTCCGCGACAATGTTATTTTGCAGATAAAGAATGGACCTATGGATTTTCAGGTGCGCGAACCTGTTTCTCCGCTGTTTGGAGCCATGAAGGAAACCAATCAGATCATTGAATTTCAAATTACGCAGGAATATACCGGACAGCAGCATCATCTTTGCTATCTGATCCCGCAGTGGAAGCGGGCCCTTGATTTTGATACACATGCGGCTGGTGCCGGCAGTAAAGTGAAAAAGATTGTGGAAGGCTCACTATTCGAAATGAAATACAGCGGCATAGCAGCCATCTCGAATATCGGTGACGATGAGAATTGGACAGGACATCCCTTGGCGCAGGCTAACCTGTACGGCTACGGACGTCTGACGTGGAATTCCGATTTAACCTCTGAAGAAATTGCGGAGGAGTGGACGCGGATGACCTTTGGAAATGATAAAACAGTTGTGAGTACAGTCCTTCAAATGTTAATGGATTCGTGGCCTATATATGAAAATTACACAGCGCCACTTGGTGTAGGCTGGATGGTAACCCCTCACTATCATTATGGCCCAGATGTAGATGGGTATGAATATTCCCGGTGGGGCACTTATCATTTTGCGGACCGGAACGGTATGGGCGTCGACCGTACTACGGCGACTGGTACGGGTTACGCTGCTCAGTACTTTCCACCCCAATCTGAAATTTACGAGTCATTGGAACGATGTCCGGATGAACTGCTGTTGTTCTTTCACCATGTCCCGTACAATCACCGCCTGCAATCCGGAAAAACGGTCATTCAGCATATTTATGATACCCATTTTCTCGGAGCGGAACAGGCAGACCGTTTACAACAGAAATGGGAGGCCCTATTAGGTAAAGTCGATACCGGCCGTTACCAGCAGGTTGCAGACCGGCTGGCTGAACAGGCTGAACACGCCAAATACTGGCGAGATGTTATTAATACTTATTTTTATCGTAAATCCGGTATTACGGATGAACAAGGCAGAACGATCTATTAAAGGATCATCCATAAGAGAGGCTGGTAACGAATGACGGAAAATAAAGGTGCTTTTCATACCGGAGAATATCGGAATGTACTGGAGGAATACGGATACGACCCTGTACAAATTCAGGAACGTTTGGCTGATACTTGGCGGGTGTTGTTTGAAGGCGACGAAGAAACACGGATATACCATGATCAAGGGGAAGAGCTGGGCTACATGCTGGATACGGGCAACCTTGATGTACGAAGTGAAGGCATGTCTTACGGAATGATGATGGCCGTTCAACTGGGTCATAAAGAGGTGTTCGACAGGCTATGGCGATGGACTAAACGTTATATGTATATGGAAACCGGTGAAAATTCGGGATATTTTGCCTGGTCCTGCAATCCGGACGGATCGCGTCTGTCAAACGGACCCGCACCGGATGGTGAGGAATTTTTTGCGATGGCCCTGTTGTTCGCTTCTCACCGTTGGGGAGATGGCGAAGCCCCTTTAAATTACGCTACACAAGCTCGTGATCTACTCCGTACTTGTATTCATAAAGGGGAAGACGGAATTGGCTATCCGATGTGGAATCCGCAGAACAAGCTGATCAAATTCGTACCTAACTGTGAATATTCGGATCCCTCTTATCATTTACCACATTTCTATGAACTGTTCGCGCTTTGGGCCTATCCTGAGGATCGCCAGTTCTGGAAGGAGGCTGCTGAAGCTAGCCGGGATTATTTGAGAATGGCCTGTCATCCTGTGACGGGATTAGCACCGGAGTACGCTTTTTATGACGGGACCCCCAATAACGAGAGAGGTTATGGGCATTTCTATAGTGATTCTTATCGGGTAGCTGCGAATATTGGGTTGGATTGGGAATGGTTTCGTGAAGATCATTGGGCATGTGAGGAAGCCAACAGGATACAAGCGTTTTTTGCAGACAAACAGCCCGATGATTACAGAAGATACGCGATAGACGGTGAGGCTTTTGAAGAGAAATCTCTGCATCCTGTGGGACTTTTATCCACTAATGCTGCGGCTTCTCTGGCGGCTACGGGAGATAATGCCCGGAAATGCGTCGAGCTATTCTGGAATACACCGCTTCGAACCGGAGTAAGAAGATACTATGATAACTGTCTTTATTTATTTGCGCTGCTGGCGTTGAGTGGTAATTATAAAATTTGGACCCCTGAATAAGGGGGACTTGAGGAAAAGGGAGCCTTCGGGCTCCCTTTTTTAGGTGATAAGGCTATAGCTTCTTATAATAGAAAACAGTCGCATGAAGTTCACCGTTCGCAGACCGCGCATAATAGGGAATTCGGCCCCCTTCAATATATCCCAGGGATTGATATAGAATATTGGAAGGATCGCCTTCCCGGGTATCGAGCACAATAAGTTCTCTTGCTTCAGACACCGCAGCAGCCTCAGCTGTGACCATAAGCAGACCAGCAATCCCCTTTCTGCGATGTTCAGGATGTACCATTAGCTTGGCAATTTCAGCACGATGTCTGGCGTTCGCTTTGGATGCCAGATGTAACTGTACCGTACCCACGATCATATCTTTCTCTTTGGCTATCCAGAGCATAGTTCCGGGTTGGATTACGTTCTGCCAATACTGATGAGCCTCTTCAAGATCCAGTGGGGGCAAGAAGCCGATTGATGCGCCATCCTCCACGACACTAATCAGTAAATGGCTTAAGCTCTGCTCCAGTTCGGCATCTAGCGATTCTACTAAAGTCAGTGTAATATTAGTGTTCACTAAGAATCTATCCTTTCGCAGCTCATTTATTTTGCATATATTTATTATATAGATGTGAATAGTGTTTACAATATTCTTTAGATGAGGGAGGCGAACAAGTGGATGCTTTTAGAAATTATTGCTACAACCGTAAGGGACGCAGTCCTAGCTGAAAAAGGGGGCGCAGATCGGATTGAGCTCATCACAGCGTTTAGTGAAGGGGGTTTGACACCGAGTCTGGCGCTAGTAGAGAAAGTTCGGGAATCGGTAACCATACCGGTAAGAGTGATGATTCGACCGCATGCTCGGTCTTTCCAATATGACGAAGAGGATATCGAGGTGATGCGGCGTGATATCACCCATATAGGCTCTGTTGGTGGGCTAGGGATTGTTATAGGTATGCTTCGGCAGGACGGGACTGTAGATGAGGAGAATTTAAAGACTCTCTTGCATGCCGCAGATGGAATGGACGTTACCTTCCATCGTGCGTTTGATGAAGTCCTGAACCAAACAGAGGCGCTGAAAGTATTGTCTCGATATCCAGAGATCACCGATATCCTTACCTCTGGAGGTGCTGAAACTGCACCGGCAGGGGCAGACCAGCTGGCGAAGCTGAATAGCCTGACCGCTAAACAATCGCTGGCGATTCTGGCGGGGGCAGGTCTCACAGAACACAATCTCGGAGCCTTCCTTCAACAATCAGGTGTAAGGAGAGTGCATTTCGGTTCAGCTGTAAGAGTAGACGCTGATCCGTTAATGCCTATAGATATGGATCGGCTCAAGGCCATCCGAGCTATTTTGAATTCAAGCAAGTGAATGTGAGCGGCTAAAAAGTGCCCTACTAATAGGAATGGAGTTTTCATTGGCCTCCAAAAGATGCCTGATTTTTTCTATATATATCTTGAACTGAAAAAAATAACATCAGAGGAGAGTAACGAAGCATTCCTGTTGGTGTTAAGAAATGACGTTTGCCAAAAGAAAGAGCGCCTCTGTAAGATAGAATCATGTCACGGCCAGTGACTAACAAAATTC
>NZ_JAUSTK010000010.1 GCF_030812855.1 Paenibacillus wynnii
CTCTTTTTTTCAACTTCTTTTTCGAGCTCGGCATCAACATTTCTTGGCCGGAATAAGAATATATCATGTATAGAAATCAATTGCAAGCTTTTTTTGAAATTAATATTCCGTATCCATTAAGTCCATTACATCCCGCCTCATGGTTTGAGGGAATGCCTGTGTAGGTTTACCTAGTCGAAAAAACATCTGTATCGTACTGCCCGCATTGGTATATCCACGATGTATATTACTATATTGTTCTTTCATCTCTGGATACTCCTCCAGCACCTGGCTTGGCGGCTGCATAACAAATCCTAATCGGTGAGCATTCAATACCAACCTGCTATAAAGCATTCCACTCTTAACCTGTTCTATACGTGTATTACCTTTCGTAATGATCATCGAATACGCTGGCGTATGATTTATCGCTGTTTGAGTAGACTTCACAAAAATATCTGCTGTGGTCTTCTCGCTGTTAATAGAAGGAAGGATTGTTATAAGTCCTTGCATGATGTGTTTCATTACACCAGAGGTCCCTTGCCCTTCAAGAGAAAAACCGTAGCGATACTTATTCTTCTGGTATTCATTAGCTCGAAAGATGGCCGCCGATTCTTCATTGATTCGATGGATGCTCGATTCGATTATTGCTCCTTTTATAGCGTAGTTTCCCAGCTTCTCCATATTCTCTTTATCCTGATATATCTTCAATGTTAAATCATCTTCGTTGTTGATACTTGCCAATTGACTGAGCTGTTCCTCAGTGAATGGGGTATTTTCATACGGGCCCCTATTTGTGTCTGGGGAAAATATGAAGCTATACAGTGGACTGTGTTGTGGGGAAGTCTTCATTAGCGTTACTTTTGCCACTGGCTTTATACTCATATCTTCTATTAGGTTTTGTTCATCATAATTACCGTCAGGGAAAAGTTCTAATACAGTCTTATACCCCAGCTCTCCCCCTGCCACCTGAACATATTCCAGAAAAGTGCCTTGGGAAATCATAGTTTGTCGAGCATAAGGGTCTACCTGCTTGGCTAGACGGTCGCTATCGGCATATAAATAGAAGACCCTAGAATCCTTCGTATCCAATCTGATCTTCCAGGGTTGCATGTTATGACCATTCGCCGCTAATAACCCATGAGCTGCCAGACGTATCCTCGGATCATCAAATTGCTCTGAATATGTTCGCTCCCAGGGCTGCAAATATAACGGTTGTTTCATAATCCCGCTTGAGGCAAATAAAACAACAAGAGTCAGAATCAATAACACAGCCAGCCCTGAAAGGATCATTAGAACAACCTTCTTTATCCCCCTCTTCTTCATTGTTAATGTTCTCCTTTCTTCCGTTGTATAGAACTAATTAAAAGCTCAAATGCTTCAAATACTAATTGATCCGGTTTCCTTTCATGATAATTATTAATGTATTCAGCCTTTTTCTTCGTTGTAGTGAAAACACCAATAATACAGGCCCATAAAATAAGAGTGGTATTTACCACATCCAACTCACTACGAATAACTCCTTGTTCAATCCCTTCAATTAAAGCGCCTGATAAAAACAGAGCCAACTTCTCCCCAAGGGCATAACACTCTTCGCGGGATTTATCGGGTATGCCATTTTTAAAATCCATTTCCCCATTCTCGTATCCAACTATAGCTGTAAAATAATCGGAATAATCATTACTAAATCTATATATGGCCCTGCCGATTTGTTTTATTTTGTCTAATGCATTCATTGGTTTGTTGTTACTCAGTTCATCTTCCAGCATCCCAATTAATAATCTGTATCCTCGAATCATGACTTCAAAGTAGATTTGCTCCTTACTATTAAAATAAACATACACCGTTCTTTTGCTGAACTCGGCTTCCTTAGCCACATTATTCATAGTAGCGGCAGTATACCCATCTCTGAAGAACACCCTTTCGGCTGCATCAACAATGTCATTTCTGCGAATTTCCTTTTCCTTCTCTTTCCGGTCATCAAATCCCACTAAAAACCACACCTTTCTTTTAAAAATGCACAGTGGTGCAATAAAGTATACTAACGGTTTACTTAACAGCATTGTATTGCCAATTCCATCCACAGTCAATACTTTTTCTACTACAGAAGTCAATTTAATTGAGCGAGAAGAGTCCTTAATTCTTCTTTCGTAAGGTTTCTCCACTCACCTTGTTCTAAATCACCTTTTGTAATATTCATTATTCGAATACGCTCCAGCCTTGTCACTCTATACCCGAGAGCTTTGCACATTCTGCGTATCTGAAGGTTAAGTCCTTGGGTCAGGATAATCCGGAACTCATATTTACTTAAGGAAGTTACTTCGCACGGCTTAGTCGTTACTCCAAGGATGTCAACACCACCAGCCATAGCTCGCAGGAATTCCTCAGTTACTGGTTTGTCTACGGTTACCCAATACTCCTTTTCATGACCATTCTCCGAACGCATCATTTTATTAACGATATCTCCTTCATTAGTAAGTAAAATGAGCCCTTCAGAATCCTTATCCAATCTTCCGACAGCAAATATCCGAGAAGGGTGGTTCACAAAATCAATAATGTTACCCTTGACCTGTCTGGCCGCTGTACAAACAATACCTACTGGCTTATTCAAAACAATATAAACGGCTTCCCCTTTACTTGGAATGGTTTTGCCATCGATAAGCACGATATCCTCTTGCTCGACTTCAGCATCGCCTTTACAAACCTCTCCATTAATCGTAATTCTTCCGGCTTGAAGTAATCGGTTGGTTTCTCTTCTAGAGCAATACCCTGTATCGCTTATATATTTATTGATTCTCATTATGAACCTACTTTCTTTTCACATGACTTTTATCCCTTAATTCGGCATAGGATTCGACACATGATTTTGCAGAGGAATGGTTAAATTAACTACAATGATTATAACCTTAGGAGGATAAATAAATGGACAATACCCATGAATTTGTAGAGAAATTGCACGATACTCAAAAGAAAGCGGAGAAGAACAAAAAACACGGCAAAGGAACTCCAAATGAAAATTTACCTACTAAGCAGCACGGCACAAATAAATAGAATTATCCTATAAAAATCAAACAACCCGCCTAATCCGAATGGATTGACGGGTTTGTTAGATATTCTTTGTTTATTGAATCAATTTAGCTACACTTATAGCGACTTTCTCGATCTGTGCTTTGTTCAGAGCCTTATCAGGTGAACTAATTGTTACCGTCCGGTTATCCAGGCTAAAGCCTAACATAAGGTTATCCGCAGAAGGGCTGTACCACTTCGCTTTCGTTCCATTGGACAACTGCACCTCTTGGCTGTCATAGCCGGTGGAATAATCTCTTGGTGAGATTACTACTCTCATGTGATCGAACAAGAAGCTCACACCGTCATCGGATGCAACCACTTTCTGGAAGGCATCCCCCTTAACCATTTGAATCGGAGCATATGCCGTTTCAAACCCCTGGAAACCTCCGAATGCTGTGAGTATAGCTTGTTTTTGTGCTGCATTATACTCTATTGCTTCCAGATTACTAGTAGAGCCAGTATTTGTACCAGTTCCAATTACTACTTGATGGGTCGCGGCATTATAGTTTACAGGAACCTTCAGAACATCGGCTAAGGCACGAACTGGCAGGTAGGTTGTATCCCGGTAGGTAATAGGCGACAATGTATTCCCTTTATTATCAACTGGAGTGTAGGCAGAACCGTTAACTGTGAACCCGATGCTATGATTCAGGAAGGCACTTATTTTTTCCATACTAGTTCCTGCATATACACCCGCCGATCCTGTTACCGCCATCCCAAACACCATTGTTGCTATGATCATCTTCTTGCTTTTCATTTAGATCGTCTCCTCGTATTTGTAATCTATCTCCCTTACTGCTTAATTCAATTTAACCATTAAGTCGTTTCCAACTTGTATCCACTATGTAAATAAGTCCGCATCCCTCTATAATCCACAATCTGTAAAATATTGCGTATCATAAGGGTCATTTGATGCTTATGTAAGAGCCTTTCCGAGACCTCATCTGTTAACTTTACAAAAAATAGTCAAAGTTAGTTGACAATGTTTTGAAGGGAATGGTACTTTATAGTTACAACATGTTCTTTATAAAGAACATGTTGAGCTGAATATTGATTTTCTTTAGAGATAACAGTCTCACTACAGGAAAAAATGTACTCATTTAAAGAACGCTTGGGGGATTAGGATGAGCGCAATTGCCGGTATATACCACCTGCAGCACGGTAGCATAGATTCCGAACAAGGTCCTCTTATGATGAAAACATTGCAGAAGTATCCTGCAGACCGGGTGCTTACCTGGCAGGATAGAGATGTATTCTTCGGATGCCATGCACAATGGATTACACCTGAATCCATCCACGAAGTATTGCCCTATTACGACGTAGAGAGAGGACTGGCTATTACTTCAGACGCGATTATCGATAATCGCACAGAGCTATTCGAGATGCTGCAAGTACCCAAGTCAGACCAACTTTCTATACCCGACAGTCTTTTAATCCTTCTAGCCTATGAAAAATGGGGTAATGAAGCCCCTTCCTATTTAGTAGGAGATTTCGCTTTTATGATTTGGGATGAGAAGAGACGCTCCTTATTCGGGGCACGAGACTTTTCAGGCAGCCGCACCCTTTATTTCCATCGTACCGCCCAGTTATTTGCCTTTAGCACCATTATTGCTCCTTTGTTTTCTCTAGTAGGAGTAAATAAGGTCATCAATGAGCAATGGGCATCTGAATTTTTAACCATTCCTATTTCAACCGATGCTATAGATTCTTTTTCCACCATATATAAAGGAATTGAACAACTGGCCCCTTCCCATTCGATTACCATATTAGACGGACGCGTAAGCTTCTCTAGATATTGCAGATTATATCCACAACCTAAGCTTCGGCTGAAGTCGAATGGTGAATATGAGGAGGCCTTCCGAGAAGTGTTCGGGAGAGCGGTCTCCGACCGATTAAGGACTCACCATGAAGTGGGAGCACATCTAAGCGGAGGTCTTGATTCCGGCTCCGTGGTTAGCTTTGCAGCTGGGCTTCTTCGTGGGAAGAATAAGCCATTACATACGTTCAGCTCCTATCCTGTAGATGGATTCGTGGATTTCAACTTACCACGACGCTTTGCGGATGAAAGACCCTATATACAATCAACGATCGATCATGTAGGGAATATCGAACCGAACTTCTTGAATTTCCCAGAAATGAATCCCTATTCGGAAATTGATGATTGGCTGGATACTCTTGAAATGCCCTATAAATTCTTCGAGAATTCATATTGGCTTAAGGGGATCTATGATAAAGCCAGTGCCAAGGGCGTGGGTATTCTGCTCAGCGGCCAGAGAGGCAATTGGACGATTTCATGGGGACCTGCACTGGATTACCAAGCTAGACTGATTAAGCAGTTCAGTTGGGTTCGCTTTTTTTGGGAGAATAGACGTTATACACAAACCACCTACGCCAACAAAAAGCAGGTTCTTCAAATTGTAGGAACAAAGGTCTTCCCTCCTCTGGCTCGATTTATCGCTCCAGATAAAGAAGAACCATTCCCCGTGCTTATCAACTCAGATTTCGCTAGAACAACGAATGTACACGATCGACTGCGTTCCTCCGGAATTGAGAATTGGGGTTCTGGTTTGGATGCTTATGACATCCGAAAAGATCAATTCAATCAATTATATTTTTGGAACATCAATGGAACGATCAGCACCAAGCTTTCGCTGAAATACCGTATTTGGGATAGAGATGCAACTAATGATTTACGTGTTATCCGCTTCTGCTTGTCTGTACCGGAGAATCAATATGTCCAGGAGGGTGTGGACCGTTCTCTGATCCGCAGAGCAATGATCGGGCTATTGCCGGACAAGATTCGCCTAAACCGAAAAACCCGAGGAGTTCAGGGAGCTGACGGGGTTCATCGAATGCTTCCTAACTGGAATTTGTTCGTTAGTGAAGCGCAGGCCATGATAAAAGATATACGCATTGCCCCCTATCTGAATACTGCCGTTCTGAATGAATGCCTTAACAGAATCCGTACTTCTACCAATCCCGCGATCGTTGACGGTTTCGACTTCCGCATTCTCATGCGTGGGTTAATCTTCTATCGTTTTATCCAGAGATTATCATAATTACCGAATGAATTGAGGGGAGGTGATATTATGAAAAAAGAATACAGCAAACCTTCTTTGGAAGTCCTTGACGTAAATATGACTTTGGCAGGACCCGGTATAAAAAAGCCTGATGCTGTTCAAGCGGATCCTACCGAGATTGTTCATTACTCCTAGAATTCTGTTATAATCGCCCCTTATATCCTTACAAGGATATAAGGGTATCTTTAAATAGCACGCTATTACGGCGAAATTAGATACTATGGAGTGAGGTTCATGACAAATATGACTCAACATCTCGCATACAAGGCCTTTGGTCTGAACATAGAAAGTGAATTCCCCTTACCTGAGCTGCCTTATATGGATAGTCCAGCAGTTTTGGGAAATATAACTGTGATCAGAGAAGACCTATCGCAGCGATGGAAGGCCATTCCGAAGCTAAATTCCTACTTAAGTGTGTCGGATAACGAGGTAATGTTCCAAGTTGCAGATGTCGCTATTTTCAGTATACGGGGCGGCAACACTATCACTGTTTCTCCCTTTGTTACTACTGATGAAGACTGTATTCGCCTATATATATTGGGAAGCTGCATGGGCATCCTCCTGATGCAAAGAAATGTCCTTCCACTTCACGGAAGCGCAATTGTAATTCAAAATAAAGCCTACGCATTAGTAGGCCACTCGGGTGCAGGCAAATCTACACTCGCTTCTTATCTTATGGAACAGGGCTACCGCTTGATCAGTGATGATGTTATTCCAATTAAACTGACAGATAGCACTCCTCTAGCCATACCAGGATATCCACAACAAAAGTTATGGGAGCAGAGTCTGCAGTACTTGGGACGCCAATCATCAGATTACCTGCCTCTATTTAAAAGAGAAACCAAATTCGCCGTGCCGGTGCATGATCAATTTCATTCAGAGCCACTGCAGCTTGCTGGTCTATTTGAACTCGTAGTCAAATCAGAAGGTTCTGTAACGATCGAACCGATCCAAGGAATGGAGCGGTTTCATACGTTATTTAATCATACCTACCAAAATCTCATGATAGACCGTATGGGCCTCAGACAGTGGCATTTCAGCATGCTTGCCCAATTCGTCAATCAGTTGCCTATGCATCAATTAAGCAGGCCAGCAGAAGGCTTCAGCAGTTCCGAACTAACATCACTTCTATTAGAAGCAATCACTGAAGGAGGAGATTAACGATGAGTAAAGTGAGCACATTATCCGTCAATGACGTCCTCGTTCAATGCGAAGGAAATATTGTAAGTGACATGGATGGCGAAAAGGTCATGCTAAGTATCGAAAAAGGAAAATATTACAATCTTGGCGAAGTAGGCGGGGCTATCTGGGAGACGTTGAGCACTCCTCTATCTGTTAAGGACATTATCTATAAGATCCAAACAGCCTACGAAGTTGAAGCCGACATTTGCGAGCAGGATGTCATTCCTTTTCTGCAGCATCTTATAGAAGAAGAACTTATCCGATTTACCCATGCAGGATGAGAACGCTTAGAAGATTAAGATTGTTGTTAACATTCGATAGGACTACGGTTATATTGTTCGCTGAAGCCTTCCTTATGTTAGGTTGGGCACGCATCTTGATGTTCTTAAAATTTGCTAAGATTGCACACCAGCTCGGACAGAAATCCCAGGAAACGCCAGAGGAATTCCGGAATGATGATATCCGTCCCATTAAAAATATCTCCAGTGCCATTCATATCGTCAGCAAATATACACCCTGGGATAGCAAGTGTCTGGTCAAAGCCATAGCCGGGATGAAAATGCTGGAAAGGCGGCACATTAACAGCACGCTTTATTTAGGTACTGCTAAGGATGAGAATGGAAGCATGATCGCCCACGCTTGGCTACGCAGCGGCCCCTTTTATATATCCGGAGCTGATGTTATGAACCGCTTTGTTGTCGTGGAGAAGTTTGCCAAAGAGGTTTAACTGACAATCGGGGTGTTCCTATGAAAACAATTATGTATTACATTAAGCAACTACATGCTTTTTCAGGAATACAACTGTATCTCAATATGGCCGGTATGGTTATAAGCGGACTGCTGGAGAGTGCAGCATTTCTACTATTGATTCCCATGCTCGGCATAGCTGGTATTCAGTTGGGGGGGCAAGCTGCAAGCTTCCACTTCATAGGTTTTGATAAACTGCAGGATCTACCCCAAATCGCTGTCATTATTACGGTGCTTGCCGTCTACTTGTCCATAGTATTCGGTCAGAACATGATTTCGCGTTCGGTAATAATCCGGAATGTGTATATTCAACAGAGATTCAGCCGCAAGCTTAGATTCGAGGTCTACAGTGCTCTGCTTCGGGCGGAGTGGCCCTTTTTCCTGAAGAAACGAACCTCTGACCTAGTTAATTTAATGACCACGGAATCTGCGCGCGTAATCAGTGGTATCAACTACTTTTTGCAGTTCATCACCTCCTTTCTCTTCACGCTGGTTCAGATCGGATTCGCCTTCTGGCTGTCGCCCCCAATGACTTCGATCGTTCTCGGCTGCGGTCTTGTTCTCTCTATGTTCTCCCGTCGATTTATCCGGAGCGCCAAAAAGTTAGGCAGCCGCACATCCCAAAATGGACAGGCTTATCTAGCTGGCATTACGGACCAACTCAACGGAATCAAGGATATTAAGAGCAATAATCTGGAGAGTTCACGGTTGGACTGGCTGCAGACCGTCACACATGGAATGTTAGATGAGCAGATTGAATATATGAGACTCAGAATGAGCTCTCAGCTTCTATACAAGATGTCATCAGCCCTGCTTATTTCCATGTTCATATTCATGTCCTTTCAATTCCTCCATATGGATGGTCCCTATCTACTTTTAGTTATTCTAATCTTTGCCCGTTTATGGCCCACATTCACTACACTGCAATCTCTTCTTGAACAATTGGCTTCTATGCTTCCTTCCTTTAAGGCTCTACAGCAGTTGCAGGATGAATGTCTGGAACACGCGGAGAAAGGCATCCGATCTCACGATGAACAATCAATCACTCCCATTCGAATGGAGAAGGGGTTAGAGGTCAAAGGGGTCTCCTTCCGTTATCACGCAGATATCCCTGTTTATTCATTACAGGATATCAATGTATCCATTCCCGCTAACCGCATGACAGCAGTTGTAGGCCGTTCAGGAGCCGGAAAAAGTACCCTTATTGATCTGCTCATGGGTCTAATGCAGCCTGAAACCGGAGTAATCCTGGTAGACGGAATGCCAATCACAGGTGATAACTTACTTCCATTTAGACGTTCGATCGGTTATGTTGCGCAGGATCCCTTTCTATATAATGCAACTATCCGGGACAATCTGATGATGATTAAGCCTGATTCGAAGGAAGACGAGCTATGGGAAGCTTTGGAGTTCGCCTCCTCGGCTGATTTTGTACGCCGGTTGCCTGACGGATTGGATACCTTAATTGGTGATCGTGGAGTACGGTTATCCGGAGGAGAACGTCAACGCCTTGTCTTAGCGAGGGCTATGATTCGGAAGCCTTCGATTCTGGTATTGGATGAAGCTACCAGCGCACTGGATACGGAGAACGAAAAGAACATCCAGGAAGCACTGGAGCGTTTGAAGCATTCCATTACCATCATTGTTATTGCCCATAGGCTCTCAACCATCCGCAACGCGGATCAAATTCTAGTTATCGATAGCGGACATGTAGTACAGCAAGGAAAGTTTACAGGTCTTGCCTCCGAACAAGGTGGGGTATTTAGCAGCCTGTTGAGTAATCAGGAAGAGGCTATGTAAGTTGTTCCAAGCACTTCCTCTTCCTATGAATCAATTAACGGAGGTATAACCCATGATTGGTGAACGAATTCAAATGCTTCGTAAAAAGAATAACTACTCTCTGACTGAGCTTTCTGAAAGAGCAGGCGTCGCGAAGTCTTATTTAAGTTCAATTGAACGCGGAATTCAACAAAATCCTTCCATTCAATTCTTAGAAAAAGTAGGATCGGTATTAGGTATTACTGTGGAGGAATTCCTCCACAAGGAGAATACTGCAGATAATAAGGACCCTATTGATATGGAGTGGACTGCTCTTGTGAAGGAAGCCATGCATTCCGGTGTTAGCAAAGTGCAGTTCAGAGAGTTTTTGGATTATAACAAATGGAAGCTAAAGCGTGAATAAAAAAAACGTCTCATCAGTAGAATTCTACTTTAGAGGCGCTCTTCTCTTTACTCTTTTCTTCAATTCGCTTGTTCCCATTCCTTCTTACTATAGCCGCTCGGATTAGCTAACTGCCACCTCCAAGTATCCTCGCACATTTCTCCTATATCCTTCTTCGCACTCCATTGCAATTCACGATTTGCCTTAGAGGCGTCCGCATAACACACCGCTATATCTCCAGGCCTCCGCTCAGTCAAAGCATAAGGGATTCTACGTCCTGTGACATCCTCAAAAGAAGTGATCATCTCCAGTACACTCAGACCTTTACCGGTACCTAGGTTATATACATCTACTCCTGCGTGATTCATTATCCGCTCCAGTGCTTTAATATGCCCCTTCGCCAAATCCACGACATGAATATAATCCCGAATCCCCGTTCCATCTATAGTAGAATAATCACTTCCGAACACATTCAGCTGCTTCAGCTTACCAATCGCTACCTGGGAAATATAAGGCACAAGATTGTTCGGAATACCATTTGGATTCTCACCGATTCTTCCGCTTGGATGAGCTCCAATCGGATTAAAGTACCGTAGAATAGAAATGCCCCAGCGAGGATCGGACAAGGCTAAGTCCTGTAGAATTTCCTCTATCATCTGTTTCGTGCGTCCATACGGATTAGTAGCGCCAATAGAGGCATCCTCTTTGATCGGAACACTCTCCGGTGCGCCGTATACAGTTGCCGAGGAGCTGAAGACGATCTTAAATACGCCATGCCTTTCCATCGTCTCACATAAGCATAGTGTGCTTAAAACATTGGTGTGATAGTACTTAAGGGGGAGCTGTACCGATTCACCTACCGCCTTAAGTCCGGCAAAATGAATGACTGCATCAATGCGGTGTGCAGCAAATACATTGTTCAGGGCCTCCGCGTCCAGTACATCCAATTCATAGAAGGTAAACGATTTATTGGTGATTTCTTCAATTCGTTCTATGGCCTCCGGGTGACTGTTAATAAAATTGTCCACACTTACAATCTCATATCCTGCCTCCAGCAGTTCAACCGTCGTATGACTACCGATGTAGCCGGCACCTCCGGTAATTAAAATAGCCATTGAAATCAACCTCCATTATTTAAATTGGGTTTAATTTTCACGGTAAGCTTCCCCAGCATTGTTTTGGCTATACCTACCAGGTACTCGAACTCTTCTTTCCGGTAGAACACGAGGACGTAGAATATATTAATAGAAGTAAAAACAATTAACGCTTTGGCTATCAAGAGCAGAAAAGTATTTGCTTCAATAAGTCCACCTGCCAAGTCACCAATGACAAAAGCACTTATTCCTACCAAAACGTAATAAGTATACTTACGATAGTGATCTGCAACAGACAGATGAAACACTTTTTTATAGACAAGATAAGGGGTGGTCCAAAAAGGCATGGCCATCGAGCTGATCAAGGAACCTATAAACACTCCCGGAATACCGATGGATTGAACAAGAACAATAGAAATAATGAGGCCGATGGCCGCTTGGCCCAAAGGTACAAATCGATCTTCATGAAATATACCAGCCGTTGTTTTTACCGTCGAAATGGGATTTCGCATCCCCCTCTCAAAAAACAGGAGAAGCAGTATAATCAATACTCCGTTCGACATTAGGTACGAATTCCCGATCCACAATGAGATAAAAGGTTGTATCAGAATATACAAGAGAATCGTTAATAAAGAATACAACCAGAAGGTAAGCAGCAGCAGCACTTTATAAACGCTGTATATTTTTTTTTCACTCTCACTGGATACGAGGTTGCCTACACTGTGATACAAATTACTAAAGACTTGGTTGATAAACGTCCGAGCAATATCCACCAGCATCTTATAATTGGAATACAGTCCGACAGCAGCAACGCTAACGAATGATGAAATGAGAATATTCTCGGTTCCCAACACAAGATAGCTGCCCACATTTTGCAGAACAATGGCCTTGACGTTCTTAATAATTCCACCTTTGGTCTCCGCATCGAGCTTTCCGGTAACTTTTTTCTTTAAATAAGGGTATTTCTTATTAGCAATGGTTGTTAATGTAACGGCTGTTGTTATTGTGATGAAGCTGTCTATAATGAGAAACATAATGTAATTGGCCGTATAATACAGGATCCCAATTTTGAGACAGGTGGATATAATGGAAGAAACCGAAAAGGCTACCGTTACAATATAGCCCTTTTGATTTACATTCAAAAATGAGTTCTTGTAGGAAAAAAGGTAAGGTGTCACCGTGTTAATGAGAAAGATAAGATAAATAAGATGTACATTCTCTATGCTTGTATCCTTAACGATGGTATTTAAAAAAGGGAGCAGTGACAGTCCCAGCAGAGTAACTACTAAGGCAATAACCAGATAGGCGCTTCTGTACAACCGCATCAGTCTGTTGATTTTTTCATAATCATTTTCCGCGATAGGTTTATACAAGCTGTACATGATGCTGGTACCAATACCCGCTTCCGCCAGTGTCAGCATCATCAATATGTTGGTGAACAAGCCATTCACACCGAGATACTCAATTCCTAAGGAATTAATAAATACGGTTCTGGAGATAAAACTCAACATCGTGATAATTAACTGGTTACCAATCCCTGCGGTTATGTTGATCAGCGAGTTTTTTACTCTCATAGGCATCCCTTCATCTTAAAAATTGATCATCAATCTCCACAGCCCTATTATGGATTATCCGAATACAGAATCCTTGTGTAAAAGGCAACACATTAAATAGTGAGGAATACACACCGATATCTTTAGTGTCACCCTGCGAGAAATCAACGGCTCCGTTCCTGCGAGTAACCTTCATTAAGTAGTTGACGGCCTGGTCAGCGCTTTTGCTGCAATCCTCGCTTAATTCCTCTATGGTAGCGGCATGCAGCATGAACCAACCCAATGTGGCTGTGGCAGAGGAGTCACTTCTGGACTCTGGACGGGTCGCCGTCCAGTTCCAATTCCCTTCAGGATTCTGCAAAGGCAGTACTGAACGAGCAAACTTTATAACAGAGTCTTTCAGTGTCTCCTTGCATTCGTGGTTATCAGGAAGCTCCCTCCATGCATCAATCAAACCGATAGCATACCAGCCCAATCCCCTCCCCCAGCCATAGAGACCAAGCGGGTAACGGGTCTTAATATGATAAGCATGGCAAGGTATGTAGTGCTCATTCAGCATTCCGAAATGTTCATACGTCTTAATTTGCTTAACCGCAAGCTGTACGCATTCCGGTTTGTCGTACTTCAACCCGTACGAAATCAGAAACGGACAGATAAAACCGATCGTATCTACATAACGGTAATCCTTCATCCACTTTCGATATAAGACGGTACCGTCTTCTTCACCGATATGTTCCTGAATTAGCTGCCACAACTTATCCATGGCCGGTTTGTAATGCCCGGAATCTACGACGGTTTGATTCATGACAGCATAAGCTAGTATGCCGACATCCACATGGTCAGGGTTAACCTTCCAATCACCGCTTTCGGTAAATTTGGAGCTCAAGTATTGTCTTATCGATTTGGCAGACCGTTCATCTTCACGATGCTGTATGGATTCATTAAGACCGAGCAGGATCGCTGCCTCCTGCCAATGTTGAATAGCTGACTTGGAGTAATTCCCTTGCAGCATATCGATTACAATCAACCTGGTATGATCCGTCACCTTGATCTTTGGCGTCTTATTCAGCCATACGATTCCTTTATCCGTTATAGACTGCCCCCATACTTGCCTATCGTTAAATCTGCCGATATGAATACGGCCCAGCCAATCCCCGGCAATCGGAACAACATCTATAAGCAAGACGATAACGGCAATGAATAATAAGATCCCTGCTATGGATTGGATGATCACAGTTATTCCTCCGTTCTGTATTACTGCACTAGTTGATACATCTTTTCAACTTCCGATTCCGTATTCAGATCCTCTTCCGTTAAGTTCCGGGCAAACTTACTACCAAGTTCTTTGTCATCAATTAATCTGCGAATGCCCTCAGTAAGGCCTTCAGGACTCATGTCTACGATTAAACCGTTGTAATTATCCTGAATTTGATCCTTGGCTGTGGAGAAATCAGTTACGATTATAGGCTTGCACATAATTTTCGCTTCATCTATTGCAATGGATTTTCCTTCAAATCTTGATGACTGTACATAAATGTCCGCTTCCTTGATATAGGGATAGGGATTCTCCTTAAGCCCAAGCAGGATGAAATTTCTCTGCAGCGAGCATTCGGCAATCAGCTTCTCCAAGCTGCTTCGTTCCTCGCCTTCTCCAATCACGTACCAACGAAGATCATAACCCAGGTCCACCAAGCGCCGGCAGGCCTCAACAGCCCATTCGAATCCTTTTTGAAAGGTTAATCTTCCTATAGATAATAGCTTGATTCCTTCATGGTGACTCCAGTCAGCCTTCTCTGACGACATTTTATGGATAAGCTCCGGGGAAACAATATTCTGGATCACCTGCACTTTGGAAGATAGATCGGGAAAACGATTCTGTAATACAGTCCCGCACTCATCCGACACGGTAACCAGATAATCCAAACTTCGAAAGTAGAATTCGTCGATGGCAGGGTCCATGCCCAGCTTGTCATAATCGTTATGAATAAAGCCTATCTTTGTGGTGGCATTGGTTTTCTCGATAACATAATATATAGGGCTCTTCTCCATAAAACCGATGGCTGCATCATAACGTTTGGTTAGACGAGACAGTGATTTGGATAGATGCTTCCATACCCGCTGCTCCCGAACCGCCGGATGGGTTTCTGTGCGAAAGATCAGACCGGCACGGATACGGTGTATGGCCAGACCCGGTTTTCTTTTATTCAAACTATCCTTAACAGCCGCCATGACAGGCATATCATAATGCCTATAGAATTCAGGTTCCTCCAAGATATGGACTTGCTCAGGGACCCTGCTAAAAAAGAGCCCTTCGTGCTTGAAAAGAAATAAATCGACCTCATATTTGGAGTAATCCAGACTTTGAAGCAGGGAGATCAGCGACTTCTCAGCACCTCCGCAGTTCAGATTACCCATTACGAACAGGAGCTTTTGCTTCATCGGAATTCCACCTATACCAGCAATTTGTAGAACTTATGGATTTCCTCTTCGGTACCCAGTGATGACTGTGCCAACTGATCGGTGATTCTGGCTCTAAGCGCTTTATCCTGAATCAACTTCTCAATGCCTGCTGCAACAGCCTCTGCATTCATATCTACAATCAAGCCGTCCACACCGTCCTCAATCTGATCCTTGGCTGTGCTGAAGCGCGTTACAACAATCGGTTTATTCAATATTTTCGCTTCATCAATCGCAATCGATTTCCCTTCAAATCTGGAGGTTTGAACATAAAGATCCGCTTTCTTCAGATAGGGATATGGATTAGACCTCAGTCCGAGCAGCGTAAAATGATTCTCCAGTCCATTGGCTTGGATCAGGTCGGATAACTTCTGTCTTTCTTCCCCTTCTCCAATAATTGCCCATTGAACAGGATATCCTTTATCCACAAGCTTCCGACAGGCTTCAATCGCCAGCTCGAATGCCTTTTGGTAATGCAACCGGCCGATGGACAATATGGAAATTTCCTCATCCTTGGTAACCGCAGTCTCATTTTTACTCTGATCAGCCAGCTGTCTAATAACCTTTGGAGAAACAATATTATGGATGACACTGATTTTTTCACGCTGCTGCGGAAAACGGTTCTTTAAAATGTCAGCGCACTCTTCCGAGACGGTAACAATATGATCCAGCTGCTTAAAATACGAAACATCGAAGTTAGGGTCCATTCCCAACTGGTCATAATCAATGTGAATCCATCCAACCTTTGTATTCGCCTGTACCTTATCGACACCAAAGTAAATGGATGTCTTCTCCATAAACCCAACCACAGTATCATAAGGCTGTTCCAAAGATTCAAAAAAGACGGACATATGTTTCCAGCTATACTGTTCTCTAAGAGCAGTTGATCTGAACAATCTATTTTTTAATGCAAACATAAATCTGTGGTAGGCAAGGCCAAACTCGCCCTTAAAAAGTAATAGTGACATAGACTTCCACAACGCCAGGGTGAACTGCTGATACTTATCCGGCAAAGGCAGCAAATGGACATGTTTCGGAATAAACTCCATAAAAAGCCCATCATGGTTTAATAGAAACAAATCCACCTCATACATTTCATAATCAACCTGACTCAGCAGATTAACCAAACTTCGCTCACCACCGCCGGAGCTTAACCCGGGCATAATAAACAGCAGTTTTTTTCTCATAGTCACCTCATGCCAATTCTCTTAAGTATTCCACTGCTTGATAAGACATTTGTTTGATTTGCGGTATGGCCTGCTTCAGTCTGTCTCGGATCGCCTGCTCTTCCTGCACCATTTCCTCAAATTTAGAGGCCAGAAGTTCACCCGATGAGATTTCCTCGATACCAAGCACCAGCTTCTCCTCGCCGAACAAGTCTGTGGCGATTCCCTTTGATTTCACGCTGTATCCCAGCACTATAGTGGGAACCATATTGGAATAAGCAGCAATCGTCGCATGAGTCCTTGCACCTATGAAAAATCTCATTCTAGCGATATACCCCTTGTATTGCACAGCCGTCAGGTTGCCCGGCAGCAGAATAACACGTCCCGTATGCTTGAACTCCCGATAATACTCATTCAGAACATCAAAGTCGTTGTTGCCATCTTCAATGACATGAGGGGTCAAGGCAATAGTCATATCTGTAGTCTGCAGAATATGGCTGATCAGTTCCCGAATCGCTCCCTTGGATTGTTGATTTCGGCTCATAACCAGAGGGCTGAAATTGAGGCCGATGGTATTCCCCTCTTGCCATCCTACAGGAAGAGCAAGCTCTATCTTTTCCATGGTAAACGCTGGATCGGCTACTAATCTCACATTCGTAAGTCCTTTATTCTTAAGCATGTTATAGGTCAGGGTCTCCCGGGCCAGAATGAGGTCAAAGAGCTTCAAATCCTCCAATTTACGGGGGGTGATATCCTCTTCACCGATGGAGCAGCCCCATAGAACCAGCTTTTTCCCTTTTTTCTTAATTCTTCGGTTGATTTCGTACCAGCCCGGTTGCTCACCATAACAATAGTTGTCCCCTCCAATCGACATACAGACATCAGCCAGTCCAATACGCTTTATTACGTTGTGATGAATTTGACCGAGAGCATATTTCTCATCCTTGAACAGCCTTACTCTTAGCAATGACATCAACCATTGGGGTGAATATTTAGAGATTGGTATTGCAGAACCGTCATAGATATGATCAAGCGTGCCGATGATTCGATCCGTATCCGGTCTATCGGATAACAAAAAGACCTTAGCTCCGCCTATTCCTTCTTTGATAATTCCCGTAGAGGAGCGAACAATGGCCTCGCATCCCCTGTTTAAGCTGCCTCCATGGGCGAACATCATGATTCTCACATTGCTTTCCTCCCCTTCGATTGATTACGGATTCTGCTGTAAAGAATAGCCAGATAAATACCGCCGACTTGCCTCCTGCGCATCATTTCAACAATCCATTTGTAATATCTGCCCAGCGAACTAAATTCCTCCTCGTAATATAAAGGAATCGACGCCTGTATCTGTTCATTGTTTACCACACTTCTGATATAGGCGTATCTCGTTCTGAAATCAACCTCACGGGTTGGCTCCATATAAATATGTAGAATGGCTAAAGCCGAATGAATGAGCCTGATGGATTTGAGTCTTCCAATATCGACATTTTCAAGCTTAGCCACATAAGCATCAGGTAAAATAGTTTGATAAACCTCTAGCGCTCTCTTGAGATAGTCCTGCTTCACTATGTTTCTTGTGGCACTCCCTGGAGTCTCCCGATAGTGGTATCCGGTATAATCCATGTATTTGGCTCTCTCTGCAACACAGAAGAAGCTCATATTGAACATCCCGTCTTCCCCTAAGGCCACCCTCTCCGGAAAAACAATGCCATGCTCTATTAATGTTTGTCTCTTGTATAGTTTGCTGCAGGCTGTATTGCAATTATCGTTTTTGATGAAATAGGGAAGGATGTCCCGCTTGATATCTACTTCATGAAGGACCGCTTCCACTGAGAAAGGATACCTAGTAATTACAGTGTGGATTCCGAGTTCACTTTCAAAATTGGTGATCACCGCATCGCAATTATCTTGTACTGCAGCTAAATACAGAGTTTCGAACATTTCTCTCTCCACGGTATCGTCCGCATCCACAAAACCGATGTACTCTCCCGAGGCTGCCGTCATGCCTGCGTTCCTAGCTGCACTAACCCCCTGATTATCTTGATCTATCAGAACCATTCGCGTATCCTTCTTTGCATGTTCCCTTAGAATTTCTAAGCTGCCATCCTCAGAACCGTCATTTACAAATACAAACTGGCATTCGTGAAGACTCTGGGATAGGAGAGAATGTATACACGGAATTAGATACTGCTCAGCATTATATACGGGGATGATAACACTCACCTTATATTGCACTGAGAACAGCCTCCTCCCTTTCGCTGATCAGGCCATACAGCTTCTCCAATTCATAAGTGTTACTGTGATCAGATCTACTGCAATGACCGGATAACCTTTGGCGCAGGTCCGCGTTCAAATACAAACGCTCAATACCTTGGACAATTCCTTCTACAGATAAATCTGTAATGAAACCATCAACTCCATTCGTAACCTGACTGGGTGCTGTGGAGTAGTTGGTAATCAATATCGGTTTCCCTAAAATTTTGGCCTCAGTAACTGTCACAGCCTTACCCTCATAGCGCGAAGGTTGAACATATAAATCGCATGAACTCATATATGGGTATGGGTTGGTTTGTTTACCCAGTAGGATAAAGCTGTCCTCCAGATGATGTTCAGCTATCATCTCTTTCAGCATGGCCTCATCATTTCCATACCCGACAATGTACCAGTTGATCTTGTCATAACCCTTGTCTCTCAGTCTTCTTAAAGCTTTAACAGCAAGGTCCAGCCCTTTCTGATAAGACAATCTTCCCACGGTAACCAATTTGAAGTTAGGGTCATTCACCATGGGGTTTACTGCCTCTTTATTGGCCATTATTCTAATAAAATCAGGGGATGTGATATTCTCAATCACAACTACCTTCTCTTCCAGTGACCCGTATTTCTGCAAAAAAGAGACTTTGCACGCTTCCGACACCGCGATAATATAATCAAACTTGCTCCACATTTTAAAATCAGCCTGGATATCTGTTTCGATCGTTAAATAATCGGTATGAATCCATCCGATCTTCAGCTTGGCTTTCACTTTATCGGCTACAAAGTAATGAGGCCATAAATAACTGATCGCAACGTCATACTCCTGTTGAAGCTTAGGGAGGTAAGGCAGCACATACTTCCACATCAGCTGCATTTGATAATAGCCGGGTTCAGTTATCTTGCGGATTCTTCGAATACATTCCGTATGGATTTTTGCCAAAATGCGTCCCATTGCGATGCGATAATGACCTTCCCTGAATGCTTCCTGTATTGTTTTTCGAAAGGTTGAATAGGTGGGCTGCTCCTCCAGCAAATTCACCTGCGGGGAAAGCAAGTCCAGAAAATCACCCTGATGGCGATACAGCATCAGATCCACATCATGGTTCTCATAGTCAAAATGCTCCAGCATGCTGGCCAGACTTCTTTCCACCCCTCCCACTTCCATATCATATGAGGTGATCAATATCTTCTTCATCCTTACCCTCCAATCGTCTTCCTCCAGGCCCATAAGACCGGTCTCAACGGAAAATAGAGAAAATGTAGATTCCTCGGTAACGGTAACGTCTCCGCATCCTCCGGGTACGGAAATAGAAAGCTCAGAACAAACAAGAACTTACGGCTGATTGTCAGTAATGCGAATTGATGCCGCTTATGATAACTCTCTACTTCAGGTGGAATAGGAGGTGAATGCAGATTAACCATCCGTTCCAGATAAAATAGCGCTTCTTTCGCTAACTGTCTGGACTTGTTCGCACTTTCCATAGGCTGAAGCTGCGAATCTATGGAAACAGACAGCAACCCGGAAGTAAGTGCCAGCGCCTGTCCTCCAATGTAATAATAATGATGTTTACGGAGAAGAGCGGTAAGCGTTGGAGCGTCCAACTGCTGTAGAAGCAGCTGCTTTATATCCAGCAGCCAACGTATTCTCGACCAACCATGCCTCGCTCCATGGGATACAAGAAAGAGGAACAAGTCTTCACGTCCCAAGTAATAAATGGGGTGCTTTGTTAAACTGCTTGTTCTTCTATGCTTCCACAATTCGGCGAATGATGGTTCTTTAGCTGGAGCGGGGTTAAGCCTCCAATGAAGTTCAAGCTTGATCCCCTTCCCGGAATGGAAGAAAACAATATGATGATGCCTCCATTTCCAATCATTCAAAACGGTACGTATGTAATCATCTTTGAGATAACCCTGCTGAAGCAGAATTTCTTCCGCCTTTGACAAATCTTCAATAGGAAGAATTAAATCCAGATCGCAGGAGGTTCTAAGCGAAATATCCCCGTAAAGGTCCTTGGCAATAACCGGCCCCTTTAAGAAAAGACAATCAATATCGTTATCCGTAAACAGCTTGCCGACTCGTTCCATTTCACCGCTTAAATGAAGCATCTGAAAGGTGTTTTTAGTATATAAGTTAAACATTCTCCTAACGACCCAGGCTGGAACCCACGCATCACCCATATGCTTAAGCCGTCGGTATAGATAAGGGTAAACTCTATGATGCAGGGCAAGTTCTATAAAGATCTCCCAATCGGTCTCACGGAACAGCTCCGGCTGAGACACCAGTAGATCATTCGGATTATGGTCTTCAGCAAGAAAGGCAAGCAATAGCCGCATTTCTTTTGATAAAGTCCCCGTGCTAAGACCCAGAGCATTTCCCATGGGGTTTCTCCTCACTCTAAGCGGATAACGAACAAAATTATTAGCTTTTGTTCTATTTAACGAACACAAATAAAGCGTAACACTCTATCTGGAAAGTTGTCAATTGATTGTTACAATAAGTTACAAATTACTCTAGCTCATCAGATGAGTATGATATAGTTTGAGAATAGAAAGGGAGGCGGATGGAGTTTTGGAAAAGATCATTGTATTCGGTGCAGGAGGCCATGCCAAAGCCGTAATTGATGTTATTGAGAAAGCAGGTTTGTACGAGATCATCGGAATACTGGACAGCTATAAGGCACCAGGCTCCATGATTTACGGTTATGAAGTTCTTGGTGATGAGCAGGTGGTTTTCAACTTGGGGAGCCAGATTTACGGCGGGATTATAGCTATCGGGGATAATTGGAGACGATCGCAGCTGGTTGACCATATGACTTCACTACATCCGGAATTTAATTTTATTTCTGCTGTACATCCCTCCGCCACACTCGCCAAAGGCACTGTCATAGGGCAGGGGTGTGTGATTATGGCTGGTGCTATAATCGGCAGCGATACGAACATCGGAGATCATTGCATTCTATACTCCCAAGCCTCGGTTGATCATGATAGTACGTTAGGAAACTTTGTGACGTTCGCACCCCATACCGCTACAGGCGGAAATGTACATATCGGTGATTACAGTGTGATCTCCATAGGTGCCAATATCATCCACTCTACAGTAATTGGTGAACATACAGTTATTGGGGCAGGATCCACCGTATTAACCGATATATCGGGCTACTGTGTCGCCTACGGCACTCCTGCCCGGATTGTACGTGCCCGTCAGCTAGGGGAACGCTATCTATAGCCAATAGAGCAAAATGAAGATTAGCGGGACTGGGGAGACACGGTCATTAAAGATTCCTCAATACAAGTAATCACTCTTTGCTGTTCACCCAGACTCATGCTAGAGCCCGAAGGAAGGCATAGCCCAGTTTGGAATAACTGCTCGGATACACAAGTTTCATCGTTATGGGAATAGAACAAGGTACCTGCGAATAACGGCTGCATATGAAGAGGCTTCCATACAGGACGTGCCTCTATATTTTGATCCGCCAACGCCTTTAGCAGCTCCGGGAGCTTAATCCCATTTTCCTCCTCGTCAACAGTAAGGGCAGTCAGCCAGCGGTTTGACTTTGTACCTGCCAGCTCCGGCATGAAGTGGAGTCTATCTATGCCTCCGAGTGAAACCTGGTACCTATCAAATATAGCCCTTCTCGATTCCACTCGCTCATCCAGCACCTGCAGCTGTGCTCTGCCTACACCGGCTAGAAGATTGCTTAACCGGTAATTGTAGCCCATAATGCTGTGCTGGTAATGCGGAGCAGGATCCCTGGCCTGAGTCGCCAGAAAACGCGCTTTTCTCAAGGCTTCCTCATCATTCGAAATGAGCATACCTCCACCAGAGGTTGTAATAATCTTATTACCATTAAAGGAAAAGATTCCGAACTTTCCAAGCGAGCCGCTAGGCTGTCCTTGGTATGTAGAACCAAGCGATTCAGCAGCATCTTCAATAAGCGGAATATCGTACTGATTGCAGAGGGATAGGATTTCCTTCATCTTGGCACTTTGCCCATATAAATGCACTACGATGACAGCCTTTGGCAGCTTGCCTATACGATCAGCCTCTTCCAGAGCACGCTGCAGGGCGCTTGGAGACATGTTCCATGTATCAGGTTCAGAGTCTATGAAGACGGGCTCTGCATTCAAGTAGCAGATCGGATTCGCACTGGCTACAAAAGTTAAAGTCGAGCAGAACACCCGGTCTCCCTTACCGACTTCAAGCAGCTGCAGGGCAATATGAAGGGCTGCGGTACCAGAGCTCAATGCCGCGGCACCCCTCACACCCGAATAGTCGGCAATTTCTTGTTCAAAAGCATCCACATTGGGTCCAAGCGGAGCGATCCAGTTGGTCTCGAATGCTTCATTAATATAGTATTGTTCTCTACCGCTCATGTGAGGCGGAGACAGAAAGATCCGATTGTTGGTTGTCATAGGTCTCACCCTCTACTTCCCTCTTCATTTTTAACAGCTCCTAAGAACATCGGCATGGTAGCATGATCCGCACTGTTAATCCCCTCAGTCTTAACCACTTTAAGCAGCGTAAGCCATAATATCTTGAGATCCAGCAGGAAGCTATAGTGATCCACATACCATATATCCAGTCTGAACTTATCCTCCCAGGATATCGTATTGCGGCCGTTAACCTGAGCCCAGCCGGTAATCCCGGGTTTAACCTCATGTCTTCTGGCCTGCTCCTGTGTATACAGCGGCAGATAGTCCACTAACAGCGGCCTTGGACCCACCAGACTGATATCACCTTTAAGCACATTCCACAGTTGCGGTAGCTCATCCAGACTATATTTTCTCAAAAACTTCCCAAAGGTGGTTAAGCGAAGATGATCAGACAACAACTGGCCCGTGGAGTCCGACTCACTTGTCATCGTCCGGAACTTATACACATAAAAGGACTTCCCATGCAGACCCGGACGGCTTTGCTTAAAAAGGACCGGTGAACCTAACTTGATACGAACAAGAAGAGCCGTGATGGTGATCACTGGCAGAAACACAAGAAATACAGGAATGGTAACTATGAGATCAAATATTCGCTTCATATCCAGTAGCTCCCTAAGAGAAAATCTTCCTTATTTTCGATACATTCTCATGACCGATCACTCGGCTGACCGTTTTCTTGAGCTGACTTCTCATCCGAATATGAAAAGGCAGCCAGGATTGGGCAAAATGATGTATCGTGTAGCTTTCCTCCGTAATATAGTTCCCTCCATTAATATAATCGTAGGGACTAAAGTAGCAGCGCGGGTAAAAGATTACGCCATTGGAAAGTGCCTGGTACTTTCCATTCAGTTGCAAGCCGTGTTCCCGGCAGATTTGGCTGATCACGGTAGTATTGGTAGTAGTATCGTAAGAGCCGTCAGACCGCTTAAAGCTTCTGGAGTTATAATACTCCATCAATTCTCTAATCCAGCCATGTCCCTTCACTGCGCCCATCGTTCCTGATTGGAGAAAGCTCTCATCCTCAAAACCTGAAAAAGCGTCATGTACCAAAAATGGGTCCAGCGGCTGAATAACCTCAACATCAGTATCCATATAAATACCGCCCCGTTCATACAAAGCATGCAGCCGTACATAATCACTGACAAAAGCAAATTTTCTAGCCTCGTAAGCCTCTCGAACGTACGGATTGGCGTTGATGTCAAAGTTATCTTCATTCCATTCCATGAATTCATAACCTTGCAAATATTTTTTCCAGCTAATGATGCACTTTTGCAGAATTTTCGGCTTGGCGCCTCTTCCAAACCAGCAGTAGTGGATAATCCTTGGAATTCTCTCTACATCCTCCATCTAAATTTCTCCTTTATAGAAACCACTTTAGATAGTCGCTCCTGTATTGAAGTCCCAGTGTAATCACATTCTCATAGAAGAAAAAGATTAGATAGATGATCAAAAAGCTTAAGAACACGAGCTTTTGATCTTTCTTGCGGAACACCTTAACTACCCATGAGGTCAATATGATCTGATATAGCGTAAAGTAGATGGCCAATCTGGCAAAAATCCAGTTTTGTGTAGAAATGATCATTAGGAGCAGCCCGATTAACGAGAGATTCACTACAATATCAATGTGTGGAAACAACACTCTCAGCTTCTCTCTTCCCAGAAAAGCAATAACAAGTGGCAGAGCATAAAATGCGACCCGGAAGACGTTAGCACCGCCTTCACTAAAGCTTTGATACTCACCATATTGAGTATCCTTAATAGCGGAGAAGAGAATATCCGAGAACTGATTGAAGCCTAGAACAATCAGCACAGCCAAACCCAGCATTAAAAAAGATGCCGTTGTCCAAGCCTTTCTACGCACGATAAAGTAAATGGGAATCAGGATAAGGGCGCTTTGGTGAAACAATGCCGCAAACAGAACAACAAGCATGTACTTCTTCCAGCTGCCATTTAGAATATACTTGGTAGCGGCAAAGATAATGGCTGCTGTAAGGTACTGTCTAATCCCGTTCATCGAGACGATAAATGCACCCGACGTGATATAGAGGTAAACCGCCATATCAAACAATCTTGCATATTTGTACAGCACCATTACAATCAGAACATTGGTTATGAGGGCTGTAACTACAATAAGGATTTGCGGATCATTGGTATAGCTTTTCAATACCATTTGAAGAACACCGAAGCCGATATCCTTATTCTGAAGGATATCAATCCACGAGAAGTCGTCAACGAGATAAGCATGCATGTAAAAGAAAGTATCGCCTATATTTTTTCTCAGGCCCGAGCATATCACGATTACAGCAGCAACGACGTAGGCTAGGGACTTACTGGGTCTAATGAATACAGGGCTATTCATATCGGGCACAGCATAATAACGGGCAAGAAATGAGAAGAAAAAACCCACCATGAGCGTAAGCCAAATGATCGTCATGCGCTCATCCCTTTCAGCTGCTAGTCTTTGTCTTGGACATAATGTATAGATATAGAGCAAAACCTGGAAACAAAGTGAGTAAGGTAAGCAACTTTTCCGGTGTTTCTCTAAGCATCCTTTTATTTCTCATGATCAATGAACTGGATACATAGTGTATGGATTGCCTAATCTTGAATGGCACCCCCGCAAAAGGCAGCTTCATTAGCTCCACCCGGTAAAAGGCAAAACCCTTCGGATTTCTCCGGTATTGCTTGAGCATATTGCGAGTAGATCCATCCGGAAGGTACTCTACACAGCACAGAACCTCATTCATAATCAAGAGCTCATAATGAATATCCAGCATGTAATACTTGTAAGCCAACCCTACATAATTCTCACCCTCGAACAATGGGTACGGATATTCCTTCATTAGCGCCGTACGGTATACCAGCTTCTTGTCTCCCGTAACGCCATACTTGTAGTAAAGGTCAAACAATGTGGCAGTCTTCACATCTTCAGGTAGCCGTGTCCCGATAATTTCACCGTTGAAATAACTATCCAGACCAATAAATCCGCTTACCTTATCACTCCCGTGCTGCCTCCAGAACGATATTATTTTCTCAACGGCATCATCCGGCATATAATCGTCCGAATCGATACATACATTCAGTTCGGTCTTAATATGCTCGTAGGCAGAGTTATGCGCGCCGTGCATTCCCTGATTCTGCTGCCGATAATAGCGAATAGATACCAAGTTCTCCTGCATCCACCGCTCCACGATTTCCGAGGTGTTGTCTGTGGAACCGTCATCGATGATCAGCCACTCAAAATCCGCATTGGATTGTCGCGCAAGACTCTCATACAGTACATGTAAGCAGTAGGCGCGATTATAGGTGGGTGTAAATACAGTTAAAGTTCTCATGTTCACCTCATATAGAAGTAATATTGGGATACCGCACGGGATGCTCCATATGCGGGGTATAAATTTGGCTTAGCTGTTCTCTTACCTGTCTCAAATCGTACTTCCTAATGTATTCCAAGCTTCGCTTGCCCATTCGCTGCCTAACCACATCAGACTGTGCAAGAGTCAGCATATGGATAGACATCTCATTCACCTGCTCGGGATCACATAGGAATCCATTCTCATGAACCTTCACCAATTCCAGATGTCCCCTGTTTCGTGTGGCAATCACCGGCAGTCCGCAGGCCATCGCTTCCATGATGTTAACGGGAAGACCTTCTCTCAAGCTTCCTGATACAGCAATATCACATAAAGGCAGCAACTTATCGATATCCTTACGATAACCTAGAAACTCAACCCTTTCCCCCACACCTAGCTGTATGGCCAGTTCTCTGCATTCCTTCTGAAGGTTTCCCCTGCCCGCGAAAAGAAGCTTCGCCTGAGGGACCTGATCCTTAATCCTTGCGAGTGATCGGATCAGCAACTGATGGTTTTTGTTGTGATTGAACTCAGCCGCGTAGAACATAAGAAAATCATCTGAATCATAAGACAACTGCTGCCTCAGAAAAACTCTCTCAGCCAGCGCTAAAGGTCTATAGCGTTCGGTGTTGATTCCTACTCCGTGCACATGCTCAATCTGCTTCGCTTTAAACCCGTGATTAACCGCCAGGTTATAATCCTCATTGTTTATGGTGATCAAGCAGTCTGTGAGGCGGGAGAGATTCTTCTCAATCGGGTAATACAACGCCCAGTTCAGAAGAGAAGATCCTTTGCAGAAATGAAATCCATGCGCAGTATAAATGACCTTTGTCCCTTTTTTTCTCGATCCTCTGGCAGCCAACCGGGCCAGAACACCACCCATGGGCGTGTGAGAATGGATAATTTGGTACTCATTTTGTTCGATAATTTCTTTTAACTGGCGGTAAGCCTCAATGTTATTACGGCTGAAGGGAGACCGCTCAATCGGGATATTAAATTTCTTGTCTACAAAAGGAAGCTCCATCTCGCCCTGTGCGGCAACATGAACTTCCCAATTCTGCTGCTTGAACCATTCCAGCACAGGTAAATGAAATGAGCTGAAATGAAAGTCGACGGTTGCACAAAACAATACTTTATTGGACAATTCGCCGCCTCCCCCCTGTTATTTCCACCCTACTGTAGCCTTCATAATTGGGGCCGCCATCTCAAACCGGTTATTAGCGATATCGAGCAGCATCTGTCTAAGATCTTCAATGGTAAGCGTATCGTAGACCTGCAACAGGTGATCGACTCCGTCAAAACTCATTTCGGTTGACTTTCCGATATAAATCTTGGGATATACCTGGACGTCATGCACTTCCGTATCCTTAAGAAGTTCTTCATACATCTTTTCTCCCGGTCTCATACCGGTGAATTCAATCCCTATCTCTTCAAGGGAATACCCAGACATTCGGATGAGATTCTTCGCCAGATCCACAATCTTCACGGGTTCACCCATGTCGAGCACGAATACCTCTCCGCCTCGCGCGAGTGCCCCTGCTTGGATAACCAATCTGGAAGCCTCCGGTATCGTCATGAAATAACGAACCATATCTGGATGGGTGACCGTAACCGGTCCACCATTCTCAATCTGCTTGCGGAATAATGGGATTACGCTACCCCGGCTTCCAAGAACATTGCCGAAACGAACGGCCACAAATTTCGTCTGGCTGAAGCGGTCCATATGCTGAATAATCATCTCCGCTATCCGCTTGGTGGAGCCCATGACACTGGTCGGATTGACAGCCTTATCGGTAGAGATCATTACAAAGGTTCCAACCCCCGACAAGCTTGCCGCTCTAGCCGCATTCATCGTGCCGATGATATTGTTCTTAACCGCCTCTTCCGGATTCCGCTGCATTAAGGGTACATGCTTATGGGCGGCAGCATGATACACAACATCCGGACGATGAAAGTTCATCACACTGATAATTTTGCTCTCATCCTGAAGATCCGCTATCTCCGTATAGAATTGAACCCCTTGATCCCTGAACATGGCCTTTAGTTCAATTTCGATGGAATAAATACTATTCTCGCCATGCCCGAGTAGAACGAGCTTTTTCGGGCTGAATTTAGTGATTTGTCTGCATACCTCCGACCCGATCGAACCGCCAGCCCCTGTAACTAAAACAACCTTGTCGGTTACATAACCGGATATGCTCTCAAGATCTAGCCGTACCAGTTCCCGCCCGAGTAAATCCTCCACCTGTACATCACGGAATTGACTTACGGAAACCTTGCCGCTGGCGAGATCCTCAAGCATAGGAATCGTTTGCGTTTTGGCTGTCGACTTCGCGCACTCCGCGTAGATCGCCTTGAGCTGACTTTTATTGAGCGAGGGAATGGCAATAACAATATTTTCGATTTGATACTGCTCTGCTATGTCTTCAATGGATTTCGTACTTCCAACAACGGGGATGCCCATGATATCTAAACCATGTTTTTTGACGTTATCGTCTACAAAGGCAACAGGTTTAAGTTCTTTATTGAAGCCGGATAGTAATTGTCTGGCAACCATCGTACCTGCTGAGCCTGCTCCAACAATCAAGGTGCGTTTGGTCTGTAATAACGGTTGTTCCTGCTTGATAATACGACCTCTTATGGCACGCCAGCAGAATCTTGAACCCCCGATAAGAAAGATATGCAGCATCCAAGTCACAGCCAGCAGCCTGTATTGAATCTGTTGAGAAATGACCAATTGAACCGTAGCCGCTGAGATAATCGAGAAAGATACTACTTTTGCAATTAGGATCATTTCCCCGATGCTGGCGTATTCCCACGCCTTCTTATACAGGTGGTATACCAAAGCAAACACATGATAGCTCAATAGCAAAGTGATGGAACTAACCACTACCGGTTGTGTAAAGACATTAAAAGAGGCGTTTACCAAAAAACAGCTGATAAATATAGCCGACAGTACAATAAGCGAGTCCATTAACAACAATACTGACAACCGATTTTTATAAATCAATGTTCGCTCACCCCTTCTATACTAAAATGCTACTTCTTCTTTCTATTTAGGACTGCGCCCACTAATTTGACATTCGCGAACTCCAGCAATCTCTTTGCTTCCAGCGCATTCTTCTGTTGTGTCGTTCCGCTCTTTACGACTAAAATAGCTCCGCTGCATCTACGGGCAAGCGCGATAGTTTCCGGTGACTCCAATACCGAGGAACCATCGAAAATAATAATGTCATAACGGTTCCTTGCAAGCTCCAGAAAGGTCTTCATGGCCCATGAATCAAGCAAATCAGCTGCATTGGGGATTGAAGAGCCGCCAGGAATCACTGACAAATTCTCGATGTTGCTCTGGTGTATCGTCTCCAGAATATCAATATGGTTCGCCAGACCATCCGTTAGACCGGGCCACAGTTTGAGATTGAATACATGATTTAAATTTGGATTTCGAATATTGGCATCAACCAGCAACACCCGTGACCCATGCTGCGCAAAGCTAATAGCCAAATTCACAGCTACCGTAGATTTACCTTCCCCCTCGGAGGAAGAAGTAACGACTAAGGAGGACAACTCTTCGCTGCTTGAAGAAAAACGGATATTATTCCTAATAGCACGGTACTGATCAGTTATTGCGGATTGAGTGTTGTTGTGAGCGATCAAGCATGCGTTAATGCTACCTTCTTCCGGTTTTCTCTCCCTATGAGCCAATAGTCTCACCCCGTATGTATTCATTCTTCCGCTTCACTTTTCCGAAATGATCTTTCTTGCTGATCTTTGAAACTGAGCCTAACGGCTTAATACCCAAGTACTTTTCAAGGTCATCCTCGGATCTTAGAGTATCGTCTAGAGAATCCAACAGAAATGTAATCCCCACCCCAATGACCAAACCCATAATGATCCCCAGATACAAAGCGCGATTGCTAGGGGGATTAATCGGTACTGGATCGGGCGATGTTACTGCATCGGACAAAACACTGGCTCCGTAAAATTGCAGCTTCTTCTTTGCCTCATCCGTAAAAGCCTTCACTACCGCATTAGCCATACCCGCAGTAAGCTTGGGGTTGGCATCGAATACTGTAACGATTGTAATAATAGAATTGTCCACACTACCTACGCTCACATTCTCTCGAAGGGCTCCAACGGACATCTTAAGATTAAGATCCTTAATCGCCTTCTCCATCACAACAGGTTCCCGCAATAACGCCCGCAAGGTGGACAGCATCTCAGGACTGCCTGATGCAAGCATAAGTCTGGCAGAAGAAGCATACATCGGAGTCTCAGGAATTGAACTATAAAGACCGCCCAAAAACCCTAGCAAAGCAGTTGAGAGCAACACAATCCATAACCTTCTTGTAATCACTGAAAAAAGTTCCTTCAGATTAATTTCTTTGACTGGACTTTTGAATGTCTTGGCCCGTTCGTTCATAATAAGTTCTTCTTCCACGCTCTCACCCACTTCAAAGAATGACTTCAATAAAGAACATTATTCGTCAATTTTAGTTCTTTATATAGAACATGTCAACCTCTGATTGATCCATTCTTTATACTTTTGTTCGTTATATGGTTCGTTCACATGAAGAAAAGAGATGAGCGAGTTCGCCCATCCCTGTGGATAATTATCTGTATAATTGCCTTCCTTTCGCTCATAAAGTTCTTATTATATCTATGGTTAAGGCAGTAATGTGTTATTACTTAACTGGTCATTCGGCTTGGAAACGATTTTGGCTTTGGTGAGTGTATTGTTCTCAATAACATACGGAGGTGCGTTCTTGCCCGCATATTGCGTGGAAATACCAAACGCCTGCATATTGCTCGTGATTGTATTGCCTCGGATCGTGGCGCTGAGTATATCAGATGGAGCTTCTTTAGTCCAATAGCTGTTGATCTTAATGAGTTCAATACTGTTTGCAGTTTGGGTGAGAGCACTGATTATATTATTTTCTATTACTGCACTCTGGGCTGCCTGAACATTAATTGCCGTTGAGTTCCTCTGCATTTCAAATGTAGAACCTTTGACGGTAAAATCCAGATTCGTTTGCTCACCATACAGCCCTCCCGCACCTGCCGTATTGGATTTGAAGCTGCAACCGCTGAAGATATAACTTCCCGGCATTGATGCCGTAAGGCTGCCCATACCGCTACCCTCTGCTGCCTCAAACACGCAGTTATTATAAGTGCCTGGGGGAAGAGTAAGCCCATAGGTGGAGTTATAACCAAGCACCCGCAGATTCTCAAATATAGATCCACCCGCGCCTCCACCCGTCAAGGAACGCAGCGTGCCTTCACCCGAGATCGTCAGATTATGGAGTCGAATCGGCTTGCCCCAAAGAACAAGACCGGTATCGGCCTTCTTATTGTTAATAAGCGTTACATTCGAAATTTCTAAGCCAAAGGATTCTTTGGCGGTGATCATCAACCTGGAGTCTGTTAATTCCAATCCATCCACAACTATATTAGGCCCTTGAAAGGTGGCGCTGGAATCATTCATTCTATTGCCCACAAACAAAGCATCATTCTCTGCTATGATCCGGGAGCCATCAAAGTGATTATTCGCTACCCGTGCATTTTTAAAAGGATCGGAGACAGCAATGCCAATTCGGTCTTTCGAACCAAGATGGTTCCCCTCTACCACCGCGTCCTCGCCGTCATAGAGAATGACATCATAGGCCGCGTTATTATAAAACTCATTGTTTCTGATAGTAATGTTGCTATTAAAGTATCCGTTAACCTGGAACCCGCCTTCCACGTCAATGCCGGACTGGGGTGCGGTTCCTTTCATATCATGAAATACACTATCTCTGATGAGGACTTTATCAGCCCCACCGACCGTAATTCCCTGACGCCGATTAAAAGCAAACTCCGAGTTCTTAACGATAACGTTTCGTGTAGCTACACGACTCCAGGCTTCCAGATAGACGCCCTTGAGTGAAGTTTGGCTAAATACTAGATGGAAATGATCAGCACCCGCAGGAATTTCCACCTGATTTCGTGCTTGTGCATATACTTTTTTGAGAAATGAGCCATCTAACCTGTAGAAATACACCTCAAATCCTCTAGGCACCTTCATAAAATTGGAGAGCTCGAAGAGCTTTTCCGTTTTAAAGATTGGATTTTTAAAAGTTAAAGCTGTTTTGGTGCGAATTTTCGCTGCATTTTTAACCGGAATACCTAGACTATTCATCCCCCCTGAGACAAAACTACCTTCGTAGAGGTCGGTAATCATAGTTCCGTAACCGCCGAGGATCAGACCATCACCGGTAAAATCGATGGCTTTCACATTCTCTATGACGATATTTGAAGCACCCTCTGTACTGATTCCATATCCACCTTCATGAGTACCTGAGCTGGAAGTACTATCTTTTTTGGAATAATCATGGGTCTTTCTATCTCCTACATATACACCTCCACTTAGCGTTACATTTTTAACACCGTAGCCAATGTACATTAATTCATACTTTTCTCTACCGTTAGTTTCCTTCTGTAGCACCACATCAGACGTCAAAGCAAACTTCATATCGCTAACCATGTTAATTCGGCTGTCCTTATCGATCAGATAGGTTCCCGGTGGAAGCGTAGTTGCCTTAATTCCACTCTTGTTGGCCGAGGCCAGCGCCGCGTTGATCCCTTTTGTTGTTTCAATCGGATGAGTCCCATCCTTATAAATTCCCCATTTGGCGAGATCAATGATTTGCGCAGTTGCTGTATCGGCATTGTCCTCACTGAAAGCATCTCCCGGAACACAAATAAGTAACAAAATCATAATTATTGATAATCTCCCAAATATATTGCTCACCTATATCACCCCATTTTGAGTTTCTATCAGGAACATTTTTGTTCTTTAAAACGAATGGCACTAATCTAGACTACCATGCTTTCCATCCAAAAAAAAGTTAAACCGCTGGCGAGCTGCTCATCACATTACTAAATACCCATAAATACCTATTGAAAAGATAGAACTTTAGTCATCCCTTTTTTCCAAATAATCCTTGGTTTCTTCCTAAAAATACTACTTTTATTTTCCGATAAATAGGTGGTAAGGCAATTGAAAAATTTGGTTTTTAATAGAAGGGAAAACAATAATGAGAAATTTACTATTGATTATTGTTCTGCTGTTCACCACCCTCCTGATACCTATTACACCCGTAACACATGCCGCCGGTATCACCCACTTTTCTGATATATCGTCAAAACACTGGGCTCAAAGAGAAATTGAACGACTGCAGGAACAAAACGTGATTGGTGGGTATAGTGATGGAACTTTCCGTCCCGACTTGCCAATAACAAGGGCTGAGGCTGTCAAGATTATCGTAGAGACTAGCAATATTGACCTTAGTCAGGAAGTAAGCTTAAAACCTTCCCATTCTGATGTTCCAACTTCCTATTGGGCTTTCCCCTACATTGAGGCTGCAGAAAAACATGCCCTCATAACAGGATATGCAGACGGGTCGTTTCGGCCTGTGGCAACGCTGACAAGGGCAGATAGTGCTGTTCTAATCGCCCGAGCTTTTGAACTCAATACCCCCTCCTCAACTACCATCCAACCCAATGATATAGCGGGCGATCACTGGGCCGCTTCCTCTATTTCTAAATTAATTAGCAATGGTGTGGCTGTCGGTGACTCTAATGGCAACTTTCAGCCAGCAAAAATGGTTAGCCGCTCTGAATTTGCAGCTTTGCTAGCCAGAACGCTCTATAAAGAATTCCGCTTAGAGCCTGCTGAAGAGAAGTACCTCATGGTACAAAAGCCTAAATCTGACGATAAGGTAAAGAATATCTCCTTGCCACTACCTTCACCCTCACCAACACCATCGCCTTCTCCAGATACAACTGGACTTGGGACTGCAGGGGCTGGATCAGGGGGAGTGTCGATCCCATTGCCGCAGCCTGCACCCATTCCGACTATGGGTTCCAAACCCGTACAAACACCAATAGCTAGTCCTAGTATTGCTCCAGTTCATGCGGAGATTTCTGGCCTCCAAGCAAGCATTAAGGAGACAAGCCTATCCCTTACTTGGGTCAATCCAAATGATGGCTCTTTTAAGAAAGTCAATATCTACAAAGAAGGCTCGAAGGTCGCTTCAACGCCCGGAACTTCCCATGAGGAGAGCGGACTCTCACCTTCAACTTCATACAGCTTTACCTTTAAAACCGTTGATAAAAACAACCTTGAATCGGCAGGCAAAACCATGAGCTTTACAACAGCAACTTCTGAACCTCCTTCCTCACCGGAAGAACTGGTTGCTGTCCCTGATGATGGCGCTATACAACTGCAGTGGAAGAGCAATTTGGAGAGTAATCTTTCAGGCTACAATGTGTATCTTGACGGACTCCAATACAATACGACCTCTGTAACTGAGGCCACTTATGTAGTTAAGGGATTGAAAAACGGCGTAACCTACAACGTATTCGTGACCACTTTAAATACACTTAGCAAAGAGTCCGAGCCATCTGCAACTATTAATGTCGTCCCTGGGCTTCCCGATATTCTTGCTCCCGAAGAAGTCAGTGGCTTTGCCTCTACCGACAATGGCACATCTATTTCCATGACATGGAATAATCCTTTGGATCCAGACTTCGTGCGCACGGATCTTTATCAACACGATGTTTTGATCGGTTCCTCCACCCAGGGTTCTTTTACAGTAAAGAATCTGGTGAGCGAGACAGAATACGAGTACGTGCTCAAGACTGTGGATAGCAGCAACAATACGTCAAAAGGAATCAGCGTTTCAATCCGCACAAAAGATATCACACCACCTGCCGTGCCTGCCAATGTTTCGGCTGTGGGTGGGCCTAGCAGTATAACTTTCTCCTGGGCAGCCAATACGGAGTTGGATCTGGCCGGATACAACATCTATGTTAATGACACTATGTTAAACACTGAAGTCATTAACCAGGTTTCCTATGAGTTAGGTAATCTGGAATTTGGTAAAATGTATAATCTTACTCTAGAGGCTGTAGATACAAATGGAAATATATCCAAACGCAGTGAAATCGCTACTTTTACACCAAGCCACCATTTAATCGAACGGTCACGCTGGGGGATTTACAATGACGGCACTCATCCGATAGAAACAACTAAAGGGATTAATAATGCCCTAATTTGGGCTTATCAACAAGGCATTACCGCAACTACATTAACACCTGGAACTTACCTGATAGACAAAGCCAGTCAAATTAATATGGTTCCTAATATGCTGTTTGACCTTCCTAAGGAAGTTATTTTACAAAAAGAAACCAATGACAAAGAATCTTATCAGATCGTTGCTCTTGATTATGGAGACGATAATGTGACACTAAGAGGCGGAACCTACATCGGTGACCGATTGACACATGATTATTCCAAGAAAGATCATGTTGGTTCAGCAGGCACTCATGAATTTGGGTACGGTATAATCGCAAGAGGTGTCAAGAATCTGGTCATCGATGGCGTGAAGACCACCCAGTTCACGGGTGACGGCATTATATTGGCAGGACACGGTACACTCGTTGATATCTATGAGCAGAGCTTTGTCTCAGGTTCCGTTAATGACAGTGGTCAAACCATTTCCGATGCCTCTAAAACAAGAACAAAAGTAATGCAGCAGCTGACAAATCCAATTTTCCAAAAAGAGCCTTACTTCGAACTGATGAATCCGTTAAATCTGCCGGGCAAGTTTGATATTTACTTCTATACATCAAACGGCACTTTTCATTCGAAATTAGCAGATAAGAATATGCGGGACATTATAGATATTCCTCAAGGGGTTACACAGTTTCATCTCGTATTCGCTAAATCTACACATACCGGCGCTTATGTAGAGTACTGGAACCGGGCGTTGACAAGAGATTCCGTGATAATGAATTCCGAATCCGCCTTTAACCGCCGTCAAGGAATTAGCCTTATCGGTTCGAATAACATCGTAATTAAAAACAACATTCTGCATGATATTAAAGGCATTGCTCCTCAATCCGGAATCGACCTTGAAGGCGGTTATGGTGAGAACGGCGATCTCGTTATGAACACTACTATTCAGAATAATGAGTTCTTCAACAATGCTTCTTACGATTTGATTCTCTATGATGGTCACCATGCAACTGTAGAAGGAAATCATTTTGCGTCAAAAGGAGTTATAGGCTTAGCGGTTTCTCCACCCTTCCAAAGTGCGCTGGTAAAGGGAAACCATTTTGACGGCACACGCATATTGGCTTATCATGATACGACACTTTTGAACAACCGTATGAATGATTCCAACACTTTCTTTGAGGGACCTAATATTATCGTTGACGGATTAGATATCACCAACGGCACATTATCCGTAACTTCTAAAACGCCGTTTGGAGTTACTCTCTCCAATGTAAATATTAATATTACCAAGAGTATCGATGCAGGACTTCGAATCTGGAATCAGCCTATCCATCTCACCAATGTAACGGTCACAGGTGCAGGCAGTATTGGCACACTATCCGGGGGTGTAGCAGAAGGCAGCATATTCGACAATCTTCAGATGATCGGGTACAACTCCAATAATGGAATATCCCTGCCGGCAGGTACCTATAACAACAGTGTTTTTCAAGCAGCTGAGGGTTACAAAATGGGATCGCCCAAGCTTGGCGCCGGAAAATATATTTTCAACAACTGCACTTTCACCTCAAATACTACCGGAAATACGGCTCTTTACGGCGAGAACGCCGCGTTGGATCTGACAGTCCGCAACTCCACCTTTAATGTGCTGGGGGATGCTATCGCAATCTCCATTCAGACAGCTAAAAAGGTAGTCTTTGAGAATAACACGATCCAAGCCATGAAAATGGTTCGAACCAACCTTGAACTGATCAAAATCAATGATTACTGGAAACGAAATGATCCTTATGATGTGCTAAATGTAACGATCAATAACAACACGATAACCTCTAATATAGCCGCCATAGGCATTTCTACCATTTACGCCGGAACGGGAGCACCTCCCTACCTGATTCAGAACAATACGCTAAATAAAGCGATCTTGTCCCTAAAAGCAAATGACCTTCAAAGCTTGAACATCTTAAACAAATAAAAAAAAGGAAAGAGTTGGTGCCTAGGCGCGGCTCTTTCCTTTTTTTCTGCTTACTTGATTTTAATTGAATCCAACTCTAAATATTTCGCATAAATCGTATTTGGCCAAACTCCAGTCTCTTTCCCTATATCCGCTACAAATACATGCCCAAAGTAGTCTTGATAAGGGCTGGAGGCTTTAATACTATAGGGCTCAACTACAACATTTTGCACATCCGCTCTTTTATTGTCCGCCACAATTTGCAATCGGTCATGGTCTTCGTTCCACAGCTTCATATACTGTGTCATCACAAGACCCATAGAGATTACTAATATAAGACTCACCGGTATACTGATCACTTTCAATTGGGTCGAAAAGTAATTTCCAATCCTATCCAACTTCAAGAAACTCATCACGCCTATGATTAGAAATACGGTGGAACCAAACCCCGCCCGCAACGGGAACATGGGAGAAGCAAACATGATTAAATTATTAAACACACTAAGGCAAATCATTAGAAGAGAATACATTAGCTCTATCCCGATATCTCGCTTCATTTCAGCAAATGCATATCGTTTACTGACCAATTGATGTAATACAAACGATACAATTATAGCCAGCAGGATCCACATAGGCAGTTGGTACATCATAATATGAAATGTAGTCAGAAGCGGCATTTTAATATGAGTTAGAAAAAAAGAGGCGTCAGCAGAGGTTTGCAGCCCTTCGGCCCTAACCCTATTTCCAGGAGCCAGCAAGAGAAAAAGGCATCCTATGATCGCACCGCCAAAACCGGTTAACATCCATATGTAAAGTCGACGCACCTTGTAAAAATAAGTTAGCATTATAAAGGTCAACACCAGTGCGGTTATTGCTGTATTCTCGTTCGTCCATCCTGCAAGACCGCCTAATAAAAGCATACCCGCTCGGCTTATTGTATGATCTCTGAAGCTGTTCTTTCCTAACATCTGGAGTCTATACGGCAGCAAAAAGAGAAGGATAATGACGGACATCCAAAGATAATTGACAGAACCTATCAACCATACTGCTGTTGTTCCGAATGAAGGAAGACTAGTCCAGCAAAAGAAAATAACCATTAACATAAGGACTCCGGAATGAGCACCCGGTCTCTTGCCTTGGGAATGCCAAAATATGAGGGTAATCAGAAGAACAAACATCAATGAATTGCTAAGCGCAATTACCCACTTGTCAGACATCAGAAGAATCTGCCCAAGGGTATGCGCGACAGTTCTCCCTCCCCATTCAAAATAATGCATATATTGCGACCGGATCACATCCATCAAATTCTCAATTCGTTTCGACTTATCCCACATAAATGAATAATTAAAGTCATCTGCGAACAGCGGGATTAGGTAATTGATGGATGCCATGTACGCAAACAGTAAGGCCAAGAGGTAAAGACTGCTATACTTAGTGAACTTCAAAGTGGATCATCCTATTCGCTGGTTTTATTAGGCTGCATTGGATTTGAACACGATTTTCTTACTGAGAACATAATTAAATATGACGACAAGGATATTAACTGCAATCTTTGACAGGGTATCACTAACATGAAGCATTCCGACAAACAGGATCATGCTTGAAGCATCGAGGAGATAGGAGGAAGCCCTTAGCAGAATAAATAAACTCAGCTGCTTCATAGTGCTTCCGATTCCCTTCTCCCCGCTGTTGAACACATAAGACTTACTGGTAATAAATGAAAACAAAACGGAAACCACCCAGGATATCGTTGTAGCCGTAAGAAAGTGGATATGGAGCAGGTTGGTTAACAGCCAGTAGATAACTACATTTATAGCCGTCGTTACTATGCCGACAATTATGTATCTTCCCAATACTTTTTTATCCATATTCCACTCCTAACGCACCATCGTTAGCCGTTCTTCCCTGAATTCCTCCAGCTTCCCTTCTTTGTCCCCATTGTAATTTTCCACAAAATAAAGCGGCCGTCTCTTGGTTTCATTAAAAACTCGGCCTAAGTATTCCCCAATAATCCCTAGGGACAAAAGCTGAATTCCACCTAAAAATAGCATAATCGTCATTAATGAAGCATAACCTGCGACTGGATCACCGAATAACATGGTTTTGATGATAACCCAACCCATATATATAAAAGCCACCATAGAGACTATGCATCCAAAAAAAGAGGAGACACGTAATGGTGTTGTAGAGAAGGAAGTAAATCCTTCAATAGCAAGATCAACTAATTTGATATAATTCCATTTGGACTCCCCTGCGGCTCTGGGATCACGATCAAACATAATCTCTTTTTTGTGATATCCGATCCAACTGAACATCCCTTTAGTATATCGCTGTGTTTCCCGAAGGGATTTCAAGGCATCAATACACCGCCTGTCGAGCAGTCGGAAATCTCCGGTATTCTCTTGCAAGGGTATCCTTGTGAAACCCTGAAGCAGCCTATAATAAGTTTTGGCTGTCCATTTCTTTATCCACGTTTCGCCTGAGCGGCTATTTCTCTTGGCGTAGATGTCATCGTATCCTTCTTCCCAGTATTGAATCATACGGGGAATTAATTCCGGAGGGTCTTGAAGATCGGCATCAATGATAATGACAGCATCACTATTGACGTAGTCCAAACCAGCTATCATTGCGATTTCTTTTCCAAAATTCCGGGATAAATTAACATAACTGATTCGACGATCGATTTCCCGCAAAGCAGTAATGATATGAAAGGTATTATCCTTACTTCCATCATTTACAAACAGGATCTCAAACGTGTAGAATGGCAATTGATCGATTACCATCCGTAGACGTTCATATAGCTTCTCAATTACATCTTCCTCGTTATACGCAGGAATTAGGATAGAAATATGTTTCAAATTCAAGCCTCCATTTTTTTGAATTAATATTCAAAATTTTACATTTACCGTACTTTATTAAGGATATCATCGTTCGTTAAAAAGTACAACAGCATTTTATTAGGACATCCTAGGCAAAAAAAAGACCGATCCCCGGCCAAGCTGGCAGGAGAATCGGTTTTTTATTTTCATTACTTTTTCAATAACAGTAATACTTCTCCCACAGCATGAAGGAGTCATCCTTTTTGTCTTCCCACCAATTCTTGATGTCATTTCCCTTTAACCAGCTGAACCAGCTATTGCTGACTGTCTTGGTATCATTGTAATAATAGGTGGTCTTATCTTTCTGAAATAATGAAGAGATTTCACCGGCTAGTGATGAAAAAAAGGAAGTGGCATAAGAGGAGGTGTTCTGTGACACCGACGAAGCAGATGCATAGGCAGAAGCAGGCAGCATGATTGTACTTATCAATACAACGATCAACGTCAGCCTGGTGCACTTCTTTATATACCTGAACATATTATCGGTCCCCACTTTCCTCTAGTCTAAATGGACTACTGCAAATGGTTCTTTATAAAGAATATAACGAACCTGATGATTTGTAAATAAATTCAAAGAGAAGCTGACCGGTAATTCTCACGGAGCCAGGGTTTTCTTCCGTCCGACCGGAAGCCATCTCTTTCTAGTGGACAACAGATAAGTAAGAGTCAGACATTCCACAAGGGTCACGAGCAAATATACCAGCCCTTGAACAATATCCACACCCGTGAAATTGCCCACCCCCAGCAGAACATTCAACTTCATTAAGGGGATATGTCCGAAAAAAATGATCTTGCTAAATCCATTAATAAACGGATGATATTTCTGGATTGTAACGCTCTTTATTCGCAAAATACCATAAAACAGCAGGATGGTGCTCGAGATCATGCTTAGGGACAGTGAATAATCGGAATTCCAATCCGCAAAAAAGAACAGCAGCAGAGTTTCTATCATCAAAAGTGAGGCTGCCAAGATCAAAAGGGGAATTGCTCTATACTGCAAAAACTTCTCCTCATACCTTCCCATCAACACTCCTGCGGATACAAAGGTCAAGCCGTATCCCAGATATCTTTCGGTGAATAGCTCCAAATAATCTCCGTAACTTGAATCCAAAAAAGAAAGCCCGCCCGTAATAGAGTCGAGTCCGATCCGCAAAGTGCCTACCAGAAGCTGAGCAATCAAATACACGAACAGTGTCAAAATGACCACAGCCCGCAAGGAAAGTCTGGTATACAGCAGATACGATACCCAAACACCGAATAGAAGCGGCGGAATGAACCACAATTGGATGAAGGGTCCATTCAGGAAAAAGGCCATCCCCGCAATCTTCAGCTGAAGGAATAGATTTCCCGGTGATAAGCCTCCGGAGGTCAGGGCAGGAACAATAAACTCCACCCAGAAAAACAGGTTAAAGAAGACGTATACCCAACCTATGCTAATCAGATATCTCCTGATATACATACGGGAGTCTGCTGCATTCGACCAGCCCTTGTAAACAAGAAAACCGGAAATCATATAGAAACACGGCACGATTACCTTGGACGCATTAAATATAAAATTCATTTGCGTATGAGGAAGATGATCCAGGTACCTGAAAAGAATGACATGGGCGACCAACACCGTTAAAGAGCCTGCAAGCTTAAAAAAAGTAATTCCCGAATAATATTTACGCATTTTTTTTAAGCTCTCCGATTCGCTCCAGCGCCATTAGCTGAATATCAGAGACGGATATTTTCCCCGTGGCAGACAAGGGGAACGATGGCAGGAACAGAATATAACGCGGAATTTTAAACGCTGACATATGAAGTGTTAGTTCTGCCTTCAACCTCTCCTCCGTCAAGCTTGCCCCCTTTTCAGGGATAATACAGGCACAGACCAGTTCCCCGTACAGATCATCCGGAATGCCCACTACAAAAACCTCTTCTACCCCTTTCTGCTTTATTAGAAGGTTCTCGATTTCTACAGGAGAGATTTTCTCTCCCCCCCGTGAAATCAAGCGATTCAACCTCCCAGTTATCATCAAATTCCGTTGTTCATCCAGAAAGCCCGAATCCCCCGATCGGTACCATCCGTCCTCCGTAAAACAGGGACTGACTGTATTCTCTTTCATGTATCGCATGACCCTGTGACTGCGAATTGCAATCTCACCATGCGCATGCTGAGGCAGATCCTCTCCTGTTTCCGGATTTACAATTTTGACTTCCACCCCCTTGTCTACCTTGCCCCCAAAGCTAAAGCCTCCCTTCTCTAATTCCTTGGGATCTATCAATCCACTAAGGAAAGAGGTATAGCTTAGCAATAGATAAAGCAAGGACCACAGCGGATTTTCCCTCCGGTTTAGGAAGCAGATACCGTTTGCAACAGAACCTGCCTCGGAGGAGCCGTAGCTTACCATAAAAAACACAAGCTTCAAGCCCGGGTCCCTGCTGACTTTTTTCAGCAAGGTATTATTTATAGCTGCCGATGTAAAGGCCAGCCCTACCAGGGAAGATAAATTGAATTCATTCCTTCTAGGTGAAGTGAGTATTTGTTGGATCATGAATGGCGTACCCGTCATAATTTGGCACCTTTCAAGTTCAAGCACCGACAATGCATTCACGGGGTTAAAGTGCGTCAGCATGACGACCCGAATATTGCATACCTTGAGCGCGGTAAATAAGGTAGCAAAGCCCCCCAGATGATATAAGGGCAGTAGACTGAATAGTGAGAATTTATGGGCGATCCGGTCGGTTAAGCCGGCCATCAGCGCGGATCCCTTTTTCCCTGACTTCTCTCCTCTTTTCTTAACCAGAAAGGAAGCTGTGGAGCGGAGAACCCCTTTCGGTGAACCCAAGGTTCCTGAGGTGTATAGAAGAATCAATGGGTCTTCCGCCCGGATAGACTGATAAGTAAAACGGAACATTTGTTCATCCATCATGGCTGCCAACTGATATATATCTGAAAAGGGACGGAATGGTCTTTGGAGGAATGCCCCCTCATTCAGCACAAAAATATGAGGGGGCAGCCAGGAGCTGTCGGTACCATTTAATGCTGCCTCCGCAATCAACTCCTGTATCATCAGCGGGTAATATTGTTGATGGCCGCCCGAACCTATGACCATAAGAGCAGGCTTGGAATCCTGAAGGTAGGTTAGTAGCTCTTCCTTTTTGGAATAAGCATTTAGGGGAACGATTACGGCACCGATACTAGCAGCTGCGTACATAGAAAGGATCAGCTCTATTCGCCCCTGCATAAGCAGCGCCACCCGGTCGCCTTTTTGGATTCCCAGCTGCAGGAAGCCTTTACCTAAGAGCTGTACTTCGTTCCATACTTGTGACCAGGAATAATGCTGTCCAAGCTCTGGAAAGCTGAATACAACGTCATGAGGAAACGTGGTTGCCCTTTTACACAAAAGTTCGGATATCGTGTCTTTATGATTAAGGGACTGCTTCGATTTTCCCATTTCCTTCTCCTCCTTTGTAAAATACGGTCTGTTTATTTTCATCATAACGAACAAAGGAGTGTTTATCTTTAATTTACTGCCGGTTTCGTAAATGTTGTCTTTAATTTAACATCTTTATTGTACTTTATAAAGAACAAATAAATAATTTTAATTAAAACCTGGACAAGTTCCTCTTTTGTTGCCACCCCGTTCAAATAATGTTTATAGTTTCGGCAAACTGTTTAGAATCTGGTACTAGGAGTTCATGCTATAATATGTATTGTGGTTGCTACTACCTTTTTGATATGGGAGATGGATGGAATTGAATGATCAGCAATGGATTTCACCTGAATATTACAATCTAACCTCGGAGATGGAGCATCATCCATCCGGCAAAATTGCACTCAAATGGTTAAATGAAAAAGGGGATCGCGAAGAGATCAGCTACGGTGAACTTCTGCAGCAAGCAAATCGGCTGGCCGGCGGACTAGCTCATCTTGGACTACATAAAGGCGACAGAGTTCTGGTGATGGTTCCGAGAAGAATCATTGCATACGTTATCTACTTAGCTTGTCTAAAACTGGGACTGGCCGTTATCCCTTCCTCAGAAATGCTCCGGGCCAAGGATTTATCCTATCGCCTCCGTCATTCTGAAGCTCGGGCCGTAATCGCTTGGTCGGAGGTTATACACGAGGTAGATAAAATTAGTGATGACCTGCCCGCTTTGGATTTCCGCCTTTCTGTGTCAGGGAATGGTGAAGTTGACGGATGGCTAGATCTGGAGGATTTAATGATTGGGCAGCCGGATCAACTGACTGCGGTTAACACCCACCGAGACGATATGGCTATCCTGGCTTATACCTCAGGAACCACCGGCAATCCTAAGGCTGTAGTTCATAGCCATGGCTGGGGTTATGCTCACTTGCGAATCACTTCGTCCCCTTGGCTGGATATCCGGGAGTCAGATACGGTATGGGCGACGGCTGCACCTGGTTGGCAAAAGTGGATTTGGAGTCCGTTCTTAGCGGTATTGGGAAATGGAGCCACAGGTTTTGTCTATAACGGACCATTCCATCCGAACCGGTACCTGCAGTTAATGCAGGATGAAGGAATTCAGGCATTGTGCTGTACTCCAACAGAGTACAGATTAATGGCCAAAACAGAAGGCTTGGATACCTATGACTTGTCTCGACTGCGCAGTGCTGTATCTGCCGGAGAGCCTTTGAATCAGGAAGTCATCAACGAGTTCCAGCGCCATTTCAATATCACCATCCGAGACGGATACGGACAAACGGAAAGCACTCTTTTAATAGGAACACTTAAAGATACCCCGATCCGCACAGGTTCAATGGGTAAAGCTATGGCGCCAGGCCTAGTTGAGGTAGTAGATGAGCAAGGGATTCCGGTTGCACCGGGAGTGGTTGGCGATATAGCCGTTCATTTGACCATGCCGGCTCTGTTCCACACTTATTACAAAGACCCAGAGCGTAAAGCGAGCTGTACCCATGGAGAATTCTTTGTAACCGGAGACCGTGCACGCAAGGATGAGGATGGTTACTTCTGGTTCGAGGGTCGGGGCGACGATATCATCATCAGTGCCGGTTACACCATCGGCCCCTTTGAAGTTGAGGAAGCACTCATGAGACACTCCTCCGTTAAAGAATGTGCGGTAATCGCCAGCCCCGATGATATTCGAGGCCATGTCGTTAAAGCCTTCATCGTTCTAAAGGATGCCTCAACGGCTTCACCAGAGCTCGTTAAGGAGCTGCAATCCCATGTAAAAGAATGGACGGCACCCTACAAGTATCCGCGTAAGATAGAGTTCATCAGCGATCTTCCGAAGACGAGCTCCGGGAAGATTCGGCGGGTTGAGCTGCGTGAGCTGGATCGAAATTCCTAGAGGTTGAAAAAGAGACTGTCCCAAGCCGCTTTGGGTGCAGTCTCTTTTGATGATGTAATTGCTAAGTTACTTGACCGCTATGCGGCTACGCCAGGTCAACATTTACAGGGAAATTAATCCCTCTGAATAGTTAAAACCAAGAGGTATCGTCAAAAAGTTTGTGTAAGAGAGTAGAAGTAACTCCACAGGTAACCGTGACAACTACGGCAAATTGTCTGCCTACATGGGTTTCAATATATATAGTTGCACAACATACACTTATATTGCTTTCTTAGCACACTTTAGGATGTTTAATTGTACTTTATACACTTATTTTTTGGTAATCCGGGGTTTAACCGGCATATTCGTGTTTTTAGTTGTACAAAGTACATCTATCCATACAATCGAGCGCCAAAGGCCAGAAATAAGTGTATAAAATACATCTATTACTCTGACTACCTCCGAAACGTGCCACTTCGGGGTAGGGTCAAGTTTGTGTAAGAGAACAGAAGTAACTCCCCAGGTATCCGTGACAACTACGGCAAATCGTCTGCCTACATGGGTTTCAATATATTTACTCTGACCAATACTTAGCCTCTGGATTCAGCTCCGCCCCTACTTCGCCTTCTTTAACTAAATCACAATCCAGATAGCCCTCTTCGTCCAAGAAATAAACCTCTTGCTTATAGAATTCGCAAAGCGTTTCCAGAAACTTCTCAGGCGACTCATACATAACCACCAAATCCCCAAAGTCATGCAAGAGGTCACAGACACGCTCCACACCGTCAGCTGAACGATAGTAACAAATGAAATCACTACCGTAGTTCGTGAGGATCGGCAGAACAAGCCCGTCCGCTTCGTGTCCTTTCTCTTCTAAAATCTGTGACAGTACCTTCATTTGCTGTGCGTATTCATCGATATGAATCAACCTGTACCCTGGCACAAATTCGATTAGGCTCGGTTCCTCTTCCTCACTACTAGTTCCGGAAACCGTGCTATATATAGCTTTCAGAAGCAATGGTGTTTCAGGTAGAAGGTTTGTGATGGTGTTCTGTCCATCTTCACTTGTGCCTAAGCTTGAAATATAATCTGGTCTTAACTGTGCCGATAAATTGAGATATTCTTGAAATTTTTGAGTAAGCATGTTGTCATCCTTTATGTCATTCTGAATTTTTACAATCGCTATCTTGACTCTAGTCTATCTTCTTGCCTTTACCATTTAGGATTTTTAATTGTCCGTTTTCATTTCCTACCGTATAGTTAAGCTGGTATTGTTGATATACGGTTTCGCCATCGCGTCGTTCCTCAGCGGTTATAATGGCACTCACCTGCGAACTTTTTCCTCCATCATCTTCAACCGATGAGATACTCTCGATCACTACTTCACCGGTATTTAAATACCCCTTACGGAAGTCTTCATAGCTAGTTCCACCTTGCCATTGACTGCCAAGAAGGGAATAGGCCGTTACATAGTCGCTAGTAGACAGACTATCGTAAAAAAGCGTAACTATGCTACTGCTATCCGATAACACATCCGCCGCCGAGTTACTATTGCTGCTGTTATCGGCCCCACCCTCCGACTCTGCTTCCGGGTGTTTCGACCATTCCTCCACCTGCTTCAATATGCTGCTGATCGGTATACTGAACCCAATCCCCGCTTCCTCCGTAGCAGCGGCCGAATTAATCCCTAATACTTCACCCGTAAGTGCGTTAACCAATGGCCCCCCGCTATTCCCATTCGTAATGGGTGCCGAAATCTGATATAGGTTGTTGTAAATATAAGGATCGATCTCTAAGTTCCTCCCCACTCCGCTAACTATGCCTGTCGTTACGGTATTTTCCAACCCGAGTGGGCTTCCGAGAGCGAGCACTTCATCTCCAACCTCTGCTTTATAAGTACGTGCGATAGGCAACGGAGTGATATCCTTAAGTTCTAGAACCCGAACAACCGCTATGTCTGTATCGGTACCTATTCCAATAACAATTCCCGTATATTTTTCATGATCCAGCGTGGTTACTGTAACCTCATGCCAGCCTTCTACAACATGGGCATTAGTTAACAGGTCACCCTGGTTATTATATAGGAATCCGGAACCTAGTCCACCCCCGGTCTCTATGGTAACCACCCGTTTCTGTGACTCTTCGATAATTTCCTTACGAGTCATCGGTTCCGCTTGTGTTGTAGAATCCTGTACCTCCTCAAGAACTTCCGCCTCAACCGCAAGAAGCGGTTCTCCATCCAATTGTTGTGCAGCATACTGATGAACCCAGATGCCTCCTCCAGTTCCTGCTCCTAATATCAGTAGTCCCGAAATAACGCTCGCCCATACTATTTTCGACATTTCCCCACCTCCTATTCCAAATACCAATTCGCATCCGCTGCAGCGACTTTAACATCCCCATACGCTCCGTAGTAGGAAGTTGTGAATTCACCCGACTCCCCCGGGGCCAACCGGTTAGGATATACACTTACATACGCTTCGTCCAAATAGGAATCTGCAGCATCTAGTATATTAATAGTTAGGTTGATCGAATAAATAGGTCGAGTCGCCCGATTGGTCACCGTTCCACTGATTTCAAGATACCCATACTCATCGTATACAGCCACCAGACCTGAAACTTCAACCGCAGCCGTCCGATTTGTAAGGTCTTCCTGAGCAGCTTGTTGTTGAGCCAGCACAATTCGATCTTTCTCCGCTTGTTCAAAGATCGTCTTCTCTTCCATTATCCGCTCTCTGAAGGTTGTTAATTTCTTATTCTCTATTGCATAAAATAAACCATCATCCACCGCCTGCAATGCACCTGTATAATCCTTGTCCTGAAGCTTTTTCTCGGCTGCCGAATAACTGATATCGGCCAATTTCACGATGATCTGTTGTTGTACAGCCACTGCTTCCTCACCTTCAAACTTCTCTACAATTTTGAGCTTGTCTGCCAGCGCTTCTACCGTCTTCAACTGACCCAGCTCACCTTTTACCTTTAGGATAGCCAGCTTCGTCTGACCTTCAGAAAGCTTCTTCTTAATCGATGCAAAAAGCGGCTCCTGCCTTTTATCTAAAGCAGCGGTAAGAGTCTTCATGGAACTCTCGCTCGCCTGCAATTTTTGTGTATCCAAGCCCTCAATCGTCTGTTTCAATTGCTCCTCAAATTGTTGTGCTTCAACAGTAACAGATCGGTCCTGTTTCAACACATCGTAACCGGGCCGCTTCTCAATCGCTGAGTCCAGCAGCTTAATCGCCTCACTGTACCGTCCCTTCATCGCTTCTCCTTCAGCCTTCTGCTGCAGAGCTAACACCTGATCGTTCACCTTAATCTCGTATTTATAGAACAGGAACAGCGATAACGTGACCATTACCAGCAATAGGGGAATTATCCATAAGAACATCCTGCCTCTTCCCCGAATGGGTTCTTTCACAGGAATTATGTCTCTATTGGACAGCTCAGTAGCCACTTCATGCCCCGCAGCCACTTCTGTATTTGCCAACTCCTTAATCGCCGCTTCTTCCTCCAGCGTTAATAACCTAGCACCGCATTCGATACAAAACGTTGAATCCGATATGCTTTTGGCACCACAATTGTGACAGTACAATTCGCTCTCCCCCATCTCTGCTCCTTCAAAATCCTGCTTATCGGATAAAATCCCTTTATTATTATGTCATTATATGGTTTGTAACAGCAATATGAAATTTGCAGGAATTCGTCGCCTTTTCCCACAACAAGATGAAAAATATGACGATAAAGGGGATTTTACGTAAAATTATGGCATAAGACTATGGAACTAGATATACTTAGTCCAGAAGACTGGAGAAAATATTGGAAATAATGTCTTTGTTCATTAACAGCGGGGGGATTGGTATTTATTGATTTGTAATCATTGTGGCCTAGAAAATGAAGTCGACAGCAAGTTTTGTATACATTGTGGAAAACTCGTATTCGATGAGACAGAAGCAATTAACCCGTCACCTCAGGAAGAAGAAATACATAAGGTTTCAGACAAGCGCCGCTTAAGCAAGTGGTGGTATATCGGGATTGGATCGGCATTGTTGATCTCAGCTATAATTGTGATCTTCAGTTTGCTTCCTTCAGCAGCATCGAATCCGCTCTCCGAGAAAAATGCAGAGGTTAACGTTCCCTCAGGAACTCCTGACGCTAGTGCCGAACCAGCAGGTAGCGCCAGCCCGCTAAGCAACGAAATACAACCGTTTAAGATTAGTACGATCAACCCCTCCCTTTACCCAATGATTGGATTGGTAATAGAAGCCGAGGATATAGAGTCCCTGGATTTATCACCGCAAAATTTCACAGTCACTGAGAATGGAGTAACTCAAAAGGTAGTTAAGGTGGACTCAGTGGAAAGCGGACAAATTACCGTTTCCTATGAAACTACCGTTGTGAATATTAGTCACGACAGTCCAGAACCACGAAATATTCAGCTGCAGTATTTGAAGCAAACCACCAGTGCGCATTATGAAGCTCCGAAACCACAGACGCTTAGTATTGGTGATTTCAGCTATAACACAGATCAATATCCACAGGTTAAGCTGTACTTTTCGTTATATGATTCCAATAATCAACTAGTCGAAAATCTTCCTACGGATTCTTCATTCTTCCAACTCCAAGAGGATAAAAAACAATTGAAAACCTGGAAATTCTCCAAAATGTCAGAGATCAAGGAATCACTAAGCACCAATGTTGTTATTGATGTGAGTACCAGCATGGAAGGAATTATGGAAGTGGTGAAGAATCAAGCGCTGCAATTTGTCAGTCAGTCCGCTCTTTCCGGATCAGACCAGATGGCATTGATGAGCTTTGCCGGAGCCACCGAAATTACCCAAAACGATTTCACTAATGACAAGAACTCTATTCATTCTCAAATATCACAATTGAGTTCATACGGAGAATGTACAGCATTGTATCGTTCTATGGAGCAAGCTGTGTACAACACAGCCTACAATGGGGCCGAAGGATCAAAATATGTCGTGATCTTCACCGATGGCGGAGAAAATTGCAGCAATGACGTAAGCAATCAAAGTGCTGTTAGTGCCGGAACCGTTATTAACACTTCACTCCAGCTGGGAGTACCAATCTACGCGGTAGGTGTGCAGCAAGATGATGAACTGCAAAGAATTGCTAAAGAGAGCAACGGTGATTATATCTCGATTGGATCGGATATTGATAAGCTTGGCGGGTTCTACAGTTCGATTTATTCAAGAAAAAAAGCGCAATATGTAGCAACTTATACCTCGTCCAATCCAAAAAAGACACTGAGGAATACCAGTATTGTGGTAAACTCCCCTACTTATTTTGCAACGTTAGAGCAGTCTGTTACACCTAAATTACTAGATGACCCTGATGTAGCTACCGCTATGGAGATGTATCAGATCAACTGGTCTGCCGCCATGAGCTCAGGGGATATATCCTATTTATCTCCTTACGTAACAGTCAATAGCCAATCGGCTAATTCTGTTTACAACATCGTACTTAATCAAGTTAACAGCATAAATGAAGCCAAAAATACCGGATCTTATTTTGAATTTGATGTTCCTATCTACAGGCTGGAGGATGCTCTAAAAGTCACTCCGGAACATTATCAGCTTAAGTTGAAGAAACGGTTCAAACGGACGGTCTATGAAAATGGAAGTATCGAGAACACCGCCTTTAAAGAAACCGCCTACACATATAATGTGGTCAAACAGGACAATAGCTGGCTGGTTGATTCTACCGTTGAATCTAAAGTTCCGGAAATCTGTTATGTCGATGATACTTATCTCACCAAAAAGAAATGTAATTAATACACAGTCTAAGGAATGACTAAAGGAGTAGATACTACTAATGAACATGGCAAAATTCTGCGCTAACTGTGGCGCCCCTCGTAAAGAAGATGCGAAATTCTGTAACAAGTGTGGGCAACCATCGCCCCAAAGTAATAATACTACTCATAATACGACTACTCCCCTTGAAGCGGAAAAGGAAATGACACCCCTTGAGACGGGTATTCCTGTTCCTGTAGGTACAGATCCTGTAGTGGTACCTGAGTTAGAAATGGTTCCATTAACCGTACAAGAGGATTCAACCGAGGTCGTGATTTTATCAGGAAGCACAGTCATAACTGAGACTCCTAATGAAAGCGAGGAGACCCAGACTAAGCCGCAAGGCGGCATTATTAATCTGATGACCGGAACCAAGAAGAAATTCATGACAAAACCTTTTATCTACGGAGCAGCATTATTAGGAATAATACTTATAGCCGGCGTTGCCTGGTCCATCTTCCAATCCGGGTCTTCAAGCTCCTCTACTCCGCTTGTATATATCAAGGATTATGAGTTAATGCTCAAGGGCAGTAAACAGGATAAACCGAGTATTGCCACAAAAAATTGGCTGGATACCGAACTTGATGATGAAGCCGTTGATATGTCTTCTGATGGAGACGGAGGTTATACCGAGGATACCAGCTTCTATAATTTAAGATATACGACTGAACATATGGTGAAATTCAATAAAACCGGAACACGTATGTTCTACCTGAATAAAATCAATGATGACGGATCTGCAAATCTTTACTACTTAAATCCCTCAAAGGTTGCCAAGGCTGGGGAAGAAAGTATGGACCAGGGCGTACGTATTGCATCCAATCTGGATGCTAACCAATATAATTCTTTTCAAATTCCTGCATCCGGCGATTTTGTGCTTTATTTGAAAAATTATGAAGACAGCTCCGGTGGTAGCTTATATCTCTATGATATGAAGGAAGAAATCCTGATTGATAAAAATGTAGCCCTGAACTTCTCCCTTTCTGGAGATGAATCCTCGATTATTTATATGAAAACACTTGATGATGAGACCTATGATCTATATACCAAGGGAGTTAGCACTAAAAGCGAAAAGGTTAAAATTGATAGCGACATTAACAGCATCATTAGTTACTCGAGCAATCTGGACAAGGTTTATTATACGAAATCCACTGACGATGACTCTGAGAATCCGAACCACTTCACACTCTATCTTAGAGAGGCAGGGAAAGATAAACAAAAACTCATTTCCGATTTCTCCGATGTTGTGTCCAGCACTTCTACTGGCCAATTTTTCTTCAGCCGGGCTACGGTAGAACACTCTGCATTAAGCGAGTTCGTTGAAGATAACATGGCAGCTGGAGATCTCAAAATCACCGAGCCGTCCTACAGTGATTATGAACATGAAGTAACCAATACCGATTATTGGGGTTATACCTATACAACAACCGATGTTGATTATGATGCTTATAATGCTGCATATGATCTATATATGGCTAAAATGGAACGGGACAGCCTCAGAAGTGACTTAAAGAATGAGGAGATTATTACAACTACCAAGCAATTATTCCTGTATGCCGATGGCAAAGAAACAGAAACAACTAGCGAGCTGGCCCGGGTCATTTATGCGGACGCAACATCGAAATCAATCATTTATGCTAAAGCAGCCAAGAACGAGGTCAATAAACTCAAGTTATCTGATATTACAGATACCTATGCTGTTAAATCGCAATTTGAAAATAATCCAACTGAAACTAAGGAAAGTTATATCGTATTAAATGGTGCACCCGAAAAGGAAATGGCTGAAGTTACGGTTGACGCCTATAGCTTCTTGTTTAGTGAAGATGGCAAGAAGTTGTATTACATGGAGAGTGAAGGTGAAGGAGATACCATCTCCGATACACTTGCTTCGTGGGATGTTATAGAGGGCAAACTGAATAATCACCAGATTATTGACGAGAATGTAGATCATTACACAAGTGTCAACGATGTGATTTGGTATTACAAAGACGTAAAGGATGGCCAAGGAGAGTTGTTACGCTATGCGGATGGACAGAAATCCAAAGTCGCCTATGATGTCCAGCTTGGCAACACGACTTTTTATACCGATGATAATGTTGTGATGTATATGACCGACTACAATGAGAAGCGTCTAATGGGTTCCCTCTACATGTTAAATGGAGAAAAAGGCGCCAAAGGTGTTAAAATCAGCGACGATGTCAACTTCTATAATTACAATACAGGAACCAGCGTATTCTATGTCACGGACTATCGCTTGAAGAATGGAGAAGGCGATCTGTGGGAATACCTGGGTAAGAAGGACAAGAAGCAAATCGACAGCGGTGTACAAACCATGCTCCCTATTCAACCAGGCTTTACATTCTAGTAAAAAAAGACAGAGGGCTGTCCCCTAGCCATGAAAATGGCTGGCGGGATAGCCCTCTTTTTTAATAAGAATAGTAAGAATCCAATCCTGCTTTGATACCTGCTACAATTTTATCCTGATATTCAGGCTTGCTCATTAATACATCCTCTTCGAGATTCGTCATAAACCCCATCTCAATAAGAATGGATGGAATCTCCAGCCAGTTGAACCCCGTTAAGTCAGTTCTTGGTTTAAGACCATTGGATTGGGCTCCCGTTTCCTGAATGACATATTTAGATACTACTTTTATGACCTCCAGGCTCTTCTTGGCGACCTTCGACGTATACTTGCTATCTAGCGAGGGATATAAAAAGGACATCCCTTTCACCTTATGATTATCGCTGCCATCCGCATGGAGTCGAATCATGAGATCGGCATTAGCCTTATTGCAGAAGATAGCCCTTTCACTATTCGATATATCCACTTCATTGGACCTGCGAACCATTATGACCTTGTAATCGGGATTTAGTCTCTTCTCCAGCTTTAGAGCCACCTCAAGATTCAATTGGTATTCCGGTTTTTTGGTTTTAATACCTTGTGTACCGCTTAGAACCTTCTGCTTCATCGTCTTACTCCCGGGAGCGTTAGGCTCCAATTCCGAATTTCCTTTAACCTGATGTCCCGCCTCGATACAGATCACAGGCTTTTTAGGCTCCACTTTTTGGGTGGGTATTGGCGCTGCCGGCTTCCGGTATACGGCAATAGTTGCCGTTTGCTCTACGTTTGGTACAGCACTCTCCGGCTTAGCTTCAACTGGAGTATTTCCGCTAGGTACTGAAGAGGATTCAATGGTCTCTACGGATTTCACCCCACAGCCCGACACTAGTAACGAGAAACAAAGACAGATACATACTACTACTGATTTCATTGTTAGCTTTCCCACTCCTAATTAGCCGGCCACGGATTGCCACTATATAATGTATCCACTGCATTCTCGGTACACAGGGAACCTGGATCTGATTCATTACGGTAAATCGAGCACTCTTTTCTGCCAAACTCGCTAATCTGCCATTTATTCGACACTTTGTTCTGAGTTAGAGTGTAGGTATTCAAATCCGCCTCAAACACATTCTCATTGTTCAGCAGCAGCGGGAAAAACTTAAAGAAGACAATCTTGTAAGACCCATCGGCTTGAGGGTTAACGGATTCTACACGATAATTCTTCAAGGTGTCAATGATCTTTTGGTTGCCCTGATTCATAGCATTCACATAATCAACCTCAATGCGATTCTTCAGGTTTTTATAAAATGGAGAACCATTGTTTACATTATCACTTACGATACTGAAATCCAGATTATTAACGGCATTTGCGTAATTGACCTGGTATTCAAACAAACCATTTAACACATTGATGGATGCCGTATCCATTTTGCGTGTAAATGTTAAAGCTTCTGTCTGCGCTTTTTGCTCTGTGGATTCCATATTTATAGCTACTGAAAAATCCCCTCCCGGCTTTATTTTTTGTTGAGGAGTGTATGTAATCTTGTATTGCTTAACATATCTCTGAAATACCTTGGCGTAGATCAGCTCTAGCTCCTGCTGAAGATTATCATCTATACTGATTGCAAAATATTGCCCACCCGTTTCTTCCGATATCATTTGTAATTCGGTCCCCATCTCTCCGAACCCGATGCAATAAATAGGGATACCCAACTGCTTGGATAAATCAATGACTGATTGAGCCGAAGAACCATAATTGGAGTCCTGTCCGTCGGTGAAAGCGATTATATACTTCGGTCCATTCATCATATTCGTGTCGTACAATGCTTTCGTCAAAGAATCATATAATGCCGTTTGGCCATTATCTGATTCCAGACTCTCCAGATAGGTGCCCACAAAATTGCGATCGCTAGTGAACGCAATATCTGGAACTGGAGGCGCGTAGGTCGAAAAGGACAACACCTCAAACTGTCCTTTTGCCGCTGGGGGTACATTTTTCAAAAACTCGACTGCTGCCCGGCGGACCATATCCATCTTGGATTGCGATACTGTACTGCTCGGTGGTTCGGTCATACTACCGCTCTTATCTATAACCAGATTCACACTAACGGTATCCACATTTTCTACTTGGTTAACCGCCGAAACAGGTAACTGATTGACCTTAAACATTTCCTTGGTCAGAGATTTGCTCTCTATCTCATGCTCATAGGCTTGATCAGAAAATAAGGAAAAATATACATCCACCTTCCCCTGTTCATAATTTGCCGAATCCACTTGGTTTACTCTTATGTATACAGGTTCTGCTGCAGCAGGTGACGGCGTATTTTCTGTTACTTCCTTCGCTTTTTCCGTACTTTCCGGAGAGATCGGTTGTTCCGTTTCCTCTTCCAATGAACTGGAATTCGTAGAACTAGAAGGCGGTTGAGCAAGCGTCTGGTTGTTTATCTCAATGAACCAATACCCAGCTCCCCCCAGCAGAATAAGCGAAACAACCGCTACCCATATCCACATATAAGGGGGTTTGGTTTTTTTGAATTCCGCCCCCTTTTCAACGGGTTGTATTTCTTCCTGTCCACCTTTTAAATTCTGCCCGCAGCTCACGCAGAATTGATCATCCGGTTGAGTATTGGCACCACAATTTGTACAATACATAACACACTAACCTCCCACTTCACATTCATTTTCAAAGTCCGACCCCGCTTCTCCCTCCTCAATAACAATATATATCCTCTAAAGTATTATTTTACTACGAGATATACAATCTGCCTATTATAAATGGGATGGGATTGGTTCATTTGGGATACATGTGGAAATGGATGTTCGAAAAGCAAGAAGCATCCTTAGCTATATGGCTTTTAGGATGCTATCTCTAGATTAAATATATGATTCTGGATTAACCGACTGAACTACAATAGTATCGATTTGTTATTTATAAATCACGCTTCCGCCTTCTTTGAACTCTTCTGCTTTACCTCTCATCCCGGCCGCAACGGCCTCTTCACTCGGCTGCACTTCCTTCTCGTGTTCTTGCTGCTCCTGCTGTCTCGCCGTATCCCGGATATCATGAGAAATTCGCATGCTGCAGAACTTCGGACCGCACATAGAGCAGAAATGAGCGGTCTTTGCTCCCTCTGCAGGAAGGGTCTCATCATGATATTCAAGCGCCCGCTCCGGGTCGAGCGACAAATGGAACTGGTCACGCCAACGGAATTCGAAACGTGCTTTCGAGAGGGCGTTGTCCCGATCCTGTGCACCCTTGTGACCTTTCGCCAAGTCGGCCGCATGGGCAGCAATTTTGTAGGTTATAACGCCCTCCCTTACATCATCCTTATTGGGCAATCCCAGATGCTCCTTCGGAGTAACATAACAGAGCATAGCCGTGCCGAACCAACCGATCATAGCCGCTCCAATGGCCGAGGTGATATGGTCATAACCGGGGGCAATATCTGTTGTTAAAGGACCCAGTGTGTAAAAAGGAGCGCCATGACATAGTTCAAGCTGTTTATCCATATTCTCTTTGATCAGATGCATCGGCACATGGCCCGGCCCTTCCACCATTACCTGAACATCATGCTTCCATGCCAGTGATGTTAATTCTCCCAACGTTTCCAGCTCAGCAAATTGGGCTTCATCGTTAGCATCAGCGATAGAACCCGGCCGCAGCCCGTCCCCCAGAGAGAATGCCACATCATAAGCCTTCATAATCTCGCAAATATCCTCAAAATGGGTATAGAGAAAGTTCTCCTGATGATGTGCGAGACACCATGCCGCCATAATTGATCCACCCCGTGAAACAATACCTGTCATCCGTCCTGCGGTAAGTGGAATATAACGAAGCAGCACTCCGGCATGAATTGTAAAATAGTCTACTCCCTGCTCCGCTTGCTCGATGAGCGTATCCCGGTAAACCTCCCAAGTTAGATCTTCAGCCTTCCCGTTCACCTTTTCTAAAGCCTGATAGATTGGCACCGTTCCGATAGGTACAGGGGAGTTGCGGATAATCCACTCGCGGGTAGTGTGAATATTTTTGCCTGTCGATAGATCCATAATATTATCTGCTCCCCAGCGGGTGGCCCATCTCATCTTCTCTACTTCTTCCTCGATAGACGAGGATACGGCGGAGTTGCCGATATTGGCGTTGATCTTCACCAGAAAATTTCGCCCGATAATCATAGGTTCACTCTCAGGATGATTAATATTGGCTGGAATAATTGCGCGACCGCTGGCTACCTCATCTCTAACAAACTCAGGTGTAACATTCTCACGGATGGCTATAAACTCCATCTCAGACGTAATGATCCCTTGGCGTGCGTAATACAACTGGCTGACATTCCGGCCTTTTTTGGCTCTCAGCGGACGCCGCTGCAATCCCGGAAATATCTCCACATCCGACTTACCTGAGGCAATTCCATTATCCTCCGGTTTGATAGCTCTTCCCTCATAGGCTTCCGCGTCCCCACGACTTCCAATCCATAAAAAACGATGAGGCGTTAAGCCCTGACGGATATCGCTATGTGCTTCGTCGTTAGTATAAGCCCCGCTAGTATCATAGACACGAACAGGAGCATTCTCTTCTTCTCCGGCAGTTCCCGATGTTCGGCTTAACGTAATCTCGCGCATCGGCACTTGAATATCAGGGCGCGATCCCTCCACATACACCTTACGGCTTCCTGGAAAAGCCGATAAATCAACCGTATCCTTCTTCTCTTGGCTAGACATTTACATTCCTCCTAAATGTTGTGTAAGCAATAAATAAGAGTGCGCGCAAAAAAGCCGCTCCACAATGGAGCGGCTTTATCCATAAACGGCCAAGGCCAACAATGAAAAAAGAATCCGACTCCACTTTCCTACGCTGGTATAATCCAGATCAGGTTCAAGGGTCCAGGAATTCAATTTTCCCGTCTCAGCCCATTCAGGCTCCCCTAGTGGTTTCTTATTTAAGTTAGTTATAAGTTACAGAGAAAACCATCATTTGTCAACTTGGGTCTTATCGAATCATCTTGAATTCTTAATTTAAGCAGGTGAGATTATACTTTTAAATTGGGTAGGTAGAAATGAGTTACGGAGGCGAAATAAGTCTCAAAAGTATGGCTGGGCCTGGGGGTGATCTTGATTTAGTTGTACTTTATACATCTACTTGGTGCAAAAACATTTCTCGCAGGACCTTAGTTGTATTAAGTGCAATTAAAATTGGGCAAAGGAGGCATTATCGTGGAGTATCAAAGATATAATTGCACATTGTGCAACTATACTAAGTGATTGGGGTAAGTTAGCTGTTTTAGTTGTACGAAGTACACTTAAACGCTTAAACTGTTCTCTCCGATGAATTGATAATCCTGTATGTCCCACGCCAAAAAAAGCCACTCCTACGGAGCGGCCTTTCACTGCCTAACGATATTCCAATTTAAGCGAAAGCGACATGCCATTATATGAATATGAATAACCGGATAACACTTGGCTCGTGGCCATTGCAGCAGTAAGATCAGCCAGCGCATCTCCCTCGTAAGCAGGTTTGATGTCCAACTCCGTCTCATGGGCTGCAATGGTCTTGGCAATCCTATCCTTTAGCTCCCCGGCGCTGTGCACAGCAAGACCTTTATACTCATAATAATTTTTTGATATCGCCGTTGCTTCAGGCCACTTCGCTGTTTCCCAGATATGATCCTTCATCAGCTCCTTATCCGTAACGTTGAAGTAACTGTATATTAATCTTCCCTTTTCATCTGGAACCGGATCATCCCAAGTAACGTCCAAATTATAATACTCATTGTCAATTTTCACTTTATTCCACGCATGGCTTATACCGTCCGCCGTTCCAATCACAATCTCTGAGTCTATACCGGCCAGCTCCAGCAGCAGATGTGCTGTATAGGCGTAACCTTGGCATACGGCACTTCCGTTGAACAGGACACCATAGGCGCTGAACACGTCGTCCGGCAAGGTATCCTTCAGATAGTTGTCGTAATCGTAAGCGGTGTGAAGAATAATATAGTCATGGATGGCGATCTCCTTCTCCATATCACTCATGCCCGGCTTGATAATATCTGCAGCTACCCGTGCCGATTCCTCATAGATCTTTTTCGTACGGTCATCCTGAAAGAGCAGGGGTTTGACTGATTGCTCGACGGCCTCCAGCAGCTCATGTTCATTTCTGACAAAGACCGGCCCATAGAGATCATAGATCCGAAAAGCCAACACGAAGATTTGCTCACGCGATGCTTTAGCCTTCGGTTGGAACGCTATCCCTCCCTTGGACTCCGTCCCTTGTAAAATACCGCTGGAGGACAGCTTGTTCACAGCACTACCCGCCCAGCTTGCCACAGCACTTGCGTCCGTGAATGCAGGTGGACTGCTACTCTTCAATCTATCAGCTATACCCGCCTTTTGAAGCGTGTTATATAACATGACCGCAATTTGCTCACGGGTGACAGGCTCATTCGGCGCAAAGCTATTGTTGCCCATTCCTCCGACTATGTTAAGCGCGTACGCCTTTAAGACATTGTCATCTTTCGTATCCTTAAACGGATTCGAGGCAGGCATGACTGCCTTGAGTCCCGTCATATTCTCATATAAACGAACAGCAATCTGGCTTAGCTCCGCTCTTGTAATTGCGTTCTGAAAATTACTCATAAGACCATAAGGAACAAGGTTCTGTGCATAGGCTTTGGTAACCTCTTCGGTCGCCCATCCGCTTGGCTCATTTCGACCGGCAGCCGAGGTACTCACAGGATGGATCAGCAATATATTCGAGGAGAGCAGCAGGCCTGCTGTGAAGGCTACCAGCTTATGAAGCTTCGGGTATTTTCTAGCGTTGTCCCTTATCATGAATGTCATATCCCCATTCTCCTATTCCATAGATATTCTGATCATTATATCGACAGAATTTCTAGATTAGTTGAGAGGACACTCGCAGGAACAGGTTCTACCACCTCGTACAAGCAGTTATTTTGTCCACCGCTCAAGCTTTGGAATATTACGTGTAAAGAATCCGGTCATGAACTTAGGAAAACCGAATTCAACCAGTTTCTGCTGAACTCTTGCTTTCATCATTTCCGGGGTAAGATCGGGCTGGGTGAACTCACCACTTTGGTAGCAGTGACTGCAATATTTCTTACTTTTACTGCCATCTTCCTCAGTCCCGCCGCGTTGTTCGTCACGAGCAAGCGGCATGCCGCAGCTCTGGCAATTCTTATATTCTTTTTCCATTTAGACTAAAGCTCCCTTTCGCTTCTATTGTTGGAATGCAAACAGTACAGTAACTAATAATACGGCTATTATTATTCCCGGAAGAAGATTAGCTACTTTGATTTTGGTGATTCCGAGCAAATTCAAGCCTATAGCAGCAATCATGATACCACCGGTAGCCGTCAATTCACTGATACAATTACCCAGTAAAGCCTCGGGAACAAACCGGGTAATCTGTGTGGCTAACATTGCAATAGAGCCCTCATAGACAAGAATAGGAATGGCTGAGAATAACACGCCGACTCCCAAGGTAGTCGTTAATATAATCGCTATGAATCCATCCATAATCGCCTTCGTGTACAGAATGTCATGATTACCTTTGATGCCGCTATCTAAAGCACCCAGAATACCCATCGCCCCTACCACAAAAACCAAGCTGGCGGTTATAAATCCCTGCGAGATACTTCCCGGTTCATTGGAACCGATTCGATTCTCCAGCCACTGACCTGCAGAGGTGAATTTATCCTCTAGAGTAATGAGTTCCCCGATAACAGCACCAATTACCAGACTAAGGATAACAATAAGGAAATTCTCGCTCTTAAAACCCATCTGTATACCTAGAACGACAATGGCTAGGCCGATTCCGTTCATGACCGTTTCTTTCATGCTTTCCGGAATACGGCGCAGCAGCCGTCCTAATAAGGTACCAACAATTACAGTGATTCCATTCACTAACGCCCCTAGCAAAACCATTCCTTCACCCTACATTTCTATCTATGATATTAAATCCTTTGGTATACGCCGTGCCATATCTGTTGCAATCGCCGCTTTAATTACGGCTATTCTTACTTGCTCCACAACCTTCTCGTTAAAAATACTCGGAATGATATACTGCTCATTCAATTCATCCTCATGAACAACTGAAGCAATAGCCTTGGCTGCAGCCAGCTTCATTTCCAGATTCACGGTTCGGGCCCTGCAATCCAGCGCCCCGCGAAAAATCCCCGGGAAACACAGAACATTATTGATCTGATTCGGGAAATCACTTCTGCCGGTCGCCAGAACCCGGACATACGGTTCCGCTAATTCAGGCTCAATCTCCGGATTCGGGTTAGCCATCGCGAACACGATGCTGCCCTTAGCCATACTTTTCACATGATCGACTGTCAGAACACCACCGCCGGATACTCCGATGAACACATCTGCACCCTTGATTGCTTCCGTCAAACCGCCAACCAATCCTTCCGGATTGGTCACCTCTGCCAGCCGAAGCCATTCTGCATGGGAATACTCTACCCCTCGCCGAAGTATGCCTTCCCGATCCACAGCCACGATATGGCTGGCACCCGCCGCCAGCAGCAAATTGCAGATAGACACTCCCGCTGCTCCGATACCGACAACTACAATTCGGACTGTAGCTATAGACTTGCCAACCACCTTAAGGGCATTCAGCAGACCCGCCAAAGCAACGATAGCGGTACCATGCTGGTCGTCATGAAAGACAGGGATGTCCAGCTCAGCGGCAAGCCGCCGTTCAATTTCAAAGCAGCGCGGGGAAGAAATATCCTCCAGGTTAATGCCGCCAAATCCAGGCGAAACAGCTTTAATGATGCTCACAATTTCATCCGGGTCCTTCGTATTCAGGCACAGTGGAAAAGCATCGATGCCTGCCAGTTGTTTGAACAACATCGCCTTTCCCTCCATCACCGGCATCGCCGCCTCCGGTCCGATATCACCCAGACCCAACACGGCCGTACCGTCCGTTACAACCGCTACCGTATTCCGTTTCATGGTCAGCGAGTAGGCTTTGCTCGGGTCCTCAGCGATAGCCGTACAGACACGGGCCACACCAGGCGTATACACCAGGGATAGATCCTCCCGGTTCTTAATCGGCATCTTGGGGGTAACCTCAATCTTGCCGCCGAGATGTGCCAGAAAGGTACGGTCAGAGACGTTAATCACTTTAATCCCGGCCATCTCAGCCAATTCGCTTACCACATCTTCATTCCCCGCATCCAGCACATTCACCGTAATATCCCGAGTCGTCACATCCTTGCCTGCACGAATGACGTCAATGGCCACTATATCTCCGCCGGCGGTGGCAATTTTGGAGGCAACATGCCCGAAGGACGTTATGGATTTGCGTATTTCGAGCCGGATAATTATTGTTGTTGAGATCGACATGATGAACAGCCCCCTTAGTGGTTGTATGGATCCTCTGAACCTTCTGAACCCTCTGCATACCAGCGTGGAATGACTCTTTTAAAATGTTCATAATCTTCAAAGGCTACTTTGCATCTGTCTATCATACCCTCTACTTCAGAAGCTCCGAACGGAATCGCCCATACGATGGAAAAGAGCGAAGCATACGCCACATAAAGCGCTTGTCTGGTCCAGAACTCGTCAGGGGGAGCGCCTTCGAAATACCCGTCGATTTTACCTCTCGCCAAAGGAATACTCCACTCCCGGTCAAAGGACTGCAGCTTATAGAACTCCTCTACATAATCACCACTGTCACAGCGGTTGAAATCAATGACTCCAATTTGCCCTTGATCGGTGTACAGCAAGTTCCCTATGTGGTAATCCCCATGGCGGTAGACCTCCCCCATATGGCTGAGCCGTCCTATATTCTCTTTGACAAAAGCAATGGCAGTCTCATCCCCCGTTACCCGGTACGGACAGCCTTCGTACTCCTCTACACGGGAGAGAACTTTGGTGCGCAATTGCTGCTCCCAACCGGGATTTTTAGCCGGGGTCGGTATGGAATGTATTCGTTTTAAAATCTGACCAGCCTGAATCCCCAACTGATACTGCTCTGTTACAGGTAAGGACAACAGGCATTCCTCTAGCGGAAGTCCTTCTACCCAAGTAAGCAGCATATACGTATTCTTGCCCTCGTTGCATATACCAAAATCAATAGCCCGCGACATCGCAAAATCTAGCTGATTGATAACCTTAACCCTGTTATACTCCGCCTGCTTTGCGTCAAATTGTTCTATGCCGGACAGCCTCAAGAGCAGCCTTTGGCCATCCTCGCTCTCGACATCATATTTCAAATCACTTGACCAGCCTTTAAGCACCGGTTCGAGCTTCTTCCATGTTTCTTGATGGGGAATCCCCGTTACGTGGTTGCTCAAGATTCAGCACCCTCTCTTTCCAGCTTGGAAGCGGGTTTTCCAGCCTCTATAAGTACCTTGCTTCCCAATAGAAAAAATCCTTGTATGAAGAGCAGGGCTCCTGTTCCGATAAGCATCCATTCGATCTTGATAAAGTCGGCCATAGGTCCAAACACCAGCATACCCAGCGGCATCATTGAGCTAGAAATCATCCCTAGCACCCCGAATACTCTGCCCAGAAAGTCAGGATCAACCTTCTCTTGCAGCATAACCGTAGAGGGAGTATTGAACATCGGCATCACCAGACCCACTAAACCCATGACCAACAGATAAATCCAGAAGACAGGAATAAGCCCAAGCGCAAAAGTCCCTGCCCCAATAGCCAGACTGGAAAGTGTCATGGTATGTACTTTATTGCGGAATCCACCCCAAGAGGCCATAATCAGCCCGCCGCTCATCATCCCTATGGAAAAAGCTATCTCAATGGCCGTAAGCCGCCAAATATCATTCCCAAATGATCGTGTAACCTGCAGCGGAGTTAGAAAAGCAACAGGTGCAGCGAGAATAAAGAAAAATGCACAGAAGATAAAGAAGGTTCTGATAAAAGGATGACTCTTAATATAGGCAAAGCCTTGCCGCAGGTCACTTATATAACTTAAAGCCTGCTTCTGAGCTGCCTTAGCATGAACCGGTACATGAAGGAATAATATCAGAGTCACTATGGCAATGATTGCTGTAATCACATCGATAAAAAATATGGCCTCAATGGATGCCACCGTAAGCAATGCGCCGCTCAGCATAGGGGATAACAGCATCACCAACGCCTGAATACTACCGTTGGCACCGCTTACCTTCGTTAGTTTGTCCTCTGGGACAAGCTGCGGAATAAATGCGCCTACAGCCGGCGTTTGGACTCCGGCACCGAGCGCGCGCAAGGCAGAAGCTGCAAAAAGAAGCCACATGGCATCGAAGCCCATGAGGAACAATATCGCCAGAATTAACGTGGAGACGGCAATAATAGAATCCGATAAAATAATGAGCATTTTACGGTTGTAGCGGTCCGCCCAAACTCCCGCAAACGGAGATAGGAAAAACGTCGGTAAAAATCCGCATATAATGGAAATCGTCATCATAACACCGGATTGCGTATTTAAGGTAATATACCAAAGAATGGCATACTGAACCAGCGAGGAGCCAAATAAGGATATCGTCTGGCTGGCGAGAAATAGCACAATGTTCTTTTTCCAATTCGGATTCATGTTCGGACAACCACTCCCTTAACACCGTTTTCAGTATCGTATCACAGATTGAATTGAAATCGGAAACGGAATACTGCTCTATGTACGTCAAAAGACCGCCATCTCATAATAGGTAGCGGTCCCTTCACTCTTCATTCCCCAGTTCATCTAACAATCACTATAACGTCACCTGCAAAATCAACGAGCCTCCACCTTGCCTTTTCGGTAAATAAACGCACCTAGTGCAAAGGCGCCTGCACCCCACAGTGCTAATATTCCCATTCCGCTCCAGAAGGTAGAGGTGAGAAATCCGGATCCGTATACCATTCCGTCCCGCATGCCTTCCACGAAATAGGTAAGCGGAATCACTTGAGTAACAGGCTTGAGCCAATCCGGTAATCCGCTGGTTGCGAAGAAGATCCCGCTTAGGAACATCATCAAAAAGCTAGTGATATTGGCCAGCCCCATGTAGGACTCGATGGATTTACTGAAGGAAGAGAATAAGTACCCCAGTGCATTAAACGCAAGCACCCCTACAAAGAAAGCCACAATTAACGTTGGAAGGTCCATATGCAGGTTCGCTCCGAATCCGAATACCCCAATCAAGCTTAAGAGTACAATTTGTACAAAGCTCAGAATAAAACGGACCATCATCCCTCCAACTCCGTACAGTCCCATGCGCATCGGAGTCAGACGAAGGCGTTTAAGCAGACCCGTTCTGCGCAGCTCAACCATATCAACCATACCGAACAGCCCCGCTTGGGCAACCGACAGGGCAATCATTCCGGTTAATAAAAAGTCTGCGCTGCTTAGGTCCTCATCCCCTCCGGATACTACAGAAGACTGTAGTTGAAAGGCAGGTTCAACCCCTGCGGCAGCAAAGCTGGCTTGCTGGACATATTGCTGCAATATTCCCCTGACGGCCTGAGATGTGGCATTATTCTCATTCTCGGTATTAACGATTAACTGAATATCACCGGCCTCTTCACTCTCAGGAAGAATGATGACAGCATCCACATCTTTATCCTTAATCCATGTATCTGCTTGTTCACTGCTGACGGCTTGCTCCGTCTTCCATTCGAACACGGGTACTTTTCTAAGTCCCGCTTCGAACGAGTCGGCAGCGGCATTCGACTGCGGCTTCACCAACGCCACCTTTGCCTTGAAGTCGCTGCTGTCTCCACCTCCAAAAATAACCATGAATATCACCATCAGAATAACCGGAAAAAATAAATTCCAGAACCAAACCTGCTTCTCCCGAAACATCGTTTTCAATTGTGCCAGGAACAGCTTCATTAGCTGGTTGCCAATCTTCATTCTCAGTCCCTCCATTCTTTGCCTGTAAAGGCAATAAAGACGTCTTCAAGGCTCATCTCGCGAATGGATACATGTTCTACTCGGTAGCCCTGCTCCTTGGTAAACCCGAGTAAATCATATAATGATTGCTCCGGCTTCACCGACCATAACGTCAAATTGGCTCCATCCCGCTCCATACGAACGATATCGGGTTGACTTTGGATAGCCTTCTCGGTTTGGCTGGCTGCTTCCTCTCCATCGTGGAACGACAGCCGCATCTCACGTTCCTGAGTCAATCTACTGATTAAGGCAGCTGGTGTGTCCAGGCTGATAATATGACCTTGGTCTACAATGCAGACGCGATCACTCAGCTTCTCAGCCTCTTCCATGTAATGCGTGGTCAATATAATGGTGGTGCCAAGTGCCTTCAGCTTCATGATGATGTCCCATATATTGCGGCGTGCTTGGGGGTCGAGGCCTGTTGTAGGCTCATCCAGAAAAATAACCCGCGGATCATTAATCATCGCCAGACCAATAGCCAATCGCTGCCGTTGTCCGCCAGAGAGCGACTTCACACGTTTACCGCGATGCTCCGTCAGGTTAATCATCTCCAGCACTTCACTGGTTTTCCTTGACCGAGGATAAAAGGAAGCGAATAAGTCCAGATTTTCTTCAGCGGTCAGCAATTCGAATAATGCGCCCGATTGCGGCTGTACACCAATCAAGGTTTTGATCTCACTCTCATCCTTCTTCCAGGTCAGCCCGTTTATGGAGATAGCACCTGCATCCGGCTCCTGCAATCCTTCAATCATCTCCAGCGTTGTTGTTTTTCCCGCTCCATTCGGCCCAATAATAGTAAAAACCTCTCCAGCTTCTACCGTAAAGTTGATATCCTCCACGGCCTTCACTGTCCCGTACGATTTCCTTAAATTTGTTACTGTTAGCACAGACATAATATCCCTCCCGCACATCCGCTAATTCTTCAAATCTAGCTTCATTATATTCTGAACTGTTGAACAGCCTGAACCGTCTGGAAGCCGATTTAACATCCGCCTTCAGATGTAGATGTTTGATCTGATTGAGAAACTGTAGGGTCAGTCAGTAGCAGAATTTGCAATCGTTCCAGATCAAGACTTGTCACGATCCCTGTCTTATGCCAATGCTTGATGCAGCCTGCATAATTCAGCAGCACACATTGGGGCTCGTAACCTAATTCCTTGGCTTTATAACCTCCGGAGATCAGATTCAGCACACAAGCAACCCCAATAATCCCTACCTCTCCGTCTGCCATATGCTGCTGTCCAAACGCCGTGGAAGCATGCGGAATGATCAATACTTTATAACCCTGTTCCCTCCCCATTTTCGTGATCGTGTTCACCTGACAGTCATTCGAACAGCCTCTGCATACAAGGCCTTGCTCCATCGGAACAGCTCTGCAGGCTTCATTAGATTTCAGTCTCATACAAATCGGAAGAAACACTCTTTTTTCCTTGGTTTCTAAAAATGCGCTCCTGAACGTCCGATTCATGATCTCTGCACCCACCATATTTAAATGATATTCGACCCGCTCGCGCGTGCAGAAAATCAGGTTTTTCTTCCCTGTCAGGCTTAGGCGATGGCTATCAATAAACGAATTCACATGGAGCGTGTAACGGCCTATTGTCTCCTCGCTTCTCTTATCGAACCAGTTCGCCAGCTTCATTGCTTTTGACAGTCTGTGTTCAACTTCTCTCCGAGGCTTGCCTTTCAAAAAATCATACCAGATCGTCATTCTTTGACTCTCTTGCTCGAACTCCCCGGAGGCCCGTAGCCATCCGATCAGCTTCCCAAATGAGTCCAGATTAAATTCGATGTTGCCATAGACCCTCCACAACACACCGATCATTAATAACTCCAACTTATATATTTCGGCTCCCATAGGCTTCAGATTTCTGTCAGCCATATAACGGCTAAATTCTTCGATCCCATCTTCTTCGCTCATTTGATTCAATACTTCTTCAGTAAATGCGGCTGCATCGTCATAATATCTATGGCTGTCTGGGCTATCTCCATATAAGGAGTAGGTTACCGTCTCCATTCCACCAGTCTCCATCCCACCAATCCACCTCCCACACTTTACCAGTAAGGTATCATATCCTTATCTGGGTGGCAGTGACCTTTTATTACGGATTTACAAAAAAACAAATAACCCGCATGGGCACGAGGCCATACGGGTTATTTATGCTTGCGATCTTTTCGCTAGTTTAGTTTACACCATGATTTTGCAAATATCATTCGTGAATTCTACAGGATCGCCTACAGGCAAGCCTTCGATCAGGAGCGCCTGATTGTACAACAGGTTCGTGTACAAGCCCAACTTTTCTTTATCGTTCGCTTGTGCATTTTTCAGGGACTGGAACACCTCATGATTAATGTTGATTTCCAGCACCTTATCCGCTTTTACATCCTGAGCGTTAGGCATAGCCTTGAGGATTTTCTCCATCTCGATGGACAGCTCACCCTCAGTGGAGAGGCATACCGGATGGGTTTTCAGGCGTTTAGATGCCTTAACGTTCGTCACCTTGCCGGACAGGATGCTTTTCATGGATTCAAAAAGATCCTTGTTCTCATTTTCTTCCGCTTCAGTAGGCTTATCCTTCTCATCGGTTTCAATGCCAAGGTCGCCGCTGGATACGGATTTGAACTCTTTTTCCTTATAATTCATGATGATGTTGATCGCGAATTCGTCGATATCGTCCGTGAAGTACAGAATCTCAAATCCTTTATCCAACACCATTTCGGTCTGCGGTAGCTTCTCGATTCTTTCGATTGACTCCCCGGATGCATAGTAGATATACTTCTGATCTTCCGGCATTCTTGATACGTATTCGTCCAAAGTAACCAGTTTCTTCTCCTTGGATGAATAGAACATCAGCAAATCCTGCAGAGTTTCTTTATTAACGCCATAGTCGCTATACACGCCAAATTTCAACTGTCTGCCGAAGGATTTATAGAATTGCTCGTATTTCTCTCTCTCATCCTTCAACAAGCTTTGCAATTGACCTTTAACCTTGTTCTTGATGTTCTTGGCGATCAACGTTAATTGTCTGTCATGCTGGAGCATCTCACGCGAGATATTCAGGGACAGATCCTCGGAATCCACCATACCTTTAACAAAGCTGAAGTAATCAGGCAGTAGGTCGGAACATTTGTCCATGATGAGCACACCGTTGGAGTACAACTCTAGCCCTTTTTCGTATTCCTTTGTGTAATAATCGTATGGAGTATTCTCCGGGATGAACAGGATTGCATTGTAAACTACGGCACCATCAGCACTGATATGAATATGCTTAAGTGGCTTGTCGAAGCCGTAACGCTTCTCCATATAGAAGTTATTGTAGTCTTCGGGAGTCAGCTCACTTTTATTTTTACGCCAGATCGGCACCATGCTGTTGACGGTTTGTTCTTCGGTAACTTCTACGAATTCATCTTCGCTGCCTTCTTTCGGCTGCTGGCTTTTTACGTCCATTTTGATCGGGAAGCGGATGAAATCGGAGTATTTTTTGATAATCGACTTCAGGCGGTATTCTTCGAGGTACTCATCATATTGATCGTCTTCGGTGTTTTCCTTGATTGTCAGTACGATCTCGGTTCCCACGGAAGCTTTCTCAGTCGGCTCAATGGTGTAACCGTCTGCACCTTGGGATTCCCATTTGAAGGCCTCATCACTACCCAAAGCTTTACTTGTTACAGTAACGGTGTCCGCCACCATAAAAGCAGCATAAAAACCCACTCCGAATTGACCAATGATATTATGTCCGTCTTTGGCTTCATTTTCTTTCTTGAAGGCCAGGGAGCCGCTCTTGGCGATAATTCCGAGGTTATTGTCCAGATCTTCCTTAGTCATCCCGATACCTGTGTCGGAGATTGTTAAAGTTCTGTTGGCCTTATCTACAGTGACTTTAATGTAATAATCCTCTTTATTGAACACCAGTTGCTCATCGGATAATGCCTTGTAGTAGATTTTGTCGATGGCATCGCTGGCATTGGAAATAAGCTCTCTCAGGAAAATCTCCTTATGGGTATAGATGGAGTTAATCATCATTTCCAGCATTCGTTTCGATTCGGCTTTGAACTCTTTTTTTACCATGGATCGGTTAATTCTCCTTTCAATATAGGGAAATAAGATGGTGGCTGAGAAAAAGTTATGTAGCTGCGCTTATTAGGCAGCTTGTCCAGGAATTAGCACTCAAGTAATCAGAGTGCTAATTCCTCTTTTTATATAACATATACAGAATTGGGAGTCAAGATTTCGATGGAAAAAGGTGGGGAATTCGGCGCAAGGTAGCGTATGTTGGCTCGTATAGAATCTAGCCTCGTTGCTGCAATTACGACTATTCTGATGCCTTACGAGGCTACCTACGTATGCCGCCAACACGCCAATTTAGTGGGAAAACTTCCCTCTAATTCATCGATTTAGCCTCTTTCATGAGGATTAGAGGGAAAAATTCCCTCTAATTTCTTTCAAAACCTACTATTCTGGTACCTTACGCCGATTTAGTGGGAGTATTTCCCTCAAAATCATCAATGTGGCCTCTTTCGTGAGGATTAGAGGGAGAAAATCCCTCTAATTTCTATAGATCATCTATTTGGGTACCATACGCAACTACAACGCCAATCAAATGAAAAATTCTAATTAAATCGATGGCCACGGGACGACCTGCGGTGGTCATTGGACAGTAGTTGGTTGGGGCGGTTGGGGCGGTAATTAGGTGTTGATATGCTAGTTGCGTGGGGGACTTCGGACAGCGGTTGGGCTGGAAATGTTGGCGGTTGTTGACATTTTTGTAGAGACGTTTGTTCAGAAGGTTATTGAGTTGGTTGAATATTTGAAATGCTTGTTTCCCGGCGGTTGGGGCGGTGATTGAAACACTTGTTTCATCGGTGATTCAGTCGGTGGTTCGGGCGGTGGTTGTAGCGGTTATTCTTTACTGTAACCAGCAAAAAAACCTCTCTAGTTAAAGAGAGGTTCTAATTGCTTCACATGCCATCCAGCATTTGTGATCTCTAATTACTTGGCTGATCTGGATTTATCTTCTGCCGGTTGCCGGAGCGTCTTCCCAGATCTTTTGCAGCCACTTGTCAAAATCAGCGCCCTTTTCGCCTTCGTAGATGTCGTATACGTCCACACGCATCTTCTTCAGCTTCTCTTTGAACTCTTCATACGTATGATCTTTTGGGAGACTCTTCTTAATTCTCAATACGATTTTGGATACGCCTTTAACCAATTCAGGTTTGTTCTTCGACGGTGCTGCGATCTCTTCGCCAAATGCTTTCAGCTTAAGGTACGCTGCCTCTTGAACGGTATATACAGGATCGCTCGTCACTAAGCGCGTCAGGATATCAATAGTTTGTTTGTTCTTCCACTGGCCCAACTCTTCAACTGCAGCCAAACGTGCTTTCCAATCCGCAGTGCGGTTGGCGGCTTTTTTTAGTTCCTCATAATTTTCCGGCAGTTCGTATCTTGATTCTTCGTTTTCCATTCTTTTCAATCCCCTTCTATTTCACATCCAATACCTAACAGTAACAGTATAACCCTCAGTTGCGCAAGTGATAAGGTAGAAATTATAGTAGTTTAGGCCCGGCGTTTCTTGATTCGGAGACTGCTTATCGGCATAGACTGAAACCCAAGAGAAAAGAAGCAGGGTTACTTTCCGCCTACTTCTTATTTTTCGAACTCTATTGTCTATTCTTATGAACGGAGTCCGAAGGAGTATCCTTAACATACGATTTCCCTGTCTTCAGCCCAATGATGAACCAGACTAAACCGGCAACGCCTACTGAGAAAATCGTATCCCCAATCACACGCATCCAGACGAGCTTCTGCATATAGCCAAGATGAAGGAACTCTGTCGAACGAGCATACCACATGCCATGTTCCATACTTGCTAAAGTCTGCAGTATTCCAACAGGCAGCAGGCTTAGCAAGCCCATGGTTAACAAACCAATATTTAAAGACCAGAAGGAAAAGCTAAGCAGCTTTGTTTTCCAAGGTTTTGTCCCGGTTAAACCTCGCAGACAGAACAGCAGCAATCCTATACCCAGCATACCGTACACTCCGAAAAGTGCCATGTGTGCATGTAACGCGGTTAAGTTCAGTCCTTGCATATAGTAAAGAGCAATAGGCGGGTTGATTAAAAATCCGAAAATGCCCGCACCTAACAGGTTCCAAAAAGATACTGCAACGAAGAAATATATGGGCCACTTGTAACGTGCAACCCATACTCTGGCTCGTCCCAGCTTCAAGTTCTCATAAGCCTCCATGCCGATCAACAATAGCGGCACAACCTCCAGCGCGCTGAAAACAGCCCCGAATGCAAGTACGCCCTCCGGTGTACCCGCAAAGTAAAGGTGATGAAATGTGCCAATAATACCTCCCGCTAAATAAATAACAGTCGAGAATAAAACAGTTGAGGTAGCTGTTGAGGTACGAATAAGACCCATTCTCGAGAATAAGAAGGAAATGACAACGGCAGCGAATACTTCAAAGAATCCTTCCACCCAAAGATGAACGACCCACCATTGCCAATAACTCACAATACTCATGTGCGTGTTCTGTCCCCACATTAAACCCGGCATATAAAAGATAGGTATGGCTACGGAAGCAATGAGGAATAAACCCAGCATATGTCTGTCTTCACTTTTTTTCCGGATCGCAGGCCAAATGGCTCTCGCTATAAGAATGAACCAGAGGAATAATCCGACGGCTAAGAAGATCTGCCATACTCTACCTAAATCTATATATTCATACCCCTGATGCCCAAAATAGAAGTTATGCGATAAGCTGCCGATATACCCTTTTACAGCTAACCATTCACCAGCCATGGAACCAACAACAATGATCAATAAACAAACGAACAAGAAATTCACACCAAAACGTTGATATTTGGGTTCATAGCCTGAAATGGCTGGGCCGATATAAAGACCTGTAGCAAGCCATGCCGTAGCAATCCAGAAAATCCCCAGCTGCTGATGCCACGTCCGAGTAACCGCATAAGGGAACCACTCTGCTATAGGAATTCCATAAAAGGAACCTCCTTCTACCGCATAATGTGCAGTAATGATTCCTAAGCCGACCTGGACAACGATGAGCGCAGCAACTACCCAGAAATACTTAAGTGTAGCTCTCATAGATGGAGTAGATTTAATATTTAATAAAGGATCCTTCTCGGGGGCAATCCCCTCATCCTCATGATTTTCTTTACCACGCAGCGCGGCATAATACCAGACCATTCCACCAACACCCGCAAGAAGCAGAATCACACTTAAGATCGACCAAATAAGCAGTGAATGGGAGGGTTCGTTATCGATTAACTCTTCTCCCGGCCAATTGTTCGTATAGGTGACATCCATTCCTTCCCGATTCGTTGATGTTGACCAAGTTGCCCAAAAGAAAAAAGCTGCAATTTTGCGGCGATCTTCCAGACTTTCTATAGAATTCGCCGGCAGAGCGATTTGTTCTCGATAAGTCGCTAGACTAGGGTCATCGCCAAAAACTTTGTTATAATGGTCACTAACGTTATTTATCGCTTCCGCTCGGGTGGCGGAAACTACAATTTCATCCTTTGATTTATCGTATGTGTTGGTACGGATTTCTTTCTTCAACTGCAGTTTAAGCAATAGCTGCTGTTCTTCGGATATTTTGTCATACACAGCGCCATACTTCTCCATAGCCCATTTATCCAAAATAAATACCAGTTCACGATGAAGACCATCCGCAGTCCAGTCAGGTGCAACATAAGCGCCATGCCCCCATACACTCCCGACCTCTTGACCGCCCATTCGCTTCCAGATATTCTGCCCTTCCTGGATATCACTCTTGGTATAAATCACCTCTCCGGCATCCGTAACGATTTGAGTCGGAATGGGCGGCTTTTCCTGGTAGATACGTCCCCCAAAATATAAAAGTACCGCGAAAGAACCGATAAAGACAACTGCTAACCAAGCCCACAGCTTTTTATATTGCATGTGTTCACCTTCCCCCTCAGGTTTCTATTTCTCGACAAAAAAAGAGCGCCGCTATGTTTGGTAAGAGGAATTTTTCAAAAAATTCAACACCAATCCAAAGAGACGCCCTATCAAGACAAATTTAAAAATCAAACTACAAAAATTACCATGTCACCTATTACCCTCTAGTAAGAAACTCCAAACTTTCAATATCACATTTTAATTAAAATCACTGATTTATACCTGTTTTTCCCACCAATTTTTAAGGTATTCTCCATCAAAAACCTATGTTAGCCTATATTAGGAAAGCGCTTTCAACTCAAGGGATGCGGGAGGTGAACACGTAAAGCAAGTAAGCCGTACACAATTTGTACTGCATTATATCACTGTGGAACGGCTCAGCATTCGCAAGGTTTTAGTATTCAAAACTACCCAAAAAGGAGAATACAATGACTAAGCGTACAACCAAATCTTTTATACTTACTGTAGTTACCACCCTTCTTCTCTCTCTGTTCTCAACCGTTGCCTCAGCCGCTCCAGGAGACGATCAAAAAGCCAGCAGCACTCCACAAAGCAAACTTCAATCCTATGTGGACGACATGCAACCAGGTTGGAATCTTGGGAATACTTTGGACGCCGTAGGAGCAGATGAAACCGCCTGGGGAAATCCACGGGTAACCAAAGAGTTGATCCAACAGATCGCCAAACAAGGCTACAAGAGTATTCGAATTCCAATCACTTGGGATCAACATATAGGCCCTGCCCCTGGCTACACCATTGACCCCGCCTACCTCGACCGTGTACAGGAAGTTGTCGGCTGGGCGCTCGATTCCAATCTTTACGTAATGATCAATCTCCACCATGACTCCTGGTTGTGGGTAAGCTCCATGGAGAAGAATCACGACATCGTATTTGCGCGTTATAAATCAGCCTGGACCCAGATTGCCGACCGCTTCAAGAATTACCCCGACAAGCTAATGTTCGAGAGCATTAACGAGCCTCGCTTCAGTGAAGGCGGAACCGTTGATGAATCCAAGATGACCCAGATGCTGGGGGAGCTTAATGTTTCTTTTCATGAAATCGTTAGAAAATCGGGTGGATTAAATGCGGTTCGGCCGTTAGTCCTCCCAACGTTATATACATCTCCTGAACAAGCCAGATTAGATGAGCTTTACAAAAGCATAACCATGCTGAACGATCCGAATCTGATTGCCACTGTGCATTATTACGGCTTCTGGCCTTTTAGTGTGAATATTGCCGGCTACACCACGTTTGAAAAAGACACCAAAAACGATATCATTCAAACGTTCGATAAGGTCTACAATACTTTTGTCGCTAGAGGAATTCCAGTTATCGTGGGTGAATACGGCTTACTTGGATTCGACAGAAATACCGGGGTTATTGAACAAGGAGAAAAGCTGAAATTTTTCGAGTTCTTATCCCAATACCTTGAATCGAAGGACATTACCTCCATGCTGTGGGATAACGGCCAGCACTTTAACCGGACCACCTACAAGTGGTCTGACCCAGAGTTGTACAATGTTCTGATGGCAAGCTTGAAAGGCCGTTCGGCAAACGCAGAATCCGATCTCATCTACCTGACTAAAGGAGCAGAGATACAGAATACTAACGTCAATCTAAACCTGAATGGCAATAAGCTGACCGTCCTTCGATTGAAAGATGGAAAGACTCTTCATAAGGGCAAAGACTATGAATTGAACGGTGAGGTTCTGACCCTCAAGGCGAGTCTGCTTAACCAACTTACTACATCAGGTCAACTAGGCGTGAATGCCGTATTAACTGCCGAATTCAATAAGGGTACGGACTGGAACTTCAAAGTCATCGTATCAGATACACCTGCGATGAGTAACACAACAGGCACAACTGCTTCCTTCGCGGTTCCAACGACCTTTAACGGAGATCAGCTCGCCACTATGGAGGCTGTATATGCATCGGGAGGAAATGCGGGTCCACAAAACTGGACGGCCTTTAAGGAATTCGGGTACACCTTCGAGCCTTCCTATGCTACGAATGAAATCAAACTGTTTCCAAACTTCTGGAGCGAGGTTCACGACGGTGAAGTCATTCTGAAGTTCCATTTCTGGAGCGGTAAGGTTGTAACGTATTCCATTACGAAGAGCGGTACAAGTATTGTGGGTAAAGCTTTGTAATAATTTCGCAGCATAAAAAGCGTTCTTTTGAGGCCCCCACCTTGAAAGAGCGCTTTTTTCGATATTCGCCAAAGCACATACATTCCACACAATTAACTTATAAAATATATTTATAGATGACCTAAAGGAGCTAATAACACATATGAAAAACATGATTTACAAGTATTTGGTCTATGTAATCTACTTTTTAGGAATTGGGATGACCTCCAGCGGAATTGTACTGATGCCTTTTAACGCCGTAAGATATTCCATTATTCTGATCATTGGTTTAAGTTTGTTTCTAGCAGGGTCCATATTTAATGAAATTGTTATTAATCACCACAAAATGAACGCGGCTGAAAGCGTTAAGCTTATTACCTTATCTCTCACTCTAGCACTGGGGATAGGGATGATCAGCGGAGGCATATCACATTTTAAAGAAAGTCCAATGTATGTAGCTTATCTAATCCCGATGGGTATCGTGATTTCATTTATTAGTTTTATCCTCAAAAATAATCTCAAGCTGCCTAAAAAGGAACAAATGTTGATGTATTCAGGAGTAGTTGCAGTAGCATCGGTTCTCTTTATCATCCTGTTTTTTTCAGCCAGCAGTTCAAGTATGAATATGACCCCAGGCGGAGATATCTTCAAAAAAATGGATATGGGACAACATTAGAAATACGAAAGGGTGCATTCCCCTCACCGGGACAGGCACCCTGTTTTTTATTTACACATTCAAATCTCTTTTTTTGAAGAACACATAGGTTACAAAGAAAAGTGCCACAATCATCCCTACCGACAACACAACGAATACAGGATCCAGCCCTCCGCCATACATCACATTTTTAGGTTCAAAGTATTTGAACGGCGTGATGTACTTCAGACCTTCAATCTGCTCATTTAAATCAATGGCCACCGATAGGATAAACGTAAGCAGAAGAATCCCCGTTGATAACGATCCCGCTGTTTTCGGTTTTCTTTTAACCGCGGCAATACCAGTCCCGATACTCATGAATAAAAGCTGGGAGAGGAACAGTCCGACCATTGTAATGGCAATATCCCCGTTAATTGCTTCCCCTTTACTGTACTGCCCGACTATGAGGATGGATGAAATGAGCGTCACCAAATTAAAAATAACGATATTCGTAAGTGCCGCAAGTAGCTTGGAGGTTATGATGCTATTTCTGGAGACCGGCTTTACAAATAAAAACTCCGAGGTTTTATCTCTCTCTTCCTTAGAAATGATATTGGCTCCCAGCATAGCCGCATGAATCGTAGCCATTAACAACAAATAAAGATACAGCAGCCCATAGTAACCGCTAGCCGAATTTAAATCCAAGTCTCCAACGCCCACTATGGCTTTCAAGGCTTTAGGCATATCTGCCATCAAATCATTCATGGATTGACCTGATGACGACAAACCCGCATATTTACTCATCCCGGAGACAACCATTAACAATATACCTATACTCCAAAAGATCAGAGATTTTCGGTACGTTTTCATTTCTTTCCAATATATATTCACGAACGAACCCCTCCTTTACACTGCATGGATATCCTTTTTGGAATACACGTAATAACTAGTACCGATCGCAACTGCAATAAGAACAGCACCCACAATCAAATACGAGACCTCATACCCTGAATTCTTAAGGATATAAGCTGTATCCACATATTTAAAAGGTGAGAAATAGCGTATGGTTTGTTCGTCGGCAATTCCCCCAAGCGTCCCAATGAAATAGAAGGAGAAAACCGTCGCAAGGGACACCGTCAACACCGATTTGATTTTGCGAGCCATTACTGAGATTACGATTCCCAAGGCCAAGAACATCAGTTGAACTATAAATAACGTAAGACTAAGCAATAGAAACGTGGTTACATTGAAATCTTCTACCTGAACCTGCGTCGCCATCATAACTGCTGCTGCACCATAAATGATATTCGTAAGAAGCAATGATGCGAACGCGGCCGCGAGCTTTGCACTTACAATTGCCGTGCGGGTAACAGGCTTTGTTAATAAAAAATCGGCTGTTTTCTCACGCACCTCTTTTGACACAATCGAAACCCCAATATTCATGGCCTGAATGGCCCCTGCCAGCACAATAAAACTCAAAGCATAGCTATAAAATCCTAGAATCGTGAAGAAATTGGCTAAATCAAGGGAAAGAGCTTTTCGGAGGGCCTCGGGGTACCCTTTAAGCAATGTTGTCATTTGCTCAGCATCTTTAGAGAAAGAAGGGAACATCGACATGAACATGACCATAATGGCAGTCAAAGAGACTAACCAAATCATTGTAGACTTTCGGTAGGCCTTCAATTCGTGCAGAAATATATTCATAACGTTCTAGGCCTCCTTTACATAATAGTGCATAAAGATCTCCTCAAGATCCGGCTCATCGATCCACACATTCGCAATTTCGACGTCTGAAATCTTCTTCATCACGGAATTGAGATTGCCTCTAAATAGGAAGCTGACCGTATCGTTGTTGACGACTAAATTGCTTACACCCGCCAAATTAAAATAATCCGCATCCAAATTAGCTTTCGTATGAATTTTGAATTTCTTATAGTTGTTTTCCTGCAAGGTGCTGATCTTCTCTACTGCAACGATCTCCCCTTCTTTAATGATCGCCACCCGGTCACATAAGCGCTGAACCTCAGTGAGAATATGCGATGAGAAGAGTACCGTTGCTCCTTTTTTATGCTCTGCTTCAAGCAGTTCAAAGAATCTTTGCTGCATAAGCGGGTCTAATCCGCTGGTAGGTTCATCGAGGATAATCAACTTGGGCTCATGAAGGAGACCTTGAACAATCCCTACCTTCTTTTTATTGCCCAGCGATAAATCATCAATTTTCTTCGTGAGATCCAAATCCATGATTTCTGCGAGTTCCTTGATTCTTTTCGTGCAATCTTTTTTATAGAAGCTGGCTGAATACTTTAAAAGCTCGATCACCTTCATATTGTCGTAATAGAACACCTCGGAAGGTAAATAGCCGATCTCTTTCTTGATTTCAGGAGCAAACTCAATACAATCCTTGCCAAAGATCTTGGCACTTCCGCTAGTCGGGTAAATCAATGACAATAACGTTCTGATGGTAGTGGACTTTCCCGCACCATTTGGGCCAATAAAGCCGAAAATCTCTCCCTCTTCCACATTAAAGCTAATGTTCGTAATCCCTCTAGCCTTACCGTAGGTTTTGGTTAAATGATCGATTTCTATTACATTCTTCATGATAAAACCTCCCTTTGTCTCTACTTATAAAAGCCTTGTCTGAGGACCTCACTATACATGTCTAATTCCGCTAGTAATTCCTCTATGTTGATTTGTTCCAGCTGGATATCTGTCACCTTATCTTGGTACCGATAAGCAAATCCCTCCATGGTCCAAAAGATAATGTTTTTTGTTTTTTCAACATCGATTCCCTCTTTAAATTTAGAAAGATCAACATCGCCAAATAAATCCTTGTAGCCCTCACTAAGGATCTCCTTTTTCCTGCGCTCTAACTCTGACCTCACATCATTGGAGTCTTCCGAATAGACAGCTCTAATGAAGTTAAACATTTCGGGATACTTTTGATATAACTCGAACTTCAACCGGGCGATATTTCGATATCGATCAAAAATATCTTTTTCATTCCAGGCGACCTTCGCATGTATCTCCTCCAAAAAAATGTCCATGAAATGATCATGCAGAAATAGGTACAAATCCTTTTTATTATTAAAATAGTGAAACAATAAGCCTTTGGAGATCTCCGCTTCTTTAACGATTTCGTTGGTAGAGGCATTCTGATAACCCTTTTGCGCGAACTCTTTCAGGGCGGCATTTAGGACTCGATCCTGCTTCTCCGGATTCAGATTTAGAAACTTCGCAAACAAGACATTCACCCCGCGATATATAGATTGACTACTTTGGTCAATCTCATTGTAGGCCTATTGACCAGGGTAGTCAATAATTAAAATAATAACTATATAGACTTAGAATAAAGAAGAAACTAAACGAGATGTTTGAAGCACGGTACCCGGTGCAGGAAGGGCAGGAAGGGCAAGAAACACCTAATTCCCTTATAGTTAGGGCCGGATTCCCCCGCCCCTAACTACAACCACACCTACAAATAACGCCTGAGAAACTACTTTTTACTCTCTTATACAAACTTCTTGACGCTACCGAAAACTCGGAGGTAGTCAGTGAAATAGATGTATTTTATACATTTATTTCTAGCCTTTAGCGATCTGATGTATGGATAGATGTACTCTGTGCAACTAAAAACACGAATATGCCGGTTAAACCCCGGAATACCCAAAAATAAGTGTATAAAGTGCAATTAAACACCCTAAAGTGTGCTAAGGGAGAAATATAAGTGTATTTTGTGCAACTATATATAATGAAACCCATGTAGGTAGGCAGATGATTTGCCGTATTTGTCGCGGATACCCGAGGAGATACTTCTACTCTCATACACAAACTTCTTGACGCTACCAATATAGATAATTTCATTAAATTTATAGAGGGTTTTTCTCTATATATGTTGATTAAACCAAAGAATGCTCCGCAAGCCAAATGACTCGCGGAGCATTCTTGTAAGCAGTCTAGCTCAATGTTTCAACAGCTGCACAATCTCATGCTTAAGGGCCAGGAAGTCCGGATGCTCACGCACCTCAGACGTTCTTTCCGCAGGCAAGGATACCTCGAACTGCTGCAGGAAGCGACCTGGTGCCGCTCCCATAACAATAATGCGCTGGGATAGAAAGATAGCTTCATCAATATCATGGGTTATGAACATGACGGTTGTCTTTTCCCGCTCCCATACCTCCAACAGCATTTCCTGCATTTCCAACTTCGTCTGCGCATCCAAGGCGCCAAAGGGCTCATCCATGAGCAGCACCTTAGGCCGATTGGCTAAGGCCCGGGCAATGGCCACGCGCTGCTTCATTCCGCCGGACAACTGCTTGGGGTAGGATTTGGCGAAGCTCTCCAGACGAATAACCTTCAGAAAGTGATTGGAGATCCGGCGCCGCTCCAGAATAGGCACCCCCTTAAGCTTAGGGCCATATTCAATATTTTCACGCACCGTAAGCCACGGGAAAAGGGTATAACCCTGAAATACCATCCCCCTATCCGCTCCAGGGCCAATAATCTCCTCACCATCAACAGAGAGGACTCCACCAGAGGGATCCTCAAGGCCGGCAACGATTCGCAGCAGCGTGGATTTACCACAACCGGAAGGCCCTATAATGGTCAGGAACTCATTCTCGCTCACTGTTAGATCAATATTGCGCAGTGCCTCAAAGGTTTTATTGTTCGACTCGTAGACTTTATTCAGCTCTTTAACCTCAATGATTCCCCGGCTCATCTTCATCCCCCCAATGTACACTTCTCTTATCTACTCTGTCCGTTCAGCCCTTAAGCCCATGGAAACCATCTGCGGTTCAGAAAAGCGAATATGCGGTCGCTGATCAAGCCCAACATGCCGATAACAATAATTCCTACAAAGATCTGGTCAGTATTCAAAAAGCGCTGTGCCTTCATAATGGCATACCCAAGACCGCTATTAACAGCAACCAGCTCAGCCACAACAAGATAGGTCCAAGCCCATCCAAGGATGAGACGAAGCGTATTCATCAGCTGCGGCTTGATTGCCGGAATAAGTACCGTTTCTATCGCTTTCCAACGACTTGCACCCAGCGTGAAGGACGCCTGAACGAGATCCAACGATACGCGTCTGGTATTATCAGCTACCATCAGTACCAGCTGGAAGAAGCAGCCGATGAAGATCAGGAGGATTTTGGCCCACTCGCCAATCCCTGCCCACAGCATAATCAAAGGAATGAAAGCAACAGCAGGCATATAACGAATGAATTCCATTGGCGGCTCGATAAGAGCCTCTCCATACTTGAACGTACCTGCAAAAATACCTAACGGAATTCCAATCACACAGGCAAGCACAAACCCGGCACTTACCCGAAACACGCTAATCCCAATATGATGCCAATATTCACCTGTACCCAGCAGCCTGAAGAGCTCGAACAATACTTGATGCGGTGTTGGTAGGAATGTCCGGCTGACCGCTTCGCTGTAACTCAGCACCGACCATACGGCTAAAAGCACTAGAAAACCACAAGCCGCCGTTAAGGTGAAAGACCGGGGACCGATCTCTTTAAAGATTTGCAATCTCTGAGGCTTACGTCGTTTCTCCGGCTTCATGCTTCATCACTTCCCCGCTGCTTTTTGTACGAATTGCGGATCAAATAGAATAGTTACATCATCAATGGAATCAACCATATCAAGGCCTTGAAGGAACTTTGCTGTTTTTTCTGCAGTGAATTTCAATGAGGTATAATCGCTGCCCGCCGTAAAAGCCTGAACATTCTCCTCGGGGGTAAAGAGCTTGATGCTATCCATGCCCAACTTGAAATCCTCCGGTGTCGTTTCCGCTTGTTTTGCCAGCAGTTCTATCGCTTCCTCCGGATGATTCTGGAAGTAGGTTAGAGCTTCAAACCAAGCATCCACAATCTTTTGTATATCCTCGGGGCGATCCTTTACAACACTTTCCTTAAACACCAGCAGATCCGGGATCAGCCCCGGTGTATCTTTTGAGGAGAAGAGCACTTTCCCTTTACCTTCCTTAACCGCTTTGGTCTGGAATGGCTCCCACAGCACCGAAGCGTCACTTTGTCCGCCGATAAAGGCGGGGCCTGCATCATTCACCGTCATATTGACGTAATTTATATCGCTCTCTTTCATGCCATTCTCAGCTAATGCCGTCAACAGAAGCAAGTGGTCTACGGTTCCCAGCTCGGTCGCAACGGTCTTGCCCTTTAAATCCTTAACACTCGCAATATCCATTTTACTGACAATGGCATCGCCGCCAAAAGAGTTATCGTTGACCAGTACGGCCTTTAATTTAATGCCTTTGGAGAGAGGAGCCAGCGTATCGCTGAGTGTCTGGCTGTTCGCATCCACTTTGCCGGTTGCAAGAGCCTGTAGCGAATCACTGTACACGGGGAAAAACTGTAGTTTGACATCGACTCCGTGTTTTTCAAAGAACCCCTTTTCCTCTACCAGATACCACATATACCAACCCGGCCAAGGACTGAGAGCAATGGTAACAGGATCCTTTTTTCCGTCCCCCGCAGCAGAGCTACTATTGTCCCCACAGCCTGCAAGGGCAATTAACGGCATCAGCATGAGCACGGTCAAACACATTTTCATAAACTTAGTCATAATCTCCCACTCCTGTCCTTAAGCTCCAAAGGCGTCATCCTTATGGGCATTTTAATACTTTCTTCAAAAAAAAGAAGGACAAAAGCCAAGGAGAGTATCTCCCTGGCTTTTATCCTTCCGTGTTATACAAAGACGTGCAACACTTCCGCAGCCTTCATACGCTAGTCTCTCGGACCAGACTTGAACCTTGATCTTGGTCGGTAATAAGCGACGAAGATAGGAACAACGGAACCCTAGACAGCTGGTTGTTCCCAGTGATGAGGCTACGGGAACCGCTATTCACTTGTTATAATACCTAACATTTATCCGTAGTATAAAGGGTATTGTGCGGAATTGTCAATCCTATTTGTAATATAATCTGACATGAAGATCAACGGACAGGCTAAAAGCATATATTCTCTCCACCCAACTCTAACCTCGTACCGCTTGCCGCCAGCCTCCCGAAGACGTGATATCTTCAGCACTTTCAGCTGCATAAGACTCACATAGGAACCCAGATACTTCAGACCCATCCATTAGCGTGATCCTCCCTATTCCGAGCGGCGCTGGAATCGAAGCTACGAATGTACCAAAGCTCGTAGAAGGCATGGTCCATACCTCCAAGGACAGGGAGTCCCCGCCACGAAGCACCTTTAGCAGCCCCGGCTTCGGAGTTGCTCCCTCAAGCCTAACCATCCTATATTGAGCTGCCGTTGTAACCTCGCGCAGGAAAGAAGCTCCACAGGAGAGCATCTGTGCCTCCAGCGGGAAACCTCGCATATGCAGGCCACACACGGCTAACAGCACGTTACCTTCTCCCACAGTTTGATTAGACGGAGGAGGAGCAGGAGCAGGAACAGAAGCTGGCTGTGTAGATTTAGGGTTCAGCAGTTCAGCCGCACCGCAGATCAGCTCTTCACTGTCAGCAAGGGCGAAGAAGGTAATACCAAACGGAAGGTCGGACCCCGCCTCTCCAGCCGGAACCGCCACCGCGCTCAAGTCGAGCAGGTTGCAGTGGTTCGTATATCGACCCATGTCGCTGTTAGTAGCAATGGGGTTCTCACGGACCTGATCACGACTCCATGTTCCACCACAGGTTGGCATGACTAGTACCGCATTCTTCATCAACCCACCCACTTCAAGCTTCAATTGTTGAAGCTTATGCATCGCTTGAAACACGGAGCTTGCAGTATATTTGGGCGAAGCCCCGGATCGCAGAATAGTCTCCGTCACCGGAAATACCGTGTCCGGATGGGACTCCACAAATCCTCCCAAATCAGCCCAGCGCTCCGCTACCATAGGTCCGTCATACAGAACCGCAGCAGCTTCAGCAAAAAGGGTTGTATCGATATATCTCACTGGGATACCCAGCTTCTCTAAGGAAAAAACAGCCTTCTTCCAAGCCTGTTCATATAGATCTGCATAAGGACCGTAAAATTCCGGAGTCCGTTTGGGAAGAAGCAGGGCCTCCGGGAGCCTATTATTCGAACGTTGAATATCGCGGGACCACGGATCTTCATAATCTATCCCTCTAGCTACACGATCCACCGCCAGCGCATCTTCAAGTCCGGTTGCAAACACCGTGACGCAATCCAGACTTGCACAGGCTGGGACTACTCCACGTGTAGGCCAAGCGCCCAGACTCGGCTTATAGCCAACCAGCCGATTGAGCGCTGCAGGCACACGACCTGAGCCTGCCGTATCCGTGCCCAGCGAAAAAGCCGCCTGACCACGGGCAACTGCCACCGCCGAACCACCGCTTGAACCGCCGCTAATCAGTTCTGGCTTCAGTGAATTATGTGTCTCCCCATGAGGGCTGCGCGTACCTACTAGACCCGTGGCAAACTGGTCTAGGTTGCTTTTACCAACAGGGATGCCTCCAGCCGCTATCAACCTCCCTACGACAGATGCATGCTCATCGGGGGTATAGGCATATTCTGGACACGCGGCTGTAGTTGGAGTCCCAGCCAAGTCTATATTATCCTTGATCGCAAAGGGCACCCCCCAGAGCGGAGCCTGCTCTGGGTCAAGACTTTGCAGCCCCTCTAGGTAAGGCTCCAGCCATTCGATGGACGGCGGCGTAATCCAAATATTCATGTCTGTATCACGAGCAGAACGACGTATGATTTCTTCTATGACTTCCCGCGGCGTTAGTCGATTGCTGCGATATTGTTCTCCCAGCCAGGCTATAGACAATCTTTCCGGAAAAATAACTTCACTCATCAAGAAGCCACCTCACTTTGTTCAGATATAATAATGCCTGCAATCAATTGTCCGGCATGGACAGCATCGCCCGGACTCACATGAATGGATGCCACAGTCCCATCACAGGTCGCATACTGGGGAAACTCCATCTTCATACTCTCTTCGATGGCAATAACTTCTCCCTTTTTGACTGTTTGACCTACCTCTGCAAGCACTTTCCACACACTGCCCGGCATGGAGCAACGTACAGCTTCCGTACCCGGAGGCAGCTCTTCTTCCTGCACTGTCGGCCCTTGGTCCCCTTCGGATACATACTCCGCCAGACCCAGCTCCCTCCAGCTCTCCCGTTCTGCACGGAACGCCTGCTGCTGCTTGCTGCGGAATTCCTCCGCACTATCCTTAATAGAATCAAGGAAACTCAGATATTCGCCTAAATCAAAGGTCGTCTCCGTAATGTCGGCTTCAAAACGCCCCCGCAGGAAGTCCTCCCGCAGTTCCAATAACTCATCCGCTTCCACCGGATAGAATTGAATCTGGTCGAAGAAGCGCAGCAGCCACGGCTTTCCTGGCTGGAAGCTCTCCGTAGACCTCAGCCGATTCCACATTTGGATCGTCCGGCCCACAAACTGATAACCACCCGGCCCTTCCATACCGTACACACACATATAAGCACCGCCTATTCCAACGGCATTCTCAGGCGTCCAAGTCCGGGCCGGATTATACTTGGTGGTTACCAATCGGTGCCGGGGATCCGTAGGTGTTGCTACGGGTGCACCCAGATACACATCCCCCAGACCAAGCACGAGATAATTGGCATCAAAGACAATGCGCCGCACCTCTTCAATATCTTCCAATCCATTGACCCGCCGGATAAATTCCAGATTGCTCGGACACCACGGCGCATCTGGGCGAACCGTTTGTTGGTAACGCTGGATGGCAAGCTGCGTAGCAGGATCATCCCACGATAGCGGAAGCCTGACGATCCGCGAAGGTACTGTTATGGATGCTAACGGCGGAAGATTTCGATCAAGCTCCAGAATTCTGTGACTGGCCTCAGCCACCGTAATTCGTGACCGGTCCAGATGCACTTGCAGAGAACGGATACCCGGCGTCAAGTCTAGTACGGGAATGCCGCCATCCTTGATAGCTTGCATCAGCGCATGAACCTGAAAACGGAGTGTTAAATCCAGTTCCATATCCCCGTATTCAACCAGCAAATTCTCATCACCCGCGCAACGGATAACAATCCGAAAGCGCCGCTCCCCGGCTTCAGATACCAACAGGGGATAATCCGGTGTCACTTCTTTTTCTTCGGAAGAAAGGGTATAGACAGCCAATATCGCAGAATCGTCCAGCTCCGACGACATATCCATTAGTCGGCTTTCCTGTGCCGCACGGATCTCATCAGCCCCTTCTAGCGTTAGCAACTTGAAGGAAACGGTGTCCCCAGGCCGAAGCTGGCCCAGCTTCCAGAATTCCGCCGATGCCGTAGTTACCGGACAGACGAAGCCACCTAGGCTAGGACCATCAGGCCCGAGCAGAATGGGCATATCTCCTGTCAAATCCAAGGTCCCTACTGCATAGGCGTTATCATGGATGTTGGAAGGATGCAGCCCCGCTTCACCACCGTCCTCACGACTCCATATCGGAGCAGGCCCAATCAGCCGGACGCCTGTTCGCGAGCTGTTGAAGTGAACCTCCCAAGATGTATCGGTCAGTTGATCTAAGTATTCAGGGCGAAGAAATTCTCCGGTGCAATGTGGACCCGGTATCACGCCAATGCTCCACTCCCGCGTCATGATCCGGCTCAGCTCCGGCACCAAAGCATCCAAGCTAGGCTCCATCTTATTAAGATGAACACCTACACTTCCACCCCTTGGCGAATTTACAGAGATGACATCACCCACGCGCAGCGCCCTACCCCCATGACCCCCGAAGCCGCCCAGCGTAAAGGTAGCTGCACTACCCAGAATTGTCGGGACATCAAAACCACCCGCAACCGTTATATAAGTTCTCATGCCCGCAACGGCTTCGTTGAAGCTTAGAATTTGTCCCGCAGTTGCCGAAACCGGCTCATACATCGGCACCTTTAAACCATCCAGCTCCGCATTCATATCCGCACCCGTCAGGCAAAAGATCATCCCGGCGCGAAAGCGGTAGGAACCGCCCCGCAGCGTTAGTTCTAGGCCAGAAGCGTTATCCTCGTTACCCAACCGCTTGTTCCCTATACGGAACGAAAGGGGATCCATCGGCCCGCAAGGGGGAACACCTACATCCCAGTGGCCCGTGCGGCCCGGCCAGTCCTGAATGGTGGTCTGAACTCCTCCGTCGATAACCTCCAGCGCATATTCCTCAGGGTTAAATCCCTCCAGCATCCGGGTATGGACGCGGCCCTCGCGACATTCCTTTTCCTTCAGCAAAGCCTGTAAATAGAGCAGGTTCGTCGTAATTCCGTAGAAGCGCGTCTCTTCAAGGGCGGATATCAGCTTATCCATAGCCTCCTCTCGGTCACGACCATGTACGATTATTTTGGCTAGCATCGGATCATACAGCGTCGTCACCTCAAGGCCATCTCTAACCCACGTTTCAACCCTCGCTTGTTCGGAAAATATAGCCTTGTCTAGCTGACCCGCACTGGGTCTGAACTGTTGCAGACAATCTTCGGCATAGATTCGAGCCTGCATACTGTGCCCTTGGGGCGTGCTCACTAATGAACTCAAATCCCGCAGCTCATCAGCCGCTTCAAGCACCATCCACTTCACAAGATCAATGCCGAGAACCTCTTCCGTCACCCCATGTTCTACTTGAAGACGAGTATTAACCTCTAGAAAGTAAAACTTCAACTCATCGGAATCATATAAAAACTCAACGGTTCCTGCACTGCGGTACCCAGCTTCGGAGGCTAGATTTACAGCCGCCTCGAACATGGCTTTTCGCACATGATCAGGGAGATCAGGAGCCGGACTTTCCTCAATTACCTTTTGGTTGCGCCGCTGAATGGAGCAGTCTCGTTCGCCGAGTGCAATGACCTCACCGAATTGATTTCCGAAGATTTGCACCTCTACGTGGCGTGCTTTGGCAATGTATTTCTCAAGAAATAAGCCCGCATTCTTGAAGTTAGTTTCCGCCAAATGCCGCACAGAATCAAAAGCAGCCCCAAGCGCTTCTTCATCCGCGCAGACACGCATGCCGATACCACCGCCTCCGGCCGTGCTTTTAAGAATAACCGGATAGCCGATTACAGCCGCCTGTTCTAATGCTTCTTCCACCTTTGAGATCAGCGCCGTTCCCGGCAGCAGCGGAACACCGGCCTTAAGTGCAATTTCACGAGCCGAATGCTTAAGTCCGAACAACTCCATCTGCTCCGGTGTAGGTCCAATGAAGGCAATCCCCCGATCACGGCAAGCTCGGGCAAAATCAGCATTTTCGCTCAGGAAGCCGTAACCTGGATGTATCGCCTGCGCCCCCGCGGCAATAGCGGTATCTAGAATCAACTCCGAGTTCAGATAACTTTCCTTGGCAGCCCCTTCCCCGATCAGCACCGCTTCATCCCCTTGATCCACATGCAGACTATCCTGGTCGGCGCGGGTATAGACCGCAACAGACGGTATCCCCATTTCGCGCAGCGTTCTTTCAATGCGGACAGCAATAGCGCCGCGGTTGGCAATCAGTATTTTATCGAACATGAGGACCCCTCCCAAAGGTGTAAGAACTTATCTATCGTCTACTGCTCCCAGATTAGAACACGAACCGGCGTCGGATTATAGGCATTGCATGGATTGTTCAATTGCGGACAATTACTAATTAGCGCCAACGTCCGTCTCAGCGACTTCATTTCCACATAGGCCCCCGGAAAAGATACCCCATCGGCAAATTGCAGCCCACCCTCAGGTGTAACCGGAACATTCATGAAAAAATTAATATTCGGAGCCAGATCACGTTTGCTGAAATCCCCCTGCCATTTGGACAACTGAAGCATAAAAGTATCCCGACAGTTGTGCATATGCAGCTTATCGTGGCTGTAACGAACCGTATTGCTCTCCGCCGAACAGGACCCCCCCACCGTATCATGGCGCCCGCAGGTGTCTGCAACAATCTCCAACAGCTCCGCACCCGACTCCGAACGAAGCACCGAACCTGTCGACAAATAAATATTGCCCTGAGCAGCTATTGTCGCTACCGCACTATAGTGGTCCTCAGGCCGATCTGCATCATAGAAAAGCGTATCCGCCGCCTGATTCCCCGCCACATCCACAATCCTCAGCACCTGCCCCGGAAGCAGTTCATGTATCCACCCATCTCCAGCCAGAATCGTTTGATCATAGATCGCTTCTTCCACATTTCGATTACTTTCTACCTTTATAAATGCCGCCATATAAGCCCCTCCTTTTAATAAGCCGTCCTTTTATCCAAGCAAGACGTAATAATTCCATGTATTCTCAAAAGCGCGCCGGTTCTCCGCTCGAAAATTCACACAATAATCCAGACTGTCAACCGCAGCCGCGGGCAGAACCTCCAGCTTCACCGGAACAGAAGGATACGTTGAACCCGGATGCAGCGGATTGGGAGTATTAGAGAGAACAACCAGCACATCCATTTCTGTACGCAGTGTAACTGTAGAGCCAGCCGCACAATGATCCTCGCAGTACACCATATCTCCATCCTCGTTGCAGAAGACTTTCGAGAACAAGTTGACCACCGGCGATAAATCTCTGGCTTCCAACCCATTGCGGGTAAGCTCAACAGCGAGATTCTCTTCACCGCTGCGCAGCCAGTCATTTCGTTGCTCCTGATAATTTGTTGCTCCATATTTGGCATCTGTTGCCGCGCGGGTTGTATATCCACTGATGGCATCATGCCATCCCAGACTATCCTCTACGAAGCTAGCAAGCACACGCCCATTGTCACTCATGAGCACATTGCCCCGTGTCAAATGCGAGGTATACTGAGCCTTCAGCGAATCCGGCATGTTATAACGTTCCGTTAGATCCTTAGCGTTGTAGAGAAGAAGCGCTATATTCGCCCCTTTCTCCAGTGCCGTAAAACGCAGGTATTTCCCTTTACCCACCACGCCCGACCATTTGGTTCCAGAGATAAGAGTGGTACTCCATAGGCTGTTCATCATAAGTCCCTCCACATCGTCATTAGTTCGTCATTAGGTATAAAAAAAAGGATAAAAACCCGGGAGAAATTCTCCCAGGCTTTTATCCTTCCGTGCTGCAGTTGAAGGGTTAAGCTCCTACTGCATCCTGTCTCTCGGACCTGCCCCAACATCAGGAAGGTTAACGGCCGGTTTATCCCGGTCAGTCACCCCCTTAATTGGCGGAACCCTAGACAGCATTTTCGTTCGCGATCCAAATGGATGAGAACCTTTATTTTGTTGTCATATTAACTAACATCTAACCAAATTATAGAGGGGATTTCGGAGAGTGTCAATCTATATGTTAGATAAATTAACATCAATTAATAAATAATTTATCTTTCAAGTGCTTTATTAACAGATTCAGTAGCATGGATCACGGTTGTATCAAACAAGGGGACTTCTGAATCCTTTTGCTTTACTAGTAACCCAATTTCTGTGCAGCCCAATATTATTCCTTCTGCTCCTTCATCCACTAACCGCTGGATAACCTTTTGGTAATACTGCTTTGATGATTCCCGGATTTCCCCTAAACATAATTCCTCATAAATCACATTATTTATTACTTCCCTATCCTCAGCATTAGGGATCAAGACCTTAATCCTCTTAGACTCTATTCGTGATTTATAGAAATCTTGCTCCATCGTATATCTAGTGCCCAGCAGCCCTACCGTGTTAATGTTGGCCTTTTGAATCTGGACTGCTGTTGCATCAGCAATATGGATAACAGGCAAGTTTACTTTTTCCTCAATAAATCCAATCACTTTGTGCATGGTATTGGTACACAGCACTATAATTTCTGCCCCTGCTTTTTCTAAAGATTGCGCCGCTTCTCCTAATCGTTCACCAGCACTTTCCCAATTTCCTTCTACTTGATAGCGTTCGATCTCTTCAAAGTCCACACTATATAAAATACATTTGGCTGAATGCAATCCGCCCAATTGGTTCTTCACTTCTTCATTGATAATCCGATAATATTCTAACGATGACTCCCAGCTCATTCCACCAATAAGACCGATCGTTTTCATAAATGACCCCCTGCGATTTGAAATATACTATTTAATCATATAATTCTGGCTCAACACTAAAATCAGTTCTTGACAGGTGACGAGAAAGACAGAAATCCGTTACGCCCAATAGAGGAATTTTCTCCCTCTATTTCTGCTCACGGTACCCCGTTTGGGCAATTAGAGGAAATTTCGCCCGCTAATTTTGAGGATATACCTCTTTGGGACGTTATGGGTAAGATTATAGGGGTATTTTCCCTTTAATCTCATATTCATGGCGTTTCGGTCGGTATTAGCAGGCATTTTCCCCTCTAATTCACCGAAGGACGGGTCCGCAACCCGGATTCGCTACCTGTAAGACGTAGTTGCCCCAAACCCGGTGAAACATCAGGCGAAGTTAAATCGAAATCGTTCCCGGCACAGTGACGTAAACAGAAAATCAAGCACTGATTTCGAGAAAGAGCCATAATTCTTAGTACATTTTATATATGTTTATTTACTTTTTTCGTATGAGAGTGAATCCCAGTGCGATCATCCAAAGGAGCCACAGTGTGCTGCCAATTGGAGCTGCCCATCCGATTACAGGGAATGTTGGTATGACTGTGGCAAATAATTCAGTTTGTCCTAAGAGATAAATCAAAGAAGAGATGATTCCGAACCAACCGATGAAGGGATTAAGGGTTTTTGATTTGAGAAAATGGTGGCAAACAATCAACGTCCATATAATAGAGAATAGTTGGCCCAGATGCTCTCCAAGAATTACTCCACCGTATTGGTGAACCACCTGAAATAGAATAGAAACGGTCTCTTGGGACGTGTCAGGATGTTCAGCATAATAGTTAGATAGCACCGGCACAACGAAAACCCATCTTAATAATCCTACAATCTGTGTTATCCCTCCAATGATCATAAAGGTTGTTGCTACTTTTACATTTTGGTATTCTTCCCCAATGATCTTTCTTAAAAAAATGGCAGCCCAAAGAAGTGGCAGTCCAGCTAGTGAAAACACCCACCAAACTAGGATTAACAAAGTTCCTCCGTCATGAAAACTTGTTAAAATATGATCTACGGGCATTCTTAAAATATCAGGATAATCAAAAATATAAATAAGCGTAATGTACGGAATAAAGAGTAATAAAGATCCTAATATAAACAATTGACCTGCTTGACGGTGCAAATTAGTTTTCATTTATACAACTTCCCTTCTTCTGGACAATTCTAAATTTTGACACGGTGTATATAACGTAGGACCAAATAAGTAAGTATCGTAAATACTATGGCACCTGAAGCCCCAAAAACGGCCCATCCTTTACTTAGATCAATTCCGACTTCTTTAGTTGTAAACCAACCTAACGCCCAAAATATAGGAATCGCGATTATCCATACTCCGGAAAACCTAACATGCTGTTTAAGAAGGAACCATTGCATCATCCCAAGACAAAATCCTGTAATGCCCCCACGTAGAATTAATTCAGAACTATCGATGCCCGTTCCGATAATTACCGTTCCAAGATATAGACCGAGCGCAACTCCAACCCCACTATTTAGTATCCACCAATAAGAAAGGGGGATTGCTTTCCGCAACACAAACCACTGGGCAGCACCAACAACCAACCCAACAATAAGGCCCGAAAGAGCAGATGAACGTACATCCATAACTGAACCAACTATAAGATAAGAAATGAGACCCCCTAAAGGGAACCCAAAGAAAGTTAACATCCATTTATAAACCATAAGAAACTACCTCCAATTTTAAGATGTCATTAATGAATACAAGGGGCACGCATTAAAACTGTGATATACTGCTTCTAACTTCAATACTCCCTCCAATATTTCGCCTCTAACTTGGTATAAGCATATAGCAATACAATAAAGTCCATTATAATCAAACATGCAATAAAGCTAACAAAATACGCACAAATACATATAAGTTAAGGAGTGAACTCGAGATGCATCAGATGTCTGTGATGTTAGGTATACCTATTGTCCATTCCATAGAAAGTAGAGGTCACTCCATCGTATCTTTGTATAAAGACCTTCAAATCCATGAGGATCTTATGACTAATCCAGACAACTATATTGATTCGGACAAATATGACCGTTTGTTGGAAAGTGCAGCTCATATTTGTAAAGATCCATATTTCGGCTTACTTTTAGGTTCGGGATTTTCATTAGACAACTTGGGTTTGATTGGATATATCTTGCTCAATTCCAACACACTGAAACAAGCGTTCGAAAATTACCAACGTTATAATATCCTCTTATGTAGTGGGGTCGTTTATGATCTACAGATTATTAATGGTGAGGCTAAATTTAGCTTTTGGGTAAGTGATTCTTCAAGAAATCCAACCTACCATCTTATGGATTCAATCCTCTCTTCGACTTATAAAATTATTCAAAAGCTAACGGGTGATCCCCTTCCACTAAATATGGTTCTATTTACACACAATGCTCCCTCAGATATACAGCCATACGCCAATCTTTTTGGCACGAAGCTTGTTTTCAATCAAAAGGAAAATGCACTTATATTCGATGCAAAAATACTAGATTTGCCTGTCTTGTATCGTAATCAACAACTGTTAGAAATCGTGGAGAACCATGCCATTCAGATGATACGTGCTTTGAAATTGGAACAGACCTTCTCAGAAATTGTTAGCCTTGCTATTATCAAAAGGTTCGATGGGTCTATCCCTAGAATCCAAGACATCGCTAGAGGTCTAGGATTTAGCGTCCGCTCCATTCAGCTTCAATTGAAAAAAGATAATACTACGTTCAAGGATTTACTCACCCTTATTCGAAAAAACATGGCGGAAAGGTATTTAAAAGACCCTTCATTTTCGATCAGTGATATTTCATATGCTCTTGGATTTTCAGAACCCGTATCCTTCCATCTCGCCTTTAAGAAGTGGACAGGGCAAACGCCAGGGGGTTACCGGAAACAAAACATCGGATAATACTAAGGTTTGCACCTTTCATTAATTCCTTTGCGCTTTTGATAATCGCCGTAGTCTCCATCCTTTTATATGATAATCTCATGGATTCTTAATATAAGAGGGAGTTGGAGAACTAGTGGAAATGGTTAATCAGAAGGAGTTACATGTCATCTTCGGGACAGGACCTTTAGGAAAATGGACCATGCGGGAACTGCTTAAACTAAATAAAAAAGTGCGTCTTGTTAATCGATCAGGTAATAAAAAAGGCTTTCCAGACGAAGTGGAAGTGGTTGCTGGAAATGCATTTGATACAAAGAAAGTAGTCGAACTAACGAAAGGTGCTACAGCAGTTTATCAATGCGCACAGCCCGCTTATCACGATTGGGTAAAATCTTTTCTATCCATGCAGCAATCCATTGTTGAAGGAACTGCAGCTAATGAAGCTCGTTTAATTGTTGCAGAAAATTTATATATGTATGGCATGCCAACTAACGTACCGTTTATTGAAACTACAACTTATAATGCACATACCCGTAAGGGGCAAGTACGTCAGGACATGACCGAAGCCCTTGAACTTGCACACAATGCAGGGAAGCTGTCTATAGCCCGCGTTCGTGGGTCAGACTTCTGGGGTCCAGACGACTTTTCAGCAACTCCATTCATATTCGGTTCAGCATTAACCGGTAAGCGCGCATCTATTTTAGGAAACAAGCATAAACCCCATACGTTTACCTATGCTCCTGACTTTGGCAAAGCGTTAGCGATAGCCGGTACAAACGATATTGCTCTAGGGCAAATTTGGCATGTTCCAAGCAATCCCCCGATCACACAAATCCAACTTATGAATTTGATTGCTGCTGAACTGGATATACACGTAAAAACTAGAGTAGCCAGCACACGGCTCATTCGCTTGCTTGGACTGTTTAACCCCGTTATGCGTGAGATGGTTGAAATGATGTATCAATGGAATCATCCGTTTGTAATGGATAGCAGTAAATTCGAAAAGACATTTGGTATGAAAGCCACTTCTGTTAACGAAGCTATAAATAACACATTAAGTTGGTATAGAGAACATATGTGACAACAAAGTTAAAACCGGATAAGTAGCTATAAAATAAAAGCCTGGGAGAAAATCTCCCAGGCTTATTTTTCCGTCTTCAGTTGAAGGTTTGACTCCCCTTTTACAGCGTCATAGACTGCCCATACCTCGCTAGATAATCCTGCTTCTCTTTGTAATCCGGCATAATACTTCCGACACGTCTCCAAAAGGACCGATCATGATTCATATGAAGCAGATGACAGAGTTCATGGATGATCACATAATCTATAACCTCAATGGGAGCCATGGCTAGACGGTAATTAAAGGTCAGCTTTTTATCCGAGCTGCAGCTCCCCCACTTAGTTCTAGACTCTACGATGTCAATCGTTTTGGGTTTTACTCTCAGTTCTGTTTGATATCTAGTTATTCGTTCTCCCACAATCTTCTTGCAGCTTGCGAAATAGAATTTTTTGAGATTTTTCTTAAGCTCTTCTTCCATTAACTCACCAGTCTCTATTAATTCGTGCAAAAAATACTCTTTTCCAAGATGAAGGAATTTGCCCTCCTCTTGATACTCCCTGGTCTTAGGAATTTCTTGGGCCTTTGCAATGGCTTGTAATTTCTCCATGATCAACTTACCATGCTGTTCCATAGCGCTTATGATAATCTCTTCACTTGTATCTTTGGGAGCTTTAACTGTTATGTGCCCAATCGAATCTATATGAAGTGATATCTTCTTTCTCTTCCCATATTGAACATTGAACTCTATGATGTTATTTTCAAATTCGATTTTCATACCCACCATCGTTTCTATAAGCATTCTCATTCTTCGTCATTTTCTTTCCCCATTTTAACACAACATTCAGTCTGTTTTTGCTTTGATTATGTTTGCCTTGCAGTGTCTGAATAATAATTCTAACGAATAGATATTAGTATGCGGAATTATACCATCTGCAAAATCTGATTATAAAAGGGGAGAAACCTCATGCATCCGGCTCAAACCTATGCCGTAACCGTCGATGTACATATTCTTGAGACGTTTCGGGCGCTTGTCGAAGCGATCATTCCGAATACGCCGGCGCTTTCCGTTTACGGGGCAGAGTCATCGGCAGGTGCCGTTGACTTGTGTATTCACGAGTATATGATCTGGGAATTGGATCACAATCTTTCGCTGGTACTAGGATTCTATTTGACCGTTATTCCACTATCTGCGTCTACCGCCACGTTGCTCAATGCAGGTGCCGTGCAATATGTCGCCTCGGGACAGGCGCAGTGTGCTCCTAACTGCTAGCGAAATAGCGGGAATACTAGGCGGTGCGCTGGCCCCCGCGTCTTACCTCGGCCATTCCGTAGAATATCTCATGTTCGCGTCATTTATGAGTCAGCCGCGCAAAGGAGCGCCTTACGCGTTCGGAGCGGCCATGACCGCGGCTTTCTTTGTACTGATGACCACAATGATGATCATCTTCACCATAGGTGTCAATCTTTCCACTAAGTTGTGGTACCCTTTTTTCGAAATGACCAAAAAAATCTCACTGTTCGGTTTTATAGATAATTTCGACGCGATTCCGGTCGTGATATGGATCACCAGCGTGTTCGTCAAGTTGTCCGTACTTCTCTTCCTGATGAGCTATGGAACCGCACAATTCTTGCATGTTCGTAAGTGGAGGATCATGATCTGGTTCATTGCCCCGGTTATTTTTGTTTTTGCGTTAATTCCCCAAGATGTTACGGAGGCGACAGGGCATTATTTGAACCATTACTGGGTGCCGGTCGTGCTTCCTGTCAACATGCTCGGTCTTCCCCTGCTCTTGCTTATCGCCGGAAAATGGAGACAAAGAAATAAACCAGCTTAGCCCAACCACACTCTTTTTAGTTGAAACTCCGATTGATTTCTCTTATGTTTATATGGGGTGAGCTATATGCTTGTAAACGGGTTTAAATTTGGGATTCTGCTGCAATTTGCAGTAGACCCCGTGTGTCTATACATATTTCAAACAGCATCATTGCAGGGATTTGCCGCAGCAGAGGCAGGGGCACTCGGTGTGGGACTTATCGACGGGCTTTATATTCTGGCCGCCATTCTTGGAATGACTTCGATAATTCAACAAATGAATATCAACCAAGGCTTGAAAATATTTGGCGCTGCCACTTTGTTTATTTTCGGATTGAACATGATTATTGGCTTGTTCGATAAGAGTCTTCTGCCCAGCTTAAACATTGCGGACTTATCTGGCATAAACAATGCTTTTGTGTACGCACTGATACTGACAGCTTCCAGCCCCCTTACGATCCTTTTTTGGGCGGGCGTATTCTCCACAAAGATTGCCCAAGAACATTTAGATCGGAAGCAAATTTACTTATTCGGCTTAGGCGCCTTATTGTCTACTATACTCTTTTTGACTCTAATCGCCTTCATTGGCAGCTTGACTCAAGCGTTCGTTACACCGTTAATAATTCAGGTAATGAATCTTGCAGTAGGCCTTATATTCATCTATTTTGCCATCAAAATGATTATGAAAAAAACGGCGACTGAAAAAACGCATTGAAGCACGATAAAAAGACGCTTTGGCAGGAGCACAAGACGTCTTCTTATTATGAGATGAGATTATTTCTTCTTTTTTATTTTTTCTTCCGCCTTCTTAATATTCTCAGCCACTCTAAACTTAACAATCTTGCTTATTAATTCATAAGGCAGCGGCTTTCCGATAGGAAACTGTACAGATCCCTTTGCCCCTTTATATTCCGATAATTCCTCTTTAAAAGCCTCGATTCCTCTAGGCGCTGGATAAAATCCGATATGATTCTTAAAGGCCGCGAAATGCACCAGATTGCCATTCAGCTCAAAGGTAGGCATCTGATAGCTTATCTTCTCTTTTGCATCCGGTGCAGAGTCCTGAATAACTTTTCTTAACGTCTTTAGGATCTCCTGAACCTCCGGAGTAAATTGCGCAATGTAATCGTCGATGGAATTGAAAGTTATTTTATCGTCCACGCTTGTTTCTTCCTTCACTTAAATGAATAAGTCCAGAAACGTTCTGTTCCAAAACGATCTTGAATTTCTCTTGGTTTTAATTTTTTGCTTCCTAATAATTCAGCCGCTTGGAACTGGGAGCGGTGTGCCTCAATGGATGACATCTTTTGCTTCAGAAAGTCTCTGACATTATTGATAATATCCGGATTCCCGATCGATTGCTCCAGATTCTTGGCAAAAGCTATGCAGTGTACTAGAGGTCTTTCTTTCTCGGATAGCCTTCCTACCGTTCGAATGACGGCAGCTCCACAGGCATCATGATCGGGATGAACGCTGTAACCAGGGTAGAAGGTAATAACTAACGACGGGCGAAGCTCTTGAAGAAGAGCATCAATCCGTTCATCCAGCAGTTCTTGCAGCTCGAATTCAATTGTTTTATCATGAAAGCCTAGCATTCTTAGATCTTGTATTCCAATAGCGCGGCAGGAGGCTTCCAGCTCCTTCTTGCGTATTTCCGGAAGGGTTACCCGATTAGCAAACGGCGGGATCCCCATATTCCGGCCCATTTCTCCCAAGGTTAGGCATGCATAGGTGACTTTGGCTCCATTCTGCACATGCATAGCAAGTGTACCTGAGACTCCGAAGGCCTCGTCATCTGGATGCGGCAGCACAACAAGAATATTATTCTCCACTAAAGTCTTCATCTCCTCTTCCATTAGAAGGGCTCCCGGCTTAATTGCAAAGATACGATCAGTTTGCCCTGACTGTCATGTCCTGCCATGATCAATCGGCTAGTCTCAGTCTCTTCAAAGTGAGTCAGCCCCTCCGAATACACCCATCCCTGCTGCATTTTTAGTCCGACCCGGTAAGGTCCGTTCCCGGAAATCGATCCGTGGGAATATCGAATTCTAGCATTGGTAATGAACGTTGCGGCTGGATGCTTGGAACTATCTAAATGGGACGCGTAGGCTCCCGTGGTCATTTCAAGATGAATATAAAGATCCTGATCTTTTAGTATGTCGATCCTATATAGAATTTCCGATTGTTTAATAAGCTGCAATTCCATCCCCCCAAATCACATTTCTCATAAAGTATACCCTTCAAATCTTAGTAACTCAAATGGAAGAGAACAATAAGGAGCCAAGCTCAAGCTGGATTTCAGCAGGTGCCTGGCTCCTCTATTGTTACTTGTTCTTTTGGACCAGCATATTCAGCAGGACCGTTACAGCCTCAGCCCTTGTTGCAGGGTCTTGAGGAACGAATTGGTTATTGCTTTTTCCTTGAACGATGCCCGCTTGCTTTACAAAAGCAATGCCGCCTTTCGCCCACACCGGAATATCATTGTCATCAGCGAAACCGGTCGAAGTATTGGCCTCTATAGACTGACCTAGAGCTTTAGCGATGATTACGGCCATCTCTGCGCGTGTAAGTTCTGCATCCGGACGGAAGGTGCCATCCTCATATCCTTTTATAAAACCTGATTGTACCGCTTGTGCTACTGCTGCACTCGCCCATGCTCCGATTTTCGCCGAATCATTCTTTCCGCCTCTGGTTTTCGTTCCCTTTCTATATGATGTATAAATTACCATTCCAGGAGAATAATAAAAACTACCGATTTAACAGAAGCCTATCGTTCAATCGGAAATCGGATCACCATGACAAGGGGAATTCATGGATATGGCATTAACACAAACGGAAGGCAGTGCAACACACCCCATAGCGACCAAATTGGCGGACAATCAGGAGCAGCTAAAGGAAACATTCTCAAACTGCAGCGATATGGCGTACTTGCCGTGGAATTACGGACCAGGCCTTGAGCATGAGGCGCTATCCGTTTATTTTCGCACACTGATTCAAAACAAGCAGTTAAATTATATGAAGGAATCACTGCAGGATCTCGTCATGCATGAGATCGGGCCGGCAACGGCAGTCTCTCCCGAAGATGTCATACAATTTTTCGAAAATAATGGAGTATCCGCTCAGTCGGCACAAGTGCTGGACACCTTCGATTCCGCCGTGCAGCACGTCTTGGAAGGGTATATCGTCATCTTTTTCGATTGTTGGAACAAAGCGCTCGCTTACAACGCCTTAGGCTTGGAGTCGCGGCAAATCAGCGAACCCGTTACAGAGCCGGTAGTGCAAGGGCCCCATAACAGTACTGTTGAGGAGCTTGCTAAAAACATCGGCTTATTAAGGACGCTGCTCAAGTCCCCTCGGTTCAAATTCGAACAGTTTACGGCCGGGGAAGAGAGCCGGAGAGACATCGCTTATGGTTATTTGGATGGTGCCGTAAATCCCGAAACGTTAGCGGAATTCAAGCGGAAAATTTCCGCCATCGATAAAGAAGAAATAATGGAAACGTCCTATTTGGAGGAGTGGATCAGCGGGTATGCTTACTCTCCGTTCCCCCTGGTCCGTTATACAGAACGGCCGGATACCGCAGTTGCCGCATTGCTGGACGGGAAAATCATTGCAATGGTAAGCGGCACACCAACGGTACTCATCTGTCCAGGTCTCTTTTTCGAGTTTCTTTCGTCAAGCGAAGACTATTACCAAAAACCAGTTTTTTCGTCGCTAGTCCGCATTTTAAGGGTATTCTCCTTTCTCATCTCTCTATTACTTCCGAGCACCTATATCGCCTTATCGACTTTTCACTCCGAGCTGATACCGACGGTCCTGCTGCTGGCGATTCTCGATTCGAGAGAAGGAATTCCATTCCCTGCTTTTGTTGAAGCGTTAATTATGGAATTTTTCTTTGAAGTGCTGCGCGAAGCGGGCATTCGGCTTCCCCGTCCGGTTGGTTCCGCTGTAAGCATAGTCGGAGCGCTTGTCATCGGCCAAGCGGCGATACAAGCCAAAATCGCATCGCCTGTTATGATCATTGTTGTCGCCTTGACCGGCATAGCCTCCTTCGCGCTTCCTCAATACAACATGGCGACCGGCATCCGCGTATTAAGGTTTCCATATATGATTCTCGCGGCGTCGTTCGGGGGGCTCGGTATTATGTTCGGCTTCCTGCTAACCCTCCTGCATCTGTCTTGCCTTCGCCCGCTGGGCCAGCCTTACCTCAGTCCGGGAGCGCCGCTTGATATTAAGCAGTTCAGGGACATCATCATTGCCGTTCCGCGGAAAATACTGCTGCATTCGCCGCGCAACCGGCATCTTCATCGAATGACTAGAGAAAGGAAATAAGCGCTATGCGAATTCGACCTGCGGCCTCCTTCTTGCCCCTGCTTCTTTGTCTTCTCATAACTGGCTGCTGGGACAAGGGAGAATTGAGCGAATTCGGCTATGTCCAGGCTATTGCGATCGACAAGAACGATGAAGGAGCAATAGAGCTTACAACTCACTTCTATACGCCTTCAAGCGGCGGAGAAATGTCGGGATCTTCTAAAGAAGGATCAAAAGGATTTAGTATTAGCACGTCCGCCGATACCGTCTTCGAGGCCATTCGGGATATTCCGATTCATCTCGGGCGCAAAGCAAGGTGGGATCATATTCGCGTTATTCTTATCGGAGAAGAAATCACGAAGGAACAAAGTATCGCAGATGTGCTTGAGTTTTTCTCCAGAGACCAGGAACCTCGCGGCACCGTCTATATACTCATCGCTTCAGGCGAAGCTAGCCCGTTTTTAAATGTAAAACCGTTTATCGAAAACACAATCGCTCAACAATTAAGAGAGATCCAAGAGGCTACCGTGAGATATTCGGGCAAAACCGAAAAACTTTCCATGATTAACCTGGCCATACAATTGAAAAGCGAGACAGGCGTCACGGTCGTCCCCCGCATCCAAAGCGGCACTTCCAGCAAGAGCGCGGTAATTGCCGGAGTTTACCTGCTGCAGGACGGTAAAATGAAAACCACGCTGCTGTCAAAGGAGACGGAGAGCCTGCTTATGCTTCGCAATGAATATCAGGGCGGAATTATCGAATATCCCTGCACTGAACAATCGGGGGATAAGAAGAAGAAGGAGGCGTTCGAAGTGATCAACTTGCACACGAAACTGCGCACTTCCATCATCAACGAAGAGGTGACCGTTCACGTAGACACCAAAGTTGAAGGTTCGATTGGCGAATTGCACTGTTCATCCTTAAAAAATAGTGAGGATGAAACGCGGCTTAAGAACACCATCGAACAACAAATCGAACAAGATATGCAAGACACGCTTGCACGGCTGCAACAAAACCGAATCGATGCGCTCGGTATAGGCAATCAAATTTACCGTAAAAACCATACCCTCTGGAAAAAGTGGAAGCCCACTTGGGGTGAGCGTTTCTCGAATGTCCGCTTCGAGATCAAAATCGACGTTACAGACATGAATTCAGGACTGAACGCAGCCTCTCCTATTACCAAATAGAGAAAATTGATTGGAGGAGGATGCCGCATGGCCGGGAAAATAGTTTATATGTTTCTTATTTACGCTGCCGTGCTCGCCTACGACCTTCCGGCATGGAGGCGGGCGAGCAAGAAGGGACGTCTCGTCTATAGCCTATTACTGGCGTTTTCGGCCTATCTTTGCATTATTTATGCAGCCGATCTTGTCTGGCCGAATGTTGACCAGCTCTTTCATCTGTTGTTCGCGGAGCCGTCCAAGCTCTTTATTAAGTCGCTAAAAGGTTTGTAGGGAGGATATCATGAATAACAAGGAGAGCATCAGCTCTTTCCAACTGTCGATGCTGTTCTTGGCGTATATAACAGGTTCAGCTGTAATTATCATCCCCTCTCCGCTTGCGGCCGCAGCCGGTAACGGCGCCTGGATCTCCGAGCTCCTCGCGCTGTGCAGCGGCGTAATCGTCTTGGCCTGCATCCTCTATTTGTATCGACACTTACCGGGCCCTACCTATATCGAGTTCAGCAAACAGCTGTTTGGGAAATGGCTGGGCTGGACGATTGCGCTTCCGGCCCTATTGCTCCTTTTCCTGCAGCTGAGCAACATCGTTATTGACATCGGAGATTTTTTCAAAAGCACAATGATGAAACAAACGCCTGCACCCATCTTTCATTTCATGTTTATTATTCTGTCTGCCTTAACCGCCCGCGCAGGCATCGAAGTGATGGCCAGAATGTTCGTCTTGCTGCTATTCTCTATGTTTGGCTCCATCATACTCGTTTGGATAATGGTGTCGCCCTACTATCACCTTGAATATTTATTTCCGATTATGCCGGATGGCATCGGGCCAATCCTTCATGGGGCTTACATCGCAAACGGATTTCCTTATGCGGAAATCGGCTTTTTTACCATGCTACTTCCTTATGTCCGCAAAAAAGACGATGCCCGGTACGGAAAATCCCTGTTTTGGGCATTGCTCGTCAACGGCATTACAATAGTCATCTCGGTCATTAGTGCGATTATGGTGACGGGTCCTCTGGCCGGCTTTTACAAATATACGTTGTATCAGCTTGCGCGATTGATCACTTTTCAAGAGATTGTGGAACGGGTGGAATCTGTCATAGGATTTTCATTAATCGTAGGCTCCTACATGAAGGCGAGCCTATCCTTGTATATCTTAAATGCCGTGGTGTCTCGGCTATTCAAAGTCAAGGACAACCGTTTTTTGTTATTCCCCCTGTCCATCATCTGCTTCCTGCTGTCGAATACGTTGTATACGACTGAACTTGAATTCGTGGAGGCCGTTAACGTCATTTGGCCTCTCGCGATTAATTGCCTGCTTATTTTGCCGCTTCTTGTGATGACCGCCATTGTTATGATAAAACAGAGTTTAAAATGACACTCTGACCGGCTTCTGAAGTTAAAATTGTTCTGACTCATAGCTTCCCCCTTGCCGCATATACATCTAGAAAGATGAATGAGGGAAAGGATGCGAACGATGAGGATTTATATTGCTGATCATACCGATAATCTCCGAACGGCAGCGCTTAAAAACAAGGTCGGGGTTGATGACCTGATCTTCCTAAATCCTCATATCACCGACCCTTTATCGAATATTGCGGGCCAACAGGTTAAGCTTCCGCCTCTCGAAGCCTTGCCGGATAAGCTCCCTTATGTCCCTCCATGCACCTTTCAGCTTATTAATCCGAAGGCCCGCGAGCAATGGATTCCTTTAACCTCGCTGGACGATATGCTGCACAAAGAATACGATGTGCTTATTGTCGGCACAGGGGCCGGAGGAGGCGCCGTTCTATGGCGTCTGATGCAGCAATTGGCAAACAGCGGAAAACGGATTGGCGTTCTCGAAAGAGGTGGACTGCTAATTCCAACGCATGCGCAAAATATCGAAACGATGAATCAGCGCCGGGTATTTGATTATTACGCCAGCACAGCTCATTTTATCGGCAATTATTTATCCGGCCAAACCTATGCCCTCGGGGGCAGAACCTTGTTCTGGTCCACAACCAGTCCGCGCATGCCTATCTCCGAAATTTTGCGTTGGCCCGTATCGCTCCCTGAGATGGAACAATATTACGCCCTCGCCGAAAATGCTTTGAGCGTCACTCAAAACTTCACGAAAGGCGCTCCTCTCATGCAAGTGCTGCTCAATCGGCTGCAGCGGAACGGTTATCCGGATGCCGCTCCTGAACCGCTCGCCGTTAATCTAGAACCGCCCAATAAATTCGGCGTCATGAACTCGAACCCGTTTTTCAGCTCTATTCATTTTTTGGCGCAGGCTCTGAACCGCCCTTATGACTTGGCGATCCATGCCCGAGCCGTTAAAGTGTTGACGGAAAAGAACAGCTGCGTCGGCATCGAGGTTATTTCTTCGGATAACAAAAAATACGTTTTAAACGCAAAAAACGTCGTTCTGTCGGCAGGCACATTCGGAAGCGCGCAAATCTTGTTGAATTCGGACATTTACGGAAGAGCCGTCGGCCATTATATGACCAACCACTCCAGGATGATAGGCTTCGGCCGTGTAAACCGCAACGAGTTTCCGGAAGTGCTCGGTCCGCTTCGCATTTTATTACCGGGACAGGTTGGCCGGTCTTATCAAATTCAAATTGTCGGGCCAGGCGATTATGCGTGGGTGCAATATGCCGAACAGCCATTGCAGGAAAATTGGAATTTAGTTTTAGGTGCGCTCGGCCAGGTTGAATCGCGTTATGACAATTACGTCTCACTTGATCCGGCCAAGCGGGATGAAGACGGCGTGCCGGAGCTTAACATTCACTTTTCGTATAGCGAACGGGACGAAGAGGTCATCCGGCAAATGGATGAAGGCGTAAAGAAAGCGGCAGCCGCGATGAATATCTCTCTGGTATCAGACATCGGTCCCGCCGTATGCCGGCTGCCTACCGGCTCGGATATCCATGAAATGGGCACCTGTCGAATGGGTGAAGATCCCTTAACTTCGGCAACTAACCGATTCGGACAGATTCATGGCGTCAACGGACTTTACGTGGCCGACAACAGCGTCATTCCGACGAGCGGCACAGCCAATCCGACATTGACGACCGTTGCCCTCGCTTTTCGCACGGCGGATGAAATTGCAAGGCATTTGAAATAAGCACAGCCGCGGGAGGGAAAGAAATGAAATTTATAAAATCCGGTGCGCATCTAAGGGAGCTGACCGCAATCCCTCCGGGGCTCCAGCTTTATACGCTCCGCAACGAACTGGAGAAGGATTACTTCGGGACGCTAAAAAAAGTGGCGGATATGGGCTACAAGCTGGTAGAGTTGTTCAGTTGGGGATATGCCGGAATTCCAGCCGATCGGATGAAAGCGGAGTTGCAACGTCTTGGTTTAAGAAGCGTGTCTGCTCACGTCTACCCGCTAACACTGGAAAACCTGCAGAGCCAGCTCGATTATGCCCAAACCCTCGGCATCCATTACATCGTGACCTACTTATTTAAGGAGAGTTATGCTGATGAGATGTCGCTTAAAGCGTCTATCGCTTCGCTACGAAAACTCGGTCTGGAAATCAAGCGCCGCGGCATGCAGCTTCTGTACCATCCCCACGCGGAAGAATTTGAAATACGGAACGGCAAAAGAATTATCGACCGCTTGCTTGCGGGTGTCGGCACCGATGTGATGCAGCTTGAGCTCGATATGTATTGGGCGAAGAAAGCGGGGCTGGATCCTTATTCCACCTTGCTCACTTATAGAGGCTTGTCACCTCTTATTCACGTGAAGGACATGGATGAGCGCGGGAGTTTTACGGAGGTCGGGCGAGGTACGATTGATTGGGCTCCTATTTTCAGCAGCTTCAATGAAGCAGGCGTAAACTATTATTTCGTTGAGCAGGACGAAAGCCCGCATCCGCTCCAAAGCATCAAAACAAGCCTCGATTACTTGAGATCGAGGCTTGTTGGATAGATATCCATTCGCAATTTTATTGGACCGTTACGGAAGCTTTAATCCGGTCCAGTGTGCCCTTAGGAATCGAGCGGGTTTATGCTATATCCCAAGGGGAAATATCAAAAACTGTACATTCAAGTAGCGGCTGTAGGTAAAGACATCGATACCTTCTTCGTTCAGGATCAGGATGATGTTAAGCTTAAGATTGATTCCATTGATGTAGCTGAAGGATTGAAGACATTCGAGATTGACATCAGCGGCGCTGATTCGCTCTTTGTTCATTCAGAATTGAAAGACGGCGGTAGCATATTCATTCCGCTGACGACATCCTACTACAAATAAGCAGTCCAAAAATAATACGGCAGGCTGACGAACGAAGCTCCTTCGCCGTCAGCTTGTTTTCATTTTACTAGAAATAAGTCGCTTCGTTGCTGTCCCACAACCTCTGGACTGCCTTTCAAAAAATACTCATAACTACCGAATCTAGCCAAAGCTTTCTGGTCTTCTTCCCATACCCACTCATCAATTTCAGTCTGACAACGATGATCCCGAAACGCAGCAAGCTTCGCCTCCAGATGGGCCTGGACATCAATTTCAACGACATCCTTCGGAGTATAACCGTACCTTTCCGGTTGCTTCATCATGTCGCCAAAGCTAATGAAATACAAAGACCCTTTATGTTCGGTTTGTTTAAAAGCGGCAGTTGTTGCTTTTCCGATAGCACAATGATCCGGGTGTCCACCCAATTTCTCGTGAAAGGTAAGGACAACGTCAGGATCCACTTCATGGATCATATCCGCAATGGAGCCAATTAGGCGGTTCTGGTCGACAAACTCCACTGTTTTATCACGGATATCAAAAAAAGTAAGGTGCCGGATGCCCAAAGTGTCACAGGCACGGCGCAGCTCCATTTCGCGAATGGCTGGCATCGTTTCTCGGTTGATGTAAGGTGGATTGCCCATCCGACGCCCCATTTCACCTCGTGTGGCGCTTACCAGTGTAATCTCGACACCTTCGCTTGCATATTTTGCAAGAGTGCCTCCGCAGATAAAAGTCTCGTCATCAGGGTGAGCAAAGACTGCCAGCAGTTTTTTCGATGGTGCTTTATGTAGTTCGTTCATTCCGGAAAAGGCTCCTTTCCTAAGTGAAGGGCGACATTCATTCGTCCCTTGTCATCATAACCGGCCAGCAGAAGACGGGCATTCCCCTCCCTCTCAGCATGCGTGAGTGCCTCCATCCGCAGCCAGCCGTGCCCATCGAATTGGAGTGCAACCCGATAGGAACCTTCTCCGGCGATAAAGGCAGCCGTTACTTTTACCTTGAAATTGCGAACGAAGACAAACGAAGTAGCCTCACTGTGAATATAGATTTCCTCACCAACGAAGCTCTGAAGTTCAGTCTCTACTTGGTTCCTGATTATTGGGTTCATCGCGTTCAACCTGCCTCTCTATGCTCTAATACTATGCAACGAAAAAAGCCGGTGGATATCGCATCCAGCCAACTCTTTTCGAGTCTATTTCTTCTAGGACGGAATTTTCACCAACACTGTATATTCAGCATCTGATTTCAAATCCTTAATGATCCCATCTTCAATATAATTCCCATTGACGTACACTTCTGCAGTTGTAACGCCAGAATCCCGCTTCATATCAATATGCAGTTCTGCGCCTCTAAATATACGTTTAACCTTAGCCTCTTGCCAATCCGAAGGAAGCTGCGGCTTGACTTGAAGTCCTTCCTTAGTCCCTTGTACTCCGAATAGGCCGTCAATCAGACAGCGGTATACCCACGGAACCGTGCCTGTAGTGAACCTCCCGCCACTTAAACCTATGGTTTAGAAGTGTGGGCTTCCTGGTTCAACGTTATTGCCTTTAGTATTCCTAAAGGTCTTACATAACTCCCCAGGCGTAAATTCGGACGGGACCTCGCCCTACGTATAATCAAACAAATTAGGAGGCTAAAGGAGATACTTGTTTTAGCCCTTCTTTTTCAATATTAATAGCTGCATTATGGTCACGGTCAAGAATAGTTCTGCACTTGGAACAGATGTGAGTGCGAACGGATAGTGATTTTTTGACCATATTGCCGCAGTTAGAGCATTTTTGAGAGGTGAAATGAGGTTTAACTTTAACCAGTAAACCACCGTTCTTTTCACATTTATAATTGAGGAAACTACGGAACATTCCCCAACCGGCATCTGCGATGGATTTTGCGAGATGCCGGTTTTTTATCATGTTCTTGATTTTAAGGTCTTCCACGCAAATAACGGAATAGGTTCGAGCAAGGTTGAAACTTTGTTTGTGAAGGAAATCTTTTCGTTGGTTTGCCACCTTCGTATGAATCTTTTGTACCTTCACCAGTTGTTTCTTCCAGTTTTTCGAGCCTTTTTTTCGTCTCGAGAGGCGACGTTGTTGACGTTTCAGTTTCTTTTCGGATTTACGTAAAAATTTTGGATTTTCGATTTCTTCGCCGTTCGAGAGAACCGCGAATTTCTTAATTCCAACATCAATACCTGTTGTTTTGCTTACATCCAATTCAGTATTCGAAACGTTCCGTTTCTCCACAGAAAAAATAACATACCAACGTGTTCCTTGGCGTTTAATGATACATTGTTTCACTTTTCCATCGAGTTTGCGATGCCAGTTTACTGAAATGAGCCCCAAACCAGAGATTTGGAGCAAACCTTTACAACCTAAAGACGCAGCGCGTCTAACGGTGCGTGTCTTGTTATATTTTTTATCGTGTTGTTTAGCCATGCCAAATTGAGTAAAAGTAAGCGAACAATAATCCTTCGAACTCTTGATTTTCGGATATTTCGCTTCTTTTTTGAAGAACTTTTCCAATGCTTTTTCAAGACGAAAAAAAACTTCTTGAAGAGGTTGAGAAGGCATCTCCTTTAGAAATGCATACTTCTTTTTATCTTCAACCTGCATTTTTTGCAGTTCTTGACGGGAAAGAATTTTCTTTGTTCCTTTATACCGGTTACTTTTATCTAACAACGCACTGTTGTAGGTTTGACGACACCATGCAAGCCATAAATTCAACATTTCTTGTTGTTCAATAGTTAGAAAAATCTCGTATTTATAATTAAGCAACATGTATTGCCACCTCCAGAACGTATGTTTGTAATCTAAGTATATCAAAATCATACATACTTTTTCCATTACTTTCTTTTATTTTTCCGTTCTGGAACAAAAAAAAGCCATTCATCCCCTACCTAGATGCTGCGCATTTTGAGGAAGGGGACTTCTGGATAAAGTTCGTTAAATAAATGACTGGAGAGTCCGGCCCCGGAAGCATCTTCCGAAGTAACCGATAAGCATTCTCCTTCTCTCCCACGGAGTAAAGGCCATAGATATAAAAGGCTGCAGCATGATTATACACGGCCCCGTTCTCAGCGGTTCCCGGATGTTTCTGCGTTACTCTGCCTACATCCTCCCGCATAGATGTGAAGGATGGCGCCAGCTTTTCAACACCGTACGGGGTTTCTAATTGTTCCTCAACCGCTTGGATCAGTTTCTGTTGTTTCTCTTCATCTGCAACTCCGCTCAGTAGTGCCCACCCTTGTGGATTAATGAATATCCGACCTTCTTGATCCTTACTAATACCAAAGACCACATTATCATCCGTTATTCCCCGTGCATACCAATCGCCGTCCCACAAATATTGATTGACTACGGCATTCGTTTCATCCGCCGCTAAGCGGAATTCCCCGCTTATATTCAGCCGATCACTCTTTTCGCATATATCCGCCCATATCATAAAAGCATACGCGGTTGCTATCGTCAGCCACCCGGAAACGCCTTTTCCCTTGTAGCCAACCATATTCATCGGGTCACACCAATCGCCTTGATTAATGAAATTCAAACCCCGCTCATCCCTATCCTTCATAAGCCAGTGCATCGCCCGATTGATATGTTCGAAGACAGATTCCAATTCCTCACTATCCGCAAAAGAAACCCTCTCGTCCAATATTGTAAAGTCGTTCGTCTCATCTAAGTAAGTGCTTAAGCAAATGGGCAGCCATACACAATGGTCCGTGTGAGGGACTTGATTAATGTATTTCAGCTCCGCATCTTTATGCAAAATAATCCCGTCCGGCATGGCTCCGCTAGCTTCTTGCTGGCTTAACGCCGTAAGAAAAGCAGCTCTGGCAACCTCCGGTTTAATATAGCTCATCCCCATATTGTCCTGCAGGTAGTTCCGGGTCTGAGGGTCTGTTGTAAGACGGTTCGTCTGTCCATGATAATACATCTGCCGCGGCAGCCAGTGATTCACAAAATTATCGAGATCCGCATCCGGTGTCTGAATTTCAATACAGCCTCTGCCTTCACTTACGTAATCAGCATATTCCTGTTCAGCTAGAGCAAAACCATCCTGACCTCCGGCATTCGTATCTCTGAAATATTGGCGGCGAATTTGATCGATCTCTTCCTCATCATGGGCCGGACCAAAGATAAACCGATAATCCCTCTCTTCACCCGGTTCCATTTCGCTTCTATATTGGAGGACAGCAACCGGCGATTCGTACCGCGACTCCCCTTTGGTCAATATTTCGCCTCGGATCGCTGACGGTGATGGAATACCGCCCTCTCCTTCAAAAGCTTCCTGATTCACTTCCCATGCGGAAGGCTCCTGATCTGCCAGCAAAAATGTTTTGTCTTTCAGGTTCTTGATTTTCTCATAATCCTGATACTTCTGATAAGGCGTAATCGCAGACCAAACAATCCCTTGTAAATCTTCCTTATACTCCCCGGATTGATTCATCCAAGACATATAACCTACCGTAAAATAAGGATAAATACTTAACTTCCGTTTCTTTGTTGAGAGATTCGTCACCTTCACCCACCAAAGCTCCATTGGATCATTTTTAGGCAAACTCAGACACATTTCTATTAAAAGTTCATTATGTTCAATCTTCCATACAATATTATGTTTTCCTACAGAGAACGTATACTTATCGGGAAGTACGCGAACAGGCTCATAAGGCGCTGAGAAAATCTCCCCACTCACTTCATCCTTCACATACACAAAACGGCCGGGATGATGGGCATAATAAGGCTGCTCCGGTTGCATAAAGGTCTTGGCTTCCAGATTCGGCGCATAAGAGTATTTTCCAGGCTCCGGCTGCATGAACTGCGCTACAGCATAGCCACGACAGTTCATATGAATCATCATCTTTTCATTCCATAAAAACCCTGAAGCCTTCGGAAGAATCGTCGGACTCGTCAGTTCATAATATTCATTATCTTCAGATGCTCTTATCATAATTGTGCCTCTCTTTCGGATGATCATAGTTTTGGTTCCGCTTCCATAAGTCGTTATCCCAAATTATACCTTGTTTCATGTAGTGTTGCATCTTTCACATAACGAACGAATAAACCATGAATCCAACCTACCTCGGGTAGGGCATCATGGTTATTTATCAATTATTTCAGCGGCCTCGAATATAGGCATTTGTACCTGACGATCCGCCTATTCTAGGCATATATATGGGGTAGGAAAGTTACTTTAGAGGAGATGTGTATATGAATCACATTGTTCAACCCGGCGACACCCTTTGGTCCATTGCTGCCCGTTACGGCGTTACCGTGGATGCGATATTGCGAGCAAACAATTTGACCAATCAAAATTATATTTATTTGGGCCAGAGCTTGATTATCCCCACACCTGGCGGATATCCGTTTCCGATACCGATTCCAGGCCCTGGCCCCTCACCGCAACCCGGTGCAGGCTTGGCCCAGCGTGTCGAGCGGTTGGAACGTCAATATAGAGTAATTGAGGCTGAATTGGATCGTCAAATTCAACGCATTAACAGGCTGGAGCAAAGGGTTAGACGCTTAGAGGATTAAAGGGGCACTACCAAAGTTCAGGCTGCTATCAAACGGGATTGATCCAAAAGCCATGAAATGGCTACTTGGGTCAATCCTTATTTTATTTGAGTAGGATTAACGTTTAGCTTGGTGAGGACGCTCCGCGAACGGACCGTTGTTTAAGTGGGGAATTTTTCTACAATTTTTTCTAAAATCACAAAAAAAACGCCATCTTTGAATCTGCCTATCCCGGCGGTGGCCGGGACAGCTCTAATAGAGGAATACCGTGAAAGAGCAGGCTAATTCTGAAATTATACTTACAAATGAAATAGCTACGCCAACCAACGGCGAACGTTTAGACTTCGAGCCGAGAGCAGCCATACGAAAATAATTAGGTGTTCATGTAGGACAACCGTGGGAAATAAAGTTTAGAGGGAAAATTTACCTATAAATCATAAATATAACCTTATAATCAACATTTAGAGGGAAATACTCCCGCTAAATAACTCGATAAGTGGTTCAATCCTTAAATTAGTAGGAAAAATTCCTTCTAAATTTAGACTGAACTAATGAAGCACCTGGTTGTTGTTCATACGTGTTTCACAGAAGTTTTCATCACAGTTCAGTCTATATAGCTTTAATTATAAAAGTGAATAATTATGTACAGATTTTGGCACTCTCACACAACCGACAATTTTCGTGCTAAACTTACATAAATATAAACTTGCCAACATAGTAAAGCGTTTATGCCTTATCAGTTTAAAGCGCTGGGCTTAAGTTATATTTCCATATTGAAACCGGGGGAAAATCATTGAAAACATTACTACTCAAGTGGAACCAAGTAAGCTTAGTACGACGAATTCTTGTGGGGATTATAGTTGGTATAATATTGGCTTTAGTTATTCCTAATGCAACGGGAATCACCATTTTCGGTTCCTTGTTTGTATCCTCATTAAAGGCGGTTGCGCCTGTATTGGTCTTGCTCATCGTAATGTCAGCCATATCCCAACATAAACAAGGCCAACAAACGAATATGAAATCGATTATTCTTTTGTATGGTTTAAGTACATTTTTGGCGGGACTAATAGCCGTTATTGCAAGTTTTATCTTCCCGGTAAACTTATCCCTTGTAACGGGTGCCAGCGACCTGACTCCACCTGATGGGATTGTAGAAGTACTTAAGACTTTGCTATTTAAGGTTGTGGACAACCCAGTAAACGCCCTAATGAATGCCAACTATATTGGTATCCTGACTTGGGCTATTCTTCTGGGTGTCGCATTAAAAAATGCCAATGATTCTACAAAAAACATGCTTACTAATTTTTCAGATGCTGTTTCACATATCGTTAAATGGGTGATCAACTTAGCACCACTAGGTATCATGGGACTTGTTTTTGATTCCATCACAGCCAATGGACTTTCCTCTTTGCTCGATTACGGTAAACTACTTATTGTTCTTATTGGATGTATGCTATTTATGGCACTTGTTGTTAATCCATTGATTGTTTATGTGAATATTCGCAGAAATCCTTACCCGCTTGTTTTTCATTGCCTGAAGGAAAGTGGGATTACCGCATTCTTTACCCGCAGCTCAGCTGCAAACATTCCAGTCAACATGAGCTTATGTGAAGAAATGGAGTTGGATCCGGATACGTATTCGGTGTCTATTCCATTAGGTGCTACCATTAACATGGCAGGTGCAGCCGTAACGATTTCAGTCTTGACTCTCGCTGCTGTTCATACGGTTGGCATTGAAGTAGATTTTGGCACGGCACTTATTCTTAGCGTCCTATCCGCTGTATCTGCTGCTGGGGCCTCAGGTGTTGCGGGCGGCTCGCTTTTATTGATTCCTCTAGCGTGCAGCATCTTCGGCATTTCAAATGATGTGGCAATTCAAGTCGTTGGTGTTGGTTTCATAATTGGCGTTCTTCAGGACTCCTTTGAAACAGCCCTTAACTCATCCTCTGACTTACTCTTTACCGCAACCGCTGAATATGCAAAGAAACGTAAAGAAGGCACGGACTTTGTGATTAAGACGTAGGGAAAAATGATAAAAAGCAGAGGCTTAGGCCTCTGCTTTTTTTTGTTGCCAGTTGGAGGCGTGCCCAAACTCTAAGCCCCTATCCCCATACTTCCCTTAATGCTGAACGGAACAAAACATCGAGCTCCTGATCCTGTACAGCCTCTGCCGTAAGCATACCTACAGCCGTCTTTTCGTAGTAAGCTATTCTCTCTTCTAAAAAAAGGTTGATCGGGTTGATTCTTGGTTCATAATCCATTTCATCCCCCGCTATTTTGCGAGCTAATAAATCCAGAATAACCGCCTTTAACTCACTACCCGCTGGCACTAATACGTCAATCAGTGATTGAAACTCGATAGGGGGCATCGTATTATACTGCTGGATCCACTCACAGGCCAAGATGGGACGAAGTACATAGAAATACTTTTTGATTTTGACTTGATCACCTTGCAGATAATCCCGATAGTTCCCCTTTGCCATGTGCAGGTAGTGATACATGCATGATTTGGGAGAGAATGTGAAGGGGGAAATGCCCCGGATTTGCTCCGCTACCGAATACTGTTCCATGTAATGAATCGGAGATTGCAGCCACTCCAGCAGCGGAGGGTTTGATTTCCGAAACAAATTCAGGGCTTTTTTCAAATCCCAGCCGCTAATGTCAAGTTGATCACTGATAGGCCGCTCGATCACATCCCGTTTCTCAAAGATCGATAAATACCACTCCACGGGCCGGATATATATAAATCTCACATCATAGTCACTGTCTTTGGACGGGAAGCCCCACGCACGACTTCCCGATTCGCAAGCATACAAGATCCGAACCCCTTCGTCCCTTTCGATCCGGTGTAACTCCTCCAAGATTTGCTCCCGAACATCGGACATAAGACTCTACCTCCCTTTGTTTATTAATTATCATATTATTGAGTTATATCCTTTCATCCCCCTCACTTCTTCGGTAATCGCCCTAACTCCCTCCTCAATTTGCTCCGGCTGCGCTTGGGAAATGCTGATCCGCAAGAACTTTTCCCGATCCAGGTAGCCGGATAAATAGAATCCTTTTCCAGATACGACATTGACATTTCTAGCCGTAAGTCTCTTTATCAATTGCTCCAAATTAACCGTTTGCGGGAGCTTAAATTGCACAAAAATTCCTGAGTTAACCCCAGAACTCTCTATTAATCCTGCATCGTTATACCGCTCTAATGCCTCATTCAGCGTGCGAATCCTGGCTGCGTATTGGTTGCATATTTTCTGTTTGTGCCGTTCGTACATATCATTGTTAATGTATACTTCGAGGGCCGCCTGAGACAGCAGCGAGGTGTCGCCATATCTTTTATAGGAATGAAACGTCTCCAGTAGAGACTCCGGCAAAATGACGGCCCCCAACCGCAAACCGGGGAATATAATCTTCGAAAAGCTTTTTAAATAAACGACATGAGAAGTTCTGTTGTACGCGTAAATCGGATCAAATCCCCGTTCTTCACCCAAATCAGCCATATAGTCGTCTTCAACAATATAGACATTGTATTTGCTAGCCAAACTGGCAATCGCTTCCCTAACCTCCGCACTATAAGAAGTGCCCAGCGGATTGTGGTACCTTGACATCGTATAAAAAAATTTAATGTCGCCGGATTTGAACCTCTCCTTTAATTCCCTCAGATCGATACCTGCTGCCGTGCGGGCAATGCCGCTAACCGGTATGCCTTCTGCCTCAAGAAACCGCAAATAGATATCGTAGCTCGGCTGTTCGACTAGGATGACTGACTTCCCATTGGGGAATGGCATTTTCGCCAATATCTCCAACGCCGGCTGCACACCCGAAGTCACTATTATCCGCTCCGCATTCGTAAATACTTGATCTCCTGCAAGATGGGAGGCCAGGGTATGACGAAGCTTCTCCAGTCCTCTTGAATCTCCGTAGGTAAACAGCTGGTGCTTATATTTATCAATCGCCTTGTTCAAGCAATGCTGGAAATCCAAATACGGGAACACGTTCACATCGGGCAGCACGGAAGCGAAATCTATGATTTTGCTGGGTTTGTCGTTAGTCTCATCTCCCGATTTCTCGACTACATAATGGCCGCTTTGCGAGATTGAATAAATGGCGTGCCGCTTCTCCAGCTCTGCGTATGCCCGTATAACCGTGCTCATGCTGCACCCATATTGCTCCGAGGTACTGCGAATGGAAGGCAGCTTTTGGCCTGGACGATATTGTCCCTCTAAGATTTTCTGCTCTAGTTCGGACAGAATAACCAGATACTTTTTCATGCCGCTCCCCCTCACCTATCTCTATCCAGTATACAAGAATCAATAAACTGTATCGATACAGTTATGATAATACGTTATTGTTCAGGTCATGATTTCCCTCTACAATTTTGAGTAACGGATAGCTGTTCGCGAACATGATCCCAGCTGTTTAAAAGAGGAGGAGACACACCATCATAGACCACCAAGGAACGAAACTTGCTTATTTATCAGCGCTATTGAACGCAGTGATCATCGGATTCTCGTTCTTGTTTACCAAAATGGCGCTTGATTATGCTGACCCTATCGATACGCTAACGTACCGTTTTGCACTCTCTTTTATAGTGATGTCGATTCCGGTTATGTTCGGCCGAGTAACACTGAACTACCGCAACAAACCGTTAGGCAAACTGCTGCTTCTGGCATCGATGTACCCTCTTGGCTTCTTCACGCTTCAAACGTTCGGGCTGCAGCAGGCCACCTCTTCCGAGGGAGGCATCTTGTATGCCACCACACCGATCTTGACGATGGTTTTAGCCTCCGTATTTTTGAAGGAAACCACAACTGTCCTGCAGAAGCTTTCGATCTTCTTATCGGTATTCGGCGTGGTGTTCATCTTTATGATGAAGGGCACTGGCATCGACTTGACGAACATACAGGGTATTTCCCTATTATTCTTATCGTGTCTGGCTTTCGCCGGATATGGCGTTATGGCCCGCTCGCTGCTCAGAACCTTCAGCCCTGCGGAGATCAGCTATTTGATGTTTGGAATTGGCTTTGTTACTTTCCTGATCATTTCACTAACAGATCATGTTGCCGCCGGGACGCTCGATCGCTTCATCGCACCGCTCGCCAGCAGCACATTTATCGTATCGATTCTGTACCTCGGAGTGATATCTTCACTCCTAACCTCACTGATGGCAAACTATGCCTTGTCCCGAATAGAGGCCTCAAAAATGAGTGTATTCTCAAATCTGTCGACGATCGTCTCGATCACAGCCGGTTCACTATTCCTCAGAGAAGAGATTACGAAGTATTCGATGATCGGTTCATTGATGATTATAGCGGGAGTTGTGGGAACGATTTTTTTGGGGCAAAAAAAGACTAAGAAACCAATTATGAATTCCGACCTCGTTGAAGTTCGGTGAGGATCTTATACAAAATTAGGAGCTGATTGCACAAGGCTAACTCATACCCCAACCAATTTTTCACTAAATATAAAACGTGCGGCTGAAATGTTTAGTTGCAGAGATTGGTAAAAATTTATTATTCCGAACGTAAGGAAACACAAAAAAATCCCTAGGGACATGATACCGTGTTCATGATCATTATCAAAATGGCTGCTAGTGAACTATATTTGGAATTGGCTAATATTAATCTATAGGAGTGTACCTATTATGAAAATTGCGATGGCAAGCGATCACGCGCATCATTAGCTGTCGCAGAAGCTAAAGCGGACCGGGGGATCTTTATTGATGGAGTTGGATATGGCAGCGCACTTATCGCAAATAAAATATACGGACTTAATGCCGCCGTTTGTCAGGATCCATTCTGCGCCGGGCTGGCCCGTTCCCATTCGAACACAAATATTCTATGTATTGGTGCTAAAATAATAGGTTCTGCCCTCGCTCTTGAAACGGTCAAGGCATGGATGACAACCGACTTTCTTGCAGATATCGATAAATATAAAACCGGGCGATATCTGGAGTTTATGACCAGACCTCGCTCGGTTTATTTGTCGGTAGCATCCTCGCGCATCAACATATCCCCAGTTCAATTGTCCTTCCGCATTGACAGTGGACAGCACTCCACATGTGTCGAGGTGACAGGGAGTACAGGCTTTTATACTAATGGAATGGCATTTGCCCACGACTTCTAGGCGCCCTAAAAAGCGTCTTTTCTTTTGCGCGGGAAAATACCCGAAACGTTATACTCGCCAATTCCGGGAGTCTGACGGCATAAAAAAGACCGAGGCGAATTGTCCCCGGCTTAGTTCAGTACCGAAACGCGATCTTTATTTACTTTTTCGAGCTTGTCCTGCGACGTGCGGAAGGCGATCTTTACGCTATCATTCCCGGTCACTAGTTCTACGCGCTTAATATGACGTTCCAGTAACACGAATATAGCAATAGGATTCGATTTTTACATTAAAGGGGGTGTGACGTTTAGTTTCATAAAATATTAGATTTTGCATATAAATTCCAGAAGAAGGGCGGTGGACTTGAATGGTTTTTGAACTTTTACAATTGATTGGCGGGTTCATATTAGCGTCAGGTTGGGTTCCGCAAATATTAAAAATAGTAAAAACCAAATCAGTAACAGATTTAAGCGCAAAAAGCTTTTGGTTAGTATTCATTGGGATTGCTTTTATGGAAATTTATGCTGTTAATTTAGTGGTACAGGGTGTTGGAATTGCATTTTTAATAACGAACACTTTGTCTTTATTACTTATCGGACTTATTTTAACCTTTATATACTTATTCAAGAATAAGAACCCCGAACGCGAATAACAAGGGAAAAGCGCCGGGGGTAAATCGTCGTCTTTCCGATTCCGATCGAAAAGGCGATATGCCGGTTATAAACGATTATTGTTAGATTGTGGAACCCGACATTTCGAAAAATTGCGCATAAATTTTAGACGGCTTTTGTGTCGGCAATGATACCCCCGCTCGTCCCCAATTTTGTCAGGTTAAGCAGCTATAGCCCTCGTCGCTTGGTCTTTGTGAACCTATTGGCTTTGGTCTATTTGTCTCGCATGAAAGAACGGTTCTTCACCACAGGGACAATGTTGCGCTGAAGCTCTTCGAGAAATTGGGCATGAAGGAGATCCTGCTTCGCCTCGTCTTCTTCTAAAACCATGGCGATCAGCCGGTCATCAATTAAAACCTCGGAACCCCTACAAAGTAAGGGTTCCGAGGTTTTTGAGGTATGGTGCGGTCGGCGGGATTTGAACCCGCACACCCTATGGGCACTACCCCCTCAATGTCGCCCAACACTTTCCGCTGTTTCCCAAAATGTCCTAGAGCCTACTCCTATAAGGCTTTCGGGTATCTTATCTCTCCGCTAGTTCCCTATGATTTACGTATGTATTTTCTCTTTTACTCAATTATTACTCATCATTTGCTCACCTTTTGCTTCAAGTTTCTTAACTAAATCTACATGTACTGTATGGGGTCTGTAAGATTCTTGATCTAACAAGCTTTTCGCAAATGAATTCCGTTTCTGACGTCTCATTTCCGCTCAATTATGATGATGTTTTACATTAATTTTACTTTTGAATATATATGTTCCTATTTGTCCCCAGATTGTCCCTATAAACGGAAACTTGATCCTATTGATAACCCAAATTAGTGCCTCCGATAGCCATCACATATACCATTGTCTGCTAATATTATGTCATTAGTGCATTTGTGATATCAAAAACAGCCTTAATAGACGTTTCAATATCCGAATCCCCAAGGTTGTAAAAATGAATGTTGGTAAACTCCGCAAAATAATTTTTTATTGGATTGAATTCATCAACTCATAGAAATATTTGGATTCATGAGTCTTATTAAGACTATACCAGGCATCTAATGTTTTTGAAGAAAACACACCCAGAGCTTTCAAGACGTGTACAGAAAATTCCAACGGAGCTATTCCAGATGCAGTGATCAGTTTTCCATCAGTTACAGCAGACTCCATTTTGTAATACTTTTCGCCCGTGTAAGTGGGACAGATCATTTTAAGGTATTCCAGATCATTGCTTGTATGCCAACGTGAATTCAGCAATCCTGTCTGGGCAAGTCCCATTGTAGCACCACAAATCGCTGCAACCAATACACCTTCCTTTAAACACTTCTCAACGATTTTTAAGATGGCTTGGTGAATTGTTTCTGTCCATGTATCTCCACCGGGCAAAATCAATGTATCTGTGCTTTCAATGCTGCACTCATCCAGTTTGATGTCAGGCAGTATTTTCAATCCGCCCATTGTAGTCACAGGAGTTTTTTCAATTCCCACGGTAACTATTTTTGATGGGGCCAGCCCCTTTTTATAATATCTTCCCGAGTTCAGTTCGGCAGTTAAGTAACCTATTTCCCAGTCTGACATTGTGTCAAACACATAAAGATATACCGTATTATTCATTTGCAAGTTCTCCTTATTTTACAATTCATCAAGTGATACCAACCATCCATAGGTAATCAATGATTATCATCATTATAAAATAGCTTCACTGACATCTGCTGTCAGTGAAGCTATTAAAGTTGATAGTATTCCATTAACTCCGACGCAACTGCAACAAGTTTTTCCTTCAAACTCTGTGGTTCGATTACTTGAATGGATTTACCGTAGGATAGGAGAAGATGAGGTACATATCTATGAATTGATTCTTCCTCAAGTAAAAAGATTGCTTGATTGGATGTCCGCTCTTTCAGATGATGCCCCAAAAACCAATGCAGGCATAAGTCATCCAATGCCTCTGACCTGCCTCCGATAATTAAAGAAATTAACCCGTCCTTGCCCACTAAATCAGGTAACAGATTTTTCATAAAAAATTCACGGGCCGAAAAAGCTTCGGAACGCTTAAATATGTTTTGAGTACGCTTGATTTGTAGAATCCGTTCTGCCCGAAAGCTGCGGATCTCATTTCTTAGGTGGCAAAATGCAACAGTATACCATTTATTGTTCCAGTAAACCATTCCATAGGGGTCTATCACCCTATTCTTGGGTTGTTCTTCATGGCTTGTGCGATAATCAATTTCTACAGAGAATTCGTTTGCTACAGCCTGCTCCAATTCCGCCAATACCGGCTGAACAGAAGGGTCTCCCATGCGGTTTATAACTTCAAATCCGGCTAAATGACGGCTAAGTATACTTTCCTGCTCCTGATTCGAATACATTTTCAATTTTGATGTCGCATTGCCTAATGCCTCACTCAAAGGGTATCCGGCTTCTTTTGCAAAAACAGCAGCATGAAGGAGTGCCTTTTTTTCTTCAATATCAAATAGCAGAGGTGCTCTGATAAAATTATTCAGCAAGCTATACCCGCCATTATGACCTGTGTCGGATATTATAGGCACTCCGCTGGCACATAGTGCATCAATATACCGATAAACTGTCCTTATATTTATTTCTAACTTTTCGGATATTTGTTTTGCAGTCATTTTTACGCCAGAATTCAGCATCCATAGAATTGCCAGCATATTATCGTTTTTTGGCATAACATGAACCCTCATCTTTTATTAAACCTCAATATTTTATAAATATCTTTTTTATCTTCTCAAGGATCGCACTAAATTATTAGCTTTGCGAATCGCCTGCATCCCTTTATTCATCAATCTTTCAGCCTTTCAATCCTCACGCAGCATTCAACGTGACTCGTCTACCTATCTTTCAACTTCCTTGAGCGATACTGTCACATCTCTTTTCGTACCATCAATATTAGACACTCCACATGTATGGAGTTCTTAATATTGATAAAATAGAAAGGAACTGGCCTTCAATCCCGATCCTTTTCACCTAACATTCACTGATACCAAGTCAAATTTTGAATCAAGCAGTAGACTGCGGCCAAATCCTCCACTTGCTTGTGTAATTAACCTGCTGCTTTTGCAATGACGACAAGATGTTCCCCGACGCATGAACGCTTATATTCGTATTCGCCAGCGCTCAATTAATTATTTTATTCATATACCATAACCCAATATTTTTCTTCTAGTTTACCTTCTTCAACAACTTTCTTCCAACCATTATTCTCATAAAACTTAATCGCTTTTTGATTTTCGGATACACATTTCAATCTTATTGGTTTATTCATTTTTTCTATGGAGGCATTAAGCAATTGACCACCAACACCCTTACCTGAGAAATCAGGGTGAACAAATAAATTATGAATAAAATCATCTGGCAAGTACAAAGAAGCAAATCCAAGGATATGAGTATCTTCCTCTGCTAAAATTATATACTCTCCTTCAGTATGCTTATCAAAGTCTTCTAAAATCATTTCTTCATTATCTGCCCAATGAAAACTTTTACGACGAGATTCTAGATATATAAGTCTTAAATCAGGGTAGTCTAATTCACTTGCTACTCTAATATTTATATTTTCACCCTCATTTTCTTTTATATAAATAATGACATATTTTTTAATCTATATATTTTAGGTTTAAATCTAAGTTTTCCTTCTTACACTAACCTGCCCGTTTAACAACAGAATTTAAGTGTACACCATCTTAAAAACCAATGCATTTGAGCAATACTGTCACATCTCACTTATTCTTTTAGGCATCATCAATATTAAGCACTCCACATGTGCTGAGAACACAACATAGATGCACATTAAAAACTCTGGGTGTCTATCAAATCGGGGTAGTGAACTAATTCTCATGCATGATGATACATGCACAAACCCTAGTTTACCTAATGAACACTATATAGCGAATAAGGATTTTTGATAGCATTGCTGCACAAATATATTTATGAGGAGACAGAAAAATGCAGACGAAAAAGTCTTTAGATCGGACGGCTCTCGTGCCCGATCCGAATACTGGATATCTGATTCCGGACTATTTCGGTACCGCCAACTGGGCCTATAGTCCGCCGCTGAGAAAATTCCTTGATTCAATGCCAGGGCTGGGATCTAGCAGCACAAATGCTTTAGGTCAGTACATCCCGATTGCTGTCGCCGATACGACGACTTATTCAGGTTCTGACTACTACGAAATCGCCGTGGTTGAGTTTAAAGAACAGATGCACTCGGATCTGCCACCCACCACGCTCCGAGGCTATGTGCAATTGTCTACAACAGTCGTTCCCGGTGCGCATATTGCTTTGACCCATAATGGTGTGCCGATTTTAAAAGGTGATGGCACTCAGGCTTACGGAGTGGATGCGCCCCATTATATGGGACCTGCTATTATCACCACCCGTGACGTACCGGTGCGCATCAAGTTCTATAATCTGCTTCCTACCGGCGCTTGCGGCAATCTATTCGTCCCGGTAGATACAACTGTTATGGGAGCTGGGCATGGACCGCTAGGACATGATGCCATGCCTATGCATTACACACAAAACCGCGCCAACATCCATCTTCATGGTAATAATACCATCTGGATTAGCGATGGGACACCTCATCAGTGGATTACCCCGGCGGGAGAAGACACTCCCTATCCTCAGGGTGTCAGTGTAGTGAACGTCCCTGATATGGAGAATGTAGACGACCCCCGCGATGGTATACAGACCTTGTACTACACCCAATGCACAAAGTGCAAGGCTGATGTTCTATCATGATCACTCATTTGGTATCACTCGCCTTAATGTCTATGTCGGAGAAGCTGCAGCTTATCTATTGACTGACCGGGTTGAACAGGATCTCATCAATGGCACCAACAAATCCGGGGTTAATCCAGGCTTGAAAAAGATTCTTCCCGAACTTGGGATTCCCCTGGTTATCCCAGACAAAACTTTCGTTGATACCAACACCATCCTGGGTACGGATCCCACTTGGGCATGGGGAACAACGCCAGGTACACCCAATACCGGCGACCTTTGGTATCCTCATGTCTATAGTCCAGCCCAGAATCCCTGGGATCCCAGCGGGGCAAACCCGTTTGGCCGATGGATGTATGGCCCGTGGTTCTGGCCGCCTACAACGAATATAGAGCACGGGCCGGTTCCGAACCCTTACTACGATCCCGTAAATGCGCCCGAGCAACCGCCAATGATGCCTGCTACGCCTAACCCCTCGATGCCGGGTGAAGCGTTTATGGACACCCCTGTTGTCAATGGTACTGCCTACCCCTACCTGGAAGTAGAGCCCAAGGCTTACCGTTTCCGCATCCTAAATGCTGCCGATGACCGTTTCTTTAATTTGCAAATGTATGTAGCTGATCCTTCTGGCTATGTCTCACCTGACACGGGATATGCTACAGAAGTCAAGATGGTACCCGCTTGTGGAACACCGGGTATTCCTGCAGACTGGCCAAGTGGCGTGCCCGATCCTGCCTTAAAAGGACCAGACTGGATTCAAATCGGCACCGAGAGCGGCTTCCTGCCGGCACCTGTAGTGATCCCTAGCCAGCCGATCACATGGAACCTGAATGCGACAAACTTCAACTTCGGAAATGTCGATCAGCACTCGCTCCTGTTGGGAACCGCAGAAAGAGCGGATGTCATCGTTGACTTTTCCCAGTATGCCGGGAAGACTCTCATTCTTTATAACGATGCTCCCGCAGCTTTCCCAGCTTCCGACCCACGCTATGACTATTACACGGGCAATCCGGACCTAACTGCTGAGGGTGGCGCGCCGTCCACGCAACCTGGATACGGTCCCAATACCCGCACGATTATGCAGATCAGAGTGGCAGCTTCTGCTCCCGCACCTGCGTATGACATTACTGTGTTAGAAGCTGCGTTTTCTAAAACAGACACAAAAAGAGGTGTCTTTGAAGCGACCCATGATCCGATCATAATCCCACAGGCTGCTTACAACTCCGCCTATAACGTTACTAATTTGCCTGCTAACGCTTCCAGCGCCTACGTACAACTTCAAGAGTTCTCCAAAACCTTTAGTCCGATAGACGCGAGCGGAGTTCTTCAGCCGCCTGTTACCCTGCAGATCGAACCGAAGGCTTTACAAGATGAAATGGGTGAAGTCTACGACACCGGGTATGGACGGATGAGTGGTATGCTTGGACTAGAATTCCCTGTCACGAGTTCTAACTTCAATCAATTTGTAGTCTACGGCTATGCCAGTCCACCCGTTGAAATTATCAAAGGTACAGCAAATCTTAATGCGACTCCGATTGGCTCTCTTGATGATGGAACTCAGATCTGGAAGATCACTCACAACGGTGTGGATACTCATACCATTCACACCCACCTGTTCTCTGCACAGCTCATTAACCGGGTTGCCTGGGACGGAGCTATGCTACCGCCGGATCCTAATGAACTGGGCTGGAAGGAAACCTTCAGGGTAAACCCGCTCGAGCACACCATCATTGCGCTGAGACCCAATATTCCTGCCCCTGAACAGGTACCATTCGAGGTGCCAAACAGTGTTCGCCTGATCGACCCAACAATGCCCGAGGGTGCTGTACTAACACCGCCACCACCTGTAGGATGGTTCGATCCGCTCGGAAATCCAATTAACCAAGTTACCAACCATTATGTGAACTTTGGTTGGGAATACGTGTATCACTGCCATATTTTAGCTCACGAAGAGATGGATATGATGCATGCTATGGCGTATGTCGTTCCACCAAAAGCGCCTTCCAGTCTCGTTGCGAATCTTATCATTTTCTTCTTCGAGAGACGTGTAGTTTTAACCTGGACGAACAATTCCATTAACGAGACCAGCTTCACTGTCCAGTGAGCAGTCAATAGTTTTGGCCCGTGGACTAATATAGCAACGCTGCCAGCCGGTTCAACTTCATACACCGATCCAGTCAGCATTTTTATCAACGCTTACTACTACCGGGTGGTTGCCTCCAACACTGTCGGCGACACCGCCACTCCTGGCTTTCCAACGATGACAGTTGACTCTGACTTTTCCAATGTCGTGAAGGTTGATCCAAATCAAGTTCAACTGCCAGCGGCTCCAACTAATTTGACTGCAATACGACAAGGCGGACGACAAGTTCGTCTGACCTGGAGGGACAATGCCTGGAATGAGACTGGTTTTGTGATCGAACGCTCTATTAATGGTGGAGCCTATTTCGCGCTCGTCACAATTGGACCGAGATTTTTAACGGGTAATGTCAACTTCACTGATAGAACTGTAATTCGTGAAAATCGCTACACCTACCGGGTAGCGGCTATAAATGCGACTGGAATGTCGGCTTACTCGAACACGGCAACCGTGAATCTGTAACCTGCGGCATCATTTCATGGGATGGCAAGTCCGCTTGGGTGAATGCTCAACCATTCTTCATCATTACACCGCAAATCATTAACAAGTGGCTGGATAATCTGGAGGGAGCTTAGGCTCCCTCCAGATTATTTTCATGCCTTCAGAGTTACCCTTTAGTTGATGACGGCAGCCGTGCAGAACATGAAGAAGATGGCGATCCACCTGGATCGCCTGGAGAAACGAGGGTAACCCCCTCGATTTCTCGATTTTACATATGCCAAAACAAAAAGAGAAACCCAAGGTCATGGAAATGACCGGGTTTCTCGACAAGCTGAAAGAAACCTGCCAATTTGGGTAGGTTTCTTTGTGTCCTCTTGGCCCGGCGGTCAAAGGGACAGCCCGACCCATTTATATCCTTTTCCGCCCGGACAGCAGCGGCAGCAGTTCATCCAGAGAACTGAATTCCCCGGCCAACAGCGGCCTTATGCCGCTCCGCGTAATATTGCCCCCGGAGATGCCGAAGGCGGGGAACCCGGCGAGACGAATGGACAGCACGCCTGCCGAGGAATCTTCAATGCCCACAACCCGGCTGCCCGGCTCAAGTCCCAGCCCCACTTTGGCTGTTTCAGCATACAGCCACGGGTGCGGCTTCGGTGCCAATTCTCCCAGCGTTCCCGCTTGCCCTGGGCGGAGCGATTGGCCCGCCGTAATTACCGCATCGTAAACGTCAAAGGGATGACCCAGGTTCAGCGTCCGAAAAGCCGAAACCAGCTCGGGCCATGCTTTTTCATATAAACCTGAGGTAACCAGCCCCAGCTTGATCCCGTTTGATTTTAAGGTGAGCAGAAATTCCTTCAGCCCAGGCGCAGGCACAAATGCATCCCGTTTTCCCCTGCCTTGCATAATTTCGTTCATTTCATATTGTGTAATCTCGAAATAATGCCGCCTTGCTTCCTCAACTGTAGCCTCGGGGCAATATTTGGATATACAATACTGCAAATGCTCAGACACGGAATGGCCGGACACATGCGGCTCATCCTCGGCCTCAAACCGAAAAAAGGTCTGCCTTTTCAATCTTGAGACAGTTTGCTCAATAATCCATATCCAGAACGGTTCGCTATGCACACTGGTTCCGTCGAGATCCATGAGCACGGCATCGGCAGAGCCTGTAAATTCAGCCTCCCGCAAAGGATAAATCGCAGGGTATCCCATGGCAGATTTGACATAACATAAGGTTTTGTCCTCGAATACGATAAAATCGCTTTTACGATCCCTTGGCGTTAAAATGTCCAGAACGCCGTCTCTTCCCCGGCGAAACAACCCATCGCCGCCCGCCTCCTCCCTGCTAAAGTCAGGCAGCAAATCGGATAACCTTTTGCTAAAGCCCGGCAGCCTCTTCTCACTCATGGCCTTCACGCTCCGTGCGTATCTTCAGGGTGATGATCTTTTTCGGACCGATTTGCATAACAAGCTCTTCCAATTGGGCTTTGAAGTCCAGTGTACCTACCATCTGCTCATCCATGGTGCATTGCAGCACCTCAACCGGAGTTATTCCGAAGCGGAGTCTGGCCTCCTGTCGGGAAGCAGAAGCATTGAACAAACGGATAATCAGTCCGCTGCCATCCTCGGCCTGCTTCACACATGTTACGTGCAGGGCCCGGTTATGAAGTGTGAACAAGCCGGCTTCCGCTGGCAGACTTCCCTGCCCGCGCCCTGCAGCGGCGGCACGCACCGGCACTCCATACCTGGCGGCGGCTCCCAGCAAATCCCCTTGCTTCCAATCGCCTTCATGAACATGGATCGCATATTCAAAGCTTCGCTCACCCGGACATTGAATGCCCTGATCCGGCAGCTCGGTCAGCTTCTCTTCGCTGACGGCAAGTTTGATGCGGCAAGCGCGAATCAGGGTCAGTGCCAGTGTTCTTTGCTCATCGTCGAAGGCCTCGTATTCGTACAGCCCTTTTGGCAACAGAGCAATTCCGTCCTGACCGTCCGTCAGACCCACGAAAGTCCGCAGTGGATGTGTGCCCTCGGCCTGCTCCACCCAATCCGAGCTGTCAGGCAGTGTGATGGGCCGCGATACTACATCATAATGGCTGTCCGCCCAGGTAACATCGCTTTCAAGCCCTGTTGGCAGGCAGGCCCGCAGCCAGTGATCCTTGGCCCGGTTGTTTACCGTGAGCTTCACTTTCACGGCCCGAGCCCCTTTCTCGAGGGTGTACGCCACCTTCACATCAAGATCTGTCAAGATGTCATTCCGCGAATGTGCCCCCCCGTAATCAATCGGCACTGCCAGCTTATACCCGGCTTCAATCGTACTCGACAAGCTTCCGTTGACCGTGACGGCAATATTGGCCTGCATGCCCAGGCTGTTATAAATGCGGTCATGACGCGGAGCTACATGCTTCCATGCGTTCCCGCATTCGCCTTGATCTCTCAAATAATTAAGCTCACGATAGATTCTGCCGGTCTGCTTGTTATGAATATCCACCGTTCCGTTAGTGTTCACTTTTACTTTCAGAAATTCATTTTCCATGGAAACTGGGCTGCGGACAAGGGTTCCTTGATTCCTTAAATCCTGATGCTCCGGCTGAACACGATACACCCTGTATCCGAGACCCGGTAAATGGGAGAGCTCGGCCAACAAGCTGATCCGGCTGGAATCCAATATCGTAGGAACATCCCAGATGCTGTCCATGAAGACACTGGATGTCTCACTGAACACCGCTTGGCACTGGACCTCACGGTCATGCTCCGATACAAAACGCACCGATCCGGCTGCAAAAGAACGGGGCAGTTCCAGGTCCAGCTTCACAATCTCCGTCCGCTCCACCGGAAGGGGATTATATACAATAAGTTGAAGCGCATCCTGTTCCAAGCCTTCCGGTGACAAATGGGCGGCGATATAAGCCATTGCATCCTCGGATACAATATCTCCAATGTCACCCGCTTTGCGGTATCGGTATTCCATATCCGCACAGACGGCATCTGGCGCACAGCCGCCATTCGCATCATGTGTATGATTGGAGAGCAGATATTTCCAGCCGCGTTCCATATACCGTGCAGGATATTCCGCGCCAAGTGCCGCAGCTAATGAGGCCAGCGGCTCGGCATAATATACCATTGCGTTGCTGGCCGTGTAATCCATCTGCTTCAGATAAGTTCTCGCGCTAATGGTTCCCGGGAATAGAAACGTCCACATGCCTGTTTTAAGATAGGCTCTCCGCTCACCACTCAGTACAGGCAGGCTTTCCCGGTTCAAATGCTTGACGGCTTCATTCCAAAAACCCTCCAGGTCGGTGTGCTCAATGGTATAAGTGTCTCCAAGCAGTTCTGCCGCATCGGCAATCATTTGCGATTCCAAGGGGTGAGCCACCGAAATATCATGTCCGTGCATGGCCAGAAACACCTCAGTTGTGAAATGCCTGCCTTCCCGCTGCACCATCTGCTCGATTGCCTGCTTTAGCTGCCGCTTGTCGTAATGAACGGCAGGAGCTTTAATGTCATAGGCCTGGTCTTCGCCTGATAACGTGTCCGAAAGGCGGAAAGGAATCTCATCATATTGTCCCCAGGCATAACTCTTGTCGAATACCGTACCTCGGGTGACTGCACGGTGCACCTGATAATACCAGTTATAGCGGGCATACAGCGCAAATCGGCTGGCCAGCACCTCTGTTCCGTCAGGGGCGCTCCAGATCCATTCGGCATCGGCTTCATGATGGGAAATTCCGCGATAGAACATCATCTTATCGAGGCCAAATTCCCGTAGAATCTGCGGAAGCTGGCCTGTTTGTCCCCAGGATGAGGGCGTGTAGGCGACCGTGCCTGTTTTCCCTCCGTATCGTTCCAACGTTTTTCGTCCAAACATCAGGTTTCTGACCAGCGCTTCATGGGTGATGCTGAATTCCTCAGCTAATGTATAATAAGGCCCCGCGATTAATCGGCCGCTCTGGATCAGGCGTTTGATCTGCGCTTTCCGCTCCGGCCGCAGCTCCAAATAATCTTCCAGCATTATAGTATGGCCATCCAGTGTAAATGAAGCATAAGCCGGATCCGCCTCTAATATATCCAATGTCGTATCCAGCATCGTTAACAGATTGCGCCGCGTGCGTTCAAAGGATCTGCGGAACTCCCGGTCCCAATGGGTGTTAGATACCACTTTAATTTGCCTGATATGCGAGCTATCCGGTTTCATAGGCATTAATCTCCTTCTTATATCATCTGTTATATCTCTGCGGGCCGCAGATTAAGATATAAAGGCTGCTGCTCCGCGATGTCCCCGTGAGCAACCTTAACACGGTTGTCTTCCATCTCAATTACAGGCGCCGGCCCGTGTGCCTCCGGTTCCATCCCTAACGTCAGGGACAAGACCAGCAATGCCTGATTCATCCCGGCAAAATCAAATGGCTTCTGTGGGCCTGAATACAACACCAGATCAACGGCAGCCCCCGACTCGGTCTCGGCAATCTCCCACCCAAAGGAATTCCCGGAACCCGTCGTCTCCGCAAACAGGATCAACCACGACTTGAGGCTGACGAACAGCCCGCCGATTTCGATTACAGCGCCATCCCTAACCTGAGTGATGCTCACCCCCTCAAGATTACCGCCAAGCTCCAGGCGCAATCGCAGGTCGGATGCCTGAATGGAGCCGCAAATTTTATCCAGATTAATGTGAGTGTCACCGCCATTGCTGACAAAATCAATGCCGAACCAGACCCGATCCCGCTGTTGCCGGCTTTTGAAATAAGCAGAGCAGTAATCATAGCCGTCATGCAAAAAGCGGAGCCGTAAATAAGCCGGTTGTCCACCATTGTTAACGTAGGCCAACAACACCCTTCTTTGATTCCAGAAATCCATATGGTCAAAAGTGCCAAGACTATACTGCTGAGTAATGTAAGTAGTGGCCCATCTTGCGGTAGAGGATGCCATGTCGCCCTGGTACCACTGAGTAACCAGCCTCGTATCCAATGCCGAAAAGGCTTCAAGGTATTGCGGTGAACAGACCATCCCGCTGAGATACCACTCCTCCTCATAAGGCAGGTCTGCCCAGGGAAAAAACATCGCCTCGCCCTGTGTCGCTATCTGCAGAAACGCCTTGCTCTGATCGTTCAGCAGCGTTTCATAGCAGCGGGCGTGCGGGCCGGACCATTGTTTTGTATCGACATGATAATGTCCGGCTACCGTTTTCCAGGTCATGTCGAGCAGCTTGTTGCACAACCCCCGGGCTTCGGCGTTCCGTGTCATCCCGCGCAGCTTGGATAGCTCAAGGATCGCAATATAGGTGTATACAGGGCTGTTATATTCCTCAAAAACCTCCCGCCGTGAAGTATACTCATACAACCGGGTCAGGCGATCCAGACCATAGGCCGCAAATTCTCCGTGACCGAATCGTTCACCGTAGATCAAGGTCACGAAGGCGCCCAGGATGGCAATATTGGTATAATCGGGGCCTACATTGCGCTTTTGTATCGCCTCGCAGGCATAGCTTACCGAACTGATTACAGCCTGACGCAGTTTCTCCGGGAACCGGTGCCCATGACGGCAAAGCGCAGTAAGCAACTTGCTGCCGCAAAAGTCGGCCCAGTTCCAATCCGGGGGGGCCATCTGCTTCAGCGGTTCCTCGTAAAACCACGACCAAATGCCAAACGTGTCGTGGCTGCGGTCTGTATCCTGCAAGGCGGCCACCCTGGATATGACCTCCAAAGCCCGCTGTTCATATTGCTTAAGCTCCGTATCGAGCAAACCAAGCGCGTAGTTAAGCGAATCCCGGGTAGAATGCACCCATTCCCTTTCGGTCAATGTCGTATGATAACCCGGGCTGCTGAACCGGGATCGCAGCAAGTGAAGCTGCGGATTGTAGCGGGATTCCATGGACCGGATTTTGGAAATCAGTAATTGCTTCTCTTCCATCATTGCAATCTCCCCTTATCAAAACCATCGGCGGCTGCGGCAATTTCATTGGACTGCGCATTCGCTGTACCCGTATTGCGCAACATTCCTTCAGCCTCAGGTTCCAGCGACCGCCACTCAGTCAGCAATTGCAAGACCAGCCCTTGTCCATACAAAGTCGGATAGAGCGGGACTTCGTTATAGGCGGAAACGGAACCCAGCACGGGTGTGCCGCCTGAAACCATGGTCACCTCGCCGGCTGCCGTAATCAGGGGATGAATCCCCAGAACAGTAAGCCGGGCGGTATCCAGATAGCTGTCATCCAGCAGACCCTGCTTGACCGCCTTGAAGAAGCCGCAGGCAATTCCCGCACTGCCTGAGCTTTCTTTATAGAAATCGCTTCGGTCCAGCACCGTATGCCATAACCCGTCCCCGGCCTGGACAGCTCTCAGCCCTGAGGCCAGGTCACGGTAACGGCTGACCAGTTCCTCCGGAATATCAGCAAGTCCCTGAATCCCTTTCACAATATCGGGAATCGCAAGAGTCAGCCAGGCGTTGGCACGCGCCCATTGGGCGCCGGACATATGGCCTCCCCGAATGCAATCCCAGCCGTGGAACAGCAAGCCGGTGTCCGTATTCTGGAGCAGCCGCAGATGTAGAATTGTCTGCTGTAAAGCTTCCTGCGCCAGCCGACGTTCTCCCGTCGCATGAGCCAAGCGGGCCAAAAATAGGACGGCCATATACACCGTATCGGCCCAGACTTGCTCAGGAAAGTCAACAGCCTCGGTTACGGTATGCTCCAATGCCCCTTCGCGGGTACGTGGCGCTTCCTCCAGCATCCAATGGGCAATTTCCTGTGATTTGCGCAGGTAATCCTCCCGTCCGCTCAAACGATACAGCTCCGGAAATAAAGCGTATGGCGCCAGCGAATTGATCACCTTCGCTCCGTCAGCCTGCCCCCGGTTTCGCTCCACCCATTCCGTTACATAATCAAGAGCGGCCTGCTGCCCATCGGTTATCCCGTAATCCAGCAAGGAAATAAGGCCCACGCCGGGAACCCAATCCCAATGCTCTATATCCATCCCCCAATGGTCCCTGCCGCCTGCTGTCATGTAGGAACATAATTTTCCGCAAATCTCGCTTAAATTCACTTGTGTGTTCACCTGAATCTCCCTCCGTACCGCTGTAAACTGTTCCGGCTACTTCAATCCTTCCGTCCTCACCGGGGATTTTCCCTCAAAAGGAATCTCGCCAAACATCGCTTTTATCGTAAATTCCATCGTCTCCTCATGCAGTGAATAGGCATGCACCAGCGTGTCAAGAAAAGGAATGTCCTGCAATAGATACGGCGTCGAGAACGAGACTCCGATCGGGCGGATCGTCTCGGCTTGCTGCATCGCCCAGATCGCCTTCGCAGCATCGCCCACCGGTCTAGCCGTATTCATCATCCCGTGCAAAGGCATAAAATAGGGCAAGAACGCCACATCCCATCTTTTTCCGGCCTGCTCCCATTTCCAAATCGTATCCAAAGGCTCAAACTGATCCAGAATATCGACCTCAATACCCCGGGCTGCCAGCAATTCAACAAACCTTCCCATCCGCTTAAATTGCCGCCCCTCGGTGACCTTATTCAGCATAATGACCAAAACTTTGGCCACGGCATCCGCTTGTAAAGGCAGCACCTCCGCACGATTGCGAATTAATGTTACACAACGCCTTGCCGCTTCTTTGCTAATCTTCTGCGCAGCCTCAGTCTGCTCTGGCGGCAGGCGGTCTCCATGCAGCTTTACCGCCAGCGTGTCTGTGCCCATATTGTCCAAATGCTGAACTCCCAGTCGTGCCTTCATTTCCAATATCCGCCGGACGCTCTGATCCAGACGCTCCATGGAAACGGCGCCTTCTTCAATCGCCTGCTCCATGACTTGAAAGTAGCGGCTGCCCGGCCAGAGCAATACGTCCGTTCCGGCGGAGAAGCAATCCAGGGTGCGCTTGCGGTAATCACCCCATCCCAGAAAACCGCCCATATCCAGCGCATCGGACAAGACAATTCCCTCAAAGCCAAAACGTCCGCGTAAAAGATCATGAGTAATCTTGGAAGATACGGTCGCGGGAACAGGCGCCCTTCCAGGCTTGCCTCCCTCCATCCAGGGCAAAGCGATATGGCCGGTCATGATCGACATCACGCCCTGCTTAATCACCTGCTGTGTTACCTGGCCATAGGTTGCAAACCATTCTTCTTCAGACAGGTCATTTACGGTTGTCGTAATGTGCTGATCCCTGTAATCCACTCCGTCTCCCGGAAAATGCTTGGCGCAAGCGGCGAGGCCGTAGTCCTGCATCCCCCGAATGACCGCCGCAGACAGCCTGCCGACCCGCCGGGGATCATCTCCGAGACAACGGGTCGTAATCACCGGATTCATCCAGTTTAGAAGGATGTCCATGCCCGGAGCGAGCGCCCATGTAAAGCCTGCCGCCCGTCCTTCCAGCGCTGTATATTTGCCGTACTCATAGGCCAGCGACTCATCATCCGCCGCGGCCAGAGCCAATAACGGCGGAAAGGCAGTCAGGCTTCCGACGGCGGAGCCTGCGCCAAATTCAAGGTCCCCGGAGAATAACAAAGGATGCTTGCTCGCCTTCTGGAACGTCTCGATCCATTTGCGGTAATCCCCTGCTTTGCCTGCCGCCTTGAGAATGATCTCCCCTCCGATGAAAAAGCTCCCCACCGGATACTGCTCTAAATAAGACCCAATAGTCTCCTCATTCATCTCTTTAAACGGTAGTCTGCCGGCATGATCCTGCATCGTCTGCCCAATCTTTTCCTTCAGGCTTAACCCTTTCAAAGTACGTTCTACCCAGTGCCGTTCCTCATCGCTCAGTGCCTTAAGCATGATCCCGAAATTCCTCCTTGTCGTTGGTAACAGAGCTATTAAATAAGTTCAAAATTCTATAATGATTGCCCAGTAAAACTACACAACCCCTGATCCGGATGTGTCCGGGGAATTCAGGGGTTGTCACGATGCCAAGGAACTCCCGGGACGATTAGTGGTCAGGGCCCGACATGAAGGGTTGCTGTCAAGGTGTTATTATCCCGGCTCATCTCCGGATATCTTTTAATATCATTAACAAGGAAGCTGACATTAAAGTCGCCGTTCACCGGGACAATCCACTGCGGGGTTGCCTGGGCGCTGCCATTCGCTGTTAAAATCACTTCTTCCCCAGGCGCAATCACTCCCGTATACGTATCGGACCAGGATACAACGCCGCCATTGACAGAGAAGGCTCCGCCCGTAATCATTCCCGCTCCGGTGGATGCATTGATCGGGGTTGGCAGGGCACCTGTATTTTTCACCTTGGCCCAGAAGATCAGGGCATCACCAATCTGCGGGATATCATGCCCGGCGGGCTGACCGGTGCCGGTGACAATATTCCAGCCGACCTCAGTCACTGTCATATCCGCAAGCGGTGTGGGCAAGGCGGCCTCAAAGCCCTCAAATTCAAACCCGTGCACCATTACCATGCCCTCTTTGACGACGATGTCGATCCGGTGCAGGCCCTTCTCAAGTCCGGTGAGATGGAAGACCTCCTTGTCTTCTCCTTCCAGACCGGCCTGGGCGATGTTCACCGTCCCGATGAGCTCGCCATCCACTAGGACATCCGCGCTGCCCATATCGGCACGGATATCCGATCTCCAGCGAATTCCCGTGCCATTAAAATACAATACGGCGGTTGAGCCCGGCGTGCTGGAAATGTGGGACACCCCATTGGCCGCCGTCTCAAACCCGAAGTACAGGATCTCCTTGCGATCATGTTCCGCTGGATACCACTCGGCATGTTCCTCGTATGCCCCCTCCTCCAGCCGGAAGTAATCGATGTTGCTCCCGCCCCCGGCATTATTGAGGGCAATATTGTTGTAGCCTGGCTGAAGCTGAATCGTGTACTTCTTCTCCATGAATTGGTTGGTCCAACTGCCTGTGGCCGGCAGTGTAATCGTAGCTGTCTTGATGCCGTTGACGATGATATTTTTTTTGGATTCCTCCTTGGAGGTATATGCAACAGTGAAGGTATAGGGTCCTCCGCTGGCAGTCTGGTATCCCAAAATCGTCAATCCGCCGCGTTGAGTCTGCTCAACGACCTTTCCGCCGGAAGCGCCTGACCGGTTTACAGCCACCACAGGCGCGGAGAATTGCGTATCCTCGGCCTCGAATTTCGTGGGATCCCCTTCTGCATGCGGTGTAACAGGTAGTACAAGCGTGGTGGCGGATACTGGCTCAGATAATGGCGAACCCTCACCGAATTCATTAACAGCCTCCAGCCTGTAGCTGTATTCAGTATCCGGCTCCACAGCATAGTCGTTAAAGAAATGCAGGATCCCGGGAACGGTCATGATCGGACTTGCTTCCCCGTTCCGATATACCCGAACCTCCGCTACTTTGGGGTCCGCAGCCGGCGCATCCCAGGTCAGGCCAATCTTGTTATAACTTAATCCCGTTGCCACGGCATTAGCGGGTACCGCAGGAAGCGCGCTCTCATATTTATCCAGAATATACTGCGCCGTCTCCCCGGCCCCAAGAGTTACTTCCAATTCCAGATCCGGTGTTGCGGTCAGATTCACCAATGAATGGGCCTCGGCATAAGTTTCTCCCGGTCCAAATCGTTCCCCGGCATATTGTCCCGGCGAAGGCATAGTGACCGAGACTTTCATAGTGAGCGGCGTATTCTCAAAGTTCACGAAATTCAGCAGCACCTTATCCGAGCTGGCTCCCACAGTGGATGTCCCCAGCGCAGAGGTGTCTACTGCGCGGAAATAAGCCCTTTTCCCGGTGAGCGCTTTCCCGTTAATCACTCTGTAAGTTAACGGACTGCCGTGTGTAGCGTAGGCTGCCGCCAACCGGCGGAAGGTTTTGAGCCGGGTTTCACCAGGTTCACCACTGTTCGCAGGGACAGCCCGGCTATCCTCATACCGATGCATATTCCAGTTCACATGGCTGTCAAACAGCCCGTAATCGGTTTTGTCATAAAAAAATGCGGCGTGCTGCATAATGTGGTCCGCATAACCGATATCGCCACGCATTTCCCGGTCAAAAGCCGAGGCGAAACGAAACGCATAGGTGCCATATTTCGTGTTATCTGCGTGGTTGTCATTGCTGCCGGTTTCACTCATCGCCATTTCCTTGCCGAAACCTTCGTCCTGATCGGGGTAGACACGCAAGTTCTCATAGAGTGCGCCGCCGGGAACGGGCTGAACCCCTGTTCCTCCATAGCTGTGTCCGTTCGTAATATCGGCTATTTCCTCGATTGGCCTACGCTGCTCCGCATCTCTTTCCCAGCCGTCGGGAGTTCCGTTATACGGCCAGTAAGCCCAGCCGGGAGCCACGATTTTTAAATAGGGTTGATTGTTCGTCAACCGCTCCTCCGCCAGCAGCTGAGAGGCGGTTAATACCGATTTTTGCGGCCAGCCAAACAGCCCCGGCTCATTATTTACCTCCATATATTCGTAGAGGTCGCCGAATTTCTCTACAAAGTTCCTGTAATACGTCCTTAATGCGGGACTGACAATGCCTTGCGCAAGGCTGGTGTCATTTCTCCAGTTGCCGCCCAGGAAGTCCATCATCGGCTGCAGGTTAAGCTCACGCATCGTCAGCAAATAATTGCGTCCCTGGGGGTCCCACTCCGGCACGGTGTCGGACCAGTAGGCGACGCGCATCCAATTGCCGCTGTAAGCCACACCCATCCATTTGGTCAGCGCTGCCAAATGGCGGATGGAATTCTCGTCATATTTGAAGGTGGTATTCATGAAGGTGGTGCCGAGATGCACATACCTTCCGTGAACTGGCTCCGATGCGGGCGCCGTAAGCGCCTCCAGCTTGACATGATCCCATTCAAACCACAAATATTTATCCCCGTCGTAGCCCGGGGAAGCTGCGTCGGCATATAATCCCCGGTCCAGCTTCAATTGCAGGACGTTATTCCCATGCTTCAACTGTTCCTTGGGAATATATAATTGATAAGTCTGTTTCCATTTGTTGACCAGCGTGACTTCCCCATTGTTCAGGCCTGTAATCTGGATTAGCCCGCTCATCTGCCCATTGGAAAATACAGCAAGCTGAGGAATCGCAGTGCTGGCATCCAGTACTTTAAAACTGAGCAGCACCCCATATCTGGGGATTTTCTTCAGTACGTAGGAAATGTTAAAGGTTGGGTTAGCATCCCCTTTCATACCTTTGGATATGCCACTCCATTCCTTGGGAACAGCAGGAATGCGAACGCTCTCAATTTCACTCTTATAATCATCGCCAAACTCAGCGGAACTGTTATCACTGTTGCCAACCTGCCAGAGTAAGGGCACGGGCGCTCCCGCTTCCGCTTCCACATCCACTTCTACTTCCGCACCGCCCGTGAAGGGCTCAGTGGAAGCGCCGCTTGCTGCTGCCAATACATTTTGCTGGGTAAGCACTATACACATTACGAATATCACGGCTATCATCAATCCGCTATAACGCAGATATTTTCGCATTGTTCAGTTCACCTTTTCATTTGTATTGTACAACCTGACCTTATTTTTTCTGGAAAGCATCCAACTGGGACTGGAGTTCATTGATTACCGCATCAACGCCGGCGGCCTTCAGCTTCTGATTCATTTCCTTCAGAGTCGGCTCGGGGTCCCTTTGCCCGGTGAACAGCGTATTTTTATATTGCTTGACAATATTCGTCAATGCCCCGATTTGTGATTGAACCTTGGAGGAATCGAAGACAAAACCAAGCACCGGAGAAATGGTGGAATTTTCATTCCATTTTTTATACAACTCTACCCGGGTCGGGTCTTCATCCTTGTTGATGTAGCTGAGCAGCACGTTGCCAATCATCCATTGCGAGACGGAGCTGTACCCGCTGTCGGGAACAAATTCGACCGTGTTGTTGTCCAGTTTCTTGTAATGCTTCCCTTCGATTCCGAAAGTCAGCATGTTGTACAGCACGGGATCGGTATGAATGAGATTGATGAACATCATGGACCGCTCCGGATTTTTGGACGTTCTTGAAACGGCCAGCATGGAGCCCTGCAGGCTCTTTGTGCCTACTCTTACCGGCAGCAGCGTTTTGATCTGCATCGGTCTGCCGGCCAGCTTCGACCAGTCATTGGTGGAGGTCGGATTCATGTTGCCGTAGGTGAACCAGGCTTTGCCGTTCTTCACCGCATCCTTCAGCTCCGTCTTGTCGGTCGCTCCGTTTTTGTTGATATATCCGGCCTCATACCATTTATGGATCAGCTTCAGCCGTTCCAGCATCTCCGGCGTATCGTATTCGTTGAATACTTTCATGCTGTCATAATCCAGCATCGTCGGAATGTCATTGCTGCCGTCGATATCCTCCGCATTCGGATAGACCGGGAACCAGAACAAAGTATCGGTGTGGTTCATGAACAACGGGGTCATTCCCGGTTCTTTGTCCTTGATCGTTTGCAGCATCGGCTCAATATCCTCCAGCTTCTTCAAGGAGTCGACATCGAATTTATACTTATCCACGACCGCTTTGTCAAAGGCAAAACCAACCGACTGCCCCAATTCCTTCTCTGTCGGAACGGCGAACAAATGCCCATTCACTGTTGCTGCTTGCAAATAGGCCGGATTAATCTGCTCCTTCGTCTCCTTAGCATACTGATCCAGCAGATCCTCCAATGGATGATATGCCCCTTTGGCCGCATTGCTCAAAAAGTCCCAGGTGAACGTCATATCGAATACTTCGCCCGACTGTATCATCAAGTTCACCTTATCCGCCGGTTTATCCCAGCTCAATTGGTTGATCTTGAGGGTGGCATTAATTTTATCCTTCAAATAAGCGTTAATTTCTTTCTCTACCGACTCCACATCTTTATCCGGACCTCCCGGCAAGTAGAGCGACAGCTCCACCGGCTCAAGACCATTCTTGGCCTCTTCCCCCTGAGCGGCGGGTGCATTGCCGTTCACACCATTGCCGTCCTTGCCGCCCCCGCATCCGCTTAATACGATTCCGGTAAGCAGTACCAGAGTGAGCATAAGCCCCGTAAATTTCTTTTTTCTCATGTTCGTATTCCTCCCTTTGATGAAGCATGTATATGCTATCCGGATATCCGGTTTTAGCCTTTAATCGAACCGAGCGTCAGGCCTTTTATGAAATAGCGCTGAAAAAATGGATAAGCCAGCACGATGGGGCCTATTCCTATTAACGCCATAGCCATACGGATCGTCTCGCCCGGCAGTTTGGCCAGCTCGGTCACCGAGCCTTGAATCAGGCTGCTGTTCCGGCTTAAGTAGTCCGCCTGCGAGATCATTTTGTACATCAGATATTGCAGCGAATACAGCTTGGTATCGGTAATAAAGATCATGCTGTTGAACCAGTCATTCCAATAGTGAAGCGTGTTGAACAGCCCGATGGTGGCAAATACCGGCAGGGACAACGGGAATACGATCCTGATGAAAATACGCAGCTCCCCCGCGCCGTCGATCTTGGAAGCTTCAATCAGCGCCGGCGGAACGGTCATTTGAAAGTAAGTTTTCATAATAAGCACGTTAAAGGGGGAAAGCAGCATCGGGAAGATCAACGCCCATATCGAATTTTTCAGATCCAGCACCTGCGTATACACGATATACCATGGCACCAGCCCCCCGCCGAACAGCATCGTAAAGAAAATCAGAAACGCAAAGCCATTGCGGTACTTAAAGTCCCCACGGGAGAGTGGATAAGCATACAACGAGGAAATCAGCACACTGATCAATGTCCCGATAACTGTAACAAAAATGGAAATTCCATAGGCTCTGGCCACCACACCATAATCTTTAAATATGTAGCTGTAAGCCTCCAGACTGAACTTATCCGGAAAAAACTGATATCCATGCTTCACTATCGAGTCATAATCCGTTATGGAAATTATAAAGACAAGAACAATCGGCAGCACGCAAAGGATGGAAACGATAATAAAAATAATATTGAGAACCAGATTGGCTGTTTTTGATATTTCGTTATTCATACAATTTTCCTCCTAGAATACAGCCTGATCTTTGTCAATTTTACGTACTACCCAATTCGAGCCAAGGACCAGGAAGAAACCTACCACCGCCTGATATAACCCTGCCGCCGAGGACATCCCCAGGTTGCCCATGTTAATCAAGGCGTTGTACACGTAAGTATCAATGACCAGAGTAGTCGGATACAGAGCTCCCGAGTTGAGGGTAGTCTGATAGAACAATCCGAAATCGGAACGGAAGATGCCCCCGATCGCAAGGATCGTTGTAATAATGATTACGGGACGGATCAGAGGAATCGTAATATATACAATCTGTTTCCACTTGCTTGCGCCGTCGATCAGCGCGGCCTCGTAATATTCAGAGTCAATCCCGATGATCGCCGAGAGATAAATGACACAACCATACCCCACGCCTTTCCAAATGTTGATCAGCGGCAGAATGAACGGCCAATATTTCGGTTCCGAATACCAGTTCACCTCATCCAGTCCAAATAAGGCGAATACTCCCTTGTTAATGAACCCGTATTCAACGTTAAGGAAGGCAAAGACGAGATAGCTGACAACAACCATAGACAAGAAGTAAGGGAAAAACATAACACTCTGATAAAACTTGGCCGCCAGCTTGTTTTTCAATTCATTTAACGCGATGGCGACGGCCACGGCGATTACAAGGTTAAGCAGGATAAAGACAAAATTGTACAATACCGTGTTGCGTGTGATGATCCAAGCATCCTCGGTCGCGAATAAAAATTTGAAATTGTCGAAGCCGACCCAAGGACTTCCCATAATGCCGTCAACGTAGTTGATATTTTTGAACGCGATCACGATGCCGAACATCGGCAAATAGTTGTTGATAAGGAGAAATATCACCCCCGGCAGTAGCATAAGCAGCAATACTTTATTTTTCCTAAATTCTTTAAAAGCTGTGGGTAACCGCTTTTTTTTTTTGGGCGGCAGACCGGCTTCCAGCGCGGCTCCATTCCCTTGTTGCCGAGTAATCACTACTCCACCTCCTAATGACCAGAAATTTTTATGTCTAAGGTAAGTTTACTTAGGGACGTCCGAAATCAAAATAAGCGTATCTATAATAAAAGTTCGATATCCTACAGTCTTTTAAAAGCCGCAGATCCATCCGTAAATTGAGCCGCAATTACAAAAACCCCCCGCAAACTGCGGAAGGCTCTCTGTATAAAGAATATTTGATTTTCTACAGCTCAAGGGAGAGGATGAAGAGGATCAAAGTCCCGAATAATATAGTCCTCCAGATTAAAAAAAGCTCCTGTAGCCGCAATGTCCAGCATCTGATTCAGGCGTTCCGTCTCCCCCTGCAGCGCTTGATCCATCGGCTGCTCTTGGTCGGTTATGAGCTGCAAATATAACTCCATTCTGGGACGGTCCCCTGAATTGCGGGGGCCCGAAGCTACGGTATTGGGATCATATTGATCCATGATTTGTGGAGATAACGGATAAATGGCATCATTCTCCGTAGGGTAAAAGTCTTTAAAATGCCCATATTGAGGCTGGAGATACGAATGATCCATAATCCCGTCAACCAGAGGTAAAGCCAGCGCCTGCTGAAACAAAACGGTTTGAAAAGCCGGGGATTGCAGGAAGCTCCATACCTTCACTGCCGCCGTCTTCTCCCCTGCACTGGAATTTACAACCAGAGGAGACTGCGGCAGCATCATCAACGCCCCGGCCCCCCTGGACTTTTCATTGATCGCCGGCGGCATCGCCACTCCCCAATCGCCCCGGGTCATATATTCATGCAGCTTGACATAATCTTTGCTTGTTACGTACATCATCCCGATATTTCCTTCCGCAAACTGCTTCAACGCATTCTCGCGCTTGAGCAGGGATTCTCCGGGATACATGCTCCCCTGATGTTTTATCTCTCTCATGGTTCTCAACCAAGGCAAATATACGCTGATGTCGTATCTCCCTGTCCGGTAATCATAGTAGTTCAGTCCGCTATAAGTGTTCGACATTTCCAAGTCCACCTGGAAGCTGTGCTGGTTATCTCCAGCAGGCAGAGCGAACCCGTATTTCTGCACGCCTACTCCGGTGTCCGTAATTTGCTTGGCGGCATTTTTCAACTCGGCGAATGTAGCTGGAGGACGCTCGGGATCAAGTCCGGCCCGCCGGAATAAGTCTTTTCTGTAAATCAGCCGGATCGTTTCCACGCTTGTTGGGACAAAATAAATGCCGCCTTTAAATAAAGACCTCCGCGCATAATCGAGACTCCACTGCGGATATCGCTTCATTTCGCTCTGACTCAAATACGGGGCCAGATTTTCCAGATATTTTTTATTGACGTACGAAGCCAGCCAGGCTTGGTCAACTATAAACACATCCGGCCCTTCTCCCGAGGTCATGAGCATGTTCAACGTGTCGTTATAGTCATCTCTGGAAATATCCATAATAACGATTTCAATATAATCCGGATTACTTTCGTTATATTGTTTGATAACATTCTGAACCTCCAGGTTATGAGTCCAATCATACAAAGCAAGCTTTACTTGTGTCTTTGCTGTAGACTCCACCTCATGTTCTTTATCCAAATCTGTAAAAAACAGACGGCTAAAAACAACCATTCCGATGACCAGAATACCAGCTAACAGACAAATGACCAGCAGCCATCCCCGTTTCATGGTTTAACCTCCTACGTTGACATAACCGGTATATCAATCTTACAATTAACCCGTTGTCTTGCCTGATTCCATATTCCGACAAATCCCCGTATTTGGCAAGTGCAATTTATTTCAAATCCGCCAGAGGAGAAGTCCAATGAAACAGTGGTTTGATACTTTGTCCAAGTATTTATTTCTGTACAATTTTAGTATCAGAAGCCGGCTTATTTTATATTTTTTGTTTCTTGTTCTCCTTCCCACCACCATTATCTCAATTACAATTTATAATAAATCGGCCTATATCATCACCCGGAATATGAATACGTCCATCAAAAACAACTTGAATCTTGTACAGGACCATCTCATGCAAAAATTCAATAACGCTGACGACGCGATGATCTCCCTGTATCTTAACTCGGAGTTTGCCGATTTGATCTCATCCGATCGGGCTACGGACAGCACCGGAATTATTAACGAGCTGAATGAGCTGAACAAAATATTGGAGAGTTTTCCTGCCAGCGGAACAACAGGCGCCCGGTTTGTGCCCATGCTTTACATGGTGAACCGTCCGGAATATACACAATTCAATTTTTCCCGAAGAGTATTTAACATCGACCTGATTTCACTGAAGCCCTGGTACCTGAATATCCCAGCTAAATCAGATTTCAGCGTGATCGGGTTAAGCTCTCTCGATTCCCAGTACACATTGAAGTTCGCCAAGCGCTTGTTTGGAATCCGGCATACCCAGCTTCCTTATGTCGGCATTCTGACTCTGGACATTCCGATCAGCGATTTCAGCACCACCATGGAGCATTACAAGCCTACACCCAATAGCAAGGTTTATATCGTGGATCAGAACAACAGAATTGCACTCAGCCCCGATTCCGATTTGATTGGGAAAAATCTGAGCACGCAGCAATATTTTCAGAGTATGATAATGTCCGGGACGGATCAAGACTTCCACTCTTTTCGTTATGAGCTTGGCAGCAAAAAAATGCTGATAACTTACAAGGAAATTCTCCCCTATGGCTGGAAGGTCATTGCCTTGTCACCCGTCAGTGAGCTGAATGGGGAGCTTTTCTCCTTTCAGCGGGTTATGTATATTGTCATTGCGATATGTATGTTTGTTTCTTTCATGATGGCCCTGCTCCTGTCCGAAAACATATCCGCCCCGATCCGCAAATTCGTTCATTCGATGTCCCATGCGGAGAGCGGAAATTTCAACATCAAAATACTGTACAAACGAAAAGACGAGTTTGCGTATCTGTTTCAGCGCTACAATACGATGATGCAGCAAATCAGAGCGCTGATTGATAAATTATACGTCACCGAGCTGCGCAAAAAAGAAGCCGAGCTGAAGTCACTCCAGGCACAGATCAATCCTCATTTCCTGTACAATACGCTGGACTCGATCAACTGGATTGCGATACAGCATAATATACCAGAGATCAGCAGCATGGTGACCTCGCTGGCCGATTTTTTCCGCTATAGTCTCAGCAAAGGCAACAATGTCATTCCTCTGCGGGATGAACTCCGGCAAGTGGAGAGCTATCTTGCGATTCAGCATTTCCGCTTTCAAGACAAATTGGAATATGAACTGGAGGAAGTGGATGAGGATCTGCTGGAATGCTGCCTGATCGTCAAGCTGACTCTCCAGCCTCTGGTCGAAAATGCCATCATCCACGGTATCCAGAAAAAGCGCGGCAAAGGCACCATCCGGATACGCGTACAGATAGAATACGATAACCTGCTCACGATTTCTATATTTGACAACGGTGCAGGCGCTGACCCGGGGCAGTTGAATGCTCTGTTGAACAATCAGTCGCACAACAGTACCTCATATGGTGTCCGCAACGTACACATGAGAATACAGCAATTTTTCGGGGAGCAATACGGCATCAAATATTATCACAACCATGAAGACCGTCAGGGTCTGCTTGTCATTATAAGCTGTCCTGTCGTTACCACTTGGAATGAGGTGAATACAGATGATAACGATGATTATAGCGGATGATGAGCCATTTATTCGCAGCAGTCTGAAAAAAGCTTTTAACTGGGAAGAAGAGTTTGGCATTACGATTATCGGTGAAGCGGAGGACGGACAGGAAGCCTATGAACTGTGTCTTGCCCATCAGCCTGAAATTTTATTTACGGATATTATGATGCCGTTATGGGACGGTTTGCAGGTCGCCGAGAAATTGAAAGAAGCACGCTGTCCTACCAAAATCATTATCATCAGCGGCGTCCAGGACTTCTCCTACGCCCAAAATGCGCTAATGGTGAATGCGGAGGGTTACATTCTTAAGCCCGTTAAATTACATGAGGTCCAGGATGTCTTCAGAAAAGTGGTTGGCAGCATTCAGGAAGACCGAGCCGCTCAGGTAAATCTGGATCACCTGAAAAAACAACTGCAGGAGAACACGCCCTTGATCCGCGATAAATTCCTGCAAAACATGATTGCGGGCCTCTACCCTGATTCACCGGAAATATGGGAGAAGCTCCGTTTTTTCGAGATTCCTTTGTGCCCCGGCAATCACTTTACCGTTGCTGTGCTACAACTCGACGATTACCAAACAGCACTTGAGAAATATTCCGAGGAATACAAGCAACTGCTCTATTTCTCCATTCAAAATATTATCAATGAGATCCTTGAGGCGCGGCATGCCGGTCTCAGCTTTGTTGCCCATGAAAATGAATTTATCCTTCTATTCTACTCTCCCGATAATGTGAACTCGGAGGAGACAAGCAGAATCTGCGAGGAATTAATTCAAAACATAGGACGGTTTTTAAAGCTGTCTGTATCGATCGGCATCGGCAGCGCCTGCTTACAGATTCACAAAGTGGCGGAATCCTATAAGGAAGCACTGACCGCATTAATATACAAATTCTATACCGGACAGCACTCGATTATCCATATTAACGATATTCAGCCCGGCACGGAAACGCTGCAAAGCACCTATTTCTATAAATTTCACGCCGGCTTGATGAATGCGCTGAAGGTTGGCAATACCGACAAGGTCGTCTCCTTGCTGGAGGAGCTTTTTCAACTGTTGAGCGAACCGAAGCTGCAAATCGATTATGTGCAAAATATATGCTCTGAGATTATATTCACCTCCGCCAGAACCCTATATGAACTGGATGAAAATATAGAGTATGTGCTGAAGGACAGAATGACAATCATGAATGATCTATACAATAAAATGAATATCCAACAGTTAAAGGACTATATGCTTCAGCTTTTTACGGACTTAACCCGCTATCTTGAAAATAAAAACACAACCAAAAATAGCAAAACCATTAACAAAATCAAAGAAATTATCCATGAGGGCTACTCGCAGGAACTGTCGATCTCGAAAATTGCCGAACAGGTCTTTCTAACCCCCAATTATATCAGCCTAATCTTCAAACAGGGAACGAAGGAGACAATCACGGATTACATCACTAAAGTGCGTATAGAGCATGCCAAGAAGCTGCTGCACAATACCGACCTTAAGGTAAGGGAAATCGCTGAGCAGGTAGGATACGAGAATCCCCACTACTTCAGCACCGTCTTCAAAAAAACGGCCGGGTCCCATCCACTGAAATACCGTACGGATATTACCCATCAAAGCCATTAGGGAAGATGCAAAGCGTTGCAAGCCTGCCCAGGTGCCGGTATTTCGCTCATTTCAACATGTAACGGACAATACTGTAGTTGGCGACATCATCGTCATACGGTCTGACTCACCGCAACCCTGGGTCACAGTTCAGTTCCAAGGAACTTTTTATAATGTACGTTCTATAAATCTAGATGGCAAATTAGATACCTTAACACCTTACATGTTTTCGTTTGAAACCAAGTTGATCTTTATCTACTGCCTTTTGAATATTTCCGGAAGGATTTAGGAAGCTGCTTTTGTTCTTATCCCGTTTGACTTCTACCGGGCCTATTGCTTTTGCGGTTTCGACTGCCTTATCATGGAGCGGCAAATAGGATACCCCCACTGTGTAAATAAAATTACTCATAGCGTATTTGGTTCGTTCGGGAGAATCGCGAATCGTATTTTCCACAATTTCAAGCATATTGGCAATTTTACTTTCGGAAAATTCACTGTCCCGGCGATTACCTAAGAGCCAGCAGTAACAACTCCAGCCCGCTGACATCCTCAGCTCTTCACCGCTTGCGATCCATTTGTCGGCAACTTCTTGTGCAATATCTGCTTCTGCCAAGGTTACTGCAACCACAAAATCGGACAACATATAAAAATAAGCCCCATCCATCCAACGATCAAAATCCGCTTCAGTCATTGCCTTTGGGTCTGCAATTATGCCCGCAAAGTACATTGCGTCATAATTCCCTGTGGCGTAAAGCTCCTCAGCCAAAGGCTGATTGATTTTAATTTTCTTAAAGATGGGCTTCATACTGCCTGTGGCCACACCAAAAAGCGGTTCGTGCGCGCCATTGGATAAGTACATTTTCTTGGTTCGTTCCTTGCCGAGAGCTTCAAGCTCCTGCATCACCATTTCTAAATTCATTGCTAACACTTCCTTCCTTAAGCATGTTATGGCTCCATTTTAGTATACAATTATATAACTTCATTTATTGCAGAGATTACAACAAATTCTCGTATCAATAGACAATCCTCTTAATCCCATAAGCGCGCCCATACGCCGGCCGCCGCCTCCTTCATTGCTGATGCCTTACGGTCAACCTGGTAGGTCCCTTCCGCCCAAGTCCAAATGATCTTCTTATAATAATTTCCTCCAGCTCGCCCATCCAGTACACAGCCTATAAATAGGCACTTATCCCTGACGAACCGCCCAGCATAGGCATATATATGGGTTAGGAAATGTACCTTGAGAAGATGAGGATATGAATCATATTGTTCAACCCGGCGACACGATGTGGTCGATTGCCGCCCGTTACGGTGTAACCGTGGATTCGATATTGCGGGCCAACAATCTAACCAATCCGAATTATATCTATTTGGGGCAAAACTTAATCATCCCCACACCAGGCGGCTTTCCGTTGCCGCTTCCAATCCCTTCTCCCGGGCCGCAGCCCGGTGCAGGCTTGGTCCGGCGCGTTGAACGGTTGGAACGCCAATACACAGTAATCGAGGCTGAATTGGACCGTCAAATACAGCGCATCAACCGGCTGGAGCAAAGAGTTAGACGATTGGAACAATAAGATCGACTGGTGCTGCCGAAAGTTATCTGATCCCAAAGAAAAAGGCTCCTGCTTGAATTATGCAAGAGCCTTTTTCCTCTAATCTATTTCATAGCCAATCGTCAGTCTAAACCCGTACAATTCGTAGCCGATCTGCGTATACAGGCGAATGGCCTTCCGGTTGCTTCCATGAGTGCCCAAGGTGGCGATAGTCTTACCCTGCTTTTTCAGATCCTTCAGCGCTGTACAGATGATGCTTCGGGCGACGCCTTTTTTCTGCCAATCCGGAATAACAAACACGTTCTCCGTTGCACTTCTCTCCTCTGTGATTCTCCACGTTGAAGTATTGCCAATGAATTGGCTATCATGGAACGCACAATAGTTGACCATTTCCTGCGCCCCCTGCATCCACCTCAGATGATTCATGCTCCACGCCACCCCATCGAAAGAAGCGAGCTCAGCTTGATGATATTTTTCCAAAGCCTCGCTGTTATCCAGTGCAAAAGGTAGCACCCGCACCTCATCCGGTAAAGGATAGCAGGGAATGTCCCGGCTAAGGTCAAATTTAAAGACGACAATCGTATCGTAGATGGTAAATCCGCGTGAAAGCAGATAGCTCAGATCTTTGAGATTATCCGTGTCCATATATTGGGCCATCACAATACGCTTGTCTGGATGTTCTGCTTTGATTTCTCTGGATCGTCTGAGCAATGCTTCCGTCAGAGCATCTTTGACACGTTCATCCTCCATATGGGCCGCAAATGTGATCTCAAAAGTAAGATATCGGATGAAATTCAGGTCGTCATCAGGACGGATTGCCTGAAATGTATCATGCTCCATCAGATGGGCAACCGCTACAATCTCATCTTCTCCACTGACTGCGCAGAACATATTTTTCTTATTTAGATCATCATGATACAGGTATAGCAATTTTAGAACAAAATCCAGTCTTTCCATTTGCTCCACATCTTCATCTTTCGGATTCCGGATAATAAACTCCTTCATGAGTGAACATCGTCTCCATTCCTGTCTTCTTCTCATTTAAAATGATGGATGAGTTAAGGAAAATGAGCAAGGGAGACTTTAAATATAGACATCTTTACCGTGTAAATGACATGCTGAGCGAATATGACATACCCCTGTCACTTCTCTATGATATAACTAAAGTAAAAACGAGGTGCGCTGCCATGGCAAGCTATGAGTATTCTTCCAAAGCCGAATTAATGGAGACCATCCACACCAAGTATCTGCTTCTGGACGCAGAGTTTGAGGACATACATAACAATCAAAAAGATGTAAGAATACCCGGGGTGGATAAAACGCCTGCGGAGATCATCGCCTACCAGCTTGGCTGGCTTCATCTTGTGATGAAATGGGATAAGGATGAACGTGAAGGCCGTGATGTTGTTATGCCGTCTCCGGGCTACAAATGGAACCAGCTTGGCGGACTGTACCAGTCTTTTTACGAGAAATACGCCGAAGCTTCCATTTCCAAACTGCGGGACTTATTCCGGCAGACCGAACGGGAGTGGCTGAATTGGGTCAGCACATTAACTGAAGAAGAGCTTTTTACACAGGGCATCCGCAAATGGACAGGCAGTAAGGAGAACTGGCCGATGGCCAGGTGGATTCATATCAATTCTGCGGCTCCGTTCACCACCTTCCGGGCAAAAACCAGAAAGTGGAAGAAATATAGTATTCAGGAAAACTCTAGCACTGTAGAATGAATATAGGTCTATGAATTAAAACAAAACTAGGCAAGAGGTGTATCCGATGAAGGAGCAGTATACAGCAAGGCTTGAATTGTTTGCTGATAACGCGCAGAGGGTTAAAAAGGCGTTTGCCTGGCAAAATGCCATGGTCAACCGATTGGCTGCATTACTGTACACGGCAGAAAATAAAATAGCGGATGATGGCGCGATTCGCGAGAGCTTTGAGCTTATTAAAGAGAATACCGGACTCTTTTCTTCCTTCAGGGGTACTTCGGCAATCAGCATCGCTGCCCTGCTTTCTCTGTCTACGGATAGACAAACGCAGCTTGCACACACGCTTGCCGTTTATGACATGATGAAGAACGCCAAATTCAGAGCCTCAGATTATCTCGTCGTTGCCGCCTATCAGATCGCCGCTAATACTACATCAGATCAATACCTGCGCACCGTAGAGCGGGTAAAAGCATTCTACGACGGCATGAAAGCACACCACCGCTTCCTTACGGGACAGGACGACTATATCTTTGCCGCAATGCTCGGCCTTTCCGATATCGCGACATTCCAAGCGGTGTGGCGAGCATGGAGCAGCTCTATGCTGCTCTGAAGCCCGAGTTTCTATCCGGGAACAGCGTGCAAGCCCTGACACAGGTATTGATTCTTGGAGATGAAGCGCCAGAAGCAACGGTCCGTGTACTTGCCTTACGCGATGCCTTCCGTTCACGAGGTATCCGACTGGACAAAGAATATACCCTTTCTTCGCTAGGCGTACTATCGTTACTCCCCTGTGACAGGGAAGCTATCGTTAGCGATGTCTCGGATACATACGAATTTTTGCGTACGAAAAAAAGCTTCGGGAATTGGTCCATTAGCAAGCAGGAATTGCTGCTGCTGTCGTCTGCGCTGGTAGCCTTCAAATCTGTAGATGATGTCAAAAGCGGCATTCTAACCACAACCCTCTCCACCAGCATTACTAATATTGTAATTGCGCAGCAGACCGCGATTGCCGCAGCTGCTGCTGCATCGGCTGCCGCTGCTTCCTCTTCGAGTTAGCAACAAAAGGGAATGGATGCGAGGTGCCGGGGTTCCCCGTTCTCCATCATCCATTCCCCATTGTGCTCACACTTGCTTCAATCCATGAAAATATCATCCAAAGCTCTTCCGTCACAAGGATTGAACTCAATCCCTAGAATCTTGGCCATCGTAGGGGCGATGTCAACCATTTCGATATCACCAATGTTGTAGTCTTTTTTAATTTTATCTCCCGAGACAACGAGATTACATCTATAATCACTCTTTTCAGGAGAATAACCATGCGTTGCATATCTAACCCCTTGTTCTTCCAAATCTACTATAGTCGGCTCTTCCAGGCTTTCATCGAAACAATAACCTATCTTGGCTTCAAGCATAACCCTTGTAGATTGGTCCACATGAAGACGATCTAACGCCTCTCTACCATATACACTCTCAATACCTGTGGAGTCATCCTTCATATAATCTTCAACAGCCGCCAATGCTATTTGTTCAGCTTGCCTGTCACCCGGTTGGATATGCAGATAAGCAGACCCGCCCCCGCATTGAAAATAAGCCCGCCATCTCATCTCGCCATTCTCTTCAAAGATCAGACCTTTTTCCTGCAAAAGGTTGTTCAGATGCACTTTGTATCTGACGTTGAACTGTCCATGGTCACCCAATACCAGGAATATCGTATCATTCTTCATCCCGGCGTCATCCACGGCCTGCATAATATCGCCCAGCCTGTTATCCATACGCTCTATTACCTGCTTCACTTCATCGCTGTCCGTTCCATACACATGTTTGGCATCATCCAGATCAATCAAATGCATCATGAGCAGGTTAGGCTTTTTTCGCTTAATCGTGTCTACGGCACACTTTGTTGTAAAATCATCCAGATAGGGCTGCTTAATCCCTTGTCTGACCCGTCTATGTTTCATCTCCATCTGGAGGCAGTATAGGGGGCTCCCGCTTCGCAACACCTTAAGGGCCTGGTTCTCGTTGTTGATAGCTCTGATTTCAGGAATATTATATCGGATAGAGGATTTGCCGGATACCGGCCATAGAATGGCGGCAGTATTCATCCGGTGTTCGCGCACAGCATCATAAATGGTGGGTACCTTGATCGCATTCCGAAACCAGAACCAGCTTTGCTGCTCTTCCTTAACAAACGGTTGAAAAGGATTATTGTGATGGACGCCATGCTTATCCGGATAGACACCGGTGGCTATTGTAGTATGTACCACATAAGTGAGTGTGGGATATACGCTCCGTAATCTATTGCTGTGGGCTCCGCCCTTCATTAATTTCGACAGGTTTGGCATACGGCTGGCCATTTCCCAATTGTCCTCTGAGAAGGCATCGTATGAGATAACAATCAGATGTTTGGCCATTGCTGCTTGTACTGGTTTTGGTTTCATATCATTACCCCTTAGGTAAAGTTATAAATATGAAGACTCCAATCAGAAATAGTGGAATAATCGCTAAAATACTAAGCTGTGCGTTGCCCGTTAAGGTTGTTGTCAAAGACATCACCGCAGGACCGATAATCGCCGCGAACTTGCCGAAGATATTGTAGAAACCAAAGAATTCATTAGAATTTTCCTTCGGAATAATCTTCGCATAATAAGACCGGCTAAGCGCCTGGATTCCGCCCTGGGCCGAGCCGATCAACGCACCCAGAATAAAAATATGCCACACTGATGTTATAAAGAAAGCCGCGATGCAGGAGATGATATAGGTGAAAATCCCAACAATAATCATCGTCCGAGCGGAGTATTTTTTGGCCAGATTGCCGTAGAGAATTGCACATGGAAACGCGATGATTTGGATAACCAATAGAATCCCCAGTAAGGTGAAAGTGTCGAAGGCATCCGCACCCAGAACTGACGTGGCATAGGGCACCACCATTTTAATAATGGTATCTACTCCGTCAATATAGAAAAAGTAAGCAATTAAGAACACAAATACAATTTTGTGCTGCCGGATATTCTTAAAGGTGGCTGCCAGTCTTCGGAAGCTGCTCGCAATCGGTCTGGGTTCAGGTTCAATATAGTGTCTCTGCTTCACGTCCCTGATCATAGGAACAGTCAACAGCCCCCACCACAGGGCAGTAATGATAAACCCAATCTGATAACCGATGGACTTATCCATACCCATAACAAAGATCAATACAAGGCTGATCCCAAATGGAATGACGCTGGAGATATATCCAAAAGCAAATCCTCTCGTAGATACCTTATCCATCCGTTCATCCTTCGTAACATCTACCAAAAAGGAGTCATAGAAAATATTAGCTCCGGCAAAACCTATGGCTGACAGGATATAAAAAACTATCAATACCTGCCACTGTCCGCTCGAAGGTGCCACGAAAGCCAGTGAAGCTGTAGCTATCACACCGACCAAGGCAAAAAATACAAAGAAGCGCTTCTTCGTATCCTTGTAATCTGCGATCGTCCCCAAAATCGGGCTGAGAATTGCCACCAGAATACTTGCAATGGAATTAAAATACCCCAAATCCATACTGCTGTTCACATTCGTGAACATCCCAAATACAATGGGCAGCAGTGCAGTAGTAACGGCCATCGAATAGGCTGAATTGCCGCAGTCATACAGAATCCATGATTTCTCCTCTTTGGTTAACTTCATATAACACCCGCCTTTTAAAAGATTGAAGTCCTTGAGGAAAGGGCCGCCGCAACTGCGGTGAATGTTTGGACTTCCGGCCGCTGTTGTCTCCCGATTTCTTGATTTATACCGCTCTTCGCGGTTGAAATCGGGAGACAGCGTACTAGAGTAAAGGACTGGTGTGTGGCCAGCCCCTCCTCATCAAACCGTACGTGAGGTTTTCCCTCATACGGCTTTCCGATGTTCGTCACTCATG
>NZ_JAUSTK010000011.1 GCF_030812855.1 Paenibacillus wynnii
GGGCAGCATATCTGACCTCCACCTCATGGACAGGTTGAATGAAGGAATGTGGGAGCGTAGACTCTGTGAGACTTGGGAGGGTTGACCTCCATGAGAAATGTGGAGATCCATAAGTGCAACCATACTTTTCCTAAGTAACCACTTTCTTCAGACTGTGGTTAAGGAGATGTTCTTTTGCGCTTTTCCTCGTCCCAACATTTTCTTCAATTTCAACTTGATTCCAACATAAAGTTGTCTGCACTGAACGAATAAAATTAGAAACTAAAGATATAACGAGCATTCAAGAGAAAAGTGATTCCCCATAGAGGGAGGTTAGTTCAATCTATTTCGCGAATACCCTAAATATAGAAAAATTAATGAATTTAGTAAATATGACGTTGGATGAAATTAATACAGTGAATTATTATGGGAGTGGTTGCAATGAAGAAAGGACATTATTCTTTAATTGCTATAATTTTAGCGTTATTTCTTGTATCACAGAATCATTTGAAGCATTCATTTGGTGATAGTATTTTTAAAACAATTGGATTTTCGCCATGGACAAACGAAGAAAATTCAGGCTTACATTTACCTGTGATAATTGGCATTATTCTCTTTATTATGGGATTTATTGGAGCGGCAAGGTATTATCGTTCTAGATACCCTAAGATTTCAAGTCGATTAGTTATTGGTTGTATTGCATTTTTTCTTGTTTTTCCCTTTATAACTGAAGGGGTGATGTTCTTAGTAAAGTACAACTCTAATGGAATTGATTCAATTGATATATCTAGTGGCAAGTGTAGTTTTAAATCAGAAGAGAATATTGTAACAGCTGATTGTTCTTTCACATTATTCAATTATGGGGAAGTAGATAAAATTGCAATCAACCCGATCCTTCCAAATTATCTAGATGATGTAGACATTGAATTTGAGAGAATTGTTATACCACTTGATAAGCACAGAAGAATGACTTTTGGCTTTCCGTTTAAAGGTATGCAAAGAAATGGAAGTGGATTTACAGGATCTATACAAGAAGTAGGCTTTGAAGTAGTAGTAAATAATTAAGCAATTAGATAGTGTATCGGAAGGTTGTACTTCATCTAACAATGTGTTCGTGCATCGGCTGACAAGCCACATCGGTCCTAGAAAATATGTCGTAGTGGTTAATGCCAGGACACGGCCGCACCACCTAAGCGCATCCCGGCAAGCCATGAGGTAGTGAAGGTTCGTGAACGCACTTACGTTATGCCGTCATTATCATCACAAACTGTTCAGCTAACGGGCAGGATAGTTCAATGAAACGTTTGAATTATGTGTACATACTTTCCCTAAAAAATGGTGACAGTATCCATAGGTGATGATAATTGAAGAAAATGAAATTAACTGTGTTCCTTTTGCTTGCTGGATTAATTTTCCCGACACATTTATTAGCAGAAGCAAATGACGGAATAAATTTATTAAAGCTAACTGATAGTAAAATTTCATCAATGCAAGTAGTTCGTTTAAAAGGAACAGATGATTCAAGGATTTTCAGCATGACAGATGGATATGACGAAAGGATTATTCGAAAAGTTATTAATTGGATTAATACATCAAGTCCTAGCGAACAGGCAACCGAGTTAGAGGGTGATAAAGTTCCATTACTATTAAAAATAAACATGCTCAACGGTGATCTAATAACTTTAGAACCAGCGCATAGCTGTAATGGTCGTCCTATCAAGACATGCACTGCCGTTGATGGTGAAATTGTACTTACAAAGAACAAGAAAAAAATCCGATTAACTTCGCAAGAGCTTTATGATTGGATCATTGTAGGCTGGAAGTATGAACCTATTGGACCACCAAAAGAAGAACTTCTGGAGGAAACATTGTACACAAGATACTTTTCTGTAATCGAGAAGGATTATCCGAATTTTATAATGTGTCCAAGGATAGATAGCATTGAGCGAATTAAAGGTGATACACGAAGACATATAGTTACTGCAAGTGCATTAAACTTTGCAGGACATCACGCTCCTTCATATGATAGAATCATTTTCACATTAATTGATACACCCGAGAATGGAATAAAAATCATTAAAGTTAGAAAAAAAAGTAATGTATCAGAAAGGGAAAGCCTAAGGCAATGTAGATGGTAATGATGCATAGAGAAAACAAGATCGAATAAGTGCATTAACCTAACTGGAAACGCTAGCTCAATAAAAACAAGAAGGCAGCAGATCAACGTGATCGGCTGTTTTTTGTTCAACTAACGGGCAGGATACTTCCAATATGTGTTAAGATATGAGCGTACTGCTTATTTAGAAGTAGAGGACGATAGGGCAAACCATACGCCTGTTTCAATATTTAATGGTGGTATAAGACTTTCAGGTAGGTGATTAATATACAAACAATATTTGTGCGAGTTCGACATTGGTTATTTTGGTATGGGGCTTATGGTCTCTGTAGTAAGAGCGGAAATGATGAAATTACGCTTTATTCTGATCAAAATCAAATGAATTTTTTAGGTTATTTTGAACTTACAACCGTGACAGATCTAATCAATCTTTTAAAATACGATATGGATATTATTGGTGATGACAAAGAATATTGTGAGGAAATTGAAAGTTTTATAAATGGTTATGAAGATATTCACTATCATTATATATACCCAAGAGACTTAGAAGATGTTTCTCGTCAAGTTCCTCATTCTGCTCCGACGAATATAGATGGGTATAAACCTATCTATATCGATATGTGGTCAAAATTATCCAATTATTGGGACGTCGATGAAATTAAGAAAAGCATAAGAATAATTGCAAAAGATTTTTTAGGATTGGACACAGAAAATGTAGAATTCATAGATATTCCAACGTTTGAGGAAACAAAATTATCGTACGAACAAGATTATAAGCCTTTCGTAAACGAAAATTGATTCAACTCCTACGGAAGACGATAGCCTAAATACAACCTAATAAAGGAGATTGTCCATGTGCTTTTCAAAGCGGTGTGTATGGATTGAAGCTGAAATATGGCCCGTAGGATCATGGGATTGTAAGGATAAAAATTCCGATGTTATTGTTGTCTTTCCAGATCGCTCCAAATGGATTGCAACCGTTTTCACTTACCGAAATATCGAGACGTTGAGACAAAAAAATATACAAACCGGTGAATGCATGAACGGTGCTTATTTTTGGTCCAGCGATATGGTGTTGGTAGATATTATAAGTAGGGAAAGAATTGAACAACTAATCGAACATTTGATTAAACACGACAATTTCCTTTCAGTCTTTAATCGATACCCCGATGTAGATGAAGAAGACGATGAGAACTATCCTGTTGGATTTTTTATAACCGAAGAATCGTTGAGCTAACGGGACACGTTAGTTAAACAACACAGCGGAAGGTATAACTTTATTTTCTCTTTAATAGCTGCCTTCGTTTGAAATATTGAGGTCAGTCTAATACTTAATTTTCTTTGGGCAGCTAAAACAGGCCACTAGAAATCAAAAAACGAAAACTAGCCAGTCTCCAAGACATGGAGGCTGGTTAGTTTTTTAGCTTTTATAGCTATGAAGTGTACCGCTGAACTCAGCGGAGAGGACGGAACGATTGCGGAAAAGCGAAAGCGGTCGCCTTTGTGTCCGGATTTATACCGTTAAGGTAAAATTCATAAAATCTGGACACAACAGCGATTGGAGCAACGTTCCGTTCGCGGAGCGGCCGCTCAGAGACTACGGCACAAAATCCGATATCCATAGGGATCGAGCGGAATGTTCATCATGCCGTCTTCAGGGATAACAGGCTCTCCGGTAAGGGAGTCTTGCCAATCATCTGTCTCCATAGGGTGGCTCAGTGTGCGAGGTTCGGGAGTATTGTTCATCCAAATCGTAAAGTGGATTGCATCATCTACGCGTTCGTAGACGATGCAGGAATCATCATCATATGCTTGAAGAATACGAAAACGTCCTTCGCGCAGCGCATTGTTCTTTTTCCGTAATGCAATCATGTTTCGATAGAAATTGTAGAGTTCACGGTCCTGCTTATCCGGATCCCATTCCATACATTTGCGACAGTCGGGATCTTCATACCCGGTAAGGCCCATCTCATCTCCGTAGTAAATACATGGAGTACCCATGAAAGTGAACAAAAACACAATCGCCAGCTGTAACCGCCGTTTATCTTCTCCGAGGCAAGTTAGAAGGCGCGGCGTATCGTGACTGCTCAATAGGTTAAAGACTACTTCATTGGTCTGCTGCGGGTATCTCATTAGCAATGCGCCAATACGGTTTCCGAAGGTTCCGCTGCTAATTCCGCCATTGAAAAACTCCAGCACCGTCCCAGAGAAGGGGTAATTCATCACAGAATCAAATTGGTCACCAAGCAGCCATGTGAGGGAATCACTCCATACTTCTCCGACAATATAAGCATCCGGATTTGCGGATTTCACCACTTTACGAAAATCGCGCCAGAAATGGTGATCCACCTCATTGGCTACATCCAGTCGCCAGCCATCCACCTTTATTTCTCTAATCCAGTAATCAGCAATTTCCAGAAGATAGTTTTTGACCTCTGGATTGGCTGTATTAAATTTCGGCATATTACTAAAAAAGCCAAAGGTGTCATAGGTAGGGATACCATCGACAACTTCAGCCGGGAAAGAATTAATATGGAACCAATCCTTATATTTCGAATTCTTCCCGTTCTTCAGAACGTCTTCAAAGGGTGGGAATTTATCGCTGCAATGATTAAATACGGCATCGAGCATTACACGAATCCCCTTACTATGGCATTCTTCAACCAACCTCTTCAACAATGCATTATCACCAAAGTGAGGATCGACCTTTTTATAGTCAACGATATCGTATTTATGATTGGAAGGGGAGACAAATACGGGAGTGAAATAGATGGCATTAATACCCAGCTCCAGCAGGTCATCTAGATGATCCAGCACGCCTTGCAGATCTCCTCCAAAGAAATTATCTAATTTAGGAATGCCGCCCCAGGGTTCGGTTCCGTCAGGATCTATTGAAGGATTTCCTTTGGCGAAACGATCCGGCATGATTTGATAAAACACAGCTTCCTTTGCCCACGCAGGTACCTTAAATAGATCAATTTCGTGGATATAAGGAAACTCAAAGTAATGAATGGGGGGAGGGGGACATTCGTAACGTGTGCCGTTATCCAATAAGTATATACTTACAGGACCTGTACTTAAGCGGAATGTGTAGCACAAACGTTTGTACTTCGGCCGGACGGCACACTCCCAGTAATCGAAACAATCATCAGTTGCGGCCTTCTCCATCATCACCTCGAAATAGGTGTGCTCCCAGTCATATTTATCACCGGTTAAAGCCACAACACAATCGACATCATCTTTTTTGGTGCGAACTCGCAAATGTATAGTTTCTGTATCGTAAGCATAGGCCCATTTATCTCGAGGCACATGGTACAAAGCTTCCAAAAGCATGACAGTACCTCCTTATTAATGAAACGGGTATAAGTATGACGAATTATTTAACATACTTTTTACCCTTTAGATCATCTGTATGAATCATAAACACCTTTATTTCTATAATATCCTTTTAGGATATGTTGCCATTCATATTTATGTAATATTTGTTTCGAAATTTATTACTCTTAATAAGAGCGAGTATTATGACTACCTTTATGAATCGACAGGAAGGAGCTGCCAGTATGTTCAATTTAAATATCGGATATGGGTAGAGTGTCGATTCGCACCGAGTCTAATAAATGACAGGCTTGTCACAAAAATGCCTTTGCATATTCATGCGATGTGATTTATAATAAATCGGTCAACAAGGCAAATTACAGAATGAAAAAGAGAATAGGGGAGATATAAGAATGAACAAATGGGGTAAAATATCATTAGGAATGCTGCTTACTGTAGGTTTACTTACAGGCTGTGGCCAAAATAAGAATGACAATAATTCTGCTGCAGCAGGCAATACGGACAAAGCTCCAACCACAAAGACGATTACCTTAGGTACTAGTGCTGACTTTCCTCCTTATGAATTTCATAAGGTTGTAGGCGGCAATGATACAATCGTTGGTTTTGATATTGATATTGCTAAAGATATTGCTGCCGATATGGGTGCAGAGCTTGTTATTAAAGATTTGCCGTTCGAATCCTTGCTGAATGAGCTGTCAAGCGGGAAGATTGATATGGTTATCTCCGGGCTTAGTCCGACTGAAGAACGCAGAAAAGCCGTTGACCTGTCAGATATTTACTACAAAGCACAACAAGCCGTAGTAGTGCGTGAAGCAGACAAAGACAAATTTGCAACCATGGATACACTTAAGGGTGCTAAGATCGGTGTTCAAGCGGGTTCCATTCAAGAGGATATCGCTAAGGGAATCGAAGGCGCACAGTTGACATCGCTAACTAAAATATCTGAAATCGTGCTTCAGCTTCAAACCAACCGTGTAGATGCTTCCATCATGGAAGGGCCGGTTGCCAAATCTTTTGTTAAGAATGTAAAAGGCTTAGTGATTACCGATGCTACACCAGAGGTTGAAGATGATGGTTACGTAATCGGTATTAAAAAAGGGAACACGGAGCTTCTTGATCAAGTGAATAAGACACTTACCCGTCTGAACTCAGAAGGCAAGATCGATGAGTATGTTGCAGCGGCAAGTGAATTGTCTGAGAGCAAATAAGTAAATTCAGAAGCCACTACCAAGAATAAATCCTGCATAGCAGGAGGTTAGACCCTTCAGAAAATGGCGGTAACCCGCTGTTTTCTATTTTTTTGGAGATCGGAGGTTACGTTTAATGAATATTTTTAATATGGCTTATGAATATCGGAACTTTTTTTTATCAGGATTACAGTACACATTGCTGTTAGCAGTTTTAGGCGTGTTCTTCGGTTTTGTGCTCGGGATCGCCATTGCATTGCTGCGTATGTCCAAATGGTGGCTGGTTCGTTTTATCGCTACGGCCTGGGTGGAGTTCCTGCGCGGGACACCAATGCTGGTTCAGCTCTTTCTGATCCATTATGGTCTCGCAACATTCGGTATTGAATTTACCGCAATGGAATCCGGAGCGATTACGTTGTCCATTAACAGTTCGGCTTATCTAGCTGAAATTTTCCGTGCAGGGATTCAAGGCGTGGACCGCGGACAAGTAGAGGCAGCACGTTCCCTAGGGATGAGACAGGGAATGACCATGCGTTTTATCGTTCTTCCCCAAGCACTCAAAAGTGTTCTGCCGGCGATCGGGAATGAATTTATTACCATTATCAAGGAATCATCCATCGTATCTTTTATCGGGGTAATGGATTTGATGTTCCAATCACGGTCTGTATCAACGATTACTTATGACGGCTTTACGCCGCTTGTAATTATTGCATTCATGTACTTTGTGATGACATTTACACTGTCCAAACTTCTTGGCAGATTGGAAAGGAGGTTAAATACAGATGATCGAGGTTAGAAACTTACAAAAGCACTTCGGAAAGCTGGAAATCCTAAAAGGCATCGATTTGGAAGTCCAAAAAGGTGAGGTTGTCGTTGTTATTGGACCCAGTGGATCGGGTAAAAGTACCTTTCTGCGTTGTTTGAACCTTCTGGAGGAGCCAACTGGTGGTGATATTAGCTTTGAAGGCCAATCTATTACCGCTAAGAAGCATGATATCAACATTACTCGTGAAAAAATGGGCATGGTGTTCCAGCAATTTAACCTGTTCCCTCATAAAACCGTACTGCAAAATATTACCTTAGCTCCGGTTAAAGTAAAGAAGATCCAAACAAGCGAAGCAGAGAAAATCGCAATGGAGCTTCTGAGAACAGTAGGTCTTGAGGATAAAAAGGATGCATACCCTTCCCAGCTGTCCGGTGGGCAAAAGCAGCGGATTGCGATTGCGCGGGCGCTTGCAATGCAGCCCCATGTGATGCTGTTCGATGAACCTACGTCAGCACTTGACCCCGAAATGGTCGGCGAAGTGCTTGAGGTTATGAAAAAGCTGGCTGAAGACGGAATGACGATGATTATTGTTACGCATGAGATGGGCTTTGCCCGTGAGGTAGGGGATCGTATCCTTTTCATGGACGGCGGAGTAATCGTAGAGCAGGGCACTCCTGCAGAAGTATTCGGAAATCCGCAGAATATACGGACACAGGACTTCTTAAGCAAGGTTCTGTAATCATAGTGGTTGAAACGGCCCTCGGTGATAATTACCGGAGGCCGTTTCATTTATGCATATAAACCATGTATAATAGATGATCAATCAACTTTGCAAAGGAGTACATACATTAATGGGAGATAACCTCTGTCGGATTGGGATCATTGATATCGGATCCAACTCCATTCGCCTTGTGATATATGATACGACACCGGAAGGTGGATATAAAATTATAAAGGAATGTAAGAGCTCCGCCCGTCTGAGTGAGAAGATTACCAAAGAGGGACGACTTGAGCAGAAGGATATGAAGACTGTAGTTCCGGTCCTGATGCAATTTAAAGAAGTATGCCAGGCCTTTGGTGTTGATAAAGTAAGAGCCGGGGCAACTGCAGCGATTCGTAATGCGGCTAACTCCGAAGAGATTATTACCTATTTATCAGAAGCCTCATCGATTCCTATCGAAATAATCAGTGGGTATCAGGAAGCCTACTTTGGATTTCTGGGGGTCATCAATGCCTTTGATATAGAGGACGGCTTTGTTATAGATATTGGCGGGGGGAGTACGGAGATTACCTTATTCCGCGGACGTCGCTATGAACACAGTATTTCCTTTCCCTTTGGAGCTGTGAATACCAATGTCATGTTTGGCCTTGGCGGCAATTGGAATGCTGACCAGGTACGCAAGCTCCAAGCTTATGTAACCGGTAGATTGGTGGAGCATTCCTGGCTGAATACCGGTACAGGGTTACCTTTGTTTGGGCTTGGGGGTACACTTCGTTCACTAGGTAAGCTGGATCAGAAGCAACGAGAATATTCATTGCCGAACTCGCATGGGTATACCATGTCCAGTGAAACTATTGATCGCTTTATGAGTATCTTACCTGAGATGACTTTCGAGAAACGTAAGGATCTGGATGGCTTGTCCAAAAGCCGGGCAGATATCATCGTGTCGGGGTTAATTATCTTTCAAACGGTATACCAATATATCGGTGCGAGCAGTGCAATAATCAGCGGAGAGGGTCTCCGCGAAGGTATGCTGCATGATTTGCTTGAGCCCGAGGCTCCAGTGCGTGACAGTTCATTAGAGTATAGTCTGGGTACTATTCTAAGCTTTGATATCCATGCTTCTAAACGGCATTTAGATCATGTTTGCAAGCTGGCTAACCGTCTTTTTGACTCGTTGAAAAATGGAGGCAATACGAAAGAGCAAGAGATGTTGATTTACGTCTCCATAATGCTGCACCGAACCGGTTCCAATATTAATTATTATCAATCCAAACGTCATACTCGTTATTGGTTGATGAATTCACCTATACGGGGACTATCTCATCGCCAGCTTATCCTGTGTGCACTGATCGCCTCGTATAGCACAAAAAGCCGGAAGCAGAAATTGTCCCTTACGCACAAGGACATTTTGCTGGCTTCCGACGAAGAATGGATTCATAAGCTCGGGACACTGGTGCAATTAAGTATTGCACTGGATGGCAGTGAGACCGGTGTTGTAACGGATCTTGAAGCTTATTTGCGCGGCAATAATCTAGACATTAACCTGAAAGGCGTTCATGGCCCGCTACTTGGTGTAGAAGACATAGAGAACGCCCTCAAGGCCTTTAAGAATGTTTGGGATTTGAAAGTAAAGCTCGATTTCCCTTCCAACGCTTAACATCCATTGCAGCAAACTGGCTCCGGAAAGGGGCCTTTTTGTCGTCCGGGCGTTCATAGTTTCCGTTAAATTGTAGGAAGCTGGACTTCACATTGTCTTTGAGAGACATTTCCAGGATCTTAATAATTTGTTTACGGATATCACTATTTAACACTGGGCACATCAGTTCAATCCGGCGGGTAAGGTTGCGGGTCATCCAGTCTGCACTGGATAAATACACCTCGGGTTTGCCGCCGTTCTCGAAATAGTAAATGCGTGAATGCTCCAGGAAACGGTCCACAATACTGCGCACGGTGATCCGTTCGCTTAAGCCAGGGATACCTGGACGCAAACAGCAAACCCCGCGAATGATCAAGTCAATATCCACACCGGCTTGAGCCGCGCTGTACAGATCGTCAATAACCGGCTGATTAGAGAGAGAGTTCATCTTAGCAATGATCCGTGCTGGTCTTCCTGCGGCAGCATGTGCTGCCTCACGATGCATTAACCTCTCTAAGGAGAGACTCATGTTGGTAGGTGCGACTATGAAGGAATTCCAGTCGTATTTAGAGGAATAGCCTGTCATTTGATTAAACAGCTCTGAAGCATCCAATCCAATTTGATGCTCTGAGGTGAACAGACTGAGGTCTGTATAGGCTTTGGCTGTACTATCGTTATAGTTTCCTGTACCTACATGAACATACCGGCGCAGTTCCGGGCCTTCCTGGCGAACAATAAGTGTTATTTTGGCATGAGTTTTGAGTCCGACCAATCCATACACTACGTGACAGCCGGATTGCTCCAGCTTGCGTGCCCAGGCAATATTTCGTTCCTCATCGAATCGGGCCTTCAGCTCTACAACAACCGTAACCTGCTTTCCGGATTCCGCTGCATTCGCGAGAGCCGTAATGAGAGGCGATTTGCCGCTTACACGATACAGAGTCATTTTGATTGCCATAACCTGCTCATCCTCGGAAGCCTGTGTAATAAAATCAGTCATCGCATCAAAGGATTCATAAGGGTGATAAACAAGCACATCCCGTTCACGCAGAACCTCGAAGAAGTCCTCATTTTCATCGAATTCTGCAGGATAGGCTGGTTCAATAGTAGGGAAATTCAGATAACCGAAACCTTTAAGACTTCCGGCAAAGTTTCTTAAAAAACCCAGATCAAGCGGACCCTCTACTTCAAATACGAAATCATCAATTTCAAATTCAGCCTGAAGCTGCTCAAGAGCATAAGGATGAATGCCCTTTTGGACCTCCAAACGGGCGGGTACACCCCTCCGACGCTTGCGCAATTCTTTTTCAATTTCCTCCAGCAGGTCTTCAGCACCTTCCTCGTCAATCGTGAGGTCGGAGTTACGAGTTAATCGAAATTCATTAACAGCTACTGGCTCATAGCCGCTAAATAAGGTTTGAATATGCTGTCTGATTACATCCTCAATAAAAACAAATTGCCTTTTCTTACTATTGGATCGGTGAGGAAGCGGAATACACCGCGGCAGGTTGGACGGAATTTGCAGAATTGCAAAATAAGGTTCCTCTTCGTGATTGTTTTTACTAAGGAGCACGACAGCCAAATAAATAAACTGGCTATGCACGAGCGGGAAGGGTCTGCTCTGATCAACGGCCATTGGAGTTAGAACAGGGAAAATAATATCCCGGTAGTATTGTTCCGCAGCCAGTTCCTGAGCGTGTGTTAAATCCTCGTAATTAACGAATACAATACCTTCCTTATGCAATTGCCGAGAAATGTCCTTAAAGGTGCGATATTGATCGGCAATGATTTTGGTGACACGTTTAATAAGACGTTTGTATAATCCGGATGGAGTATAGCCTGTAAAATCCATTTTGGTATAGCCTGCACGGATCTGATCCTGAATTCCAGCTACGCGAACACTGATGAACTCATCCAAATTACTCGACACAATCGCCAGAAATCGAGCTCTTTCTAACAGTGGATTATCCTGGTCCTGAGCCTCTGAAAGCACACGTCTGTTAAATTCTATCCAGCTTAAGTCCCTGTTTAAATAAGCAGTTGCCGGGGTGCTGTGGTTTATGTTTTTTTTCTCTTCTTCGTTCATAGACCCTCCAAAGTTGGCTCATTATCTTTATGTTTCTATAGTATTCTATCATTCTACTATTTACTGAAGAAAGATTTGTTAACGCAATGTTAAAATTCAGCGAAAAATAAACGGAAAAAATGGAGTTATTGCGAAATGGTAACAATTTCTTAGGCATAGGTTACAAAATTGTGATATATTCATTGTTGTCATTTACTATACATAGAAGTACCAAGGAGGCAAGTTTCCAAAGTATGAAGATTAAATTTTCAGTATTTAAGTCACTCGCAACCGTTCTTGGAATAAGTGTGCTGCTGCATGCCGTTCCCGCACAAGCGGATGGAATTCATATCGCTACCGAAGGGAATACCTTCTATAACCTCTCAAAGCAGTACGGTGTGAACATGAACCAACTCATGAAATCCAATCCCAAGGTTCAGCCCCTGAATATTTATCCAGGACTAAAGCTGATTATTCCGGGTAAAGCCAAGGTTGGAGCTGCAGTACAGACGGATACAGTTAAACCTAAGGTGATAACTGCCAGTCTTAATGTAGAGCCGGAGAGCAATACAGTCCAAGCTTGGGGCAAAGAATTTAGCTATGAAAAAACAATACAAGTCAAAGCTACAGCGTATTCATCTGCAGCCAGTGAAAACGGCAAGTGGGGTGCAGTGGATTACTTTGGAAAACCGCTTAAGCTGGGGACTATCGCCGTTGACCCGGATGTGATTCCTATGGGCACAAAGGTTCTGGTCACCGGACATTCGCACCCGGGACTACCCAAGCAGGCCTTTCTGGCGACTGCAACGGATATGGGTAGCGCCATTAAAGGTAATCGAATTGATATCTTTATACCTGGCAGTCAAAGCTTTGTGTCAGAGTTCGGTTTTCAATATGTACAATTATACGTGATTCAATAATAAAACGATATTTAATGACTTCGAAATGCCCCCGCCTTGTGGGGCTTTTTTATTTGCTTTTGGAAACATGAAGTAATTGAGGAACTGTGACGAACGTGTATCCACGTTGCTTCAAATTGGCAATCACCTCAGGCAGGGCTTGTATAGACCCTTCTAGGTGACTGCTTGGGCCCCCACCGCCGTGTTGAAGAATGATAGCTCCTTTACCGGCAGCAGAAAGGATATTGGCTTTAACCTCCCCCTTAGGAAGACCCTTCCAATCCTGAGAGTCCACGTTCCAATTCACTACTTTATATCCGTGTGATTTGGCCCATTCCAACTGTTGTTCCGTAATTTCCCCGTAAGGCGGCCGAATCAACTTGGGCTTATACCCTACAATATTTTGAATAATATTCTCCGTACGTAAAATTTGAGCTTTGAATTCTTTCATCCTAAGCTTTCGGAACTGAGGGTGATTATATGAGTGATTGCCGATAATATGCCCTTCTCTAACGATCCGGGCTACCAGATCAGGATGTTTTTTAGCGCGGCTGCCTACAACAAAAAAAGTGGCTCTTACCTGATTTTTGCGCAGAACATCAAGTAGCTGCGGGGTGAACCGTGGATCGGGAACATCATCAAATGTAAGGGCTACGGATTTGATCCGCGGGCCCCCAGTCTTAAATGTCTCCGGATATTTACGAATTAGCTGACTCATGGTGAGTCTCTTTTTATTCATTTTATTCTGTTGCTTCGAGAGGAGTATAGAACCTTTGCTGGTTACGGGTATGGCCTCTGAAGAAGGGGCAGGAAAGCCCGAGATTATGAAGCTGAGTAAGAGTAACAATGCTACTTTTTTTACGAGCCCAATGGACATCCCCGTTCCTCCTTGAAGATTCATATACGAACCCCTTTATTCCGTTGGTATCCCCCAACTTGAATGGAAATATGCTTCTCTCAGATCTCCCTCAAAAACATTTCTAGATACCATTAATGCGTGTATACTATGGAAACGGGAGTATTTTCTTTAAGACAATAAGTAGAATGGGAAGGGTGCAAAAGGATGACAGATTTATTCACCCCTTATGAATTGAAGGGAATGAGATTGAAGAACCGGGTGGTCATGCCTCCGATGTGTCAGTATGCAGTAGAGAACCAGGACGGAATTCCTAATGACTGGCATTATGTTCACTATGTAAGTCGGGCTGTTGGAGGTACAGGACTTATCATTGTAGAGATGACAGGTGTACATCCGGATGGGCGTATCACCAATAATGATACCGGAATTTGGAGCGACCAACATATAGAGTCCTATCGTAGAATAACAGCGGGTGTGCACGCCAACGGTGCCAAAATCGGCATCCAATTAGGGCATGCAGGACGTAAGGCGCAGGATGCCGAACCTCCAGCAGCACCTTCAGCAATCCCTTTTGACGAACATTCCAAGACGCCGGCGGCTCTAACAGCCCAAGGTATTGAAGAATTGATTGAGGCTTTCCGTCAGGCGGCTAGAAGGGCCGTTGAGGCAGGTTTTGACACTGTAGAAATTCACGGGGCTCACGGTTATCTCATTCACCAGTTCCATTCTCCCTTAACAAATATAAGAAATGATGAATACGGGGCCGACTTGGCACTCTTTGGTGAACAAGTAATTACAGCAGTTAAAGAAGAACTTCCTGCTGATATGCCACTATTAATGAGAGTATCGGCTAAGGAGTATGTAGACGGGGGATACGGAACTGAATATGCTCTTGGTATCTGTCGCCGTTATAAGGCAGCAGGAGTGGATATGTTCCATGTGTCATCTGGTGGTGAAGGTCCTATCGGTTCCAATGGGGGCCCAAATGCAGGTTCCGCCTATCAGGTGGACCTAGCGGAATTTATTCGAAGCGGACTACAGGTACCAGTTATAGCCGTAGGAAGACTTGAATCTTATCAAGAGGCACAGTCCATTGTGAATGATGAACAGGCAGAGCTGGTAGCCATCGGACGAGGGATGCTAAGCGATCCCTACTGGACCTTGCATGCCGAAGAAGCGCTGGGTGGTGTGCATAACGTACCTAAACCTTATGAACGAGGCATTTGGAGAAGAAAATAGACTCTCCTATCTGTGAACAAAGTCACAGATTTTAAGCCCCTTCTAAGGCATGGTTAATAAGATTAAATTTGAAGGAGCTTGATAACGTGGGAACGGTGATTAGTAACGAGCGGCTGACAGATGGAGTGTATCGCCTCAGTGTTGAGGGAGGAAATGGCGGCAAAATCGGGCAGTTCTACATGCTGCGTGCGTGGGGAGCCTATCCGATATTGTCGAGACCTATTAGTATAAATCTAGTGAACGAGAACAGCATTGATTTTTTATACCATGTTGTAGGTGAAGGTACAGAGTTGTTATCCGAATTGAAGCCGGGTGATGCGATCGGGCTGGAAGGTCCTTTCGGCAACGGTTTTCCTGCTGTAGAAGGAAGAATCGCTCTTGTAGGCGGCGGGATTGGGATTGCACCTCTTTTATATTGTGCACGAGAACTCTCAAGCTGTGACGTATATTTGGGATTTAGCCGTGAACCTTTTCAAGTCGAAGATTTCCGCCTCCATACCGACAAGCTGACGGTAGATGTAGGCGGATTAATATTAGACAGCGTGGATTTTTCGGAATATGACCATGTCTTTGTGTGCGGGCCTCATCCTATGCTGAAGGCAGCTCAGTTAAAGAGTATCGCTGCGGAGTCCGCAGGGAGTAGAACGAATGTATACCTGTCCATGGAGAATCGTATGGCTTGCGGTATAGGGGCTTGCTTGGTATGCAGCGTTTCCTGCCGGGACGGTCAGCGTAAAGCTTGTACGGACGGTCCAGTATTTTTTGCGGATGAGGTGGTCTTCCATGATTAATTTGAGCGCAAATATTGGACAAGTCCAATTTAAAAATCCTATTGTCATGGCCTCCGGAACCTTTGGCTTCGGACGGGAATATGGCAAGCTGTATGATGTGTCCAAGCTTGGAGGGATCTCCGGTAAAGGACTTACTTTAAATCCCAAAGCGGGGAATCCCGGAACTCGGGTATATGAGACTGCTTCCGGGATGCTCAATAGTGTTGGTCTGGAGAATCCGGGTGTTGCGGCCTTTCTGGAGAAGGAATGCCCATACTGGGAGACTCTTGATACGGTGCGAATGGTTAACCTTGGCGGTAACACAATGGATGATTATGTGCGCGGAGCGGAATTGATCCAGCAGGATTCTGATGCGAGAATGCTTGCCGGCAATAAGGCTGTGGATATGATTGAGTTGAATATTTCTTGTCCGAATGTTAAAGAAGGCGGCATTGCTTTTGGTGTGAAGACCTGTGCTGCGCAGGAAGTAGTACGAGCAGTACGCGGGGCAACTAAGCTGCCCTTGGCCGTTAAGTTGTCGCCAAATGCAGAGGATATCGCAGATATGGCCTATATGTGTCAGGAGGAAGGTGCGGACGCTATTTCTCTTATTAATACCATCTCCGGAATGAAAATAGATGTGCGCCGCAGAAGCAGTGTATTCCACAATCTGTATGCGGGACTCTCCGGGCCAGCTATCAAGCCGGTCGCATTAAGGATGGTACACCAGGTTGCCAAAAGAGTAACTATTCCTGTAATAGGCATGGGCGGGATTACTTCTGCAACCGATATTATTGAATTTATTATGGCCGGTGCTACAGTAGTGCAAGTTGGCACTTATAACTTCATGAATTTACGGGCAGGAAACGATCTTGTTGAAGAGCTTGAGCAATTTATGATTCAGGAAAATATTCGTTCCTTGGATGAAATTCGCGGAATTGTGTAAAATTCGGTTAATATAATGGGGAGGGAGGTTAACCTTTGACTACTCCGTATGTTCATCCGGATGATATAGAATTGTCCGAAACGGTTGTAGGCCGGGATCTTTTACTGTTGATTACGGGAGGCGTTCGGCATATCGGCGCAACCAGCACTGCCTATGTCGCTGGAGACCATATCGAGGTGTTAACCTCCGCCGTACCTCACCATAAAGAGCACACCCTCACTGAGTCCATAGCGATGAGAGTAGCAGAAGCTACACGTCGGACAGTGACTGTTGTAATGGGAATTCATTATGACAATCTTTCAAAAGAGGGCATTTTGGAAGTTGTTAAAATTGTCGAGGATAAGGTTAATTTATATTTGATGCAATAAATTTGAAACGGGTTGAACCTTTCTGCGTAAAAGATAACAAATAAGGATTTCAAATTATCTTTTGGAGGAATGAACAATGTCGATTTTTAAAAGATTGCGTGATCTAACCATGTCTAACGTTAACTCGATTATTGACAAAGCAGAAGATCCGATTAAGATGACTGACCAATACATTCGTGATATGACAGAGGATTTGGAGGATGCCGAAAAAGCGGTAGCTGCCCAAATTGCCATTGAAAAAAAATTCAAGCAGCTTTATGAAGAACAAGAAGCACTGGCAAATAAACGCAATCAGCAGGCTCATGCAGCTGCTCAAGCAGGGAATGCCGATCTTGCACGTCGTGCACTGGAAGAGAAAAAGTCAGCTGAAGTTAAACTTGCCGAGTACAAAACAAGCTTCGACCAAAACAAGGCATCAGCAGATAATCTTCGCGGCAAACTTGATGAAATGCGTAAACAGCTTACCCAAATGAAGAACAAACGCGAGACACTTGTTGCCCGGTATAATGCTGCTAAGGCCCAAACGGAAATTAATAAGGCTATGAGCGGATTTAGCTCAGATTCGGCTTCCGCGGGACTGAAACGTATGGAAGACAAGATGCTGCAGGCTGAGGCACAGGCAGAAGCCAGCAACGAGATGAGCTCAAGTAACAAATCTCTTGACGATGAGTTCGAGAAATTGAGTAAGGATTCAGAAGTTGACGATGAACTTGCAGCTTTGATGAAACAATACGAGAAGCAATAACATATATCTACTGCTTATAGCAGCTTTAGATTTACAGGCGAAGAAGAGACAGTGGTAACGTCTCTTCTTCGCCTTATCTTTGCAGGTATACCTGCCAACTGGAGGTTAAAGAGTGGATATCCAACTTCTAGTTTCCATGACAGTCTGGACGGTATGTGGCGCGGTACTGTTGTTTGTGTTGATGTATGTTGACTCCGTGTTCACCCGATATCACGATTTAGAGGAAATAAAGAACGGCAATATGGCGGTGACCACTCGCTTCGTGCTGAAGCTATTGGCACAGGCTTACATATTATCGTCCTCGATCTCCGCCTCTTCCAGGCTCAGTGAAGCACTGATTGTCTCTTTGATTTCTTTTTTTCTTTTGCTTGTACTGGAGAGGACGGTTCGTGTACTGTTGTGGAAATGGGGCAGGATGAATCTGGATCACGGGACCCAGCAGGGCAAAATTGGATACGGCTTAGTTGCAGGCTCACTGCATATCGCCGGGGCGTTAATAATTTCCTCTTTTTTATAAATGAGTGACAGCTCGACAAAGCTTACTAGGAAGGTTGATGAAACATGAGTATGTGGAAACGTATCGGAAATCTTTTTTCCAAGTCTGAGCCTCCCGCTGTAGAAAAAAGTATGCTGCAATTGGCACCTGGAGATATCTGCGAAGTATCTCTGGTTACGTATGAGGTGACAGGACGTACCCATAACCGAGGACGTAATGCAGTTGTTCTGACACTTCGCGACGGAATACACATTTCTTATCTGCATATTGAAGAGCGAGAACAGCTACAATATGGATTGTACAAACCGATAGACGGACGGCTGGATAATCCGGCGGCGGTACCGGCTACACTTGAACTTGATGATCAGGTGTTTTATTTGGAAGAAGAATACGAAGGTCATGTAGCTGTCTTAGGCCAAACCCCTTTTATGAACGGCGGGGATCAGCATGTATGGCAATATCAGACGGATGAATATCGCCTGCTGCGTATAGAATGGCAGAACGGACGCTTTATGTTGTATGAAGGAGAGAAAGTGATCACGGCGGATGTAAAGGTGATTCGGGCTTCTTAGTTAGTAAATCATTTTACCGGAAAAGAAAATTTATCGGCTAAAGAATTGGAGCAGCTTAAGATAGCGACAAAGTATACAAACCTTTTATAGGCATAAAGAGGTTATAAATAAAACGAAGCCCATCTGATGAACACGATTAGAAGGGGCTTTTTTTTAATAATTAAATGACAAAAATCAATAAATGTCACTTGATATATGTTATTTGCTGATATATAATCAACTCAACAGAAAAGTTATGGAGCTTACTATATAAAATTCGAGGGGGTATTAATAATGGAAAACAAATTTACAGGGAAAGTTGCATTAGTGACAGGCGCCTCGCGTGGGATCGGGCGGATGATAGCCGAAGATCTGGCTCGCCACGGAGCAAAGGTTATCGTGAACTATTCAAGTAATCCGGCCTCCGCTGAAGAAGTAGTAGAGGGAATTAAGCATAATGGAGGAGAAGCACTGGCAATTCAAGCGGACATAAGCAAGGTGGCAAACATCGAGCAGTTGTTCCAGAAGACATTAGAAGCCTATGGTCAAGTGGATATTCTCGTTAACAATGCAAGTATTATGATCACTAAGCCCATTGCAAATATGACGGAAGAGGATTTCGACAAACAGTTTTCGATAAATGTCAAAGGTACATTTTTTAGCTGTCAGCAAGCTGCGAAGCATATGAATGTGAATGGTCGCATCATAAATTTTTCAACTTCTGTTAACGGTCAAATGTTCCCTACCTATAGCGCCTATGCAGGGACAAAGGGAGCTGTGGAGCAAATTACCCGTCAGCTGGCCAAAGAACTTGGCCCGAAAGGAATTACTATTAATGCGGTGGCTCCAGGGCCTGTTAATACCGAACTTTTCACAGTTGGGAAGACGGCAGAACAAATTACCAGCATCGGGAATATGAATTCGTTTGGACGTTTGGGTCAACCTGAAGATATTTCAAATGTGGTATTATTCTTGGCTAGCCAGGAATCGCAGTGGGTAACAGGTCAGACGTTGCGTGTGAATGGAGGATTTGTATAAGAACATAAACTATACTATATAGAAACTCATGTTAAAATAGTGCTGTTGATACAGAACATGAGGAGGAGTGTTAATGCAGAGGAATCAGGATATGAATAAAGATAAATTCCAGCGCAGAGCGCTTCAGGTCAAAGAGGCACAGGCTAGAGTAACTAACTACGCTAACTTACTCGATGCTGAGTTCGTGCCGCTGAGTCAAAGCTGTGGGCGTTACTTGGTAGAGACCGTGATAGCACCGCATCCATTTCCTGCTTTTAACCGCTCAGGAATGGATGGATATGCATTAATTGCAGCGGACATCGAAGGATGCAGCAGCGAGAATGTAATTTGGCTGCAGGTAGTGGACAATATTCCTTGTGGTGCTGTACCCTCAGTGGAGATTAGTAGTGGTAAAGCGGCAAGAATTATGACTGGAGCTCAGGTTCCCGGCGGTGCAGATACGGTTGTCATGCTGGAAGTAACAGAGACGCGAGAGACGGACGGAACCACTTATGTGGGCATTCGCAAGGCGCAGGCCGCAGGTCGCAACATTACACCGCTCGGTTTTGAACTCAGTCCGGACGAGCCTGTTCTGGCGGCGGGTACCTTAATCTCGGCAGGAGACATCGCAGTTCTGGCGGCCTTTGGGATTCATACCGTGAAGGTACATCGCCGGCCTAAAGTCGGTATCTTTGCTACCGGAACTGAATTGCTGGAGGTGCATGAGCCCTTGCAGCCTGGTAAGATCCGCAACAGCAATTCGCCTATGCTGGAGGCACTGGTAAGAGAGGCAGGGGGAGAACCCGTCCTTCTGGGTGCAATTGTTGATGATTTGGAGCTCGCAAGGAGCAAGGTGCAAATGGCTATGGAAACATATGATTTCGTCATTACCACTGGAGGGGTATCCGTAGGAGATTATGACGTAATGGGCGATTTGGTACGCGAACAGAGTACTGAAATGTTATTCAATAAAGTAACAATGAGACCGGGGAGTGTAACTACGGCGGCTGTTCGTGGTGGCAAGCTTCTGCTTGCATTATCCGGCAACCCGGGAGCCTGTTTCGTCGGGTTTCAATTATTTGCCCGCCCAGTGATTGGCTTGATGCAAGGAGCTCTATTTCCCTATTTACCGGAATGGACCGCTACGCTTGGTAAGGATTATTCAAAAGTCAATAATTACACCCGGTTTGTGCGAGCCCGTCTGGAAATCCGCGAGGGAGCCCTCTATGCATATCCCGCAAGTATTGACGAATCATCTGTGATGGTTACCATCAAAGACAGTAATTGCCTTATTGTAGTACCTCCCGAGGAGCGGGGATTAACCGCAGGAGCTAAGGTGACTGTGATTAAGCTCCCAGGAGTAATCGAGAGTTAAAGGAAAGTAGACGATGCGTATGATATCGATGCGTATGATATGTTAGAGGCGGGTGATAGGGTGAGAAAGAGGAAGGCAACAAGAGGGAGAGGCATACGCCGAATACATCAGGCACCTGAAACCCCTCATACAACATCAATCTGGCAGATCGTAGGCTACAAAAACAGTGGTAAAACCACACTGGTATGCGCCCTAATCGAACGACTGCGACATCATGGTTATACGGTGGCCGTAATTAAGCACGATCACCACGGGTTTGAAATAGATCATCCTCACACCGATACCTGGCGTCAAAGAGAAGCGGGTGCATCAGCCGTTGCCATTACCAACAGCATGCGGACGGCAAGAATCGAAGAGCAGGGAAGCGGGCTGCAGGAACTGGTTGAATCTTTTCAAAGCTATGACTATATATTGGTCGAGGGTTTTAAGAATGAGAATTATCCCAAACTAGTGCTTATTCATGAAAAAGAAGGGCTGGAACTGTTATCGTTAACAGCTGTTTCTGCAGTGGTGGTTTGGGAATCCATGTGGAGTTCAGTAGATTTACTCAGGCCATCGGAGATGCCGCAATATGACATCAACGACATTTCTGCGATCGCTCTACATTTGAACCGACAACGGGATATATAGAAAACTTTCATCATATGAAAAATTCACAATAGAAAACCTCATAAATCATCGTTCCACCCTAAATGCAACGTCCTGTAACCCATTCGTAAAAAGAGGCAGCCCCAACAAAGTCCATGATGGACGAAATGGGGCTGTTGTGTGTTGCGCGATATAGAAGATAATTAATTATCCAAACGGCGTTCAATCGCATGAGACATCGTTTTATCCGTTAGATGTGCGTATACCTCGGTAGTTTCTGTTGAAGCGTGCCCCAACTGCTCCTTAGTTTTATAAATATCATTTTGCAAATAATAGTCCGTTGCGAAGGAATGGCGCAGCTTGTGTACGGTAAGATAAGGCTTGCCAAATCGCTTAGCATATTTAATGATCATTTCTTGTATCGCTCGTTTTGTCATACGTTTACCTTCAGATTGTCCATTGGGCAAGGTTATGAATAATGCCTTTTCTTTCTTCGGCGTTTTGTACCGGGTTTGCCGGAGGCTTAGGTATAACGACAATTCATCTTTTGCTTGCTCCCGGAAATAGACAGGGGTTTTGAATGTTTCATCGTTATGGCCTTTACGGAATACATATAACAGCTTGTTCCCAAAATCCAGATCATCCACATTAAGATTCACGACCTCAGAAACACGCAAGCCGGAGTTCAGAATAAGACTAACAATACAAGCGTCCCGCTCCCGATTTAATTGAAAAGAATAGTAAGCTTGCTTGTTGTTCATCACGTCGACTCCGTAACCCTCTAGAATATAACCCACGAACTCGAGCAGCTCGTCCTCCTCCAGAATCTTACCTTTGAGCTTGGCGGCGGTATCTTTAGGTTTATGTATACGCTTAATCTCAACCTTAGCCATCACATTTCGTTTAAGCATTGGATAAAAATTCTCATCTTCAGCAATCTGACTTAGATAATGAAATAAAGAACGTAAAGCAGACAGTTTACGGGATACTGTAATTTTGGTGTTCGTTCCTTCAATTCGAGTCATAAGGTGCAACCGGTATCCGACTACGCTGTCCATATGGAGGATCTCTAAATCGTGCAAAGTTATCTCAGTATCTTTGGTGGCTTGTGTAAGTCCTTCAGCACGCAACCAGCCGAAAAAGGACTCATAATCCCTTAGATATTCAAGCAGGGTAGAGGGTGAAAGGTCAGGCAGCTTATAATCTATGAATTGCTGTACAAAATTGGGCATATACGGCAGCTTTTGTTCCAGCTTGATGCGGTCGCTATTCTTTTGAATACTCATGGGGCTTCACCTTTTTCGTTGTAGGAATAAAGATTCTTTCTTTATCTTATCATGTTTTATAAGAGTTCTTGTCCAGTTATATCAAAAGTTCATACTACAATGATATTCACCCATGGTAAAATAATCCTGAATACCAATTAAACTAGGAATAGGAGCTGGGACATGCTGATCAGAATACTGAAGTCTATTAAAATTAGGATACAGAACAAAATCAATCCAAAAACAGAATTGGAGATCCTAAAAGAACGCGGGTTAAAATACGGAAAAAACTTTAATTTTTTTAATAGTCATATCGATTTTGGACATTGCTGGCTTATTGAAATTGGCGACGATGTTACTATAACAAACAGTGCGATCCTGGCCCACGATGCCAGTACGAAGCTATATTTTAACAAGTCCAAAATAGGAAGAGTGAAGATTGGGAATAGAGTATTTATCGGGTTTGGCAGCGTGATTTTGTGTAATGTAACTATTGGCGATGATGTTATCGTTGCAGCCGGATCAATAGTAACCAAATCAATTACGGACGGATGTATTGTTGCAGGCAATCCCGCTAGAGTAATTGGAGAAACTTCAGACTTTTTAGATAAGCATAAGAAAAACCTGGAAGAAAAACATGTCTATGATACCTATTGGCCACATAAAAACCAGCAGCAGATTGACACAATTATAAGGGAACTGGATGGAGACTTTGGCTATGATGAATAGTTGTGTATCCTAACGATTATTAAGGAAACGATTTTTGTGATAAAATACTACCAGTTAAGTATTCTCCAAGCCACGGAATATTCAATTACAAACATCCGCACTCAGACAGAGGTGAACTATGGAGCTTAGTTTAGAACTGGTTACCAAGGAACGAAAGCATATTATCAGCAAGCTGATGCAGTTTTACCTGTATGATTTTACCCGTTATCTGGATTTCGATTTGAATCAGGAGGGAGTTTTCCCGTCCTATCCCGGATTGGAATCTTATTGGTATAGCGGAAATAATAAATACCCGTTCTTGATTATTGCAGATGGTAATTTTGCCGGGTTTGCTCTAGTAGATCGCTTGCTTCACAATCCTGAAGGACAGTTCTATATGACCGAGTTTTTTGTGATGCAAAAATACCGTCGTTCAGGCGTTGGTACATGGGCTGCACACAGTCTGTTCGATATGTTCCCGGGGGACTGGAAGGTATCGCAGATTCGTGCGAATTCAGCTGCCCGTGATTTTTGGCATCGGGTAATTGGCAACTATGCGAAGAGTACTTTTCAAGAACGGTTCAATCCACAGCAGGGGAATCCTAGTCAGTATTTCAGTACGTTACCACCCAATAGACTCAAACAATAAGGAGCGCGCACGAACTATGGAGCAAGATCAATTTTCTTATATCGGACATTCCCGCCACAAATTCAACAATCCTATGTCTGAGGCCAAGCTAGATCAGGTTCTTTCGCTGTTACAGTTAGAAGCAGACGCACATGTCCTTGAAATAGGCTCGGGACAAGGAGAGCTGTCTAGACGCTTGGTTCATCAGTATAATACCGAGCTCCATGCCGTAGAGATTAGTACATATGCAATAGAGGAGGCTAAGAAACGCACCTCTGAGAATGCACCGGAGTCACGTATACATTGGATACAACAAGATGCCGCTACCTACCTTTCGAGCGTAGAAGATGGGTTTTATGATGTGGCTATTTGCGTTGCAGCTTGTCATGCCCTTGGAAGTATGGAAGGAACACTGCGCCAGCTTTCTAGGGTGGTTCGCCCTGGAGGAAGTATTTTGATCGGGGAAGGATATTGGAAAAAGAAACCGGATCCGTCCTATTTGGGAGCTCTGGGTTCAGAAGAGAATGAACTGCTGCGTTATGATTCTACTGTTCTTTTGGGTGAGCGTTTTGGACTAACTCCACTATGGGCTTCCGTAGCTAGTGAAGATGATTGGGATCGGTTTGAATGGAATTACAGTCTGGCGATTGAACAATACTGTCAGAACCATCCGGAGGATCCTAACATCAAGGAAATGCGGAACAAAATATGTGATTGGCGCCGTACTTACCTGACCTGGGGTCGGGAAACACTAGGCTTCGGATTGTTTTTATACCGTAATGTGTGACATTAGAGCGTACTAATTATAGGGGCTGATGACTTGTACTTACCTTCATTTAAACTTACAGGAAAAACTGCGTTAGTAACAGGAGCTGGAAAAGGAATAGGACGAGCTTTGGCAATAGGTCTGGCAGAGGCCGGTTGCAATGTAGCCTTAGTCTCCAGAACCTTAAGTGATTTGCAGGAAACTGCTGCATTAATCTCAGAGCATACCTCAGCACATAGCTATTGTTATCCTGCTGATGTAAGTCAACGTGATCAAATGGAGGAAGTGTTCACACGCCTCGCGGCAGATGCTGGCCGATTGGATATACTTGTTAATAATGCAGGGATGAATATCCGTACACCTGCACTTGAGGTTACAGACCTTGAATGGGAGACCATTGTGGGTACAAATCTGAAGTCCGCGTTAATTGCTTCACAACTAGCAGCGAGAGTGATGAAGGAGCAGGGCGGAGGCAGTATTATTAATATCTCTTCCGTAGCCGGCCACACGGCGCTGCGTACAGGAGTGGTATACGGTTCGACCAAGGCGGCACTCATACAGATGACCAAAAATCTGGCATTGGAGTGGGGAGACTATGGTATTCGTGTGAATGCAGTAGGTCCATGGTATTTCCGCACCCCGCTAACGGAAAAGCTGCTCGCTGATGAACAATATTTGAAACGGATACTGGATCGCACTCCGCTGGGTCGTATTGGAAGCCTGGAGGAGTTAGTAGGGCCGGTAGTCTTCCTGTCATCTGATGCAGCTAATTATGTTACAGGACAAACGCTGTTGGTGGATGGTGGCATGAGCATATTTGGCTTCTGATTTTCAGCTATTTAGCGCAACATTTGTCAATTCCCAGCGTCTGGTAATTGAGGTGATTACGAGATGCAGAATAAGAAAGTGTTATTGTCCATTGGATGTGTATTGATTATAGCCACATTAAACTCTGGCTGCCAAGGTGATCTCTCAGATGTTAGCAAGGGCTCAAAGGGTGAGGCAGCCATACCAACAGGAGCAGCAATTGTCGTACAAGCTACAACTACACCGCTAGAAACGTCTGTGACAACTCCAGAAGTCAAGGCGTCAGACGCACCAAAGGCAAAGTCAGTATCCTTATTTGAAGAACAAATTCCGGATTTTGATGGTTCCGGACGTGGTTATATAGTGGATGGGAATGAACTCCAGACAGAATTTTTGGTGCATAAAATATTGCCGCTTGGACTCTTTATGCCTGAGACTATGTTGCGTTTCGATTTGAATGGTGGAACGGCATGGGGATCTGAAGATAAACAGAACTATATCACCATTGTAGGTGCTACTGACGCAACACGGTTGCCTACAATCACTGGCGAAGATCCAACACTCAGCAAATATAAAGAGTACTTGGGTAACTATGTGGATGGAGAGGGAACTATCGACGTTTTCTCTTTTGTGGCAAAAGGTCAATCCTATCGGGCATTGATCCGAACAAATGCTGACCAGCGAGCGTATCTGCGGCCTCTTTTTATGGATATGATTCGTGATATTCACTACTTGGAAAAGAGAGCTGCTTTAGTTGCCGGTGTGTTCGTCAAAGAGCCCGAAATGGAGGACCTCAAAGAAAAGAAGCAGATATTAACAGAAGTTATGCGCTGCTTGGAGGCACTCGTATCAAAAGATAAAGAAAAATTTAATTCAACTCTATATTACACCGGTGAAGGAGACAGGCTGCAATATTGGATTGATAATAATAACATTTTTCGATTCAATGAGCTTATCTATGAGAAACAAGCGAATGACTCAAAACGAGTCATGTTTTATGTGAATTATGAACAAATGACTTCAGAGGGGTATTATTCAGAACGGACAGTTTCAATTCCTTTATTGCGTAACAAGCAAGGTGAATGGAAGGTCGCAGACATCGATTAATTTAATGATGAAATCGTAGGAAATGAAGTTTCTAAATATAAGTTAACATAATATTAATTATGTTAACTTATTGGTCGTTAAGAACCCAATAACACATTAAAGCTAATATAGATAGTAGCGAATACCCGTAGCTAAATTTTGTAACTGAAAGGAAGTATTCCATAGTGAAGATAAGTAAGAAACAGGAGAATATTATAGTTGGGGTACAAATTGTGATGGATGGCATCTCTTAAAACAAGATAATTTAAGCATAATTCATGAAAGAATGCCTCCAGGTACTGAGGAGGCAAGACACTATCATAATCGATCAAGACAATTCTTTTTTATTCTCTTAGGAAAAGCAGTAATAGAAATAAATGGATAAATTTACGAAATAAATCAACAAGAAGGTATTGAAGTGCCTCCATTAACACCGCATCAAATTATTAATAAGACAGATAATTCAATAGAGTTTTTAGTAATATCTCAACCAACTACTACGGGCGACAGAGTTTTAACCAATAGTTAAGTTAAACCTTCTAGCAATTCGAAGAGGTCAGGAACTCGTCCAACACCGTATTCAAGCTTCGGCAAACAGCTGCCTTGGTCCGGACAGAAGTTAGGTGACACATCCGCACCACCCAAACGCATCGCGGCCTATCACTTCGCACATTTAGGGTGGTGGGACGTCGTGAATACAACAACATTATACGAAATCCCGCAATGCTTAATACTTAAAATAGGAGAAAAGAATGATAAACTCTGAAGAATTTATTAGACTTCAAAATCTGATAAGGTCACAAATATAAACGACACTAGTTTTCCAAGGTATTGCCTACATCTTTTCAGAGATCAGGAATTTATTGAGTTATTGCTTACAGACCGGGTTGAGGACCAAATCATTTTTAGAAAGAACAATCAAATCAAGATGAATATGAATGAATATTATAAGAAGTCTGGCGAGATTCCCTATGTGAATCCTGCGTGGCAATTATTATTCAAAAGTTTGGCTCAAAACCAAAACTAGTGCTTGGCCGAAAAGACAAGGTGTAAAGGGATCATGTGCGGAGTGGAAGGATAGAAGGAGCTACGGACACCAAAGCCCTTATTTGCTTTAAAAAAGTTAAATTTGGAGAATAACGGACTCACCAATGACTCTATTGTCCGTTTTCTTCCTCATAAAAGGTCTTTTTGGAAGAAATAGAGGCTTCTGAGTCCGTTCCATACTTCAATTACGGATTATTACTCAAATAGCGGCGATACGGTCCGTTAGAGGCTAGATCCAAGCTAACCTCATTTTGGCTATACACCCGTTTGGTGCGAAGCCCCATTTTTTCGGCTAAATAGTCAAGCACTGATTTTTGCGGTTGATTCTAAAGTTTTAGGACAAGAATTGAAGATGAACATGAACATGACTTTGAAATATATATGAATCGAACCAATGATACTAAATCAAAGTTATGGTTATTTCAAAGTATAAAGGAAATGAATGGAAACAAGAGATGGATTAAAGAATTGAGCAAGCAACTCGAAGAATGCGGGGGCATCTTATAACAACACGCTTCTGACTATTCCGCCCTCGCTCACCTTAAGACGTTTCGGAGCAGTCGATTCGGCCGGAAACACCCGTACCCCAACCGCATCGCGACGTCACTTCGTCGCTTAAGGTGGTGTGGCGTCGTGAATACAAGAACGTTATCAGATAGCTAAGCAAGGAAATCATAAATAAAATTTTGTTAATGAAGGAAATAAAACAATTCGAATAATTATCACTGAAAAAGATATTTATGCAAACAGGAATGATAACGTAACTGTTTTTGAAAGAATCTCTTAGAAGTAACATCATCAGCAACATCGTATACACACTTCAGGGCCATTCCGCCCTTGGACCGCCAGAGAATACAAAAACTATAGAAAAAATGAGGAGAGAAGTATGTTTGGATTATTTAAGAGGAAAAAGATTGCATTAGAAGATCAAATAAACACTCTTAATGAGCTCGGAATCCGTATAGGTAGTAATATTTCTATTGATTATTTATTAGAAAACTTCGATCGAGAAGAGTATCAGAGATTACATAATAAATGAATAATTATGTTACCCAATATAGAATACAGCACCCAATAAGTCATGAACAATATCATTATCCTTGTTCAGAAGTTGGAATTTACATAAACAGGAAGTATAGTGAGGGTTACGATAAACGAGTTACTTTTAAATCAAATATATTAATGGCTGAAGAGTTATACTTTTATAATAATTGGGCTGGATATAAAGAAATATTTATCAAAACCGAAGATGAATATATCTATTTTTGTGAGTAACTCAAGAAAGGCAGATCCTTCGTCTAACTTCGCATTAACGTTGCAAGCCAGGACAAGACTGGCTTTTGGTCCGGAAGTGGCATTTCGAGGGAAAATAGTCACCGGACACCTTCAACTGGCTAAGTGGTGGAGCCACCCGGACCTATTAAGACGCTTGAACGAACGTCGTGAATCAGAAACCTTATAAGAAATATGGCGAGACATTTCAAAACTTAAAGGAGCAATATGAGGATTATTGGACTAGTAAGACATTTTAAAGTCGTTCAATCTAAACCCCAAAAACCATGGATGACTTCGGACGAGTTTGACAGATGGATCATTCTATACGACCAGTGTGAAATATATAAGGATCGGCTCGATCTCAGTGAATACAATTGGGATCTTTGTTTTTCAAGTGATCTGTCTAGAGCTATTGAAACTGCGAAGACAATTTATCTAAAAGATATTATACACACGGATTCCTTAAGAGAGATAACAATTCGATCAGTATTCAGAACTCAGTTAAAATTACATTACAACATTTGGACTTTATTAGGACGAATTGCTTGGTTAGTTTCACATCGTTCACAAATAGAAGGGAAGCAAGAAACCCTTAAAAGAATTCGGAAATTTGTAGAACAGTTAGAGATTCTGGAAAAACCAAATTTACTAATAGTCAGCCATGGAGCACTAATGTTTTATTTAAGAAAAGAATTAATTAAACGGGGCTATAAAGGGAAGTCATTTATCAAAGCCAAGAATGGAATGTTATATACTTATGAAAGACTATTATGATTGTTATTTCCAACAGGCGTAAGGGGGAATCTCTAAATGATTACGCTCAGAAAAATTACGTTAGAAAACCGGCGTACGATATTTAATCTCGAAGTTTCTGAGGACCAACGCCGCTTCGTTGCATCTAATTTGTCAAGTGTGGCTTCGTGTTATGTCCTTGCTACAAATGGAGGACATCCATTTCCCTTTGCCATTTATGCAGACTGGCATGACAAGCGTGACAAGCGGAACTCTCGATCCTAGGCTCGCGCGACCGCGTCAATTGCCAAAAACAAGTTGTTTTTATTTCACTGTGCTTCTATTATGGTAGGATATGAATGGTTCCATCCGCAGTTTTTAACGTGAAGAACAGGGGGAGAAGCTGGGAATGATAGAGGGCAGTCCATTACATAAACTGTCAGACGATGCATTAGTGACGCAAGCTCGAACCGGACAGAACGGAGCGTTCAACGAGCTGGTGCTGCGGCATCGGAAGAAGGCGCTGAATTGGGCGGGAAAAATAACGAATGACGCTCATCTGGCCGAAGACGTCGTGCAGGAGGCGTTGATTAACGCTTTTATGCAGCTGGATTCGCTGGAGCATATCGACCGTTTTGTGCCTTGGTTTCAACGGATTATTCGCAACCAAGCGCTTATGCTTGTCAGACGCGGCGGACCATATGCGAAGGAGCGGCCATTCTCGGCTTTTACGCGAGCATCGGATGCCAGCGAGACAGGGACGGACGATCCAATCGAGCTGATCCTGAATCAATTGGCGCGGAACTCCGAACAAATTCAACAAGCTGATCAGGATCCCTTTCAAGCAGCGGTCAGGCAGGAAACGTCCGCTATGATTCTCAGCCTGCTTTATAACCTGAACCCTAAAGAAAGAGAAGTGTTCGAGGCTCATTTCTTCAATCACTATTCAACTCATGAAATCGCAGCAATGTGCAAGATATCCTCCACAAACGTATATACCACCTTATCAAGGTCCAGACGCAAGCTTCAGAATAAACATTTTCAATCAAATTTGACGAGATACTTGAGTGAACGCGCCAAAAAAAATACAGCAGTAAACAAACACCTCGGCGATCGTGGCATTTACTTCGGAGAAGTATGGGACACGTTCGCTCTTAGCGTTATACACGCTGTTCAATATACGGAGAAAAATCATTATAGCATGGCGGATATTATGGGATTAACCGGTCAAGCCTTCCGCCTGCAAATCCACCGCGATCATCTCGATTTGACGGGACCGACAGCGTACAGCTGGCGGAGCATGTTCAGTAAAGGCTTGCTGAATATGGGATTTGGCGCCAGGACGATCGGAGAAGGGCTGCGAATCCCTCAGACGGATGATCTGGTCCTCGAGGCGTTCTCCTTCGTTCACAACGCGATTGATCAAGGCATGCCGGTCATTGTATGGGGGGTCGAACAGCCTTTTTTTGCCTTAATCAACGGTTATAATGATGAATCGCGAATCTTTCGGGTTACGGGATTGTTCGAGTCAACCATATTGCCATACGAGCGGTTCGGACGAGATTGGAGCGCGGATTTGTTTCTTTTATCCTTAGGCAACGCATATGACATCGAGCCGGCGGCTGCTTTGCGCGGAGCTCTAAGTATCATTATCACGCACTCAGAAGGCCAGGAGCGTACCATAAAGCAGGAATACGTTCAAGGAATTGCAGCATACGACGTGTGGATAGAGGCTTTGCGGGATAAAGGAATAAATGCTGCAGCCCATGCTTATACGGTTTGGTGCACATCGAACGCTCGTTATTTTGCCGTCCAATTTCTTGAGGGAATCGCTAAGGAAGCAGCGGTCTACGGGGAATACGGGAAGTTAATCGCCCCGGCAGCTGCAGCAGCCGCACAGTATTATGCAGCAGCAGCCGCTGCGCTTGCCGATTTGCGAAAGCGATTTCCTTTTCCGGACGGAGGCAATATGGAGATCAATTCACTTAGAAACGAGGGCATAGCGCTGCTCGAGCAGGCTAAAGCAAGCGAACGGCGCGGACTGGAGCACTTGAAGACGATGCTGAATTTTTTATGTTGAAAAAAGATTGTAAGACTTATCTCTTCCCCGGCATCTAACTAATTGGAGGGTGCATAAAAACTATCCATAACAACGGAGGGGAAGTAAATGAACAAACGATTTTTCGGGTCCATTTTGAGTTTGGCGCTGATATGCGTCGGCTGCAGCGCCAATGTCGAAGAGGAGAGCGGTAGCTCAGCCATATTCCGGGGCGACAATCAAAACACAGGAGTGTATGTAACGAAAGGAGTGCCGAAGCTAACCGGGGAGAAGTGGCAGCTTAAGCTGGAGAATGATATTCACAGCTCTCCTGTGCTAATGGACGGCACGTTGTATTTTGGAGATGAAGCCGGACAGTTTTACGCTGTCAATGCCAAGAATGGCAAAATACTCTGGAATGCAGAGTTTGAGGGGAAGATTAGATCAACCGCGGCGGTTTATGAGGATGAGCTTTATTTTACCGACAGCACGTCGACCTTATATGCGCTGGAACGTACAACAGGCACGGTGAAATGGTCGCTCGCTATGGATAACCCAATCAGCACGGGGGAGTTTACGGATGAGTGGGACTATTATATCGGCTCGCCGGCTGTAGAGCAGGATGTCATTTATGTAGGCGGTGAGGGCCCTTCCTTCTACGCGGTTAACCGGAAGGACGGAAAGATCGGTTGGACCTACAAAACAGGAGCGTTTGTCCACGGCAAGGCGGCGCTGGCGGAAGGGAATGTTTTTATTGCTGATATGTCGGGGCAAGTTGTTGCTCTTGATCAGTTGACAGGCGAGAGAAAGTGGAGTACAAAAAATAGACAGGTGCAATCCAGTCTCGCCTATAAAGACGGCGTCTTGTACTACGGCTCTCGCGATACGAATGTCTACGCCATCGATGCCAAGACCGGCGAGCAACTATGGAATTATATGTCGCCTGGGGGTTCCTGGGTCGTGTCTTCAGCCTCGGTCAACGATAAATATGTTGCAATCGGCTCGTCAGACTCTTTCAGGATTCATGTATTCGAACGTCAGTCAGGGGAGCACAGCTTCGACTTCTATGCAGATAGCAGAGTGTTCTCTTCTCCTGCAATCGTCGATAATGTCCTGTATTTCGGAACCGCTCATACGAATTGGAAAAACAGGGACGCATTCTATGCCGTGGATTTAGAAACGCAGAAAGAGCTTTGGCGCTTCGAAGGGACGAAGGCTCCGATTTTGTCTTCGCCTATTGTGGCGGACGGCGTCGTTTATTATGCATCCATGGACGGATATTTGTACGCACTGGAATAAGATCATTCGAATGAGAAAGAGAAAGACCGCTCTGCCTTGGATTATTTATTATCCTTGGGCTCGGCGGTTTTTTGTTGTGCCTAGTCAGGGGCTGTTGTTGGATTTTGTGAGGCAAATGTTAGCTGTCTCGGTCGTTAACGGAAAAAACTTGAGCGTCATCTAGCAGAGCTAGCGCATCGAGAGAATATGTGCAGGGGAAGGGGAGCCGGTGGATCGGCTCCTTTATCCTCTTATATATCTATACTATAAGTTGTTGAACGAGCCTAAACTTGGTTGCAAGATCGCTTGTATCCTTTGTTGTGATTGTTACGTCACCGAGATCAAAATATACTTCCAAAATCTTTGCGGTTTTTAATATTGTTATAACATAAATATCATTGATAGAGTGATAAATCCCACAGTTATTATATTTTTCATCGTAGTCTGAGGTAAATAAATTGGGTCGTTTAAGCAACTCGTACATCAGGTTCAATACATCTTCTTCGTTTGGGTTCCTTTCTTGAATGTTCTTTTATAGCGAGAACTATAGTTTGGATATTACTGAACGAGATTCTGGACGAGAAAAAACTCAGCGGACAGTTTTTTAATATCCTCTATATCTACTGAAATGATGTAGTTATAATAAAAGTATATGGCAGCATTAGCGCATCCGCGGACGAAGTCATAAATTCCATAAACACCAATACATCTTCGTGAGTTGGTCGAGATTTAAGGCGTAAATTCAACGTAACTTCCCCTTCGCAGCTGTTGTGGTTAATGATTGAGAAGTAACACATAGATGTCAGTCTTCAGGTAACACGCTTGGAGCCGGCAAGCTGTCTCTTGGTACGCACCGAGGGAATACGAGGAAGTTGATTTTAGAGGAAGATATTACACTGATTAAGTGTTCAAATGCATCCGGCCTACGGTCTTAAGTCATTGAATATTCTTATTTTCCTTGTATATTTTTCACGAACGAGTCAGTTTTGCACTTCAAAGCTGTACATGTTATTTACGAGCCAGTCTCCGGTTTATTGGGGGATGGCTTGTTTTCGTTTTGATCCAAAGCGACCTGCTTCAGCAGTATTTCCGCTGGAAGTAACTACTGATGAGTTTCGTGAATTTTTGCGAAGAATATTGATTTTTATGGATGGAAGAGTGCCTATTTATTACTGAACGGATTGACTTCGTGTAATGAAAAAGATATATTTAACACTGTTCAATAGATTGAACGATGTTATTTTTCAGACAATACAACCTATAAGGATGATCATAAATGACTAAGGAAATCAGAAAAGAACGTGAAAGAGAAGAAATGCGGAAGATTATATTGGATGCTGCAGGTCAAATCATTGCAGAGGAGGGTATTGAAAGGCTGTCCATTCGGAAGATTTCCCAAAAAATGGAGTACTCCGCCGGGATTATTTACCACTATTTTCAAAATAAAAATGACATCATAGAACATCTTCTTCAAAAAGGTTATCAAGATATGGTTTCAGGTATCCGTTCTGCTCAGGGGGAAGAAATGGGAGGGGATCCAAGCCTCATTCTGAAGCAATCTTTACAGCAATTTATCACGATGGCACTCGAGGAAGGTTCGCAGTACCCGAATGTGATGTTAAATGATTCCCCTGCGGTATTAAGCCATACCTCCGTATTGTTTAGAGGAGCTGCACAGGAGCGCAAAGCGATTGACATGTTATGTCACTGTTTAGGCCAATTTCAGCATATAAAAGAGAAGGATCAGGTATATATAGAATTGACTGCCCAAGTCATTTGGAGCGCAGCATTTGGGTTAATTATACGTTTGACGGTGGAGAAGGAACTGCCTGTAGAACAGAGAGAAGCATTGATCTCTCATTATCTAGATACGATGCTGGTTATTGCGAATCAATCATAATAAGTTAATTTGCCGATGGGGGGAGCATTTTGATTAAGAATATTAGGGCAGTGGGTGTGCTAAGTCTGATCATTATTGTGTTATCGGTTGCTGCAGCGGGTTTCGGTTTGTTCTCAAGTGGGGGGACAGGTGAGTATTCATTTACGTCCATTCGGGGTGAAACGGTACAGATTTACGGGAAAGGACTCTATTCACATGAATCCGTTTCCATGGCGGCCCAGGCTAGAGCACAAGATGGTGTCACATTGTTCCTGGGGATACCATTACTGATCCTCTCCTTAATAATGACGGTAAAAGGGTTGATTAAAGGCCGCCTGATGTTAACCGGGACGCTGGGATTTTTTTTGTATACCTATGCTTCTTACTCTTTTCTGGCCATGTATAACTCCATGTTTCTCGTGTATGTCGCTTTGTTTTCAACTAGCCTCTTCGCCTTTATTTTATCGATAACTTCCTTTGATAAGTCAACTCTGCATAATTATTTTAATGATAAATTACCGGCGAAATCGATTGGAGCTTTTCTATGGTTCATTGGTTTTGTTATAGCGATGATGTGGCTGGGCAAGATTGTGAATCCTTTAATAGAGGGGTCTACTCCAGATATACTGCAACATTACACAACTTTAACGATTCAAGCGATGGATCTTGCAATTATAGTTCCGCTAGCAGTTATTACCGGTTATATGGTGATCCGTAGACAAGCCTTCGGTTATTTATTGGCATCTGTTGTAATCATTAAAGGAGTTAGCTTGTTGACTTCGATTAGTGCGATGCTGGGTGCTATGATTTATGCGGGCGTTGATGTGTCACCTGTGGAGGCTATCATTTTTCCGGTTTTTAATGCTGGGATCATAGTATGTTTTATTATTTTACTGAAGAACGTCAGGGAAACAGGTACCACAACAATATAATACAGATTACGAAAAGGAGAGGTTCATAATGAAGACGATTATCGTATATACCTCGAAGTACGGATGCACGGAAAAGGCAGCTGATGTATTGAAGTCCCGTATGGGTGGAGAGGTTGAGGTTATCAATTTGCGGCGTACACAAGAGCCATCGCTTCGGGAATATGACACAGTTATACTGGGTGGATCGATTTATTATGGGAAAATACAAAAGGAAATGACTGCTTTTGTGAATAAAGTAATGCCTCAGCTCGCCAGTAAAAGAGTGGGACTCTTTATTTGTGCAGGTAACAAGGATCAAGCCGCACAGGAACTGCAAACGGCATTCCCGGAAGTGCTTCTGCAAGCAGCTGTAGCTACGGAAGTGTTTGGAGACGAAATTTATTACAGCAAATTGTCTCTTATAGATAAATTTATTCTGCGGATGGTAAAGGGGAAAGAGCAAAAGTCTGGTTCGGGACTCTCCCTCGAAACAATCGAAAAGTTCGCTCAATCGATGACACACTAATTAAATTTCATTATATGAAAAATTCACAATAGAAAACCAAAAATATTGTATTAAAGTGAAATTTTCAAGGGCCTTTTGCCTTTCCATATTTTATAATGTTAATTTACCTCAGACCGTTAAGTCATTTTCTGATTTTATATCTATGGTATTTTTTAATAGCTTTTGCAGAACAGAAGCAAAAACTGCAATCACAATTGAAGTAAAAGTAATGACCAAACCGAGTGCTGCGAGACCTGGGGCGTCGTCTTCCTGTGCCACAAGAAATAAGAATGGCATGAATGTCGCAAACAAAATACTGATTGTGAATGCACAGTATTTTATATTCTTTAAAGGTCTTACAGATAATTCTGAGAAAGCTTTGTTCTTATCAATATAGCTTAAAAGTCTTAAAGCCTGATACAAGGCAACGAAATACGATATCGCCGTTGCATACAAACCGATTATAACGGGATATATCCAGTAAGCCGGGTAATGTTCTGCTGCTTCATTTGCTATCCCAGGCAACCCAAATATACACATAGCAAGAATCGGAATTCCAATAAGAAAAACAGATACCTTTAAAAAGAGTGTTTTTCCTCGTTCCATAAAATGCACCTCACATAGTTATTTTCAATTTGAACTTAACACAAAGTTTATCGTTTTACAATATATTTTAATTGTTATAAAATATATTATGATTGTTATTGATTACCCGCAACATCGGGCCCGAACAGAAGATGTTTTGGTTTGGATAACTAAGAAATTTCCAAATTTAATGCCAAAAATTGCGTGGAATCAGCCTATGTTTACCGATCACGACACATTTATTATTGGCTTTAGCGTAGCCAAACAGCATTTAGCTGTTGCCTCAGAAAGGGTAGGGATTAATCATTTTTCTGATGAAATTGTGCAGGCTGGATATGATCACACCAAGCTGTTAATACGTATCCAGTGGGATAGTCCGGTTGATTTCTCATTACTTGAGAAATTGATCGAGTTTAATATTTGGGATAAGGCAGACTGTTCAACTTTTTGGCGGCCGTGAAAATAGGATAGCCCTTAGAGGATAATATCTGTCAAAATAGAAGTGACTGCCGTCACAGGAGTCCTGCGGATATTAGAATTATAATCTGTGGTAATGTCCTCGAACATAACTCGAACTTACTTAAATTTAAGGAGAGAACATTCCATGATTATAAAATTAAACGACCTGACCACAAAACGATTAGAAGAGAGCCTTGTAGATCAACAGGGTTGCTTTAAGATCTTTTATGATACAGAGGGATGTGGCTGTAATGGAGTGATTGTCATCTTAATCGTGAGTGAGCCACTTCATACGGACATTGAAATTCAAAAAGAACCGTTCGTGTTCTTGTGTGACCGTCAGCAAGAGTCTTTGTTTGATGAAGTCATGCGTCTGGAAGCGGACGAGAGCTATCCTTCATACAAGTTAACTAGCGATTCCAGTCTATTCAGTAACAATATTAGAATAAAAGATACTCGTCTGTAGAGCTTATAAAAGTTCTCTCTTTTTTAGAGTTCTCTGCACCCGTAAACGATATATTCCAGCCATCAGTGACGTCAAACATCCTACAATTAAGAATACTCCTCCGGCTCTAATCCACTCTGCTGCAAAAGCACCCAAAATAGGTGCAATTAACATAGAGCCGGTTTGCAGCGCATTGGAGAGAGCACTGACAGGAACAATCGTTTGATCTGTAGTTTCCTTCTGCAGCAGATATCCAAAGGGAACCAAGGAAAAGGCTCCACAGGCGCCCAGAAGAATGCAAATCATCACCCAGAACCCTAATTCATTCGGAAACCATCCTAAGGCTCCGACTCCTACGGCACCAACCAAAACCCCGGTAACCATTCCTGCCAATGTCATGCTGGATAAAGGATGCTGCTGCCATCCGTTCCATTGTCCTGCTGCAAGCGCACCAAGCACACTGCCGATTCCAACGGACCCGATAATCAGGCCGAATTGGCTTTCATCCATTCCAGCCTCTTTTGCGACCATAACGAATAAACCATCATACACAAAGATTAGGAAGAAGAGGAGCGCCGAATATATTATTCCTGCTTTCAATTCAGGGTGTAGAGTAACATGTTGCCAAGCTTCATGGATAACAGATTTAGATTTGCCCTCATTTTTTGTTTCACTAGGAACTGACCATTCTCGCAGCCCGAAAAGGACCAATGCAGATATAGCATAACAGCAGGCCCCAATTAAAAAGGGTGAACGGTCTCCCCATAGTGCGAGCAGTCCTCCGCCGGCCATTGGCCCAACAATTTTCATAAGATTAACGGACAATTGGCTTAAAGAAGAGGATTGTGCCCATTGATCGGGTTCAGTCAGGTTTTTCACAGCATGTTGTCTAATCGGATCAAAAACCGAACTAACACTCATTTTGAGGAAGACAAAAAGAAGAAGGATAGCGAGCGAATCGGACCAAATCAGCCCCAGGAGAAGGAATGCTCTTAGGATGTCACACAGTATAAGTAATCTGCGTCCCGAAAATTGACTGCAACGTGCGCTTAGAAGCGGACCCACAATAACCCAAGGAAGCCCCATAGAGACAGACAGCGCTGCTAAGGCAAGGGAACCTTGTCCCCAACCATATACGAGTAAAGTACCTAACGCTACGAAGTCTAGCCAATTGGCTAAATCCGATAACAGTTGACCTATAAATAATCTTCGAAATTGCGGGCGCTGCAACGGTGACCAAAAAGCTTGTTTCTTATTTTTTATTACAGATTCCATATATACCTTTACCTCCAACATTCATTTCCTTAAAAGTAAAGGTTCTATGTCAGAGGAATATCAGAGGGAATCATAAATATTCCCGTAAATAGGAATGAAGTAACTGATCCATTCGATCCTTCACTTCAGCAATTCCAACGTGAACCAATAAGCGACCCCATTCTTTGTCGTACGTTTCGTAAAGTTCCTTCCATCCGAACGTTTTGGAGAAATACAGGATAGTTTGCAACCCCCTGAGCAAATGGGTAGTGAAATGAGTTTCTTTTATAATTGAAATTCCTTCATTCATTAGATGGGTGGCTTCCTTATGATTTGATCGGTATAAAGCTAGGCCTTTGAAAATAAGGAGTTGTCCTTTTTCCCGCAGATAGGGATACTTGTTCCATTGTTCTTCCGCCCACACAATATCTTTCTCAAGAGCAGACCAATTCTGTGTATGGAGATCATATTCCAGCTTCATATTATTCACGTAAGGGATTAATCCGTCCCATCCCTGGCGTTCGACTTCAGCAGCTAGGGCATCCAGCTTTAACTTAGCTCCCTTAAGGTCCCCCCAGTCCATTAGTATGGAAGGATAGATTATAACCTCAATCTCATGATGTAAGAGGGGTGAAAGAACTTTACCTCGAAGAGCGGCTTCTAGATATTTTCGATTTCCACTAGGGTCGATCATTTGGTATAGAACCAGCAAAGTGAAGAGACGTTCCTCTATAGGCAATTTCCCTTCCTCTAAGAGAACTTCGACACCACCCTGCATTAGATCGACGATGACCTGAAGAGGACTTTCCAGTTCAAATCCAAAAATTTCTTTATTCTGAGCTAAAGCAAATAGAGCATCTCCGCGGCCATACCTGAGATACATGTCTGAGATATCCCGCATATCTTCTTTATATGTAGGATTGTGAAGCAGTGGATTCTCCTGATGCTGTGATTTCAATAGTTGTAATCGGTACCCTAAGCCCCGCAACGTTTCAATATTGATCATTGGATGCCAGGCCCGCAGTTTTTTACGCAATCGATAGATATGATCATCCACGGTTCGATCTGTAGGTTCCTCTAATGTCCATACCGCATTTAGAAGCTGTTCCCTTGATAAGGTTTGACCGTTATTTAGATACAAGTACTCCAACAACGCGAACTCCTTGGGCAAAAACAAGAGGGTGCTGTTATTCCATGTTACCGATAAAGCACTAGGATCCATCTGAAAGGGGTTCATGCAGATTTGTTCTCCTTACCGATTTAAGATGATTTTATGATTTGTGGAGAAATCTCCCCATAACTATAGTGTTGTAGTATAAACCGTCAGAAAGAATCTTATCTTTCTTTAGTATTCCCTCTACCTCAAAACCAAGCTTTGTATAGAGTTTAATAGCTTTTTCGTTTGTTTCTAGCACATTCAAAGTGATTTTTGTAATACCATTGGTGTCTGCCCAAGAGACGGATTCCATAAGAAGATTTTTACCCATATGAAAGCCCCAAAACTCCTTTAGTACGCAGATTCCGAACTCTACTTTATGAGAACTTCTAAGTAAATGATTTCCTTCACATCTAGAAAATCCAACAATCCGATCATAAACAACTGCTACTAGAAATAAGTTCCTTTTATTTTCAGTATCTGATTGGATCAATTGTTCGAAACCAGAGGCATCAATAAACCCTTCGCCTTTCTCTCTGTCTAAATTTTCGGTCTCCCCATCAATCTGTAGTCTTAGTTCAGACAAAGCTAATGCATCTTTATCGACTGCAGATCTGACCGTATATGTTAATCCATTCACATTGAAATCTTGTTTGTTTATTATCATAATTTATTCCCTTCAAATAAAGTTTACATAATATTAGTTATGTAAACCAACTAGATTTCTATTTTATCTTATAGAATAATCACGCACTGAAATCAGCATCCTTTAGGGTAATCTTCTCTCTAAGGGTTAGTCTTCTATGAGCAGTAATTAGGAAAGGCAGACCCAAAGCTGCTGATAAAGCCAGAGGTAAAAAGACAGCTGGACCGTTGTGAGCACCAAATTGATCCAACAACAGGCCACCCACTATAGGTGCCATAACATTTCCGAAATTGTTGAAACCGATTGTTCCGTAATAAGTGCCTTTCCATTCCGGCTTGGCAATCCGGTCGATCAGCATATCCATCATGGTAAAGAGCAGAACTTCACCTACAGTAAATAAAACAACACTAAACATTAGAAGAGCAATACTCCCGGCAAAACCGAATAGTAAAAGACTCACCGCTACACAGAAATTCCCTAGAATTAAAGGAATAAGCGGTGGAAATTTACTTGCGGTGCGAACAATTGGATATTGTACTACTAATACGGTTACAGCATTAAGAGAAAGCATATAAGAGAATAACTGTTTACCGTTCGAAAAGTGAGGATTCATGGCTAAGTATTGTGCCAAGGTGGAACTGAAGTGACCATAACCTAGAACACAAAAGGTTGTACCGATTAGTACAGGTAAAAACACACGATCCCGCCCAGCGGTGGAGAGGGCTTCACTTAACTTAGGTGCTTGGGCTGCGGAACGGGCTGGAAGACTGGAACCATGCACCTTAAACTGTAAAAACAGGACAAGACCATAGGCGATATAGACGATACCAGCAATGAAAAAAGGGAAGGTTGACTTTGCTGAACCGAGTTGCAATCCAATGATTGGACCAAAGACAACACCCAGGTTTATCGCAGCGTATCTTAGGTTAAATACCAGTAGTCTTTGATCCTTAGGCGTAATATCTGATAATAATGCCCTTGAAGTGGGTTCGAATACGGCGCGGCATAACCCGTTTAGTGTATTTACGAGGAAGAATACCCATAGATGCTGGGCTGCAGAGAAACCGAAAAATACAAATGCCCATCCAAAAACAGAGATCAGCATTACGATTTTGCGTCCAAACACATCAGAGATATAACCTCCATAGAAACTGACCATCACCCCCGCCAGCGAACTTACCGCTACGGTAAATCCGGTTTGCGTAGGTGAAGCTCCAAGGACCTGGGTTAAATAGATGGCTAGAAATGGAATACTCATGGAGGTAACGAGGCGACCGAACATTGTACCGATAATAATTGTCCATGCTAGAGGATGGATATGTCTAAAATGTTGATTCATTCTTCAGAGTACCTCCTAATCTTATAAAGCCCATAACAAATAATATACAGCTTTCAATCCTATACTGCATAGCATAAAATGTAAATCAGGCAGATCGATATGGTATGTCTTGGCAATTAAATTTTCCCAGGAGGGCTTACTAATGATGCGGATTCCAGTTAGCTACAAAATGTTCACCATCAGCTTATTGTCACTATGTATACTAGTTATACTGGGGAATTATAGGTGGGAGCGTATGGAGACCATTGGTGATTTCAATTATAAATATGACAGATGGGCAAAGCAGTCGTGGGTAGAGTTTTATTTCCCCCTAGCTGCTATTTCCAATGGAATGGAGAGACAAGCTATGACTGGAGAATTGGTTAATAAATGGATCGAACGAACTAGATTATCGGATTTGCACAAAGGATTATTGAGTCTAAATTTAATATTAACCATATTAAGTCTCAAGAATGTTATATTTCAACCAGCAGTCAAAAAACCAAAGAAGGATGAGTTTACAGCATGAAAATTACTAAATGCCGCTACCGCTTAGAGGGCAGCGAAGTTTCCTTTTTTTCCAGAGGGGAGACACATCAAAGTGCTAAAGGAGGCAGCTGCTATGGAAAAGCGCAAATACGTCAATACGGACATGGATGTCAACATCCTCGGATTTGGTGGTACTGAAATCGGCAGCTCGGATGAGCGGACGGTGGATCGTCTGCTAAAAGGGCTCTGGACTCTGGACTAAACCTAATCGACACGGCTGAGTTTTATGGTAACAGCGAGGAACTGATTGGGAAGATCTTGGGAGGACGCCGCAATGATTATTATCTCTTCACCAAATGCGGGCATTCTGCGGGCTTGGAATATCCCGATTGGGATCTTTTGTAGCTGGAAAAAAGCATTGATCGCAGCCTAAAGCGCTTAAATACAGAATACGTAGATATGATTCATCTGCACAGCTGCAGAGAAGAGGTATTGCGTGAGGGGGGAGTTATTGAAGTGCTCCAACGCGCGAAGGAAGCTGGCAAAACCCGGTATATCGGCTACAGCGGTGATAGAAACGATGCTTTATCAATAAAGCCGAGAACACCCCTACCTCTATAGGTTGGGGAAGAATCGGCGGTTTTAGCATTGAATCGAACATATGTGCTATTATATTCCTATAACCCCTATGAAAGGAGGTTTGTGGCCATGCTGGCATCGGATGAAGTTTCTGCTTCACACAACCGTAAACATAAAGCCTATAAGTATTGAATCTATCCGACAAAGGAACAACAGCAACTCATCCATCAGATGTTTGGTTGTTGCCGTTTCGTCTTCAATTATCACATCTGGCCGGTAAAAGAGTGGGGCTGTTTATTTGTGCCGGATCGAAGGAGCAGGCGCCTGAGGAGCTTCGAACGGCTTTCCCTGAGGATCTGCGGAATGCAGCGGTTGCATCGGAGGTTTTTGGAGATGAAATTTATTACGATAAGCTATCCCTGATGGATAAATTTATTATGCGAATGGTCAAAGGAAAAGAAAAATCCAGCTCGGGCCTATCCTTGGAAACGATCGAGAAGTTTGCCCATTTTATGACAAAGGGTTCATAAAACTTATTTCATCATATGAAAAATTCATAATAGTAGACCATAAAAACATCTACCTCACCTAGCAACTATTCCTAATCAATCAACCACGAACTCCCCAATTCCATAAACATGTATAAAGAGGCAGGGAGTTAGCATGATTAATGCAGCTATACAAGCCTCTTTTTTGCTTATCAGCACAAATATTATCTCTTCGAGGTTCTGATACCACGCAAACGAGCAATAATAAGTATCAGTACAGGAATAAGGACCATCACCAGTGGTATTTCGAATGGAGCGACATACCTTAAATGTTCCCCCAATTTAGAAAAGTTGGGAATATCCCATAAACTGAATACGATCACTAGAATTCCAAGCGGGAAGACAGAGGGGCGGTAATCGGATAAACGAAGCGTTTGCGCGAAAGAAATGGAGGCTACATACAAAAACAAGCTAATTTTGATGAAGTTTCCGACAATCCACATCGCGAGCAACAACGACTCTAGATTTTCAAAAATACCGGCGAGGCTTATATAACGGAATACGACAAGGATTGGATATGTTTTGTTTGCTGTATCTGATCCAAGCAATAATAATGTTATCAAATTCATATAAATAATACTCAACACTATTGCACCTAATGTCAGGAACCCCCACTTTCTACCCTTTTTAGGATCAGTCAAATGGGGTAAGAGGAAAGAAATAAAAAATAATTCACTGACCCAGCTCTGAGGTAAAGCTGAAGCTTTGAGCACGGGGATAATTCCATGGCTAAGAATAGGGAAGATGTTTCGTACGTCGAAAGAGGGAAAGAGAAGCAAAAGAAACAATAAAGAAAACATTAATATAGGTGTAAAAATAACGGCACATCTAGCCAGAGTCTCTATTCCACCCCGAACAGCTATTGAGGACAGTAAGACTATTATGAAAATGATGAGTAGTGGTGGTGTTTTGAACAGGTATTGTCCTGATACGAATTCAGTATACATGCGGACAATCATTCCTGTGACATGTATATAAAATATAAAGAATAGGATTCCAATGATTTTTCCAGGCAGCACTCCAATTACGCGCTCACTTTGCTGAATAATAGACTCCTTTGGAAAGAGATCATGAAGCCTTGTCGCAACGTATATGGTAAGCAATCCGAAGAAAGACGAGAGGATACCCGTCATCCAAAGGTCATTTTGGGCATATTGGGCCGCAAGGGACGGCATGGATAGAAAGCTTGTTGCCAAGACGGTTGGATATAACAGCAACGACATTTGAACGGCTGATATTTTTCCTTTATCTAACATGCTTATCACCTCGACATATTATTCTACCCATCCTCTAAAGGGCTTGAAAATGGTTTTGAGGACTAATACAGGGCCTGGTGTATTCGGCAGATCCAGCAAAGACAGCAGCCACCCGATAAGAAGAAGAGTTATGAACGCCACCTTATCCCTTTTTGACTTTGCTCTTATTTGCGGCCAGTCTAACCACAGAATCAGCAGTATCGCAATAGTCACGACGCTAAAAACAGCCATCCTCATTTTTGCTGCACCTCTCCTATTGGTATTCCACCGGGTGAGTTAATCAGTCCAGGACGCAGAATGGATGCGGTAACATCAATCGTTACTTTGACCTGAGGATAAAGGACATCCCAGCGATCTTTGTTTTTCTCCCATTGTTTCGGATATTTCCGATGAAAGGCATTGGCAAAGCCTAATATGTCTGTCTTTTTTTGTTTTTGGACCTCTTGAATTGCTAGCTTAATTCGAGTATTAATATCTTTTTCAAAAGCACTTTCCATCTTCTTTAATAGCTTCGGATTCATAGGATTTAGGTCGGTGCCGTTCTGAATAATGTCACCAGTAGCTCTCACCTGGATTTCCATCATCCATTTATCACCACGAATTTTTGGGAGGAGCTTAACTTTGGCATTGACCGGCTTAATGGACACAAAATCATCTTTCCCGTTCATTTCAAACGTAACCGTGTAATCATCGATTTTATTTATAATCCACATCACGCCGCGAGTTGTTTTTTCTGAAATTTGTCCGACCATTTTGTCCTTTTTAAAAAGGGCGGTGCCCATGATATACGGGATCGTTTGAAACGGTTCGGCGTATTCGGCTTTTGGAAGTATATAAACAAGCGGAAGTGCAGCAGCTTCAGCGTCTCCTTTCAACATAATGCTAAACTGCTCAAGTGTTACATTGATGCCAATTTTCAATTCGGTCAATTTTCTTAGCACCTCAGATGAGCTTCGTTCGATAGGTGGGAACATTTCAAGCGTCTTTGCCGCTTTTTCTTTACTGACAAAAACAAAGGCTCTTTCTCTAGGTTGAGGGTGACGCATCAAAAAATCGAATTCATCTTTAATACCTGCTTTTGCGACGTCTTCGCTGAATATAAAAATTTTACACTGACCCCAGAACATTTTTCGAGGTATGATTCGTTGAAGTTTAGACAGGGAATCAGAAATATTGATTCCCACTCCACTTCTTATCGTTGTCTTATGTGGTGCCCCGCTGGTTGCTGCGCCAGACATACCTCCACCACCTTGATTTTGTGGAACGATGATTTGTACTGTAGTTATTATTTGGTTATCTTCCGCTTTATCGAAGGACATCGCCGTAACTATTGCCAGATCGTTGAGCTCAGTACGATCCCAACAGCCTTCGAGAAGCACCAATATGAACACCAAAACACATATCCTTAAGGCTATTTTCACGGGTTGAGCCCCCTTTTTCTGCCGACTCTTTTAATAAGGCTTACTCACTTCGTTTTGGCCTTGGTTTTCGCTTTGGTTGCCTATATTTGTTGAATTTCCCAGTAAGGTGAGGACGCGTATCCATCATCCACCAAGGAGCTCGGATCATAACATCTTTCAGTTCCCACAACCTTGTAGTTGTGAGGGAAGACAGATATGGAACTCCAAAAGATTTCAGGCTACACAAATGGAGAACAAGGGCGATAACCCCCATCATAATACCAAGTAATCCTAAAGAACCTGCGAGAAATATTAACGGGAAACGCAATAGTCGTATAGCAATACCGGCAATGTACCGTGGGATCATAAAGGAAGAAATCCCGGTGATGGCCACGACAATGACCATCGGTGCAGATACAAGGCCTGCTTGAACGGCTGCTTGTCCAATAACGAGCGCTCCGACAATACTAACGGCGGAGCCAATCTGCTTGGGTAACCTTACACCCGCTTCACGTAGTGCTTCGAAGGTGACCTCCATAATAAGAGCTTCAACTAATGCTGGGAAGGGCACCGCTTCCCGCGATGCAGCCATGCTGATAAGTAAGGAGCTGGGTACCATCTCTTGATGAAAGGACAGTGTTGCTACATACAACGAGGGAAGCATCAATGAAATCAATGTAAATAAATAACGAAGCCAACGCATAGCGGTGCTTACCCAAAACCGCTGATAGTAATCTTCAGGTGACTGCATTAAGGAGATTAAGGTTATGGGAGCGACTAATACAAATGGAGTTCCTTCCACCATTATTGCTACCCGACCTTCCAGTAAACTTGCACAGGTCACATCAGGGCGTTCGGTTGTAAGCAGTTGCGGAAAGGGTGATAAAGGCATATCCTCAATTAATTCTTCGATATATCCGCTTTCCAGAATACCGTCGATCTGAATACGCTCCAATCGTTTCTTCACTTCTTCTACCAATGTTATATCGACTAGCTTTTCAATGTATGCAATGACGACATTCGTTTGGGTGTAACCGCCGATTTTCATAGAATCCATTTTGAGTAGAGGGCTCTTCACGATGCGGCGGACAAGAGAGGTATTAATACGCAGTGTTTCGGTAAAACCTTCACGAGGCCCTCGAATGCCAGATTCAGCCACAGGCTCCTCAATAGAACGCATCTCCCATTTGTTCAGACCCAATGCAAGTCCCGTTGCTTCATGATCCTGCAGCAAAATCGGAAGACCATTCGATAAATACTCGACGCACTCTTCGAAGGTGGTAAAAGGCTTTGTTTGAGAAGCAGATATTTTTCGCTCCGCCAGCTCCCCTATTTCATATGGTTTTCCGTTTACCTCTTGCATAAGGGGGCAGATAACATTTTTTTCAATGCCAGCAGAGTCAGAAAGACCGTCAATATAAATCAAGATTGCCTTCGTGTGACCTTCGATAATGAAGGAGCGGTAGACAAGATCTGAGCAGTTGGCATAAATTAAGCGGATCTGATCCTCATTTTGCTGCAGGTCGGTATAAAGCTGGCTCACTTTCATTCGAATATTCCCTTCGACAATCTATTTATTGGTTTTAATATTTCCCAAAAAGCCCTTTTTTATATAAAAAATTCTCAAACCTGATATTTGATGCTGCGCAGGATCCGTTTAAAGGTCGGGTATTGTTGGGAGCGTATGGGAATATGAATATAATTAAGTTTACATAATTAATATTATGTAAACTTAATTATATATTTTTCCATTCATAAACAAAGAACCCAGCAAAAAACCTGAAAAAGGTTTTTTGCTGGGTTCTAATCAAAACGTAGCTATCAAAGTTGTACATTGTTGCTTTCACTCATTGTTATTAGCTTCTCCCTTACTGTAAGGCGTCTATGAGCAGTGATCAGGAAAGGAAGACCCAAAGCCGCTGTTATAGCCAGAGGTCCAAAGACGGCAGGGCCGTTATAAGCACCAAAGTAATCCAGCAGGAGCCCACCTTGAATGGGTGCAACTACGTTTCCTATATTATTAAACCCTATGGTTCCAAAATAAGTACCTTTCCACTCCGGCTTAGCGATTCGATCAATTAGCATATCCATCATAGTAAACAGTAAAACCTCACCTACAGTAAACAGAACAACACTGAACATAAGCAAAGCAACACTTTCAGACAGCCCAAACAGAAGCAAGCTAAGCGCTACACAGGCATTTCCTAGGATTAGAGGTACGAGCGGAGGGAATTTACTGGCTGTACGGACAATGGGGTATTGCACAACCAGAACGGTAACTGCATTTAGGGACAGCATATAAGAGAATAACTGCCTGCCATCGGAAAAATGAGAGTTCATCGCTAAATATTGTGCTAGCGTGGAGCTGAAATGTCCATAACCGAGCACGCAAAAGATGGTACCCAGCAGCACAGGTAAGAAAACACGATCTCGTCCAGTGGTTGCTAAAGCTTCAAGTAAGCGCGGGGCTTGGACCTTCGATGGTTCGGGCAGGCTAGTACTATGTAGGTTAAATTGTAAAAATAGAACAAGACCATAGGCGATATAGACGATTCCAGCAATGAGAAACGGGAAGGTTGATTTCGCTGAGCCCAGCTGTAAGCCAATAATAGGACCAAAGACAACACCCAGATTAATCGCAGCGTATCTTAAGTTGAACACAAGCAGTTTATGATCCTTAGGTGTAATATCTGACAATAAGGCCCGTGAAGTGGGTTCGAATACGGCACGGCATAACCCGTTAAGTGTATTCACCAGGAAGAAAACCCAGAGATGCTGGGCTGCGGAGAACCCAAAGAATACGGCAGCCCAGCCAAAAACAGAAACCAACATTACGATTTTGCGGCCAATGACATCCGAGATATAACCTCCGTAGAAGCTGATCAAGACACCAGCGAGTGAACTGACGGCGACGGTAAATCCTGTTTGAGTAGGAGAAACGCCCAGCACCTGAGTTAGATAGATGGATAGAAAGGGAATGCTCATTGAGGTGACGAGGCGCCCGAACATGGTTCCGATGATGATTGTCCATGCTAAAGGATGAATATGTCTTAAATGTTGATTCATAAATGAGAGAACCCCCTACTGTAAATACGTTCTTATGTATGAATATTTATACTCTATTCTATATAATTGTAATGTAAAAAGGGAGAAATAAAAGTGTAAGGAGTTTAGAATGCGTTTAGCCGAAGCCGTTCATACCCCTTTTATAATACATGAGCCTATACCTGTAACCATAAATAGACTAGCTTCTATCCTGTGCTATATGCCACGAAATGTAAAGTTTAATTTGGAAAAGCTTATTCATACAACAATCGATTTGGTGTGTCGTGGCAGTTAAACTTTCCGAATTAGCATTAAAATGAGTACAAACCCTCATGCCTTCATAAGTGTGCTTAGGGTTTTTAGAATAATTTGAGATACTCTGAAAGTTTCCTTTTTTCCCAGAGGGGTATAATCTATAAGATATCTCAAATTGCTAAGGGAGGCAGCTATTGTGGAAAAGCGCAAATATGGCAATACAGATATGGATGTTAGTATTCTGGGTTTTGGTGGGGCTGAAATTGGCAGCTCGGATGAGAAAACGGTAGATCTCTTGCTAGGACGGGCAGTAGATGCCGGACTTAACCTAATTGACACGGCTGAATGCTATGGCAATAGCGAGGAACTGATTGGGAAAGTGTTAGGTGGGCGCTGAAGCGATTATTATCTCTTCACCAAATGCGGACATTCCGCGGGATTCGATTATGCCGACTGGGATCTCTTGATGCTCGAAAAAAGTATTGATCGAAGTCTTAAGCGTCTAAATACGGATTACGTGGATATGATTCATTTGCACAGCTGCAGAGAAGAGGTTTTGCGTGAGGGCGGAGTGATTGAAGTTCTCCAGCGCGCAAAGCAGGCTGGCAAAACTAAATATATCGGTTACAGCGGGGATCGAAAAGATGCCTTATACGCTGTTCAGACTGGCTTATTCGACAGCTTGGAGATCTCGGTTAACATTGCCGATCAGGAAGCGATCGATTTAACGCTGGACGAGGCGATCAAACGGAATGTGGGCGTAACCGCTAAGCGACCAATCGCCAATGCAGCCTGGACTTATGAGAGTATGGATGAAACCGCCTATCCTTATATTTACTGGAACCGCTTGCGTGATTTAGGGTATGGCTTCTTGGCAGATCATCAAAAGGGAGTAGAGACCGCTTTACGGTTCACTCTCAGTACACCTGGTGTACACACAGCGATTGTTGGGACAAAAACAGCCGGGCAGGACTGGTCGGGCAGACCTAACCAGTATACGAACATCCAAAGGGATACATCGCTGACAAGCGAGCGTATCCCTTTTTTGTGCTAACGGTCGTTTCTTAGATTAAACGTGTAAGTAAGTAGGGGATGATGCTTAAATAACAACTTAGAAAGTTTTGCCACCAGAATAAAGGATCCTCTCCTCGACAATGAGGGCAACAACCTCCGAAGCTTGAATTCTAGTTTGATCGGAATGAAGCACCCCTATAGTCTGTAATCAGTTCGTAGCCTGGAATCTCCCGGACTTTCATGTCCGACCACTTTCCGCTTCAGGAACAGACACTGCACTTTAGTATCTCTTCTGAAAGATCCAACGCATTCTGGATGACGATCATAGACTCTTTACTGTAGGAGTTACAAGAAGGGCAGTCGTGTACCTTCATAATTTCTCACCTCTCATCAAGATCATCAATAGCTACACTCCTGGTGAAGTTCCAACTCAATTCAATACAGGTATCCTATGTAGGATATCAAAGTGTTCACCCATGGGGACATATTAGTTAGTTAAACAAAGGGCGGCCCGAGAGAAATGAATGGGGAGAGAATCGAAGCTTCTACGAGATAACCTATCAACAATAGTGCTGGATCTTTACTCAAATCGTGGTCTAGCGGACTCAGGTGACCCTATTTATGTGATAAACGCTCTTTTCTTAAGCATACGGACAGAGATGCAGCTATTTAGTCGAAATGAGGTCAATTAAGGCTTTGGATACACAAATAGTGCTATCTGTGTCCGTTAATAATCTAACCAGGACATTCAGACAACAATAAGGGCTGTGGAGTCCGTTTGAGTAAAATAATCATTTTATAAAAAAAGCGGCAGCCGTGGACTTGTTTCTCGTCCAAGACTGCCGCTTTTAATTGTGCATTTAGCCCGCTTGCTTGCCGTGGCATTTCTTGCATACATCAATTTTCTCCCCCGAAATTCCTTTTCCGGTAAACAAAAGCTTGATACGAGTGCTGCCACAAATCGGACAAGTGCCTCTGCTGCGAGATGGCATACGCCAGAGCGCTTTGCCACGTTTATTTTTAGACATGAATGGTCCCACCTTTTCTTAGCTTGTTTCTATATATCTATGCAGTAGTTCGGAGATTCTTTCATACTTTGTTCGCGAAGTTTAAAACCTGTTAATTATGCGAATAAGTTGAGTAAATCACGAAAATAAACAGCGTATAACATAAATTATACGCTGTTTCGCTTTTAAGGGGTTTTCAGTTGTCCACATGGTCAATGGGTGGTGAAAACAAAGAGGGGAAAACTATAAAAAACGGATATCTATGTCTTTAAAACGGCCGGAAAGCATTTTTGGCATTCTGAGCTGCAAAGAACCCTGCTTGAAGGTACCTTTGCTCTGATCCGGGTTAATTGGAACCGGGAGCTGAATGACTTCACCTTTGTCATTTCCTATTCCATTGATTTTTATCTGTGTCCTGTTTAGCTGCACCCATATATTTTCGGGATGGATCCGACTCGGAATTCGTATTTTTGTAATCAGGAAATTGTGGGTGTCGACATGTTCATAACGCAAACTGGATTCTTCGTTCGTCAAGGCCGAGGAGGTCGCCTCCCGGATTATTTTTTCCACATAGCTGTCGATTTGATGCGGGTCCAGCTTCAGCTGATCCTCAAGGCCCTTTATAGATAACTGCTTCTTAAAAAAAGGATCCTCACTCATCCAATCCATAGGGTTGGACTTATTTGATTTCATGAGTCTTACGCCTCCCATCTGTGTTTATCCATAGTATGGGCGGAGGAGTTTTTCAGTGACACTTGGGCGAATATCTACATAGAATGGCTTATCATCTTCAAAAGGGAGTGGAATGGTGGTATCCATCATTGGAAATATCAAAATTAACAGCGTAGGCCCCAGTTCCACTGTTCTGGTTGGAAATACAGCCTCCGTTATATTAAGCAGTAACTCTAAGTACTATGCCGGTACCAACTCTTTTTCCATAGGCGACTCTCTCGGTACCAATATTACCTATAATCAAGGCAGCATCGCGAATACGATGGATTCGGATGTGGTGGATCAGGTATCACCTACTTAAAGGGTGTGGTTGAATTGAATATTTCAGTCTATCAGTGCATTTCAGTACAAAATCTTAAAATAGGCAGCATTTCTAATTCGTCGGTTTTTCAGATGGGTACATCCGGCAAGATTAACGCCTTATCACACAACTATGAAAGTAATGACACACGATCACCTCCGGCCAGGTCTACGACAATAAAAGATGCACCTCTTGTACCCCTACCGGCACCCACTAAGCTATATCCACGTTGAATTAGGAGTGGGTCCCCCGCATACAATTAAGCTAGAGGGGGGAATTGTATGCACCCATTTTACGTACAGCAGTTATTTGATCTATTAAGTGTGCAATCCGAGAAACTTCAGCAGTTAGAAAAGATGGTTCGGGACCTGCAAAGCGAGGTAGACAGTCTGAAAAATAATAAAGCGGCGACTATCGGGCCAATTAATTACCATTTTGAGCAGTTGAAAATTGAGAAGCTGGAAGGCACTTTAAATATAGGAGTAACACCGAGTGAAGGGAACAAGCTGGAAGAGGTAATGGTTAACGGTCAATCCATTGGGTCGCAGGATGCAGATCGCACAGCTTTATATGAAAAAATCCGTCCGCAGGTTGTGGATTATTTGCAGCAAGAAGCCCCGGAGCGGATTTTACAATTGGCCATCGAGAGCAGACTAAGTATTAACGAGACATACATTCAAATGGTGATGCAGGATCTACAGCGTCAGATGGATGAACGGATTTTTGAATATCTCGGTCAGCTTCCCGTTGCACAGCAGAGGCTGGAAAACGACGAAGAGATTTGCGTTTCCATTTTTGAGCAAATTAAAGTTGATATTGATAAGACTATGAAACGGCATGTCGAATTGGAATATGAAGCGAAGGTGGAATCCAGATGAATCTGACTGTTGTTAATAAAAAACTGAATATGAGCGCAGTGAAAGTGATATCGATATCAGGATCGTCGGTCTTGTTAGTAGGAGATGCCCAAAACATTAACTGTTCATCTGTATGTGACAGCAGAAACAGTCCAGATTCTCCTCTGCCGGATAAAGAAAATTGACCTATGCGCAATTCCATGATTAGAAATGTCTATATTAATGACTTGTCCAATAGTTCTATCTTTGTATGCGGATCTGTCGGTTGTATGAAATCAAACTTTATGGGGAGAAAGGAAGTTCTCCAATCAAATGAGAAGCCGAACGAAGGTGACAGCGAAGAGAAAACGCTCTATAAAGCGTTCCCGGTTTGGCTGAATACTTTGGATGAAGACGATGAAATGGAGATCATGACGGATTCGTCTGCGTCGGTTATACGTTTGGATGCTATCAAGGTATTATCTCTTTCCAACGGGACGGCCTTTCATATTGGGTCCAGTGAATCCATTCACCTGGAAAGCCGGATCACAGAAATTAACTTAGGTAATAATCCAGATGATCATTGATCACGTTTATTGTTTTTTGTAGCGGTCAAGCTTTGCCTGAGCATGCTATAATGATTGAAAAAAATAAGCGGGTGGATTTCATTGACTTTTAGTGGCAATAAAGTGAAATGGAGAGCTGAAAAATTATCACATCTTGGTTCCTCCATTTTTTCAGAGGTAGCAGGTTGGAAGGGAGAGGCTATTCAGGCGGGTTTGGATGTGATTGATTTAGGGATTGGCAGCCCGGATCAGGCACCTGCTCTTGAAATACGCCAAACTTTAAGCGCTGCGGTTATCAGGGAGAACAGTTATTCCTATCCTTCATCAAAGGGGAGCTTGGCCTTTCGTAAACAGGCTGCCGCCTGGATGAAAAAACGTTTTGGCGTAACTGTGAATGCGGAAGAAGAGCTTGTTGCACTTATGGGTTCACAAGATGGTCTTGCCCATATGGCGTTGGCTATTTGTAATCCGGGTGATCTGGCGATTGTACCTGATCCAGGTTACCCTATCTATGCCGGTTCACTAGCAATTGCAGGGGTGAGACCATGGAGTCTTCCGTTGCTAGCTGAAAATGACTTTTTACCGGATTTAGATAGCATCCCGGAAGAAGTATGGAGAGAGGCTGTATTCATCCTCTTAAATTTTCCTGGAAACCCCATTTCAACGGAAGTGGATATGGACTTTTTTGCAAAACTAATCTCACTTGCCCGTAAATGGGAGGTCCTCGTTATTCATGACCTCGCTTATTCGGAGATGGGCTTCGATGGCTATAAACCTATAAGTATCTTACAGGTGCCTGGAGCGATAGATACGGCGGTTGAATTCCATTCCTTCTCCAAGAGCTTTAACATGGCGGGGTGTCGTATTGGATTTATGACAGGGAATCGAGAAGCCATCTCTGCACTCCGCGAGTTGAAAGGGAATATGGATTACGGTGTGTTTGACCCTATACAGGAAGCGGCTATTGTAGCTTTGGAATTGGCTATGACGGGGAACGACGCGAGTGAAGGCGTTGCTTCATTATATGAACGCCGTCGTGATGTATTTGTCGAAGCCCTGGCTCTAGAAGGTTGGGTGGTCCCGAAGCCGAGAGCAACAATGTTCATTTGGGCTCCACTTCCAGAAGAAATGGACAACCCCTCGGAGGTCGGGAGTTCTCGAGCTTTTGCCCGCGATTTGTTACTGAAGACGGGAGTAGCCGTGATTCCTGGTGATGCATTCGGTTCACAAGGAGAGGGGTTTGTAAGGATTGCGCTCGTTGAAGAAGAGTCAAGATTAGTGGAAGCAGCTAAACGGATCGGTCGATACCTTCAAAAAGGGGAGTAACCATTAATCTAATAGCAAAAGCCATCCTCACTTTGAAGTGAAGATGGCTTTATTTGGGGTTGTGTTACATTAGACTATTCCCTCAACCAAGTAGTGGCCAGTAGAATTGCACCTTTTTTGGCATTGGTGTCTGCCAGAATATTCAGCATAACAAAATCATGGATAATCCCTTGAAAACGAACTGCTGTCACTTTAACGCCTGCTTCACGTAATTTGGCGGCATAGGCTTCCCCTTCATCACGCAATACATCCGCTTCAGCGGTAATGACCAAGGCTTCTGGTAAATTACGCAGCTCATCGATACTGGCGCGAAGGGGAGAGGCAGTGATCTGCGCCCGTTCTTCAGGGTCGGTGGTATATTGATCCCAAAACCACTTCATACCTTCACGCTGCAAGAAATAACCTTCGGCGAACTGATTATAGGAACCCGTATCGAAGGAAGCGTCCGTGACCGGATAGAACAAAAGCTGCTTGGAAATTTTAGGCCCTTTGCGTTCTTTAGCCATCAGTGTAATCGCTGCGGCCATGTTTCCGCCTACACTATCTCCTGCTATGGTTAATTGACTTGAATCAAGCCCATGTTCAGACCCCTTTTCGGCAGCCCATTTCACAACGGTATAGATTTCCTCGATGGCTATTGGATATTTGGCCTCCGGGGAAAGGCTGTACTCTGGAAACACAATAGCTGCTTCAGCACCGACGGCTAGTTCGCGGATCAATCGGTCATGCGTATGTGCATTGCCGAACACCCAGCCTGCGCCATGAATATAGACGATAATAGGTAGGATGGCTGCTGAAGGGTTTTTAGGGCGGACGATTCTTACGGAAATACTTCCGTTTGGTCCACCGGGTACTTTAAGGTCTTTTATTTCTACATCCGGTTTGTATACTTCGCTTGACTGTACTTGATTTACCGTTTCTCGCCCTTTTTCAGGACCAAGATCGGGTAAAAAGGGAGGTTTGGAGTTATCATCGGCGAATTTCTGAGCGGCGGGTTCAAGGACAATCTTGTTCACTTCTGGCATTGGAATCGACTCCTTTGGTCTATCATAGTCAAATTCTCTCACTCCAATTCATAACCACCAGCCGCCGACCTGAAACGAGTCTCAGGTTATTCTCTGTCCCCTGGAGATGTTGCGATAATAGTAGACTCTACGGAGATGCCACTTCTTCGGATAGATATAAACCCTACAAATATCAGTGTAATAAGTAGCGGATATCCAATCGCCCAACCTGTAAAGGGGAACACGGCTGCTGTTGCCAAAAAGGAAATCCAACTGATCGTCACTCCTAGGGTGTTTCCTTTTAAGAGACGGATACCGGCAGCACATCCTCCTATGTAAGTAAGAATAAAGGTGGCGTTGGGAAATTGTATTAATGTAGTAATGGAGAGAAGTCGGCTTCCATATAAGAAAAGTACGAAGGTGTAACATAACAACAGAAACCCAATCGCTCCCGTAGGTGTATTAAATCGTTTGGACAGCTTACCCATCCACTTTGGTGCATAATCCTGACGTGATAAAGCAAAGGCGACGCGGGAGGCAGCACCCGAGTAAGCGATGATGGTAGCCGTACAGATAAAAAGTCCTGTAAGTCCTGCTATAAATCCGCCCCAAGCCCCCAAAGGCTGGCTGATAATCCAGACGAGTGAGGCCCCTGAGCCACCTTTAAGGTAACTTTGTGTCCCGACAGTGGCTAAAGCGGATAGGAAATATAATATTCCTACTATAATAGCGGCGATGGTCACACCTTTAACCGCTGCACGCTGTGGATCTTTGAACTCTTCTGACAGATGGGAGACGGCCTCCCAGCCAATAAAACACCAGAACAGAATAGCTGCGGATTGTCCTACACTCAACCATCCATGCGGTACGAATGGGGTGAAGTGAATACTCTCCATCCGAGGGAGGGCCGCGGCAAAGGAGAAGACGAGTACGGCTACAATCGCGATAACAACGGCGATCTGTATTTTGCCGGCCAACTGCATACCCACCCAATTTGTAACGAGTCCAATAGCCAGCATGCCGGCTGCCAAAGCTATTCTGGCTTGATCACCCCATCCCATAGCAGCTGTCATATATCCTGCTCCTGTGAGTGCGGCAACAGGTCCGCCAATTGGCACTGACATTAGGAAAAACCAGCCGACTAAGGCTCCTGCCCGCGGCCCATAAGCGAGTCTGACAAAATGGGAAACTCCTCCCGCGTTAGCGAATTTAGCGGATAGCAGCCCCATGGTTAATGCCATAGGCAATATAAGTAAGGTCATAAATCCCCATGCGAGCAAAGAGGCAGGACCGGCCATTTCGGCAGCCAGACCGGGTACAATCAATACCCCCGAACCGAGAACAGCACCTATGTATAGGGCAATCGCCTGCGGCATGCCGATGTTTCTTTGTAGAGCAGTGGTTTCCTTCATAAATAGCATCCTGCTTTCCTAAGCTTTTATTATTGTCTTTTAATATAGAGTATCAGATAATAGATCCATTGGAAAAACGGAATTATTGAATACTATCCATTCGAAAAACCGATGGAAGAGCCGTCAGGAGGAACCTAATGGAGTCACGTCATCTCTTTACCTTTCTGGTAGTGGTTGAGGTAGGCAGTTTTACGCGTGCTGCTCAGAAGCTGGACTATGCGCAATCCAGCATTACTGCCCAAATCCAAGCGTTGGAAGCAGAGTTAGGTCAGCCTTTGTTTGATCGAATCCGAAAAAAAATTATTCTCACTGACGCTGGACGCCGTCTACTGCCCTATGCGCAGGAAATATCCAAAATGCATAGCATGGCTCAGGACGCCCTACGTTCGGAGACGGAACTGACAGGAACTTTACGGATTGGTGCGCCGGAGTCATTAGCTGCTTTTCGACTTCCGGGGATTATTAAAGAATTCCGCGAACGATTTCCGCAGGTTCAAATCATTCTAAAGCCGGGTGCCTGCTGGGAACTTATTGATTGCATCCGCTCCGGGGAACTGGATCTGGCTTTTCTACTTCAACCTGAGACGGAGTTCAAGGATATGCATATAGAGACTCTCATTCACGAAGAGATGGCCTTAGTAGCACCTCTAGATCATCCCCTTATTCAATTTAGTGAGGTAACTCCTCTTGACCTAAGAACGGAAACCATTCTCCATACAGAAACGGGCTGCTCCTATCGCATCTTATTTGAGAAGCATTTGAATAGCCATGGAGTATTTTCGGACCCGAAGCTTGAGTTCTGGAGTATTGAAGCGATCAAGCAATGTGTGATGGCAGGGCTAGGTATCTCCTTTTTACCGTTTGTCACAGTTAAGAGTGAGCTGTCCGAGGGGAAATTAATGAAGTTGAATTGGAATGATGAGTCACAACGGGTTGCCACCCAGCTTGTGTATCATATCAAAAAGTGGCAATCGCCGGCCTTGTCTCAATTTCTGCTTACGGTGCAGAAACATGCAGGGGAGTGGAACGGAGAAACTGCTGTTAGCGATGTATGAACTTGTTTAAAACAACATCTCTCCTCATCTATTCTATGGTACAATAAATACTTTCTGAGATTGAAAAAAGGGGAGGGCACTTGTCGTGATTAGCTTTACCGAGGACTATGACGATGAACTGAATGCTTTTCTGATCTGGATGAAAGATGCCGGATATACCCCTCATACCCAAAAATCCTATTTGGCAGATGTACGTGAATTTCTGAACAGTCTAAACGGAAAAGGGCTGGAAAGTGTTAAGAAACTGCATGTTGTTTCCTACCTTACCTCTGTCCGAGAGCGCGGGGTCAGTGATGCAACCCGTAACCGTAAGCATGCTTCGTTAAACTGCTTTTTTAAGGCTCTGATAGAGCTTGAGGTGTACAACTCCAACCCTGCGGCGGGCATTAAAAAGTCTAAAACCGAAAAAAACCGCGAGCCCGTCTATCTGGATGAGAGTGACCTGGAGCGTTTTTTGTCTGTTATAGAAGGTAAATATAAGGGGCGTAATTTAGCTGTGTTCTTGCTTATGTCCTATATGGGACTGCGGGTGGGCGAGGTTCATATCTTAAATATCAGTGACTATAATAGGGAAAGAAGTTCGCTCCGAGTTTTTGGTAAAGGACGAAAATGGCGGAATATACCTGTACCCGAAGGAATTGTTCCGTTCTTGAACATAGCACTGGAAGAACGTTTAGACCCTTGGCGCCAGAAGGAAGAGGCTTTATTCATTTCCCAAAAAGGGCGGAGACTCTCCATTCGGGGAATTCAGCAAATCGCTGCGGATACCTTTAATAGGTTTCAAAGCGGAGTTCCTGCTGCTCAAAGACGCCCCTATTCCAGTCACAAGCTGCGGCACTCCTTCGCTACTATGCTTCTCCGAAAAGGGGCTGATCTGCGTACTGTTCAGGAGCTGCTTGGCCACTCATCGATTCAGACTACTACAGTATACACACACATTACGAGCCGGGAGAAAGAGGAAGCCATGTCCAAACTCCGAGTCCATCTGCCGCAGTTGCGCAATGAGATAAGTTAACATAATAAATATTATGTTAACTTAGTGCCAATTTAAGCACAATGTGCTTTTTGAGGATGACAAGATCGTTATGTATTGCTAACATGAATAGGGGTCAAGGCCATGAAGTTCAATGTACATTATCTGTCCTTCTATGTCATTCAATTGAGGGTGGAGAAGGACAAGCCTCCAAATCGTATAAACATTATCAAATATTGGCCGATTCCTCGTAGAGCCCGGATATGAGCTTGACAACAATCCTAACTTTAACCAGTTAACGCGTTTGCGCGTAGCGGATGATAAGGAATCCTTCCATAACTTTGGTGATAATCCCTTTGTCTTTATAATGAAATGCGATTTCGAACCTAAGATCGCCCGCAGTGCCGATGAAAAGAGTCTGATCAGTCAGGTAGAGATGGCGATCAGCGCCCGGAATAGGGCCCGGGGAGGAATAGGAAAAACCGCCAGAGTGGATTTGAATTCATCCTTCTGGCGGCTGATTTCTTTAGAATAGTTCAAGCTTGGAAATTTCACCCTTGAGTTTTTCTGCTGATTTCTGGAAGAGAGCCCGCTCTTCCTCGCTTAGAGGCAGGTCAAGCACTTCCCGAACCCCGGAACGGTCTACAACGCAAGGTGCTCCTAAGAACACATCGGTTACTCCATTATAGTTGTTCAGCAGTGTTGAGACATTTAGTACGGCTCCTTCATTGTTCAGAATGGAGACGACGATACGATCTAAGGCCAGCGCGATTGCGTAAGAGGTAGAGCCTTTAGCATCGATAATTTCATAGGCGGCATTTTTGGTGTCTTCAAAAATTTCCTTGCGCTCCGTCTCATCAAATCCGAGCTCGATTCCGGCGACATTGGCCAGACTCCACACTGGAAGTTCCGAATCTCCATGCTCGCCAATGATTTGACCGTGAATACTCCGTGGATCGATTTCTTTGTGCAGACCAATTAGGTAACGGAATCGAGCACTATCGAGAACTGTTCCTGATCCGATAACACGTCTACGATCAAATCCGCTTATTTTCAATGTAGCATAGGCTAAGATATCCACAGGATTCGTAGCGATCAGTAGGATAGCATGCTGGTTGTATTTTGTAATTTTTTGAATGATATCTTTAAAGATGGCAATGTTCTTGCGAAGGAGATCAATTCTTGTCTCTCCGGGCTTTTGGGAGGCGCCGGCGGTTACGATTATGATGTCTGCTTCTCTGCAATCTTCATAGGTACCTGCCCATAACTTCACTCCGCCAATAAAAGGCATACCATGATTCATGTCAAGCGCTTCACCGAGTGCCTTCTGGTGGTTAACGTCAATGAGTACAAGCTCGGGCATGCGGCGGCGCAGAAGTAATGTATACGCCGTTGTCGTTCCGACCGCACCTGTGCCAATAACTACAACACGGTTGGGCTTGAATGGGGGGGCCATTGTTCCATCTCCTCCAAATTTGTATTTTTTGTGTCCATTCTTATCCATCATAATCTCTAGACTTAGTGTTTTCAAGCGGAGTTCTTTTAATTCATTACCCGATTTCGGACAAAATAAATAAGGAGTTCCAGAAAGGAGAAGCTATGTTTAGCATTTCCACACTCTTTTTGTTTATGGGGGCAGCTGTTTTACTGATTTTTATCCCTGGACCGGATCTAATCTTCGCTATTACGCAAGGCATTACCAATGGACGTAAGGCGGGGTTATATACCGCAATCGGGCTGGCGCTTGGGAATACAGTACATACCCTTGCAGCAGCTTTTGGACTATCTGTTCTTGTAAAGACCTCGCCTATATTGTTCACACTTTTTAAAATTGCCGGGGCGCTGTATTTATTCAATCTGGCTTGGAAGTCACTGAAGTTCCGCAAAGCTGCACTTTCATTAACTCCTGGAGAAAAGATACATGAAGGATCTCTGCTGAGGAAGGGTTTAATCATGAATGTTCTAAATCCTAAGGTAGCGATTTTTTTCCTGACCTTTTTTCCACAATTCGTTAATTATGAGTATGGTCAGGTGCCCCTTCAGATGATCTTGCTCGGACTGATTTTTATAATATTAACGGCATTAATCTTTGGGCTATGTGCTTATTTTGCCGGTATATTTAGCAGTAAGCTGCTTGAAAGGCCACTTTTTCAGGAAGGCGCTAACATAGGCGCTGGTGTGATCTTTTTATGCCTTGGCATCAAGCTTTTGGCTACCTCACCATAAACTAACTCATGAAATTTCACACAACTGACAGGAGAGAATTTAAGTTATGGATTTATTTCGTAAAAAACCGTTAGCCGCACCACAAGGGGCGAATACGGACAACTTGAGCAAAACACTTGGAGCATTAGATTTAACAGCACTTGGAGTAGGTGCCATTATCGGTACTGGGATTTTTGTAATGACGGGTGTAGCCGCGGCTGAGCATGCAGGACCTGCACTTGTGCTTTCTTTTATAATTGCTGGATTTGCTTGTGTGCTGTCAGCGCTTTGTTACTCTGAATTTGCCTCTACGATCCCAGTGTCCGGGAGTGCTTATGCTTATAGCTATGTAGCCTTTGGTGAGCTTCTTGCATGGATACTTGGATGGGATCTTGTCCTCGAATACGGTGTTGCAGCAGCGGCAGTCAGTAGTGGGTGGTCAGGATATTTCCAAGGGCTTCTTGAAGGATTTGGTCTACATTTACCGACTGTTCTTACCGGGGCGTATGATGCGGATAAAGGAACTATAGTTAATTTACCGGCTATCGTCATTATTTTGCTGATATCATTCTTGTTAACACGCGGGGTTAAAGAAACGGCCCGGTTTAATGCGATCATGGTCGTCATTAAGCTTTCAGTGGTGCTTTTATTTATCTTCACCGGTATTTTTTATGTAAAACCAGAGAATTGGACACCTTTTATGCCCTTTGGTTTTCATGGCGTAGTAAATGGGGCAGCTACTGTGTTTTTCGCTTATATAGGTTTTGATGCCATCTCAACAGCAGCGGAGGAGGTTAAGCGTCCTCAGCGCGATCTCCCTATCGGAATAATATCTTCGCTTGCTATTTGTACCGTTCTGTATATTGCAGTTTCGCTTATATTAACAGGGATTGTCCCTTATCAAAACCTGAATGTAAGTGACCCGGTTTCCTTCGCACTTCGTTTTGTGGATCAAAATATGATTGCAGGACTTATCTCGGTAGGTGCCATCGCCGGGATGACCACTGTGCTGCTTGTAATGCTTTTTGGTCAAACACGTCTATTGTTTGCGATCTCACGGGATGGACTTTTACCGCGAAGCCTGTCAAAGGTTAACTCAAAGACACATACACCGGTTCGCAGTACATGGATGGTCGGGGGTATTGTGGCCGTGCTAACTGGTTTTGTTCCTCTGGACCGGTTGGCTAATCTTACGAGCATTGGTACCTTATTTGCCTTTCTTATCGTTTCTTTGGGTGTAATATCTCTACGGGCTTCGAACCCGGAATTGAAGCGTGGCTTTAAGGTTCCTTGGGTTCCATTAATACCTTTACTAAGTGCGGCAGCTTGTGGGTATTTAATGTATAATTTGGGGAGCGAGACTTGGATTGGTTTCATGATATGGCTTGCAGTGGGTTTGGTAATTTACGCGCTGTACGGATATCGCAATAGTAAACTTAACAACAACAGTAAAAAATAATTAGATTCTAATATATACAGCCGTTTGTTTCACTTAACCGAGGGGAGAGAGCGATGTCATTTAAAACTGTAGGTTTGAGATCCATAAAACTGCTTTTTCTGCTATTGCTGACTGCCTTTACAGTAGCTGCTTGCTCATCTCCTCCTCCGGAGCCCATCCCGTCTCCACAACCAACGGAAGCACCGGAAGAAGGACAGACGATCACCATAATAACACCTGACGGTGAGAATTTAGATCCTATAAATGCACCTAAATATCAAATTCAAACCCGACTTACGGATTTCGAACTGCTTAGTGTCTCCGAAGGAATAGCTTGGGGAGTAACCAAAAATTCGCTCCGGTTGTACATGACTCATAATAATGGTAGGACATGGGCGAATATCTCACCATCTTCTAACATTCAGTTCTCAGAGAACCCGGTTTATGGAAAAGATATATTCTTCACAGACCCGAACAACGGCTGGATTATCCGGGGCTCGTATGGGAATACGGAGACGATTGTTCTGCGTACCCATGATGGAGGATTGAACTGGAAAGTTTCCTCTCTCGGTGATGACAACCCTATCTCTTCTGTTTATTTCATTACACCCGAGCGCGGCTGGCTTTTAACTTCTTGGGACTCCACTTCCTATAAAGAAAGCAAAGCCTTATACTCCACAATTAATGGAGGCGCCTCTTGGAACATTGTAATGCAGAATGAGCAATATAGTCCGATTTCCCCAAATCCTTCTATACCTATACCCGGTGTAACAACGGGCATGATCTTCATGAATAGAAATGTTGGTATTGCGACTTTACAGACTGCTTCCCTCCCTAAAGTCTTCATTACTAGCGATGGAGGGATCAATTGGCGACCCGGACAATCGTTCTTAATGAATGATCAGTTGGCACAATGCGACCGGGTTATTACCGGAAAGCCTGACTTTTTCGGTAAAAGCAACATTAAGGGCTGGATGTCTGTGGGTTGCCAGACTGATAAGGACAACAGTATTACCTACCATGGTTATTTTACAGCAAACGGAGGTAAGAACTGGAAGTTTGCTCCATTTACACTTAGCAGATTAAGCGGAATAAATCGGAATGTACCACCGATATTTCTCAATTCGTACATGGGATGGGTGCTGAAAGGCAATCTCCTGTATCAAACCAAAGACCAGGGAGCAACTTGGAAACGACTGCCTGCCAGCAGGGTTCTGCAATCTAAACTGGCAGATTATCCCGAGGTGGTTAAGCTTCAGTTCTTCACTGAAAATTATGGCTGGCTGTTGATTGAGAAGAAAGAGGATAAAAAATCAGTTCTTCTTCAGTCCGTAAACGGCGGACTCAGCTGGAGCGTCATGTAAATAACAGGTTTAAAGACTGCCTCATGGCAGTCTTTTTTAGTTGAGATTAGGGGTGAGAAAGATCTATTAATCGTAAAAAACTTATTTAAAATTTTCTTTATGTTTGTGATAAAAATCACATTAACCGAAAATAACGTGTGATATATTTAACACATAGAACAAGTTCATTATTTCACAAACTTTCATTCCGAATAGGAGAGATTATAATGACAACATTTAAAACGGATTATGTGACTAGAAACCTTCTGCAATTGTGCTATAACTGTGAAGATGCTCACTTGTGTGAAACTGAAGAAAAATGCAGAGCTTGTTGGGCAGACAACGGAATGATGCCAGAACAAAATGATGAAACTAAACAACTGTTAGATCTTGTACATGCTTAAATTAATTATTCATACGCATAGATAAGACTACACATTTTCTTTCTTGAACCTAAGAGAATGTGTGGTCTTTTTGTGTTGTTGATGTTCAAATAACAACTTCGGTGTAGATTTAACCACTTTATTAATGCTGTATGGACTAGGTGAAGCATATATATGTAAGGAAGCGTCCAAGGCAACGAAGGGCAGAATAAGGTGTTAAGGGGGAATTAGCAATGGGAATGGGGCCGGAGTCTTCATGGATGTTTGATTTTACCGGAACGGTGATACCTATCTTCTTAGTAGTAATGGTAGGTATTATTGCGGTATCCGCTGGCAGGGGCATACTTCAGTGGAGCCGGAATAACAGCTCACCCCTGTTGACCGTCCCTGCTCGCATTGTCAGTAAACGTAGCGAAATCCGTCAGCAGCAAGATGAAGGGATTTCAAGCCGTACAACGACAACCTACTTCTTAACATTCGAGCTGTCTGGCGGGAATAGAATGGAATTTAGAGTAGACGGCCATGAATTTGGAATTAGTGTAGAAGGAGATACGGGCTCCTTAACATATCAAGGTACGAGGTATCATGGTTTTCAGCGTCAGCATTTGTACTCCACCGTTGAGGGGGGTTAAATAAAGGTTATTCTACTATATATGATGAACTCCAGATATTAACTTAAGGCTCAGGCGTCACTACCGTGAAGATTTGGACTTCCGGCCGCTGTTGTAGTAAGACTTTCTTTGAATTAACCCGCTATTAGCGGTTGAAATCCGGATACAGCTTATGCTTTCGAAGCTAGCTTTCCTACGGAAAGCTTTCGGGCGGTCGCTATCGCTCCTACAGTTCCAAATTTCCCTTTCGTTCCTTTTCGCTATTTGTTATTTTCTTTTGTTCAGGTTATATAGCACCTTTATAAGCGGTGTTCAAATATCCCCTTGTTGGTTCACATCAAACAAGGGGATATTTAATATTTAGGATATTACTCTAATCACTATAAAATGGAGCGTGTGTTTAACTGGAAAAAACTTAAGAACAGTCACCTCTTAGGCAAACGCACATACAATACATCGTGCAGTCAAGAAACATGATGTTGACTACAAGGAGTTCTTAAGGAGGAGAGAGAGTGGCCGTCATTAAGACGAATTCGGAAGATGTAAAAGTACTTGCACGGCTAATGAGGGCAGAGGCTGAGGAAGATGGAGAACAGGGAATGCTGATGGTCGGTAATGTCGGAGTGAATCGGATTCTTGGCAATTGTCTGGACTTTGACAATATCCGCAATGTGGATCAGATGGTCTTTCAGAGTCCAGGCGGCTTCGAGGCGCCCAGCAAAGGATATTTCTATCAACGTGCCCGTGACAGAGATATTCGTTTGGCTAATCGTGCAATTGCTGGAGAACGAGTACGGCCAGCCTCCAATGCTCTGTGGTTTTTCCGGCCTACTGGAGCTTGTCCAGCCACCTGGTATAATCAGCAAAATACGGGCCGCTATAAAGCACACTGTTTTTTTACTCCAACAAGAGCAGATTGTCCATCAGTTTTTTGAGAGATGTGTAATTTCAATAGGAGTCCATTCTCCACATAACTTTTAGGAGGTTCAATACATGATAGTTCAACCTTATCGTCCTGTTACTTATACCATTGGTAGTGCTTCATCTGGGATGCCCGGAATGGGCAATACAACGCAAGGGATGCCCGGAATGGGTGGAGGTGGAATGACCGGTCAACCGCCACAGGTCACCAGTGGTAGTCCGATGACGCCCACCGGAACTGTAGTGTCGACCCCACAGCCTGTATTCGAGCAATCCTATATTGAAAATATTTTACGCCTTAATTTGGGTAAAACAGGTACGTTTTACATGACATACGAGAATAATTCAGAGTGGAATGCAAAGATATTTAAGGGCGTTATAGAGGCTGCGGGCCGTGACCATATCATTATTAGCGACCGGGCAACGGGACAGCGGTTTTTATTACTTATGATTAATTTAGATTATGTTACTTTCGACGAACCTCTTACTTATCAATACCCAGGCGCCCCAGGTAATGGCAGCAGGAATACCACCCGTAACTGCTGGTAAATTAAAGCCCTCCTCAACAGGAGGGCTTTTTCAGTGTGTTCAGGACAGAAGGACAAGGATGTCCTCTTACAGCCTTCTAGAGCCCAAATCGATCTGAATAGTTAAAAAAATGCTTGTATAGCCCAATCTGTCGGCATACGTTGCCGTTTGACTGTGTAGATTATAAATATATATAATAATGTATATATTTATAATTCGTGATGCAGTCAGGAGCTGAGACACTTGGGAAGTTGATGGAGAAAGGAACGTTTGGCGATTTACAGGCTAACACTTTGAAAAAACGAAGGAGGTGTGCCTATCCGTCCTACGAGGAGAATGGCGGATAGGAGTATAATTTGAGCGACCCTTTGCCCGGTATGTTAAATGTAAGTTTAATTGTTCTGTTGGTGCTGTTAAACGGTTTTTTTGTTTCGGTTGAGTACGCGATGGTAAAAGTCCGCAGCGGCCGTATTGATACTCTCATTGAGGAGGGCAGCAAAAGAGCTTTAGCAGCACGTAATATTGTTCACAATCTCAATGCCTATCTATCAGCTTGTCAACTTGGCATTACGCTTGCTTCACTAGCTCTAGGTTGGCTTGGCGAACCGGCGATAGCCACTTTAGTAAGGCCGTTAATAGCTGGCTTAGGATTTGGAGAAACGTCCGTACACGTCATCTCACTCCTAATTGCATTTTTCCTTATCACAGTTCTGCATATTGTCCTTGGTGAATTAGCCCCTAAGACCATTGCTGTTAACAATGCAGAATCTATACTTTTATTGATGGCTGGTCCGATGAATGTCTTTTACAATCTGATGTACCCGTTTATCTGGATCGTCAAAAGTCTAGCTAGCGGGCTGCTGCGTGTATTCCGACTGGCACCTGCCTCAGAGGTTGGAACAGCACATACAGAGGAAGAAATTCGTATTTTAATGCAAGAGAGCAATAAAAGTGGACTCATTGATAAGACCGAAATGGACCTCGTAGATAATATTTTTGAGTTTGTGGATACAATGGCAAGGGAAATCATGATTCCAAGAACGGAAATGATCTGTTTGAGCAATCATCTTTCTGTGGAAGAAAATCTTGAAATTGCTTATGACGGCATGCGAACGCGTTACCCGGTCTGCGACGGAGATAAGGATCATATTCTGGGCTTTATTCACATCAAAGATTTGATAAGGGAAAGTGCACCCAATTATCTGGATTTGATCCGTCCTATTCTAACGGTTCCGGAGTCCATACAGATCAGTGCTCTGCTTAAGGTAATGCAGCGTGCTAAGACGCAAATTGCTATTTTGATCGACGAATATGGTGGTACTTCTGGTCTGGTTACCTTGGAAGATATCATGGAAGAGATTGTCGGAGAGATACAGGATGAATTTGATGAAGAACGTCCTGGTGTCGAGAAGCTGGGAGAAGATGAACATTCGGTCGATGGATTAATGCTGATTGAAGAAATTAATGATCGGTTGGGACTTCATATGGAAACGGACGATTATGACACGATAGGCGGCTGGCTCTATTCCAAGCTGGAGATCAATCCTCCCCAAAAAGGACAATCGGTTGAGTTCGATAATCATCTGTTTATGGTAGACGAGATGGATAATAAACGTATTTCCCGAATTAAGGTGACAAAAGTTCAGTTAATGATTGAAGAAGCTGGAGCATAACGACTGACTGCAATTATTTTTAGATCTCATGGACATGGTGCTGAAAAGCACTGTGTCTTTTTTATATTGTGAAAAGATTCTATGTATATATTGCCGGGTAAATGATTAATAAATTAAATGTGTGTGAGAAGAAGGGAGAGAAAGGCTATGTCTCATCCGATGAGTTCGTATAATGAGATGCATGTCATACTCTCCGTGCTTATTGCTTTTTTGGCCTGCTTCATGTCTATTGATCTTACGGACAGACTCCTTCGCGGGAACAGAAAACACCGTTCAATACTTCTGATTTCGTTCTTATTGGGTTTAGGGATATGGGCGATGCACTTTATTGGTCTGCTCGCGATGGATTTAAATAACACGCTAACCTTCCAAATACCGCTGTTAGCTTTCTCTTTGCTAATTCCTATCGCTGCCTCCTATATAACCTTATGGCTACTCAGCTCGAATAATCGCAGTACTTTTAATGGGATTCTGTCCGGTACTGTATATAGTGCGGGTCTTCTTCTTATGTATTATAGCGGGATAAGAGCGATAAGGCTGACAGCATCGTACGAACAAGATACCTTGTCTATGATCCTTTCTTTTGTATCCGCATTAATATCCGCTGTGGTGATTGCTACATATAACTTGAAATGGCTGAGTAATGAATACAATCTATTTTCCTTCAGAAAAACAATAATAATACTGCTGTTAACCGGATCGGTGACGGCAATGCACTATACAGCAATGAGGGGTACCACGTTTTCAGAACCTTCCCTTTATGCAGGCCAATGGCCAATGCTAGATGATTTTTTGCTCGTTTATATGGTTTTCGGTGCGTTTTTGTTCATTCTATCGCTCTTTGTTCGAGTCCTGTACAAGGATCGGAAAAGCGTGCTTACGATGGCCCGTTATTATGAGCAGCACTATATGACACTCTTTCAATTTAGCCCGGACATGGTAATTTGTATTGATCCTGTTCAAAAGGCGATTATAAGCGTGAATCCTGCTGTATTTGATACCACCGGTTATTCCAAAGAGGATCTTTTGGTTAATCAAGGCGAGATATTCAGCGAAACGGATAAGTTAATTATGGATAAAGCTGTACTTAAGGCTGCCAATGGGAATTCAAGCAAGCTGCAAATCACAATTCGAACAAAAAGTGGGATGAATTTAGTTTGCAGTACAACGGTATTTCCTCTCAAAGCGGACTATCCATATTTTGTGTATATAATGGCCAAGGATGTCACAGAGCATGCTCGATTTCAGGAGGAGCTTATCGTCGCAAAAGAAGCGGCAGAAGGCGCCGCCCGAATGAAGAGCGAATTTTTAGCTACCATGAGCCACGAGATTCGTACTCCGCTGAATGGCATAATAGGGATTAATGGACTTCTTGCAGATGAATTAAGTAATCCTGAATATTTAGAACTGTTGAAGCTGCAGGCCAAAAGCAGTCAGGCGTTACTTAAGGTAATAGATGATGTATTGGAGTTGTCCAGTATGGAAGCGGAGGCCGTTCAATTGCATACAGCACCCTTCCGTCTTTCTTTGCTGATTCAGGAATGTATGGATCTATTTTTGGTGAATATAAGCGAAAAAAATTTACGTTTGGAATTTTATGTCGCTGAAGGTGTTCCTGATATGTTGATTGGTGATGAAGTTCGAATTCGGCAAATCTTGGTGAATTTAGTCGGGAATGCAGTGAAATTCACATCAAAGGGAACCGTGAGTCTTAGGATTGAACCGTACAACACAGCGGAGCCTTATTATGGCCTTCAATTTAAAATAAGAGATACCGGGATAGGATTGGACACTAAGAAGCTTGAATTCCTATTCCAGCCCTTTACCCAGCTTGATGCTTCTAATAATCGTAAATTTGAAGGGATAGGGTTAGGGCTTGCCATCTGCAAAAAATTTGTTCATTTGATGAATGGAGAGATCTGGGCAGCATCACCCAAGGAGGGGGGAGCGGAATTCATCTTCCGAATTCCTTTAGAGATTCCGAAATCAGTTAAAACATCTCCTAATAATAGGATGGAGAATAGACAACCCCTAGATAAGGACGAGGAATCTAGTTTGCCAAGGGGTGTCTATTAATTATATAATTTTTATTAATTGCTTATTAATATTACTCCCCGTCCGAATTGGACAGAAAGGAATTTCCCCTTGAGCCCATCTAAAAAAAATATCACCCAGGCCCCAAATCTCAGTAAACAAGAGAAGCGGATAGCAGAACAGGCACGACAGAGACAGAAAAACCGTATCTTTATGATAAGCACTATAACTCTAGTGGTTATTCTTTTTGCAGCCTTATTCTATCTGGCTTCCAGAGAGAGTGGATCCAGTAAAACAGCTGAGTTTGATTACAGCAGTATGCCTAGATTGGGTAAAGAAGATGCTCCAATCAAACTTGTTGAATTTGGAGATTTCAAATGCCCGGCTTGTGCAGATTTTACAGGTTTAATCAAACCTCAAATCGTTGAGGACTATGTAGATCAAGGGAAAGCAGCACTCTATTTCGTGAATATGTCTTTCATAGGCCCTGATTCCACAACGGCTTCACTTGCGGCGTTATCCGTTTATCATCAGAATAATGAGGAATTTTGGAAGTTCTATGATGCCATCTATGCCAATCAAGGTGCAGAAGCTGAAGAGTGGGCAACTAAGGATTTTCTGGTGAATCTGGCTAAGCAGGAAAAACTATCTATTGATTATGATCTCCTCAGCAAAGATATAGAAAATCAGACCTACGCTGATGAATTGGAGCAAGACAATAACCTGGCCAGTGAAAACAAAGTTACACAAACCCCTTCATTATTTGTAAATGGAGAGAAGGTTCTTGAGCCTTTCAACTATGAAGCAATCCAACAAGAAATAGAGACAGCTTACAAAGCAGTTGAAAACCCATGAGCCGATTTCAATCCTTTTGCCGCCAACATTGTCTGTATCTGGCCTGGATTGTATCCATTGTCGCAGTTGCTGGAAGCTTATACTTAAGTGAGGTCCTAAAATATGAACCTTGTAAGCTATGCTGGTTCCAGCGTATCTTTATGTATCCGCAGTTATTTCTGCTCGGAATTGCCACCTATCGTAATGATAGACGCATTATCCCTTATGTGTTACCTCTAAGTCTTATTGGCGGATCTATTTCTATATATCATTATGCCGAGCAGAAAATCCCGGCTTTAAGTGAGATACTACCGTGTACGATCGGTGTTCCTTGCAACAAGGATTATCTTAACTTTTTTGGCTTCATTACAATTCCGTTATTGGCACTAATTGCTTTCACACTAATCTCCATTTTGTTATGGAATGGTCGTAATTATAGTGAAGAAGCGAACGATGTTGAGGATGAGAATGAAAGCATTGAAAATTTGAATTAAACCCGTTACAAAATGATGACAAAACCCTATAAACACACGGACTGAAGTGATAATAGAAGAGAATGAAAGAGATCAACCTCTAGTACTGCAATTCTGCGGAAATTGGTTACTTTTTCATTCTTTTTTCTTTTTTTTCAATGCTTTACTGTTACCCCTATGTAGACTAATATTAGACCTTGTGAGAAGTTGAATATGCGCTGAATTTTCCGTAGGAAAAACGGGGGAACCAAACTTGACCGTCAGGTCAAAAGGGGTGAATCGGCACCGGGTGAAAGCCCTGGTCCGTAGGGCTACCACAGTCCGAATCCGCCAGCTAACCTCGTAAGCAAAAGTGGGATAATGACTATGCCTAAGCATACGGATCATTTCCGAATGCTTATTTTTGTGCCTGCATTTATGAAATCCACTATTGAAAACGGCGCACGGAATTCCGATTCAACTCACCAAAGAGAGGAACTGTTTCTAAAATGGTAAGCAAAGTAAAACGACTTTTAATTGGTCGCCCAATGAAATCGAACGAACTCGATCATGAAAAGTTAACCAAGGTGAAAGCACTCGCAGTTCTGTCATCGGATGCCCTATCGTCAGTGGCCTACGGAACGGAACAAATTCTAATTGTGCTGGTGGCTGCCGGCTTTACGGCTATCTGGTACTCATTGCCGATTGCAATAGCTGTATTGGGTCTGCTGGCCATTCTCATATTATCTTACCGGCAGACAATCTTTGCTTATCCACAAGGCGGCGGTGCTTATATTGTTGCCAAGAAGAATCTGGGTATTCCAACAGGTTTATTAGCAGGCGGTTCCTTGCTGGTGGATTACATTCTGACTGTTGCTGTAAGTGCCTCGGCGGGTACGGATGCGATAACATCGGCTTTCCCGAGTCTTCATAATCATACGGTTCTAATTGCAGTCGTTGTAATTCTGATTTTGACCATTCTTAATTTACGTGGAGTCACGGAGTCTGCTTCTTTCATTGCGATACCCGTATATTTGTTTGTGGTTGCTATCTTCGTCTTAATTATCTCTGGAGTATTTAAGTATGCTGCGGGTGGTATCCATGCGAATGTTCCGGAAATGGGAGCAGTAGTATCCAATGTAAGTCTGTTTCTATTGCTTAAAGCGTTCAGTTCCGGTTGCTCGGCACTGACCGGTGTGGAAGCTGTATCCAATGCGATTCCTAACTTTAAGGCTCCCGCTGAAAAAAATGCGGCGAAGACCTTGGTGCTTATGGGGGTTATCCTGGGAAGCATGTTTACAGGGATAACACTGTTAGCTTATTGGTATGGAATTACCCCGAATGAAAAGGTAACGGTTATTTCTCAAATTGCGGAATCAACCTTTGGTCGTGGGAGTCTTTACTTCTTTATTCAGGGAATTACTGCGGTCATTTTGTTCTTGGCTGCAAATACAGCATATTCTGCGTTCCCGCTGCTCGCATGTATGTTGGCTAAAGATAAATATATGCCTCATGCCTTCATGGTACGAGGTGACCGCCTAGGCTTCTCAAACGGGATTATATTTCTCGGTGTAATGTCGGCATTGCTTGTTGCTGCGTTTCACGGGAATACAGAAGGTTTGATTCCGTTATATGCCGTGGGTGTATTCATTCCGTTTACACTTTCACAGCTTGGAATGATGGTTCGGTGGTATAGATTGAAGCCAAAAGGGTGGAGGAGTAAATTTGCCGTAAATACGGTAGGGATGCTTACCACATTAACGATTACCTTAATATTTATTATTACCAAATTCTCCAGTGTGTGGATGGCATTCATCTTCCTACCCCTTGTAATGTTCGTTTTCTTTCGTATTTATACTCATTACATGAATACTGCAGATCAGCTTCGTATTCAAATGGATACAGAGAAACCGACAATTAAAGGCAGTACAGTGATTGTCCCGGTTTCAGGTGTGACTCGTGCCGTTCTTCATTCGATTAGCTATGCCAAATCACTGACCGAAAATGTGGTTGCCGTTTATATTGGTTTTGATGAAGAGGAAATTAGCAAGATGGAGCAGAAATGGGAAGAGTGGAATCCGGGTGTGCGTTTGATCGTGCTTCGTTCACGTTATCGCAGTATTTTAAGGCCGCTGGTTAAGTTCATTGAAACTGTAGAATGGAAGACTTCATCCACGGATCATATTACGATTTTGATACCACAGTTCATTACGAAGCATTGGTGGCAGGCGATTCTCCATAATCAGACCAGCATTTTCATCCGAACTTATCTTATGAATCAGAAGGATATTGTTGTCGCAACAGTACCGTATCACTTACACAAATAAGACCAACAAATCTGCAGCAGCTGTTCCTGAAATTTGGGGAATGGCTGCTTTTTTTATTTATATATTGACATGGATAATGATAATCAATATCATTTGAATAGAAAAGACGAAGTGGGCAACTACTTTCGACTACAAACATTAAATTCCCCCTCCTGTATGAGCTCAATGGTCTGTTCCTAATGGCGTCCAGGATTAGCTGGCTGTACAGCGGTGCGAATGCTAATTCCAAAAAACTATGCTTGACCCTCGTACGGGTGTGCCGCTCTGTCTTCCCTACGAGTGTGCTTCCTATACAACATCCGGGATGTAAAGATAAAGCGGCTCTGAACTAAGAACAGGAGGAGAAGAAATGAATGATGAACAATTGATTCATGAACTGGCAACCAAATTTGACTTGCAGCTTTCAGTTCCGGAGGGTACACAATATTCGTTCGCAGCAGCCGATCTGGTGAAGGAAGAAAAGATGCAGGAGTTCATGGAATGCTATAAACCCTTGATGAAAGCGCTTGATGATACAGCTGTGGCTGCCTATTTCGCGAACTGGTTTTCAAGTGCAGCTATGGCGCTACAGTATACATTATCTGTTTTTAATACGGTTCCGAACATGAGTCTATCTAATCTTTCGATTCATCTTGTACCTGCAAGTGGCTATTGCCGAGTTGTGTATGTTATAAATCAATGGGACACGATCAAAGGACCTGCAGATAAAGTTGAGCGGGATCATTGGCGTCAACGGGTGCTTTCGGACTTTTATAAAAATACAGCATTCCCCCTTATTCATTCTATCTCAGCTCTTAGCGGTCTTGCTGCTAGTCAAATTTGGGGTCAGCTTCCTACAAAATTCAATTATTATCTGGAGATTTTGATGAATGGTCAGGACAATGCCGACACTATGCATCAACTTCAAATGGATTATGAAAGCCTAAAAAACGACCTGTCACCTGAAATCTTCGGTTTAGCCAAAAATCCGTTTCAGGTACAAGTTCGAAGAATTGAAGATCTCGCCGACCCGGAAAAAACAGTGCAGATGCGTAACCGCTGTTGTCTGTATTACCTTACTGAAGGTGGGAACTATTGTTATACATGCCCCCGTCTGAATGAGAATGAAAGAGCCGATCGAAGAGAGAAATTCAGGAGACAAGCAGAATCATCCTGATTCAAATAAATAATGGCTTTGATATCATAAAAGTGCTCCCGTCATTGACAAAGAAGCCTGTTCGTTGTTAAAGTTGGGGTTGCAATAATCCCGCTTAAGGAGCATGAAATATGAACATAAGTAAAATACTTGAGGATTTACAAAAGCTCGTTAAGGCTGGAATTATAAAAAGCCACGAGTCCTTAAAAGATCATGTGTTTACAAAAATGGGCGGTCAGGCTGATATTCTCGCTATTCCCACCACTTATGAGGAAATTCAAAATATTGTTACATATGCGCACCAGAACGGAGTCCCACTGACTGTTCTTGGGAATGGGTCGAATGTGATCATCAGGGATGGCGGGGTACGTGGAATAGTTCTGCAGACCTCCAGCTTATCAGCCATGGGGTTAAAAGAAGATAACATTTTATTTGCTCAATGCGGCGCCAAAATTATTGATGTCTCCCGATTTGCCCTCGAAAAGGAGCTCACTGGGCTCGAATTTGCCTGTGGAATACCCGGTACAGTAGGAGGAGCACTGTATATGAACGCTGGTGCCTATGGAGGAGAAATCTCCCATGTGCTGGACAGTGCGCTAGTTCTCAGGAAAGATGGTCAAATCGATACAATGCATGGTGATATGCTCCAGTGGGGATATAGAAAAAGTATATTTGCCAGTGGAGAGTATATTGTATTGGAAGCACTCTTTTCCATGAAGGCTGGAGTTTTTGCTGTTATTAAGTCAGCTATGGATGATTTGACTGAACAACGGGAATCCAAGCAACCGCTTGAATACCCTTCCTGTGGAAGTGTCTTCAAGCGCCCACCTGGGCGGTATGCGGGACAGCTGATTCAAGAAAGCGGATTACAGGGTACCCGGATTGGCGGGGCGGAAGTTTCAAGAAAACATGCTGGTTTTATTGTAAATGCAGATCATGCTACAGCTTCTGATTATATTGGATTAATTCATCATGTACGCAAAACGGTTAAAGATAAGTTTGGTGTTGAATTAGAGACGGAAGTCGAAATTATCGGTGAAGAGTAGTCATAAAGCGAGGCTGAGGGAGGATTCCTTCAGCCTCTTTTTTTGTTCTTATTCCTCTATAGAGAGGATATATTTAGCCCGCTCTGTTTTGACTTGGAATTTCTTCTCGTCAGAGGGGCCCATATTCAGACCGCTGACAGCAATCTCATAACTATGTTGAGGCAACGGTACTCGCTCACCGTCAGCGTTCGTAGTGTTTCCAGTTCCTCGTAGCACCAGTGCATTATCCAAATAATCATCGACCGTATCCTCACCATTTCGAAACACAACGCTTTCCAGCTTAAAGTGAACGATATCCAGATCTTCAAGCTCGTGTTTTTCAATGACAAGGGTCTGATCAACATGGGTATTTAACCAATCCGACAACATACTTACGTTTTGTTCCATGAGGTGATCCCATCCTTTAGGAGATTATAAAAGTTAAGTTACCCATATCCTTGAAAATGAATCCATTATTCTGACTATAGGGAATGTGAATAGTGATAATGGCATTAAATATTAATGATGTTAATTAAAAGCTATTACTTACTTTCAACTATTCTAAGGCCTAGTTTGCACACAAAGTGTAATGAGTGTAATCTGATTCTAGAATATACACTTATTGAGTAGATAAGAAGGTGAAATCATTGGGGAATGCTGCCATGTGGGGTGCAATATCAGGATCAGCGGTTATGATCGGGGCGTTGTTCGCTCTGTATTTAAATATCCCGAAGAAGATCATCGGGTGGATTATGGCCTTTGGTACAGGAGTATTGATAGGAGCAGCGACGTATGAGCTATTGGGTGATTCAGCAGATAAGAGCGGACTACCCCCCACGATTATCGGATTTTTGGCAGGGGCTTTAGTGTTCACTCTTTTTGATTGGTACATCTCCCGTAAAGGGGGAGCCGGGCGTAAACGTTCGGATAGATCGGCTGGACAGGATAGTCAATCGGGAGTCGGAGGTATGGCGATTTTTGCCGGGACAGTGCTTGATGCCATACCTGAATCCATCATGCTCGGTTCGAGTTTGATTGGTGGGAAGAGTGTTAGTCTGCTGCTGGTCATCGCCATATTTATAAGCAATATTCCGGAAGGACTATCAAGTACCGCAGGATTGAAGTCAGACGGTTATACAAAAAAGCGTATAGTACTTTTATGGTCGTCCGTAGTATTGATTTCAATAGTAGCCACAATCGGGGGCTATGTTTTTATGGAACATGTGTCTGACTACACCAAAGCCATCATTGCTTCCTTCGCGGGAGGCGGTATCATTGCCATGGTATGTTCGAGTATGATGCCGGAGGCGTATGATGAAGGCGGGTCGATAACGGGATTTGTGGCCGCGCTTGGATTGCTGTGTTCATTAATTTTGGACCACATGTAACACTTGTCTTGTTACTGCTAATCATGGTATAGTACTAGACGCACATTAAGTATAAAGAAGAAATCTGCGGCTAATCTGCGCAGGAGAGGTTCGAAAACTCCCTCTATAAAAAACTAAGACCGCTATCGAATATAAGGCAGCATCTTCATCAATCATAGGCTGGATGAGTTCAGGTTTACTGAATCTCTAATTTCTTATATGCAGCGTAATAACGGACCCCTTTTTTTTGACTTGGGGTGGAATCCGTTTCTTAGTAGAGCCTGTTTACGAAATCTCGTTCTTCTTTCCCATAGGGTAAAATTACCGTAGGAAAAGAGAGGGGTTTTTTGTCATGTCAGAAGGAAGAATAAAAGAGGATATGCCGGAAGTCACATTGCTTGGAAATCAAGGTACTGCTTATAAGTTCGGGTATGATCCGGCCATTCTTGAGGTGTTTGACAACAAGCATCCAGGCCGCGACTACTTCGTAAAATTTAATTGTCCTGAGTTCACAAGTTTATGTCCGGTAACCGGTCAGCCTGATTTTGGCACCATGTATATATCGTATATCCCTGAGCAAAAAATGGTGGAGTCGAAATCCTTGAAATTATATCTGTTCAGCTTCCGCAATCATGGTGATTTCCACGAGGACTGTGTCAACATTATTATGAATGATCTTATCGCTCTTATGGAGCCGCGTTATATTGAAGTGTGGGGCAAGTTCACGCCGCGTGGAGGAATATCCATAGATCCTTACTGCAACTGGGGCCGTCCGGGAACTAAATATGAGGCAATGGCCGAACACCGGTTGATGAATCATGATTTGTATCCAGAAAAGGTCGGAAGCCGTTAATGGAAAAGGCTCAAGCGAAGGAGATTACTAAAATGAACAGAAGAGCACTTGTCGTATTTAGCGGCGGGCAGGATAGCACGACCTGTCTAATATGGGCTTTGCAGCAGTTTGAGGAAGTACAGGTGGTAACCTTCAATTATAATCAGCGCCATGCTGCTGAAATTGAAGTTGCGACTGCGATTGCCAATAAATTCAATGTTAAACAACATATTTTGGATTTGGGCTTGCTGAATCAGCTGGCTCCCAATGCTCTGACACGCGATGATATTGAGATTGCTACGGGAGAAGGAAAGGAGCTGCCAAGTACATTCGTAGATGGCAGAAACCTGCTGTTCTTATCTTTTGCCGCAATTATGGCTAAGCAGTTTGACTATAATCACATCGTAACCGGCGTATGTCAGACCGATTTCAGCGGATATCCCGATTGCCGGGATGTATTCGTGAAGTCTTTGAATGTGACGTTGAATCTTTCAATGGACTATGAGTTTGTAATTCACACACCACTGATGTGGCTCGATAAAAAAGAAACTTGGCAAATGGCAGATCAATTGGGTTATTTCGATTATGTCCGTGAGCATACACTAACTTGTTATAACGGCATCATTGGCAGCGGCTGCGGAACCTGTCCGGCTTGCGAGCTGCGCAGCAGAGGGCTTCAGCAATATGAGGCGGAGAGAAAGAAGGTCGACTCTTAATGCTTAACGAGGTTTCAGTATGTAAAATCTTTACCTTTGATTCAGCACATCAATTGGTTGGTCATAAAGGGAAATGCAGTAACCTGCATGGACATACCTATAAGCTTGAGGTTGTTCTAAAGGGGCGCCCCCTCACAACTGGAGGGCATTCGGATGAAGGGTTCGTTATAGATTTCAGTGATATGAAAACCCTTGTAAAAGAAGCCGTGGTTGATCGGCTGGATCACTCTTTTCTGGCCATGGGCAACGAACCTGTTCTGGAAACGCTTGTGAACACAGGCTCCAAGGTATCTCATTTATCCTTTCGTACAACCGTAGAGAATATGTCTTGTTATATCGCATATCAGCTTAAGCTGGCGGGTCTTCCACTATATTCGGTTAAGCTATGGGAGACACCTACTGCATGGGCTGAGGTGCTATCGGAGGATATTCCTGATGAAGGTCCGGCTTACCGCCTGTATGGGGGCTGCGATTGTGAGTAAAATACCTGTTATTGAAATGTTTGGTCCAACTATTCAGGGTGAAGGTGCGGTTATTGGTGTCAAAACCATGTTTGTTCGTACTTACGGCTGTGACTATCGCTGCAGCTGGTGTGATTCTGCATTTACTTGGGACGGCACTGCTAAAGACAAAGTGCGTATGCTGAGTGCCGATGATATCATTGCGGAACTGACGGAGCTTGCCGGCAATAACTTCAATTGTGTAACCATCTCGGGCGGCAATCCTGCTCTAATCGGTGAGGGCATGATGGATCTTATCGTTAAGCTTCAGGAGCGCGGGATAAAGGTAGCTATCGAAACACAGGGCAGCAAATGGCAGGATTGGCTCAGCAGAGTGGATATGCTGACAATCAGCCCTAAGCCGCCAAGTTCAGGTATGAATACGGATTGGTCAGTGTTGGATACAGTTATGATCAAAATAAAGACGGGCAGTGTCTCATCCTACAGCTTGAAAGTTGTCGTTTTTGGAGATGAAGATTACGAGTATGCCCGAACTGTTCATGAAAGATATCCTGAGGTTCCTTTTTACCTTCAGACGGGAAATGAGGATGTAACGGAAGAAGGGGATATCTCAGGTCGGCTGCTGGGACGTCTGGAATGGCTATTCAATAAAGTTATTGAGGATCCCCGAATGAACGATGCACGAGTACTCCCGCAACTGCATGCCCTTATTTGGCATAATAAAAGAGGGAAATAATCCTCCAAATAGAAATAGTAAAGACAGTTCCTATCGATAGGTGCTGTCTTTTTTTCGGCTATACTGATACAAAAAAGCGTTAACCATCGTCTTACTTATAGCTGCAGCAGATAAGGAGGCTTTACCAAATGGAAATTCCGGAGTCCGAAGGGTTTCGAACCATATTTTATGAACACTATCCCATTGTACGCAGAAAACTGGTCGCATTGGTGCGAGATGAAGTTGCTGCCGATGACCTGGCTCAGGATGTATTCTTGAGGTTATACCGTAACCCGCCCAATGATCCAGCCGCGTTAGGTGCTTGGCTACATAGAGTTCTAACTCGGATTGGATACGATTATATGGATAAAAAAGCAAGAGAGCGGAGATTGCAGAGCAAACAGGAGATGTATTTCGATACGGAGGCATCACTACCCTCAGGTGAAGATGCTATGCTGCGTAAACTAGATCAGGAGGATATTCGGGAATGGCTGGATGGACTTCCTGATAGAGACCGACAGGCGCTTCTGCTTCGCTATTCCGGTTACAGTTATACGGAGATCGCAGGGGAGCTTGGTGTTAAGCCGCCGGTTGTAGGGACTCTATTGCACCGCGCTACCCAAAGATTAAGGCAAAATGCAGCAAAGTCACTCCCACAGCTTGATTAGACAGTAAGAGAACGATTAGGAGGTAATAATAATGGCTAACAAACCTATAAATGATGCTAGTGAAAAGCAAAAAATTGAGGAGGCCTGGAGTCTCTTGCAAGGAAAGCTAGCTAATGAGCCGGTAAATCCCATCTGGGCGGAGTGGGGCCAGCTTGCAGAACAATCAACGCCAAATGGCAATGAAGAAGTCACTAGTGCTCATACTACGGATGCAAGTACGCCAATGGTGCAATCCGTATCTCCTTTAGAGTTGCAAGGCAAACTTGGAGTAGATATACAGGCATCGCCACGAACGAAACGTAGAGGGATGAACCGTCGTCGCAAATGGGCCACCGTTGCTGCAGGTGTAGCTGTTTTTGCCGCAATCCTCGCTACACCGGTTGGCAATACAGCAATGGCGTCCATCTTGAATCAATTTCGTATGCAGGATGTAACGGTTGTTAATGAAAGTGACCTGCGAAATATATTCACTCAGATTACAGAGAATGGTGACATTCAAGAGTCGGCTAATAAGTTCGGTATTTTCTCCAGCTCATCAGGTACAATTAACGGTGGACTGCCTTTGGATAAAATTTCAGATACCTTGGGTTATGCGCCTCTAAGCACTGTCGTGACCGATAGCCAGAAGACCGTTAGTGTTAACCCTTCACAAGAGATTACGCTCAATCTTCATGTAGATGAGGTGAACAAAGCAATGAAACGGTTGGGAGCCGAGCAGTTATTGCCCGAATCGATTGATGGGAAGCCGATTACGCTCTCCATCCCTGAAATGGTGAATTACAGCCTATCTCCTGATAAGGAGCATTGGGCTAGCCTAACACAAATGAATACTCCAACAATAACCGTAGATCCCTCTATTAAAGTAGAAGAGGCGGTAGAGGCCATAATTAACTTCCCGCTGCTGCCAGATTATTTGAAATCAAGCTTGAAGCAAAGCCGGATTCTATCTGGTGAAATTCCAATGCCGCTAATTGCGGGGGAGGGTACTGAGCAATTGACTATAGGCAGTACAATCGTCATTATGAACCATTATGACAGCCCTCAAGGAGCTTTGTATGACGCAACATGGGTTCAAAATGGGCAATTGTTTCAGTTCCACGGGGGTGACATTTACGAAGGCAAAGAAAAATTCATAGCGAAGCTTCAGGAGTTGATTAAACCATGAGTGTTGCAGCGATAGAAGCCACAGGATTAACCAAAGAATATTCAAATGGGCGTGGCTGCCGTGACGTATCGATTTCGGTAGGGAAAGGGGAAGCCTTTGGCTTCCTCGGCCCTAACGGTGCCGGGAAAAGTACCTTTGTCAAAATGCTTGTGGGCCTCATTAATCCTTCATATGGGAGTGCAACTATATTAGGCCACAAGATCGGATCACTGGAAGCTAAATCATTAATAGGTTATTTGCCGGAATTGTATCGATATCAAGAATGGCTGACCGGAGAAGAAGTGATAAGACTTCATGCACGACTATGCAAGATGGAACGTTCCACTGCAGATCAACGAATTCCAGAGCTACTTGAGAAAGTTGGGATTGGAAGGCGTGGAAGGGACCGGGTTAAGCATTATTCCAAAGGGATGCAGCAGCGCCTGGGTCTTGCTTGTGCACTGGTTAATGATCCTGCTATCTTATTTCTAGATGAACCGTCTTCCGCACTGGATCCGATTGGCAGAATGGAAGTAAGAACAATTCTGGAGAACTTGAAGAAAAAGGGGACAACGATATTCCTTAACTCCCACCTTCTAGAAGATGTTGAATTGTTATGTGACCGGATGGCACTTTTAAATGATGGTGTGATCCTGCGTCATGGTAAAGTATCCGAGGTACTGAATAAGCGAACAAGCTGGCATTTTAAAGTCGGCGGGTTTTCGCCTTTTTTGCTGTCTTGGTTGAATGAACGCAGTGGTTTGCAAATCAGGATTTCTACCTCTAATGGTGACTCCACTGCTTTGGAGTTCTCATCGTCCCTGGACAGCAGTGTAGTGTGGTTAGAAGCTGAACTGGAGAATGAGGAGCAAGCTGGATGGCTGAATGCTCTGATTGTAGAGCAAGGAATGACTCTATATGAGGTTTCACATAAGAAAGAACGTCTGGAAGAATGGTTTATGAGTGCCGTATCGGGTCTCAGCCATAGAGGTGAACGGGCATGAACATAATCATGAGTATGACATGGAAGGAATTACTGCGGAAAAGGGTTATGCTGCTTACATTGATCATGACTGTAGTATTTCTAATCGGGTTCTGGTTTGTGGCTGGAGCCATTGGGGGAAATGATTCATTCGAGGGCACTGATATAAATAGTGCTGAGCAGTTGATACAACGTTTTGCGAATGGAGCATTCATTTTAACGTTCGGTTTTTTCTTTGGAGCGTTTGTAATTGCATTTCTGTCCATTTTCAGCTCCTTCTCAGCTTTATCTGGAGAAGCAGAGCAGGGAGTGCTGCAGGCGTTACTTCCCCGGCCTCTTCCGCGCTGGAAATGGTATCTTGGACGTTGGCTTGGATACGTAATATTCGGAGCGGCTTATGCTTTGCTGCTGTTTATAGCTATTTTACTTATAACTCAAGCCCATGCTGCTATTCCTAGAGATTTGTTTATTTTATTAAAATCTTTTCTACTGTTCGCATCCGTTGTCCCGGTGATCATTTCAATTTCAATGCTTGGCTCGGGATTTTTATCGGCTATTGGTAATGGAGTCTTTATGACCATGCTCTACGGAGCAGGATGGCTTGGGGGGATGATTGACAAAGTAAGCGGATCCCTTCCTTTAAAGCCCGATGCCCTTCAGTCTCTTCAAAATATGACGGGATTGATGTCACTGATCATACCAGCAGATGGCTTACAACGTAAAATGATTGCTGAGCTCTTCAGCTTTAATGAGTTGAGCGGCATGTTACCGATTAATGAGAGCTTCTTCGGAGTTGCTGATGCGATACCGTCTAATTCTTTTGTTATCTATGCTGTTTTGTATACGGTAGTTGTACTTTTAATGGGGATGTATCGTTTTGAACGAAAAGATTTATAAAAAAACCCTCTTGAATCGTCAGCCGACTTCCAGTTCGGCTGTAACCTCAAGAGGGTTTTCTCATAGAGCAGCAGGTATAGATAAGATTTCGATATCCTGCTTCATTGGCGACTCATCCTGGTCAGTGCGCTGACAGTTGAGCAATTGATAACTAATTGAATCCTTCTCTTTTGTTTTGCTTAGTTTTTCACAAGTATATGTAGTCATATGGCTGCCATTTTTGTCTTTTCTCGAATCGTCTTTTAGAAGTATTACACCTTGTTTACGGGTTAAATATAGAAATATAGGATCGCCTTCCTTGGTGAACCGAGCGATTCTAATCTCATTTCCCTTCTCCAACTGAACCCCGTTATAAAATTCGTCCATTTTGTCGATGTTGCCCACCACGCCGTAGTCAGAAACAACATCGCCGTGCTGGATGGCTTCTTCAGGAGTCGATATTCGGCCACAGGCGGGTATTAGTAGAGTAAACAACACCATAGATAACCAGAACCGATTCTTCATCCTAAAAATTCCTCCTGTAGAAGAGAATATGTATAAGCATATATATGTTGTAAGTATAATTTAAAATAGACATAAAAGCCCTTTTGTTTTCCTGTTAAGGAAGCCAAAAGGGCTTTTAGATGAACCGCAGCATTAATTGTTTACGCCGATCTTTACCCACTCCGTTGACCAATTGCCGATTTCTCCAAGAATGGGGGCCAACGCAGTACCTTTACTTGTAAGCGAATATTCAATCCTCACAGGCATCTCCGGATAAACGGTACGCTCAATGATTCCTTCATTCTCCATTTCCTTAAGTCGATCTGACAAAACTTTGCCGCTGAGATTAGACAGACAGTGCTCAATTTCACCAAACCGGCGTGGGCCGGGCATAAGAACGAATACGATGAGCGCTACCCAACGCTTACTTAGCAAATCAACTGCTTTTTCAAAGCGTGGACACATTTCAAAATCATTCATCAGCATCACCCCTGCGTTCATTATATCACAAACTTACAAAAAGTAATTATAAATATTTAAATATATGTTATTACTTGACGAACTTATATTACAATGATAAACTAACTTACAAATAGTTACTAAGCAAAAGTGTTTATTTAAATCCCGTGATTCTATATACTTATAATATGACCTACAAGGATGGTGTGTTTCATGATTAAACCAGATATCGTTTCGATCTTGAAGAATAAAATACAAAAAATTACTGTAAATGACTCCGCGAACATACTCGTAGGCCCTATTACTTTGCCTGTGAATCTTGATGGAGAGACCGTTAATTTCAAATGGTACAGCTGGCTTAATGTAACCGATGAAGAGTTGCTTAAGGATGGTAGCGGAGACATGACAGCGGCATTAATCTCCCGGTTGTCCTCTCTAAATCTAGCCGAAGGGCAGCAGTCGAGTGTGCTGGTATACGGTGACTTTGAGGGATCGGAGGAAGCGTTAATTCGGATGCACAGCATATGCCACACCGGCGATATTTTTGGCAGCAAGCGCTGTGATTGCGGTTTTCAGCTTCACCAATCCATGAAAATGATCGTCGACAATGGTTCGGGTGCTCTGTGCTACTTAGCCAACCATGAGGGAAGAGGTATCGGGCTGTTCAGCAAGGCAATGGCTTATATTTTGCAGGAAGAAGGATATGATACTGTAGAAGCGAACCTCGAATTAGGGTTTTCGGACGATGTTAGAAGCTACTCAGATGCCATTAGTGTGCTGCAGCATTTGCGCCAAAAACCGGTGACTCTAATTACTAATAACCCTAAGAAGCTGGAAGCTTTGAAGGCCGCTGGAATGAACGCCGTAAAACGGGCTCCGCTCTGGGGTGATGTATCTATTTTTAATGAAAAATATCTGCGGACTAAGGTTGCCCGTTCAGGTCATTTGGAGGTCGTAAAAGATACGGATCTAGTTGAGGGAAGACTGGCTTAATTAATAAAATATCGGAATCACTGCCATGAAAATCAAAATGGGTGGTGATTTTTTTATATGTACATTATAATGGATAGTTGAACCCTATACTTAGATTAGAGAGGTACACTATGACTGCGATACAAGTGCAGGACTTAAGAAAAACATTCAAAGTCCAGAAAAACCGCGAGGGTCTAAAAGGGGCATTCGCTGATTTGTTTAAACGGGAATTTCAGGAAGTGACAGCGGTTAAAGACATATCCTTCAATATTCCTGAGGGAGAGATCTGTGGTTACATCGGGGAGAACGGGGCCGGTAAGTCTACGACGATCAAAATGCTTACAGGCATTCTGGTACCTACCTCCGGCAGTCTAACCGTTGGCGGATATGTACCCTATTTGGAGCGGGAGAAATTTGTCCGTAATATCGGAGTTGTCTTCGGGCAGCGCAGCCAGTTATGGTGGGATATCGGTGTCATTGAGTCTTTCCAGCTGTTGCGTAAGGTCTACCGCGTGTCAGAACAGGATTTCAAGAAACGATTGGATGAACTCGTGGAACGCTTGGAACTGCAGGAACTGCTCAATCGTCCCGTCCGTAAGCTAAGTTTGGGACAGCGGATGCGTTGTGAGTTAGTCGCTGCATTACTGCATAATCCTTCGATTCTGTTTCTCGATGAGCCGACCATTGGTCTCGATATTGTGGTGAAATCCGAAATCCGTGAGTTTCTCAAGGATATGAACCGCCAGCATGGTACGACCATTTTGCTGACAACGCATGATTTACAGGATATTGAAGCTCTTTGTTCACGGGTTATTATGTTGGATGACGGACGTATTATTTATGACGGGGGTCTGGAAGATCTTAAACAGCGCTGGGGAACCGGACGCGAAGTCATTTTTCAATTCGGAAAAGCAACAAAGCTCCAGCAACTCGAACATTGGACAGAGGGTATGCCTGTTTCCTGGTCTGCTGAGAATGATCTTGGCGCGAAGGTCTGGATTCCGCTTGATCTGAATGTATCGGATGTGCTGGGACGTGTTGTAGGACAGGCAGATATAACGGATATCAAAATCATCGAGACCAATACGGATGACATCGTGCGCAGTATTTACAAATCAGGTTCCGCGGAAAAGCCGGATGAATCTGCAGATGGGAAGGACGAGGAAGAGGTTATCCATGTCTAGTCTCGAAACCAAGAAAAGTGGACGCAAACTTCTCTTAGGAGCTTATATTGATTTTATCCGCATCCGATTCCTGACCATGCTGGCTTACAGAGTGAACTATTATACCGGTATTCTTATCTATTCCCTTAATATCGGTGTTAACTATTTTACTTGGAAAGCTATTTATGGGGAGGGTGGCTCGGCAGGTGCTGCTCTAGGCGGCTTCACATTAACACAAATGACATCTTACCTAGCTGTATCCTGGATGGCCCGGGCATTTTATTTTAATAACTTGGATCGAGAAATATCCACGGATATTCGGGATGGAAGTATCGCCATACAATTCATTCGGCCTTATAACTATGTTATGGTCAAAATGATGCAAGGGCTCGGGGAAGGTATGTTCCGTTTCATGTTGTTCATGATACCCGGTATGACCATTGCTATGTTATTATTTCCGGTGCAATTACCGACAGATCCTACGGCTTGGACGGGTTTCCTGGTCATGCTGTTCTTCAGCTTTCTGATCAATACACAGATTAATGTAATCACAGGACTCTCTGCATTCTTTGTTGAGAATAATGAAGGCATGATGCGTATGAAGCGTGTAATCGTCGACTTGTTCTCCGGATTAATCGTACCGATCAGTTTATTCCCAGGCTGGCTGTCCTCCATTCTGAAGCTGCTTCCTTTCCAGGCCATTACTTATCTCCCAGGGTCTGTTTTTACGGGACAAGTGAAGGGTGTAGGGATTTGGAATGTACTTGGAATTCAGATCTTCTGGTTTTTGGCACTGCTGATTCCAATGGTCTGGTTATATCATGCGGCGCGGCAGCGGCTGTTCGTGCAGGGAGGGTGAGCTAAACTTGTATTACTTGGGACTAATTATCGAGTATTTGAAGAACTATATGAAAACCCGGCTTACCTACCGCGCTGACTTTTGGGTAGAGGTAATCTCGGATTTATTATTTCAGGCCACCAATTTTATTTTTATTCTGGTGATCTTCATGCATACAAACAGCCTGGCTGGCTGGAGCCAAAGTGAAGTTATCTTCGTATATGGATTCTTCATGGTTCCATTCGGACTGTTTGGTTGCTTCGTAAATATGTGGAATTTCAGTGAGCGCTACATTACCAAAGGTGAAATGGACCGGGTACTTACACGTCCAGCTCATAACTTGTTTCAAATATTTCTGGAGAATATAGATCCGCCTTCTTTATTTGGTTCCATCATCGGACTGATTATTATGGCGATCAGCGGTACACAGTTGGGATTGCCGTTTGAATGGTGGACCATACCAGCACTTATTATTTTGTCTCTAAGTGCCGTGGCGATATATGCCGGCATTTATACAGCCTTAACGTCGCTGTCATTCTACTCGGATGCGCCGACAGGTATTATCCCGCTGATGTATAACATCCAGAACTATGGCCGTTATCCGGTAACGATCTACAATCGGGCGATTCAGGTGCTGTTAACTTGGATTTTGCCGTTTGCTTTTGTGGGCGTGTATCCCGCAGCTATATTTCTACAACGAGAAGAAATGATGAAGATCGCACTCTTAACCCCGGTTATGGGAGCCATCTTTGCGGGAATCGGTTTGGTAGCGTGGAATTATGGAGTTAAAAGGTATAAGGGAGCAGGTTCCTAGTGGTAGATGTTTCACAATTAAGTTGGGCGGTCCGGAGCAGAAATGTTACTGGGCTGCTTTTTTTGTTATAGAGAGGGTCGATCCACGGAATATTGGAAAAATGCCTCAAACCTATATTATTAAACTATCAAATTTGCGTTCAGTTCGGCATAATGGAAGATAATGTATTGATAAATTACTAATGGAGTGAGTTTATGAAAAATTACTTAGTAGGTATTGATCTAGGCGGAACCAATATTAAAGCAGGGATATACCATTCGGACCTTAGGGCAATTAATGAGATCTCGATTCCAACCGAGGCTGGTCTAGGGCCGCAACATGTACTGAGTCGCATACGCGAAGCCGTTCGTGTACTAATAGTGAAAACGAATTTATCATTGGAAGACATTAAAGGAATGGGGATAGGCATACCAGGTCTTTTAGATCCTGTGGAGGGATTGTCTATATTTTCACCAAACTTTCCGGACTGGGACCATATACATATTATTAATGAGATGAAGGATTATTATGACTTTCCTGTTTTCATAGATAATGATGTGAGGGTTAATTTGTATGGAGAATGGCTTCACGGTGCTGGTAGGGGATATAACAACCTCATTTTGATCACACTTGGGACTGGACTTGGTTCTGGGATCGTTAACGAGGGAAAAGTATTGTATGGTACATCATACAGTGCGGGGGAAATCGGACATATGAATATGTATAGAGTCGGGCGTCCTTGTAAATGTGGTAGCTCTGGTTGCTTGGGCAGATATGTGTCAGCGGTAGGGATGGTGAATACCTTTAAGGAGAAGTTGCGTGAAGGTAGAACAAGCATTATTCAGGAGTGGGTCAATCATGATCCTGAAGCAATACAAGCTGTAATGATCTCCAAAGCTTATGATCTTGAAGATGCCTTGGCTATTGAGGTGATGCATGAAACGGGCAGCGTGCTTGGTTTTGGCTTGTCCAATGTTATAAATATGCTTAACCCAGAGCTCGTCATTGTCGGTGGAGGTATGGCAGCAGCGGGGGACAGATTGTTGAATACCGTTCGCGAAACTGTGAGCAATCATGCCCTCAAGCTTTCCGGAAGTAAATGCAGAATTGTTCAAGCGGAGCTGGGAAACCGTGCAGGAACCATTGGGGCTGCTTCATATGCTCGTAGTAAGATGCTTGGATAAATAGATAGCACAAAATGGGTACGAATAGTGCATTACTGGATGGTAAACCCTATATAAAATACTCGTCCTATAATTATCTTGGTTATGTAGTTAGAAGGAGGCGTTAATGTCCATGCAGGTTATAGCAGTGTCACTTGGATCAGGATCTGCCTTTTCAATACCGGATATTCTACCCTACATATCTTCTGAACACAGGCCCGTGAGCAAACGGCTGAAACGTGAGGGTGATTTACGCAGATCTATAATCGGAGATATTATGGTCCGAATGATCGCCATGGATGTCGAGGGGAATTTAACCTCTCACACTCCGGGAACTGGGTGGTTGGAATTGTGGGTCGAAAACGCCATCGAGTCAGTATCGATATTCAGAAGATGGGCGTTGTAAATCCTTCTCTTTCCAGGTATACGATGTCACCCGCAGAAATGCAAAAGTTCTTTTTCTTGAATCCAGATGAACAGAAGCAGTATTTCTATGAGCTGTGGACGCGAAAAGAAAGCTATTTGAAGATGGAGGGAATCGGTGTAACTGTTCAGATGGGATCAGTTTTTTCGAATGAGAGTTCTATGAATTCTGAAATTCCATATCCCAAAAACGGAAACTTGGCTTACTTCACTGCCGGGAACAATCGGCACAGAGCTGCTCGAGAGTAAATGATATGCATACGGAGTTCGTCCCTATAGAGGCTGAAATTGAAGAGAGAGGATTACAGCTTCAGTAATATCCATCATGAAAAGCGATGACGATTGTTTTTGGCTTCCGTTATTGCTTTTTTTGTTACGAAGAATTGTACGCACCCTTATGTCGCATGATATGCTGTATATATCTTACAATCAGGAGGATCACGATGAGACGAGACATTCAGCAAGTCCCTTTCGGTTACGTGCCGTCGGTAGAAGAACGTAAAGGAACACTAGTATTTTACGACTCATTTGAACATATAACTGACCAAGAGCTGCAAATTGCGGCAAAGGCAGCCGTGGATCGCCAGTTTACCAAGCTTGTCCTTTATCCGCTGCATGAGGAAACTGTAAGAAGGATGTCAAAAGAGCCTGTGCTCGCTTTTCATAAGAGAGAGGACCGGCTGCATGAGTGGAAACGGGAGCAGGGGCGATCCTACATTACTGTGGAGGGATTGGAAGGAAAACGCAAGAAGTATACACCTATTGACTCTGCACTCCGCCATATCGCCGATGTCTATCCGTCTCCTTATTTTCTCTATCTAACCCCCGAGATGGCAAATCAATTCGCCTCTTTTTCTTCTTTTGAAGAGTGGATCGTGAAGCTGCGCCTGCTACTCTCTGCTGCACCTACCCGTCTGCACCCCCGTTTGGAGAAATACCGCCATCGCTGGAATGTTGTTGGAGAAGAAGATTCAGATTCATAATTAAAATAGGAACAAAAGTTGAGAAGGCGGTGTTGGGATGTCTGTTACAGATAGCTTCAATGTTAGTCTCTCTCCGGTAGAAGCCCTGTCGTTAGTCAAGACTGGGCTGTCGGAGAATGCTGAGCTAGTTCACGAGGAACTAAATAATATTGGGACTAATCTTTCCATTGGGACATTAATTTATGAACGTTATTTCTTCAGATCTGGCAATCAGGCAGGACTTGTTATCATCATTGATAATTTGCAGGGAGTCACAAATGTTCGGTTAATTGCGGTGGGGAGTTCAAACAGCCTTATTTTTAAAATAGATTGGGGCGCTGGCAAAAGCTTTGCCTCATCCGCGGAGAAGGTATTATCCAGCTATATTATCGATTAAAATGAGCCTAACGGCTCATTCTTGCAGTTTTCTTGACTGATCGTTCAAGAAAACTTATACTGATTCAGTAAAGGAGAGTGAGATTATGGCCAGACATAAAGAATTTGATCAGGAGCAGGCGCTGGACAATGCATTGGATCTCTTCTGGACCAAAGGCTTTGAGCGAACCTCCATACAGGATTTGTGTACACATTTGGGAATTCATAGGGGCAGCCTGTATGACACCTTTGGTGATAAGCAGGCGCTGTTTTTAGCTTGTCTGGATCGATTTCAACATAACTCGGAGGAACAGTATTATTTTATATTGGATGAAGAGGGTCCAACCAAAGAAGTATTGGGACGTTTTTTCACCAAAGTTATTGATTACTCTATGAATAATGCGAACCAACGACGCGGCTGTTTTATGACTAATACCGCAATGGAGGTTGCTGTAAGCGACCCGATTGTAGCAAATCGAGTAGAAGCTTACTCCATTCATGTAGAAACATTGTTCTACAACTTTTTGCTGCGTGCACAGAAGAACGGCGAGATTAAGGGTAAGCATAACCTTCGGGCATTGGCTCGGTTTTTAGCTACTACCAAGCAAGGTATACATGTAACAGCAAAGACGGCACCCGACCGCAGCGTGTTAGAGGACGTTTGTAAAGTAGCGCTTTCTGTGGTGATTTAATTTTTTTTTGTACTTATTTTGAACGAACGTTCAAGAATAAAAAAGAGTAGGAGAGGATTGACCAATGAAAAGAATGCTGTGGGTGCTGCTAGCGATGTCAATTGGAGCTACTTATCCTTCACCAATTTTCCCGCTATATCAAGATCATTTCAATTTATCCAGCCTGGGGATTACGTTATTATTCGCGTCCTATGCGATTTGTCTGCTGCCTTCCTTATTAATTGTAGGTTCGAAAGGGAAGTCATGGGGATATCGAAAAGTGCTCATCATAAGTGTGCTGATATCTCTTGTGGCCACAATACTATTTATGACAGCGGGTCAAGCGTGGATGCTTTATGTGGGACGGATGTTCGAGGGGATTGCTTATGGCACATTTACGGGCTGTGCGGCTGCATACCTTTTTATACAAACTCCACCCGAGAAAAGAGGTATCGCATTAACGTTGTCAGGTATCACGATCTCGGTAGGCTTTGGACTCGGACCAGCGATTAGCGGCTTGATGATACAATATGCGGATTACCAGCCTCTTCACTTCCCCTTTGCTTTATTAAGTCTGCTGTTAATCAGTTCCTTGATTGCCCTGTATTCTCTCGCAGAGGATTCTTCCGTAAAGCAGGGGATTGCACCGTCGAAGATTTCCCTTGGAATACCAAAGGAGATCTCCGCACATTTTCGGTCCTTTATCGGTTTGTCAATCTTTATGGTCTTTACGCTAAACGGGATTGTTCTGTCCCTAATCCCTTCCTTTACTAAAAATGTGATCCATAGCTCCAATCTCTCCATTTCTGGACTGCTTATCCTACTGCTGCTCGGTGGAGGCGCTATGTCTCAATTAATCCGCTGGCCGCTCAAGAGTGTGGTCAGAATTCGCTGGGGATTAATTATGCTGTTAATAGGGTCATGCTTTACTATAGTAGCCGGTGAGACCTCTCAGCTCGCCTTTCTGTGGATTGGAATTCTCATTCAGGCCGTGGGTTCGGGGTGGACCTTTCAGGTTAGTCTGCGTCTGGCTGGCAGTCTGCCTAAGCCTGAGGAACGTCCCCAAGTCATTTCTACGTATTATCTTGCCGCGTACTCTGGATTTATAGTTCCTATAGTAGGTGTTGGAACGCTATCTTACTTTTTCAGCTTAGATTCAGCCCTTATTATTCTTAATGCTCTCGGTGCTATGGTGATTTTCTATATACTCTTGTATTCGATCCGGTTTCAGAAATATTATGCGAAGAAGGAGAGTGTTCTCCTTAGAACCTCCCGTTAATTTGGGACACACTTATTGATTTCTTAGTTTACGTCTATAGCTGTACATTTTCCAATGATAATGAATGAAGCAACCGATGCAGAAGCCGAGGATGGCTACAGTTGCCGCTACAGCCACTAACGTTGTAAAGATGTATGCGGCGATAGTCCAGCTTGCGATAAAGCTGATCAGACCCGCAGTAAGGCAGAAGACTGCAATACTTTGGTTAAACTGCTGCTGGTCCCTATCCTCCAGAAGATAGGACGATTTCTCTTTTCTCAAAAATGTCGCCGCTAGCTTAATCACGGGGTTATATCCAAACAAAAGGCCAGTCAATCCGGCAGCCAGAGGTAGAGCGAGTATCCAATATTGGCTTGTGATCCAGGTTAGCAGAACGGAAAGCACAATGAACGCCTGATTAGTTTTAACTAGTGGGAGGGGTATGCCCCTAGAGATGTCACTGATGTCACTCACGAATAAATCACACCTTTCTTATCGGAATATTAATAGTATGTGTATTTTGAGGTAAATTGGGTAGTGTTATCCAACGTTCAATCCTGTATATTTTAAAATTTAACTAAAATTTGATTGACGAATAGAATCTGGTATGGTTTTATTATGTAGACCAATCGTTATAATTGCAAAGGAAGTGACAGGCATGTCAAACAAGCCTAACTCACGTGAGGCGATTCTCGATACGGCTTCAAGGTTGTTCTTCACACAAGGCTATCACGCCACAGGTCTGAATCAGATTATTAAGGATAGTGATTCCCCTAAGGGTTCCTTATATCATTATTTCCCAAAAGGTAAGGAGGAACTGGCTTTAACCTGTATCAACCGTACTAGTGAAGTTGTTGCTCAAAAGCTAAGGTACCTTATTGAAACCAGTGGGAGCACAACAGAAGCAATGGTGGAATTTATCCAAGGAATGGCAATGGATGCGGTGAAAACTTCGTTTGAGGGGGTAGTTCCGTTCAGCTTCTGGTTAGCGGTGGAGACCTCTTGCATTAGTCAGGAGCTGCGAACGGCATGTCAATGCGTATTCAAAGACTGGCAGGAGGTAGTGATGTTACGTCTTATGGAAGAAGGTGTAGAGGAACAGTCTGCTGCGGATAAAGCATCCGTAGTCATCTCCTTATTTGAAGGAGCGCTGCTTCAGACACTTACTTATCGGGATGAACGTCCGTTACTTGCAGCGGCTAAGATGATTCCAGTACTGCTTGGCTAAAGAGAAAAAACACACATCAGGAGGATACAAGAGTGGAAACTGAATTAAAAGGAACACTACCTATAGAAGAAAGAAAGTTTCGTACAATTCCCATCCTAATTTCACTACTGCTCAGTGGATTTATTGGAATGTTCAGTGAAACAGCGTTAAATGTCGCACTCAGCGACTTGATGAAAGTTCTGGAAATTACACCTTCTACAGCCCAATGGCTAACAACGGCATATCTGCTTACCTTAGGGATTCTCGTACCTATTTCCGGGCTGCTGTTACAATGGTTTACTACGAGACAGTTGTTTGTTGCTGCATTATGCTTCTCCATTCTGGGAACGTTTTTGGCGGCAATATCTCCAACCTTTGGTTTTTTACTTACCGCTAGAGTAGTTCAGGCGATGGGGACAGCGCTGCTTCTGCCGCTCATGTTCAATACTATACTGGTCATTATAGCGCCTGAAAAACGGGGTGCGGCCATGGGGATGATTGGTCTTGTCATTATGGTTGCTCCGGCTATCGGCCCTACGATTGCAGGGTTGTTGATTGAAAACCTGAGCTGGCATTGGATATTCTGGCTATCCTTGCCGTTCCTTATTATTGCTCTGTTCTTCGGGATTATCTATATGCAGAATGTAACGAAGGTGACGAAGCCAAGTATTGATGTATTGTCTATTGTATTGTCCTCCATTGGTTTTGGTGGAATTGTGTACGGTTTTAGCAGTGCCGGTGAAGCTGAAGGGTGGTCAAACCCTAAAGTTATTATTTCATTAATAGCTGGTGTTATCTCTCTCGGTTTGTTTGTTTACCGTCAGCTATCTATGAAGCAGCCGATGATCAACCTGCGTGCTTTTAAATATCCAATGTTTGTAGTCGGTTTGTTGATGGTCTTGATCTGCATGATGGTTATCCTGTCCGCTATGCTGATTCTACCGATGTATTTGCAGCAAGGACAAAACTACTCGGCCTTCAAGGCTGGATTGCTGCTCCTCCCCGGCGGGCTTATTAACGGACTGATGTCACCGCTTATGGGCCGCTTGTTTGATAAATACGGTCCTAAATGGCTGGTCATTCCGGGATTGGTGATTATAGCGGTATCCTTGTGGTTCTTCTCCAGTATTACGGCCACTTCCACGGTAATATTCGTAATCGTACTGCATAGTGCGCTAATGATTGGCGTATCCATGGTGTTCATGCCGGCACAAACGAACGGTATTAATCAACTGCCGATGGAACTGTATCCGGACGGGACGGCTATTATGAATACTCTGCAACAGGTAGCCGGTGCCATTGGTACTGCACTCGCGGTTAGTATTATGACAGCCGGTTCAAAAAGCTACTTATCCGGTGTAGAGGATCCCAAGAATCCCGTTCATTTATTACCTGCCTTCACACAGGGCGTGCAAAACGCCTTCATATTTGGCATGATCATGGCGGCTGTAGGTATTATCCTATCATTTTTTATCAAGCGAGTTATCATTCAGCACAAGAGTCAGGTATCAACGCATTAAGTGAAATCGAGGCAACTAAAAAAGTTCTCTTACTAATTCAAGGTTCAATAAATAGGAGACCCTTCCTCGAAAAAATCGAGGAAAGGTTTCCTATTTTGCTGTAAACGACTGTACTTAAGATTTACTCCTTGGGGGTGTAGTAGCAACTATGGAGTAGGTGTAGTCTTCGAGTTTCCAACCGTGCGCAGCCATACGAAAATTATTAGGCGTTCATCTAGTGGCACTCACTCCCCTCTTGATGTACGAACACGCGTGGATATCTGCTCAAGATGAATGCTTAAGCTTAACGGACCCAGCGGGCGCTATTTACTCCATTTACCTGAATTCCTTATCTATGCGGACTCAGAAGGCCTTATTTACAAGAATTCGGCAAAAAATAGCCCAGTATTCATAGATTCGGTTTATTTCTATTAGGGTTATAAAAATCAGAAACATTTAACAAGGGCTAAGCGTCAATAGGTTATGGAGTGATACTAATCCTAAGGAGGTAATTTCATGAAATCAAAGGATTCCACCTCAACGAAATGGAGAACCAGCGCGCTGTTGGGATTGACCCTAGCAATGAGTACGGGAATAGGAACTAATATATTATTGAGTCCTTTACCTGTTCAGGCAGCGTCTGTAAGTGCACAGGAATCAGCAACCGTATACAATCAGTTCGAGAAATATCTAAAGAATCCAGCGAGCTTGGCTCATGCACGGAACTATCTAATCAATCATATCGATGAGGCCGGTATTTGGCGGGGTACCGTTATGACGCTACATCTTGAAAATGCGCAAAGGGCTCAGCTTAACTCCATATCTGAAAAGATTTACCCGGATAAGATACAAAAGGCGATTGACAGTGCTTTTAAATTGAAGAATTATAACAGAAGTGAGCTTACTTATACCTATCTCTTAAGTGTCATTAAAGATTCCAGTATCCGCTCGGTCCTAGTAGAATTTAGGGATAAGGGCTATAAAATAGAGACAAGTGAAGGAATGTATTATCCGGTGATGCACTATGAAGGCTTTAAAGTCTTCAAACCGTATATCCAAAAGGATATTGCCGCTTACATTGACATCATGGCTAAGGAATCCAATAAACCGAGCCTTTTTGATGCAGCCATTGTGATTAGTTGGGATGAGTTGATCGCACGTTCGCTTGCAAAAGAGTCTTTTATTAAAAAATATCCTAATTCAAACCGCACGGCGAGTATCAAGATTAATCTGTCCGTCAGCTATTTGCTCTACGGCTCCAGCAACACGCCAGCTTACGGTTATGATAAACCGACCCGCATTGATCCCGATCTGAGAAAAGCTTATGATTCTGCCTTGAGCAAGGGAACCGGTGACAGCGATATTTTAAAGATGATTGATGGCCTTGTGAAGCTGCTGGACAAGACAAATAATGTACTTACAGCGGAAGTTGAGCAATATATTCAAGATCAGTTGAAGCCTTACAATAACTGAAAGATGCCCGCAGCAATAAGAATGGGTATAGGGGAATTGAATTTATGAGGTTTAATCGTTGGATCAGGAAGCCTGTTTTTTTATTTCAAATCCTTAGCTTGGTTGTAGCAGTATCCGGTATTAGCATCTCATTTGGAACTTCAGCTATTGCTGAGAGTACACCGAATAAGGATATAATCAAAAAGTATTCTTTTCCTCAAGGCTTCGTCTATTTAAATGACATGATCCCATCTGCTCATTATGACATTCGTTATTACGGGGAGAACAATTTTGTAGGAACACGGATCGACGGCTATAAGGCTCCATTAGCAATTATGACCCGTAAAGCGGCTATAGCCCTTAAGGCTGTAAGCGACAATCTCGAATCTAAGGGGTATAGCTTGAAGATTCAAGATGCGTATCGTCCACAACAAGCAGTAAATCATTTCGTAAGGTGGTCGCTAGATACAAAGGATGTGAAGATGAAAACGCAATACTATCCGAAGATGGATAAACGCAACTTGTTCAAGCTTGGATTTATTGCGAAGAAATCGGGACACTCCCGAGGCAGCACTATTGATCTAACGCTGGTGAACATAAAAACAGGTACCGAAGTGGATATGGGCAGTCCGTATGATTTCTTCGGTGACATTTCATATTACGATACGAATCTAATTACCAAGCAGCAGAAAGCGAACCGCAAGCTGCTTAAGGACGCTATGGTGAAACAAGGGTTTAAGCCGTACACTAAGGAATGGTGGCATTTTACACTGATCAAAGAGCCCTATCCCAACCGATATTTTAACTTTAATGTGGAGTGAAAATGATACTGTGGCTGTCTTTGAAGGTCAAATCTGACCTTTATGGGCAGTCTTTTTGCTGTTTTATATTTACAAATAAATTGGAATTTGCTACTATATCATCAATGGATATATATCTATTATGGATATATCCGAAGTGGATACATTAACAGAACATATTATCAGAGGAAGGGGCACTGTGATTGTCTAGAAATAATTCAATGGTCACTGACCAATTGACGGATTCAGCCTATTACATTTTACTGTCGCTGCTAGTTCCACGGCATGGATACGCGATTATGAAATACATTGAAGAGCTAACAGAAGGTGAAGTAATCATGGGGCCGGCAACTTTATACACCTTAATTAAGAAAATGGTCGCTGCAGATTATATTACGGCCGGAGATGTAGAGGATGATCGGCGCAAGCCTTACGGTGTAACAAAGAAAGGAAAACAGATTATTGACAATGAAATTGAGCGGCGTTCAAGGATGGTTAGACACGGTATGAATGCTATTCAACAAGCCAAGGAGGTTAGTGATCATGAGAAGAAATAAAGAAATTCGTTATATCGCATCTTGGGGGTTAGCATTTGCCGAAGAAAGAGAAATGAAAAAGTTGAGGAATTGGGCTAGTAAGGGGTGGTTGTTTGAATCCTTTGGGTTCTTGGGTTTTAAGCTGCGTAAAGGAGAGGCACAGAATATCGTATACTCACTTGATTATAATACTCTTGATGCAAACGAGCTTCAGGATTATTATGATACTTTTCGGGCAGGCGGTTGGGAACCGGTATGTTCTTTATCCAATATTCATGTTTTCTCCGCTAAACCTGGAACAGTACCGATTTATACAGACCGTGCAACCTCTTATGAAAAATATAGCCGTGCCATTGTCAATTTTAAATGGAGTGGTCTTATATTTGGATTATTAACGCTGATTGGGTTTGCAGCTTATTATTATTCTGATAACAACGGTTTTAGCATAGCTCTTTCACAAGTGTTTTTTATTTTTGCTACACTTTGCCTCATGATTGCGCTCCCTTCAGCTATGGTTTATTGCGCTTATAGATTCAGGAAATTACGTCTGAAATAGAATATCTTTATGATCAACTATTTGAGACTTATGGCTGGGGCAATAATTTTGCTTCACTCATGGTCTTTTTTTAATGCCTTTAGAATCTTTTCTTTTGTTAGACCTAATCGTTTTTCAACACCATGCGGATGCAAGGGTTCACCCCAGGTAAATCTACTTAGTGTGATTTTCACTTGACACATAGCGCGTATCGGAGTAGATTTAGAAAATAAATTAAACGCTGTTTAAATTATTTCAATTTTCATCTAACAGGGAAGGAGATACGGAAGATCATGTCCACAGGTAATAACATTGAAGCCTCTTCGAATAAGGATACGAAGCAAAGTATATTAAATGCCACCGTTGAGTTAATTCGGGAACAAGGATTCTCATGTACTTCTCTTCGGAAAATAGCAGCAAGAGCGGATATTAACCTTGCATTAGTCAATTATCATTATGGTTCTAAGGAGAATCTCCTGTCAGATGCTGTTCGTGTACTGATTTCCACATTCGATGATGCCTTTAGCGCATTAGATGATAATTCTTTGCCACCGAAGGAACGGTTGAAGACATTTTTCATGCGTTACATTGAGAAGCTTAAAGAGCATCCTGGATTAGCTAGACAGATGTTGGATGAAACTCCCCATATCATGGCATCGCAGGATGAGTATATGCGTTATTGCAAAATGATGAGAATGCAGAAAATCACCAGTGCTTTGCAGGAAATTACAAAAGAGCAGGACGAGGACATGCTTATGACCATGCTGATGCAATTATATGGGGCTATTGTCTTTCCGGTTATTATGACGTCCTCTATTCCTGAGGGACAGAAATTCTGTGTACCTATGCTTAATCTTCCATCTATTGATGTGCAGATCGATGGATTGTTTGAGCATTATTTTCATAAATACAATTAATTAGAGAGAAGAGTGGAGAACAAAATGTCAAACACAATTACCGGGAAAAGCGCTGCTGAGGAGCCGTTCTCATTAAAAGCCATCATCCCCCCGCTAATGGCAATCATCGTAGGGATGATCATGGTTATTCTGGATAGCACGGTTGTAAATGTAGCTGTACCAGAGTTGGTTAACTACTTTTCATCGGATTTAAAAACCATTCAATGGGCAATCACAGGCTACACCTTGGCATTGTCGGCGGTTATTCCATTAGCTGGCTGGATGACCGACAAGTTCGGTTCTAAGCAGGTTTTTCTGACAACCATTATTATGTTTGTCCTGGGTTCAATGCTTTGTTCCCTATCGCAGACTTCAACACAGCTTATTATTTTCCGTGTTATTCAAGGCTTAGGCGGAGGGATGGTAGCTCCAATCGGGATGGCAATGGTATTCCGCTTAGCTCCTCCAGAACGCCGTGGATCCATTATGGGCATGCTCGGAATTCCGATGCTGCTTGCACCCGCATTAGGACCTGTATTATCCGGTTGGCTGGTGGAGTATGTTAGCTGGCACTGGATCTTCTTGATCAACCTGCCGATTGGTATTGTCGGTGTTATTCTTGGAGTTAAATATTTGCCGAAGACAGCGAAGAATCAGGCTCCTCATCTGGATCTCATCGGGATGATCTTGGCACCAATTGCTTTTGCCAGTTTGGCTTATGGTGTAAATCAGGGCGGCGGCACAGGCTGGGATTCTACAGGAGCACTTTGGGGCTTGACAGTCGGAGGAATTGCACTTGTACTGTTTGTTATTGTTGAACTGCGTCACAAACACCCATTGCTGGAGCTTCGAGTATTCCGTTCTTCAGACTTCACACGCGGGATCATTCTATCCTGGGTAACTCAAGCAGCACTCTTTGGTTCCATGTTATTCGTACCCTTGTACCTTCAACAAATCAGGGGTTACACGCCACTTGAGACCGGATTGATTCTTTTGCCGCAAGCACTATCATCCGGTATCGGTATGCCGCTGGGTGGACGGCTGTTTGATAAGATAGGTGCCCGTCCTCTAGCCTTTGTCGGGTTGAGCGTTATCTCAACGGCACTGTATCTGTTGTCTGGAATTACAGTAGACACCAGCCTGCCTGTCATTATGATGTGTCTGGCTCTGATGGGTTTAGGCATGGGCTTAACCATGATGCCTGTGAATACACATGTGTTGAATTCTGCTCCTCGTGAATGGGTAGGCCGTGTAACTCCGCTTACAACGGCTGCGCAGCAAGTGGTTGTATCTTTTGCAGTAGCAGGCATGACAGGCTATTTAACCAGCCAAATTGACTTTCATATGAGTGGATTAAAAGAAGGCAGCAACCCGCTTATCGCTGCCGTACAGGGATTCAATGATGTGTTCTTGTTAGCTTCATTCATTGCGATGGCTGGTATTGTATTGAGCTTAATTCTACGCAAACCGAAGATGCAACCTTTGAATGTCTCGCAAGAAACTAAGAAGGTTGACCCAGCTATGATGATCGGTCACTAAAAAGTCCGTGAAATATTGTTATAACAAAGAGAACACTTTCTTTTTCTCACAGGCATGTGCAGCTGTGAGGAGAAGAAGTGTTCTTTTTGCGTTATCACAAGGGCTTTAGTGGGCTTGGCGTTTCTTAAGTAAGCTAGCTGGAGATATTTTTCCTAAGAGCTCGGATGCAAGTATACCAAGCAACACCAGACAGGCGCCGGCGTATCCCTGCAAGGAGAGTTGTTCCCCAACAAACCAATATCCAAAAAAAGCTGCGAATACCGGCTCTAAAGAAAAGATTAGACCCGTACGTGTGGGTGTTGTGTATTTTTGAGCTATTGGTTGCAGGATAAACCCGAAAGCGCTGCAGATGATGCCAAGTGCGAGAATCGAAATCCAGCCCGGAATCGTAGAGGGCAGTGCAGGAGATTCAAATATGACAGACAGGATAAAAGCATAACCTCCGACAAAACCGAGCTGCAAAATGCCGAGACAAAGTGTATCACAATGTTTAACTGCTTTTCCGGTGACCATTATTTGTACCGCGTAGAAAAGAGCTGCTAATAAACAAAGCAAATCTCCAGGTTGTATGTGGAGTGTAGAAGTAAGTGTGAGAAGCCCGATTCCACTAATAGCTAGAAAGGAACCAAAAATTTGTTGAGGTTGGACCTTTTTCTTAAAAACCAGAACTTCAAACATGGGGACAAAAACAACAGTCAAAGCTACAAGGAACCCGGCATTCGATGTTGTCGTTGTTTTAAGACCAAATGTGATACAACTAAACACTCCAAGCAGTAGAAATCCAAGAACAACACCGTATTTAATTGTTCGAAAATTCACTTGCCTCAGACGTTTGTGGAAAAGAAAAATGGCTAATAAAAATGCTAGCCCGAAACGGAGTGCGATGAGATTGAATTCTCCCAGCGTATTCAACCCCATTTTCATAAATAGATAGGAAGAGCCCCAAAACATAGTTACCAATACAAGCAGAAGTTCAGCCTTACGCACTTTCATCACATGATCATCCTTCATCCATTAAGCTAAATATAGTATAATACGCTCTGTTACATAAATTAACTGAATGTTTCTCATGAGATAAATGAGTAATTGTAATGTATTAGACCGACCGTAGATGGAGGGAGAAAGTTTAATGAGCATAACCAAATTCGAAGTATTTGCAAAAGTGGTGGAACTGGGTAGCCTCACTAAAGCAGCAGATGCTCTGGGATTTACTCAGTCCGGTATCAGCCACATCATTAGTAGTCTTGAGAACCAATTCGGGTTTCCCTTATTAATCCGCAGTCGTTCGGGAATTAAATTAACGGTGAATGGTGAACAGCTGCTGCAACCCGTGCGCGAAATTTTAAAGTGGAATGAACAATTAAAGCAGGAGGTTGCTCATATTCATGGGTTAGAGGTTGGAACGATTACTATCGGGACATTTACGAGCGTATCCGTTCATTGGCTCCCTGGCATGATTAAGCAATTTAGGATAGACTATCCACACATTGAATTCAAACTGATGGAAGGCGGTTATCTGGAAATTGAGCAGTGGATGGAGGCTGGAGTCATCGACTGTGGGTTTATATCGCTGCCTACACGTGACAATTTTGAAGGTTTTCCTCTTAAGAAAGACCGTATCCTAGGAATTGTATCGAACGATCATCCGCTTAGCAAACAACCTATCCTTTCCTTCTCACAGATTGCCAATGAAGATTTTATTATTCAAAAAGACGGATCTGACTATGATGTTAAACGAGTATTGGGGAAGGCGGGAATTACACCTAACGTTAAGTTCTCGGCAGGCGATGATTATGCGATTATTGCGATGGTGGAGAAAGGATTGGGTATCAGCATTTTGCCGGAACTGGTGCTAAAAGGTCACAAAAATAACGTTACCATGTTGGAATTGGAGGAGCGCAGCTTTCGATCGTTGGGAATTGCAGTTACCTCTATGAAATATGCCTCTCCAGCAACGAAGAGGTTTGTGAAATATGTACAATCATGGGTGGAGAAAAACTCTTAATTATAACCCCGTTTGAGCTTAGCATTAAGGTGAAAAATTCCATTAAAATCGTAAGAAGGGGATTGACTATAATCTCCCTTCATGAGAGAATGTACGCGTGTACATTGATAGGAAGGATGATGGTTATCGCCAGCCGTAAAGAAGTTGCAGAGCTAGCCGGAGTGTCTGAAGCTACGGTTTCCCGGGTGATGAATAACGTCGGCCCTCTAAAGGACGAGACGAAGCAAAAGGTGCTTGCAGCAGCCAAAGAACTAGGCTACATCCCAAACTCCCTTGCACGCAGCTTTGCTCGCAAAAGAAGTGGAAACCTCGGTGTAGTCATGCCGTATTTGCCCAAAGCTCGACTGTTCTCAGCCTATTATTTCTCAGAGATCTTAAGTGGAATCGGCAGTAAGGCAAGAGAGGAAGGCTACGACTTGCTTATGCTTTTCCGAGATCCAGATGGAGCACTGGATTATGCGGGATGTTTTGGGATGCGGAAGATTGATGGTTGTATTATTCTGGGGGCAAAGGATGAACCTGAGGAATTGCAAGCTCTTCGTCAATTAAGAGAGGAAGGTCACCCCTTCTGTCTAATTAATCAGCATTTTGAGGGAGAGAACTTCATCGAGGTTGATGCTGATCACGAAGTTGGCAGTTGGCAGGCGGTCAAGCATTTAGCCCAGCAGGGTTTTCGAAGAATTGCCTTTCTGAATGGTCCATCGGAATACTCCAATAGTAGAGATCGAATGAGAGGTTATGTACGAGCGTTGGAGGAAGAAGGACTGCACTCAGATCCCTCCTTACAGTTCAAGGGCAATTTTAGTCGACGAAGCGGAATACAGGCGGCTGCAGAAATGGCTCCTGTACTTGATCGAATTGACGCGATCTTTGCAGCCAATGACCGGATGGCCATTGGTTTGCAGCAAGGCTTCAGAGAACAAGGAATACCGGCAGATCGGATTCCTGCTATCGTAGGATATGATGACTCAGATGCAGCGGAGCTTACAATGCCTGCCTTGAGCAGTGTGCGTGTTCCTTTTTATCAGTTGGGTGAAATTGCTGCATCACGCGTTCTTCAGATGATGGAGGAAGGGACATCTAGAGAGATCTTGCATGAACCCACACAAATTAAACTTCCCACCGAGCTCGTCGTTCGTGCATCATCTTGTCCGTAGACATTACAACATGCAGAAATGATTAACTTAACTTCGAAGAACGTTTAAGGAGGAGTATGGATGAAAAAGCAACGTATCGGAATGATCGGTTATAAATTTATGGGGAAGGCACATAGCAATGCTTATCGAAGCTTGCCTATGTTTTTTCCAAAGGCGCCTAAACTGGACATGGCGGTGATCTGTGGTCGAAATGAAGAAGCTGTAGGACAAGCGGCAGAACAGTTGGGCTGGTCTGAAAGTATGACGGAATGGAGAGATTTACTCGCTAGAGAAGATATTGACGTGATTGATATAAATGCTCCAAGTGATGCACATAAAGAGATTACACTGGCAGCCGTGAAGGCTGGAAAACATATTTTCTGTGAAAAACCGTTAGCGCTTACATTGGCGGATTCTCGTGAGATGCTTCAGGCTGCAGAAGAAGCGGGGATTGCACACATGGTAGGCTTTAACTATCGTTTCTCTCCAGCGGTAAGACTGGCGAAAAAGCTGGTAGAGAGTGGACGACTCGGCAAAATCTATCACTTCAGAGCTTGTTTTCTGCAGGACTGGATTATTGACCCGGACTTCCCGCTTGTATGGAGATTGCAAAAGGAAATTGCAGGTTCAGGCTCACACGGTGATCTTGGAGCGCATCTGATAGATCTTGCGCATTTTCTCGTAGGTGATGTGAAGGAGGTTATCGGGATGAGCGAGACCTTCATTAAGGAACGCCCTATAGCGGCTGAGATGACTGGCTTAAGTGCTAAAGGAAGCAAAGACGGCCCTAGAGGCGAAGTCACAGTTGACGATGCTACACTCTTTCTTGCTCGTTTTGAAAATGGAGCTATGGGTAACTTTGAAGCTACACGGTTTGCAGCTGGGCACCGATCCACCAATGCCTTTGAAATTAACGGAAGCCTGGGCAGTGTGAAATTTGATTTCGAACGTATGAATGAGCTTGAAGTATATTTCACTTCGGATGACGAAGATGTACAGGGCTTCCGGCGAGTGCTGGCTACGGATCCGGCACATGCCTATGCAGAGGCTTGGTGGCCGCCTGGACATACCATTGGCTTTGAGCATACGTTTATTCACGAAATGCTGGAGTTCTCCACAGCCATTGAAGAAGGCCGTTTGCCTGAGCCGAATTTTCGGGATGGGGTAAAATGTCAGGCTGTTCTTGAAGCTGTAGAGCGGTCAATTGATGAAAGACGTTGGGTGCAGCTTTCTGAAATGTAATTAATCATATATATAATTAACTATATAAAGGAGTTATTGTGATGAAAAAAGCGTTGATTGTATGGGGTGGCTGGGACGGACATGACCCAAAACTGGTAGCAGATATCTTTGCAGGCATTCTACGTCAAGATGGCTTTGAAGTTGAGATTTCGAATACCTTAGAGGCTTTTGACGATGCGGAAAAGCTGCTTGGTCTTGACCTCATCGTTCCGGTCTGGACGATGGGTGAGATAGATCAAGTACGGGTAGATAACGTATCTGCAGCGGTTCAGAACGGAACTGGACTTGCGGGTTGTCACGGCGGGATGTGTGACTCCTTCCGTACGAATGTGGACTGGCAGTTTATGACCGGAGGTCAGTGGGTAGCCCACCCTGGAAATGATGGAGTGAAGTATACCGTAGAGATTAAAGGGAGCACTAGTCCGCTGGTTGAGGGGATTGAAGACTTTTCTCTTGCATCCGAGCAATACTATCTTCATGTAGATCCTGCTGTGGAAGTTCTGGCAACCACTCGTTTTCCTGTGGCGGAAGGTCCGCATGCACTGAATAAAGCTGTAGATATGCCAGTGATTTGGACGAAACGTTGGGGAGTAGGCCGTGTATATTACAACTCTCTAGGACACCAAGCTAATATAGTTGAAATCCCTCAGGTTAAGGAATTGATGCGCAGAGGTTTGCTTTGGGCTGCTGAGGGCAAAGGAAATGCCTTGCGAAACGTGAAGGATGCCGATAACTCGGGTCATGTCTACACCGGTATGGCTGACAGTCAATAGAAAATCATGAAGGGACGGGACTACTTCTAATGGAAAAGATTAAAATTGGAATCATAGGATGCGGTAAAATCAGCAGTATTTATATGGAGAACTGCCAGAAGTTCGAAATACTGGATCTAGTAGCTTGTGCCGACATGGACCTTGCCAGAGCACAGGAGCAAGCAGATCAATACAGAATTCCCCAAGTTCTTACAACAGAAGAGCTGCTGAACGACCCGGACATCAAGATTGTGATCAATTTGACAATTCCTGCAGCTCATGCAGAGGTGACTTTGAAGGCACTTCATTCCGGGAAGCATGTCTATGTAGAGAAGCCGCTTGCCGTTACTAAGGAGGAAGGTCAAAGCGTATTGAAATTGGCTAAGGAGAAGGGGTTATTGGTAGGGAGTGCACCAGAAACCTTCTTAGGAGCAGGAATTCAAACTGCATTAAAGCTCATTAATGAGGGGGGAATTGGGCGTCCAATAGCAGCCACTGCATTCATGATGGGACGAGGACATGAGCATTGGCACCCGGATCCAGAGTTTTATTATGCGGCAGGCGGGGGACCTATGTTCGATATGGGACCCTATTATTTAACAGCTCTAGTCCAGCTGCTCGGTCCGATTCAGACCATAGCGGGGATGACCGGAAAGGCTCTTACGGAACGAACGATTACAAGCGAGAAGAAATTTGGGCAAAAGATACCCGTAAATATTCCGACTCACATTGCCGGAACCCTCCAATTTGAGAACGGGGCGATTGGTACACTCATTACAAGCTTTGATGTCTTTGGTGGCAGCGACTTACCCTTTATCGAAATCTATGGTACGGAAGGCTCGATACAGGTCCCGGATCCGAATACCTTCGGTGGACCTGTGAAGGTTCGCCGCATGGGTGATGCTGAATGGACCGAACAACCTTTACTTCCGGGATATGACCAGAATACCCGTGGAATTGGTCCTGCGGATATGGCCTATGCCATTCAGACGGGACGTCCGCATCGCGCCAGTGCCGAGCTTGCTTACCATGTACTAGAGGCTATGTGGGCTTTTCATGAATCGTCTGATTCCCGTACTTATTATGAGATGAAGAGCACATGTGGCAGACCGGCAGCATTGCCAATAGAACTTGCACCATATACCTTGGACTAATATAGAACCTAACGCAACATATTACATCTAAACTCGTTGATATCATTAAAGGGTGAGTGGAGGTGTGATATCAAATTGAATAATCCAAAATGGCTGTGGGTAGGATTAACTCTGGCTGTTCTTCTGTTAAATGGTTGTGGAGAAAAGCCTGAGGGGAAGGCAAATAGTACTACCTCTGCTACAGCAACAACGACTCCAGTGAAGACTAATCCTCTCGCGAATCCGGGAGAGATCAGAACTTTTTTATCCAATAAAGGGTTCCCAAATGGTGATATATATTTACAGGATGAAAAGGTTCATGTGAATATTGTTGGTTTAAATGAAGAAATCCAAGATGTCTTCGCAGAGCGTTATGTTGCCGACACTTATGTATTGCATAATGTAGAATACACGATTCATGAACTTGAAACATCTCAAAAGCTTTTGGAGGAGCATAATCTTTACCTCAAGCAAAATGTATACGGTTCTACAATCGATGTCATTGGGAACAGATTGGCTATTATAATGCCTGATAGTAGTGAAACTACGGCCAAACCGGAAATCGAGAAGCTGATAGATCCAAATATGCTGAGCTATAATATCGAAAAGTTAGGCCAACCGCATGTAGTTGGGGAGATTGTAGAAGTCGAAAGTATTGATAACCATCTACGAATACTCATTCTAGAACCCGGGAAAGAAGAACCTACCTACTGGTTTTCATTCAACGACAGATCAGAATTGTACAATGAGGCAGAAAAAGAAATTCATTTCTCCGATTTAGAGAAGGGTCAGCAGGTCAAGCTGTGGAGTACAGGAACTGTTGAAGATTCACTACCTGCATTGGCAACTGTAAGAAGACTGGAACTAGATTTACCTAAATAAACTAAATGACCACCTTAGTAGATGTTTTCTACGTTAGGTGGTCATTTTTTTCTTACTCAGCATGCGGTGCCTATTTCAACTCAAAATAGCCTACTTTCAATTATTTTCTATAAATTCGGCGAATCCAATACTACTTGTTTTCTAGCTAGTGATGGAGTTAGTCCTTTGTACTGTTTATATAATTTGGTAAAATAATTTGGATTGTCGCAACCTGCAAGGCCTGCTATTTCGGTTACGCTAAGATGTGTCTCCAGCAGCAACCGCTCAGCTTCATTCATACGGCATACATTTAAATAATCTACAAACGTTCGTCCAGTAAGCTTTTTGAAGGTTTTGCAGAAATGATAGGGGTTGAGATTCACTGATTTAGCGGCTTCTTCTATCGTTATTTTATCAGCAAAATGCACTTCGAGATGCTCTAAAAGAGATTTAAAGCGTTCTCTGTTAATAGAGAGACGTTCCTTGGGCTTACCGGTTTGCTGCTTGGGGAGAAATGTTCGAGATAACAGAGTGAACAGCAGATGAAGCTGATTCTTAATGATAAGCTGATAGGCCGGACCTTTTTCTTGATATTCAGCGATGATACCGGCTAAGAGTGAATAATAAACGGACGAGGCTTGATTCTGCTCATTGGGTTTAACCGGGAACTGGAGGCGATTGTCCAAATAAGGCGCTACAAACTTATCGTGCTGCGGATCATGGGCCCAATCATTAAATAAAGAGCTGTGAATTACGAAGGAAACATAACGTATGTCCCCATCTCTTAAGCTGTAACCGACATGAAGTCCCCCGGAAGGGACAATCAAAACATCTCCCGGCTGTGCTTCATAAGGCTGGCTATCGATATGGAATACAGCGCTGCCTTGCTCCATAACAATAATCTCAAAATGCTCATGCCAGTGTAAAAAAAGGATATTCTGATTAGCCTTTGTATCCATAGTTTTGTTAAAAAACAAGCGAAAAGGATATGTTTTTTCCTGTAATTGGGGATATTCCTTAAGTTCTCTTGGATAGGTCACCGGCTGCTCAACTCCCACAAGATTGTACTATTATTACACAAGATAATGAGAGAAATGTCTCAATATCAGCTATATACTAAGGTTGTTGAAGTAACTATAAACCAATATTGGAGTGGTATCAAGATGACAGATTCATTGAAAATAGGTACATTGGTGGGCGGCGGTTCGGCTGTTAAGGTTATTCCTCAAATTGTTTCCCATGGCTTCGAATCGTTTAGCCTAACCTTTTGGCAAACCACAGGTGATACCGATCTTACGGAAACCGCGAAACGTGTACGTGAATTAGCGGATAAGCATAACTTTGTAATTTCAACGATTGGTATTTTCGGAAATCCCTTAACCAATACAGGTGATAATGCGGATACGGTGGCAAGCTGGGAACGGCTTATTGATCATGCCCATTTATTCGGGACAGATATAGTTTCAGGTTTTACGGGACGTTTGCCTGGCTGTTCCATAGACCAATCCATACCTAAGTATGCAGAAGTATTCGGAGAGCTTTCGAAGAGAGCGGCTGATCGCGGTCTGCGTATTGCTTTTGAGAACTGTGCTATGGATGGTGATTGGTCCACCGGGGATTGGAATATTGCGCATAACCCAACGGCATGGGAAATGATGTTCAATGCTTTTCCTTCCGACAATGTGGGTCTGCAATGGGAACCATGTCACCAGATGGTAGCTTTGATAGATCCCATCCCGCAGCTGCGTAAATGGATGGATAAAGTGTTCCATGTACATGGCAAAGACGCCACGATTGCTTGGGATATCGTTAAGGAATACGGAATTCACGGTCCGAAACCTTATGTATGGCATCGCACGCCGGGCTTCGGGGATACCAACTGGACAGACATCATCACCATTCTTCGCCAAGCCGGTTATAAAGGGACGATTGACATTGAAGGCTGGCATGATCCGGTGTATAGAGATGAGTTGGAGATGACAGGTCAGGTTCACGCTTTGAATTATTTGAAAAACTGTCGGGGCGGCAGCTTTGTGCCTAATCCGGTCTGAACCGAAAGCGGGGAGTGAACAGGGAGATGGCTATCAAATACAGAGTGATTGTTGCAGGCTGCGGAGGAATGTCTAACGCCTGGATTGACTACGCTTTAAATCGTCCCGATGTAGAAATTGTTGCACTCGTAGATATTAAGCTTCAGTTCGCTAAGGTGATGGCAGATAAGAAAGGTCTTACCTGCCGACTCTTTGATAATATTGAGGAAGCGATTAAGGAAACCGGAGCCAATCTGGTTTTTGACGTTACCGTACCCACAAGTCACTATAATATTGCAACTGCTTCCATGGAGCTAGGTTGTGATGTTCTTGGAGAAAAACCGCTTGCCGAAACGATGGAGCAATGTAATGAAATTGTAGCCTTATCTGATCATACGGGGAGATCACATGCGGTCATGCAAAATAGGCGCTTTGATCCTCGAATACGCTCTTTACAAGAAATGATTAAATCCGGAGTCATAGGCAGGCCCGGTTATATGGGTGCTGAGTTTTTTCTAGGCCCTCATTTTGGCGGTTTTCGGGATGTGATGGACAGTCCTTTACTGTTGGATATGGCTATTCATACATTCGATGCAGCTAGGCTGATCATCGGGGCAGACCCGGTTTCTGTCTATTGTCAGGAATTCAATCCTCCAGGTTCCTGGTACAAAGGAAATGCAGCTGCCATTTGTATCTTTGAAATGTCAAACGGCTCCATATTCTGCTATCAGGGTTCTTGGTGCGCAGAAGGTGTTCCCACATCATGGGAAGCCTCATGGCGTATTACCGGTGAGAAAGGGACCGCGATTTGGGATGGTATTGGAGCTCCTTATGCCGAGGTTATATCGGAAGGGGATCAAACCGGTAATTTCACTCGGAAACACACACGGGTTGAGGGGGGAACTATCGATCTCCAACATACGTTCCATCAAGGTTGTTTGGATGAGATGTTCCTGTCACTTGAAGAGAACCGTCCCGCAGAAACGGATTGCCGGGACAATCGATTCAGCATGGCCATGGTTCTAGGTGCACTTGAAAGTACCAAGACTGGAAGAAAGATTAATATCGAAGAGTTCATGAATCAGTGAAATTCCATTCCATATGCATCAAAGCAGTTTCTGAATTACAGATTAAAGTAAAACAAATAACCCTGCCGGAATAAAGTGGGGTTATTTGCTGTCTTAATTCTAGTTCAGAACCCTTTATATTGAGGCTCTTCTTTTTCAAGTTCCTGTACACGGCTCTCCACCTGTTGAACGATTTGCTGAGTTTGCTGTGCTGCGTTCGTAAACAAGTTTTTCGCATCTTGATTCTGAGTTTCTAATGCAAATTGTTCAAGACTCGCTTGTGCGCTTTTTAGTGAAGAAACACATGTTTTTACTTGAGATGCTACGGTCATTACATTTCCTCCTCCCGAAAATTAGTTTCAAAGATTATGCAAAAATAGTGTTAACAATAATACTTGTGATGATGTAGGGAATATATACCAACTATTATCAGAGTTATTTAGCCTATTTTAGCAAATAATTAGGAATAAATGATCCTAGCTTAAGGATAAGTAAAGGAGGAATTATCTGGTGCCAGATTGGTTGGAAGTTGGCTTACGCACGTTATTTGCTGTAATTGTCCTTTTCTTCTTAACGAAATTGCTGGGGAAAAGGCAGGTTTCTCAACTTTCGTTCTTCGAGTACATTACTGGGATAACCATCGGTAGTATTGCTGCCTATATTTCTCTAGACACAGATAAGAAGTGGCATTTAGGGCTTATAGCGCTTGCTGTATGGATCACAGTTTCTTACTTAATTGAATTTATACAATTAAAAAGCAAAAGGGCAAGGGACTTTATTGACTTTAAATCAACCGTGCTGATCAAGGACGGAAAAATATTAGAAGATAATCTGAAAAAAGAACGCTTAACGACAGATGATTTACTGTCGGAGCTGCGAAAAAAAGATGTGTTCAAGGTTGCTGATGTTGAGTTTGCTCTTATGGAGGCGGATGGTGCAATCAATGTACTGCTAACAAGGGAAAATCAGCCGTTAACTCCGAAGCACCTTGGCGTTAAAGTAGCCCCGGAAAAGGCTACGCAAGCTGTAATCATGGATGGGAAGGTTATGGATGAGCCTTTAGAGACCTTAGGATTGACACGCTCATGGTTGCATGGGAAATTGGAGAAGCAAGGTCTAACCGAAAAGAACGTTTTTCTTGGACAAGTCGATTCATATGGTGAACTGACGGTAGACTTATATGATGATAACGTGCATGTTCCCAAGCCCCAGGATAAGCCGCAATTATATGCTTTACTGAAAAAATGTGAAGCTGATCTGGAATTATTCAGTCTTTCCACTAAGAATAACAGTGCTAAGAAAATGTATGAACAATCCTCAGAGCAGTTGCAAGACTTGCTGCAAAAATTGAAGCCTTTCATCCATTGCTAAAAGGGTATTGAATTGCCGCCTCAATTACCGAAGTGTCTCTTTGTTTTGTCTTCATGTTTTTAATTCGTGAGCAAAGGCGCTATACTATACATGATCTTCTCTTTTATAACCTTGGAAAGAAGGAATATGTAGATGGAATATGCAAAGTTAGGCGCTAGCGGACTCGATGTTTCACGTCTTTGCCTGGGTTGTATGAGCTATGGAATTCCTGATCGAGGCTCTCACTCCTGGTCCTTAAATGAGGAAGAAAGCCGTCCATTTATCAAAAAGGCATTAGAGCTTGGAATTAACTTTTTTGATACGGCCAATATTTATTCCGACGGGACCAGTGAGGAGATCGTAGGCAGGGCTTTAAAAGATTTCGCACTCCGGGATGAGGTCGTAATCGCTACAAAAGTCCATGGTAGAATGCGGCCCGGGCCTAACGGAGGCGGGCTTTCTCGTAAAGTAATCATGACTGAAATTGACCATAGCCTGAAGCGACTCGGTACCGATTATGTAGATTTGTACCAAATCCACCGCTGGGACAGTGAAACGCCGATCGAAGAGACGATGGAGGCCCTTCAAGATGTAGTTAAAGCCGGAAAGGCTCGCTATATCGGAGCTTCCTCCATGTATGCTTGGCAATTTCTTAAAGCTCTGAATACTTCCGAGCGCCATGGCTGGACTCGGTTTATTTCCATGCAGAATTATCTAAATCTTCTCTATCGGGAGGAGGAGCGTGAAATGCTGCCTCTTTGCAAAGAAGAAGGTATCGGTGTGATTCCTTGGAGTCCTCTTGCTCGAGGCCGTTTAACCCGTAATTGGGAGGAAAGCAGTTTGCGCTCAGTAACGGACCAATTTGCGAAGCAACTCTATTCACAAACGGAGGAAGCAGATCGTATTGTCGCCCTGCGTGTTAAACAAATTGCCGAAGAACGAGGCATTCCGCGCGCACAGGTGGCACTTGCTTGGGTACTTCAGAAGCAGCCCGTTACAGCCCCAATAATCGGAGCGACTAAGATGTATCATTTGGAGGATGCTGCCGCTGCCGTTTCCATACGGCTTAGTTCAGACGAACTCCAGCGGTTAGAAGAACCTTATGTTCCTCATCCGGTATTGGGCGGGCTGGATTTTAGAAATTGAGTAGATGATTCGTAAACACAAACTAGCCAGTCTCTTATAATCCGGAGACTGGCTAGTCGCACATACGGACTGTAGATACGATACTTCTACAAATATAGCCTTTTGGGAGAGTATGCGGACACCAGAGTCACTATTACACTATAAAAGCATTATAAACCACGGTATTGGAACATTTAACGTCCTCACAGTCCGCATACATTTTGATAATCGTTGATTTCAGTAAATAGAGGCTTCACTGTCCATAAAACTATTCTGTCCACCAAAATACGCTCTCTATCAACTCCCACTGAGATGTCGATCATTGGCTTCCGTTGTTGAAGTTTCGCCATGTTTGACTCGGTTGTCCTCGTAATAAATATTCTTCAAACTTCTTCCCTAATGCCTTAAATGCTGTCTGGTGTGGACAGTGCTTGGCTATTTTTTTAACCTATATAAGTTGAACAAAAGATTAGAACCGTACGCACAATCGATCAATAACCTCAGGAGAAGAGCGATTTAGCCTTCGGATAAAAGCACGGACATGAGTCCGAATGTAATAAAATCTCCCGAAAAACACGTTATTAATGACATCACTACGTAGCCATTTCCATAAGCCTTCGACAAGATTTAATTCAGGACTATATGGTGGTAAAAAGACAAAGCTTAGCCGAGGATGTTCCTTCAGGAAAGATTGAATGTGCTTCGCGTGGTGAATACGAGCGTTATCTAAAATCATCACAATCGTACCTTTTGGATAGGTCTGCAGTACTCGCTTCAAAAAAGATTCGAAGGTTAGCATACCGTAATTTTCGGCTTCATGACAAAGAATCTGACCCGTTTCATAGTCCAACGTAGCGAGCAATTTGGCTCCTCGATGTTGTCCATGTGTTTTAATTTTTCGTTGTTTCCCTTTGAGAAACCAATTGTATTGCAGAGCTTGGTAATCTCGGATCATTGATTCATCTTCGAATAGAAGATGATCAATTTCGTTATTTAGGACTTTTTTTTAAAGCGGGAAAAATATCTTCCTTAAATGCATTTTGTTTGTCCAGATCTGCACGAGCGAGCGTGTACGTAGGCTTTGTATAACTAAAGCCCAAGTAATGAAGCACTTTGGATGCCCCTCGTAGTGTAAAGCTCTGACCAAATTCGCGGTGAATGTAACGAACTACGAGACGAAGAGTCCAATTATATTGAGCCTCAAAACCAACATCCACAGGCTGCTTACTGGAGATCATTTCAGCTAACTGTTTTTCTTGATCAGGCTTTAGTTTATGGGGCTTTCCTGGAGAATGTTTAGGGACCAGACCTTCGACACCGTGTTGTTTGAATACATGGATATAGCGTTCGATCGTCTGACGATTTCGTTTGATAATAGCACAAATATCTTTCGTTTTTCGCCCTTCTAAATGAAGGCAAACCGCTTGATACCGCTCATACAATCGTTTATTTTGTGTTTTTCGCATGGCTTCAATTAGTGATTCAATTTCTGTTTTCTGGGTTTTCATTGACCTCACCTCTTTGGTTGTGGTCCTAATTATTACCCAATTTTTTCGACTCAACACTAAAATCAGTTCTTGACAGGTGACGAGAAAGACAGAAATCCGTTACGCCCCATAGAGGAATTTTCTCCCTCTATTTCTGCTCCCGGTACCCCGTTTGGGCAATTAGAGGAAATTTCGCCCGCTAATTTTGAGGATATACCTCTTTGGGACGGTATGGGTAAGATTATAGGGGTATTTTCCCTTTAATCTCATATTCATGGCGTTTCGGTCGGTATTAGCAGGCATTTTCCCCTCTAATTCACCGAAGGACGGTAGCGTCAAGAAGTTTGTGTAAGCAGGTAAAAGTATCCATCGAGTATTCTTAATATGCTGAAGCTGTTCCTGTGGGAGGGGGGAATTTCCCCCTCCCACAGGAACAGGCCGAGACGTTAGTTGTTGTCTTGAGTTTCTCTGGCTGGGTAGCGTTGTTCAAATAGCTGAGATAGTTTCTTCTTGACCTCTAGAACGCCAAAACCATGTATCACTCGTTCAGCAAAGCGTTCGTTGTAATCCATCATTTCCAGATAGATAATTTTCTCGGCGGCATCCATGTTGGTGAGACTGTTCATGGGATTCAGTCGCTTTCGAATCTCCTTATTCATTCGCTCAATGGAGTTAGAGGTGTAGATCGCATTCTTTATTACTGCTGGATATTTATAAAACGTCAGCAAGGTAGACAACTGTTCCTCCCAAGAACGTATTTCCTTGGGGTACAGTTTGCTCCATTTGGTTTTTACGGTGTCAAAAGCCGCCAACGCCAAGTCATGGTCCGCTGCAGTGTAGATCGTCTTTAGATCCTCGATCACTTCCGTTTTGTGCTGAATCCGGATTTTTGGAAAGGTGGAGCGAACTTTATGGACAATGCAATGCTGGACATCGGCCTTAGGATACGTTTCCCGAAAGGCTGTGTCTAGCCCTGGCAATCCGTCAAAGACACCAAGCAGAACTTCCTGAGCGCCTCGGTTATAGAGATCTTTAAGTACCTCTCTCCAACCATTGGAACTCTCTTGGCCGCCCACATAGAAGCCGAGGATTTGACGGTGTCCGTCTTCGTCGATACCCATGGCGAAATAAACGACTTCACCGCTGACGGTGCTGCGCTTGAGTTTCACGTACAAACCATCTAGGTAGATAACCGAGTATCGTTTTTGTAAGGGACGCATCTGCCACTGCTGAATATCTTCCAGCACAGTGGCGGTAATATTACTGACGGTGGTGGGGGAGTACTGGCTTCCAAACATACTTTCAATAAAACGGGCTACGTCTCGCGTTCCCATCCCACTTTTGTACATCTGGATGACGGCCTCTTCCAGCCAACCATCCCGCCGCTGGTACGGCTCAAACATTTGGGTCTGGAAGTCGCCGTTACGATCTCGAGGCACCTGAAGATCCTCTAGATTTCCATACTTGGTGTGCAGGCTGCGTTTGTAATAACCGTTGCGGCTGTTACGCTCACCGGCTTGCTCGTTTTCCATGAAGTGCTGGATCTCCGCTTTCATGATAGATTCCAAGTTATCTTTGACAAATTGAGTGACAAGATTTTCAAATAGATTATTAAGCATGTTTTCGGGTAAAATAGTCATCGAGTAGGGTCCCTTCTTGGTGGTGTCGTAATCCCGAGAATACCCTACTTTTTTGTTGCCTGACTAGGCTCCAAATCTTGGTACACAACTTATTTTACGCCATCCGAAGGACTGGTCCGCAACCCGGATTCGCTACCTGTAAGACGTAGTTGCCCCAAACCCGGTGAAACATCAGGCGAAGTTAACTCGAAATCGTTCCCGGCACAGTGACGTAAACGGAAAATCAAGCACTGATTTCGAGAAAGAGCCATTTTTTCTTGTCTAAAAATTTAGTTCAACTTATATAGTTACATAATTCAGACATTAAATGGCAAAATAAGATCACTTCGCAGTTTAATTTATGGAGGTGAGCAGCATGACTGACAGTGTGTTGGATCGTATCAAGGAGCAACTGACGGGCTGCACGGATGCTGTTAATCAGTCCATTCGGGTTCATGGTCATACTTGTATGCAAATGTACATTCCTTCCATTGTAGAGAATCATTGTGTACAGAATTTCATTAGCTTACCGCTTCAATCTGAAGCAGATTCTATCTCTAATTGGCCGCTTTTTTTGGAGCGTCTGGATAGAGGGTCAGTATTTCCAATCCCTTCTCTTAAAGCTTTCGATCTGTCAGAAGCAATCGATCTTGTTGTAGCTGGTAATGTGGTTTTATATATTGAAGGACTTCCTTTTCTTTATTATTTTAAACTAACGCAGTATCAAAAAAGAGCCATTTCTGAATCCAAAAATGAGTTAGTAGTCATTGGTCCCCAGGAGGCTTTTATTGAGGATATTCAGAGTAATCTATCCCTCCTTCGTCATAAGATCAAGCACCCGGATTTAAAGATTAAGCTTTATACCATTGGCAAATATACAAAAACTGATGTATATGTTGTCTATATTGAAGGCTTATATAAGCCGGAGGTTTTGGCAGATATTGATGAAAAGCTGAAGAACATCTCGATTGACGGGATTCTGGGAAGCAGTTATCTGGCGGAGCATTTGAAAACAAATAAACCCACTCCTTTTCCTATATTTCAGTATACGGAGCGACCAGATTCTGTTGCGGCTTCTTTAATGGAAGGGCGGATAGGCATATTGACAGATGGTACGCCTTCAACACTGCTTGCACCTGTAACCTTTTTTTCACTGCTGCAGTCTTCAGAGGATTACTACCAGAGCCCCTATGCTGGAAGCTGGATTCGTATCCTGCGTCTGTTTTTCTCCATTCTCTCTTCAACTCTACCGTCCCTCTATATAGCGATTACCACATTTCATTCTGAAATCATTCCGTACAACCTATTAGTAACCATCGCAGCCGCACGTGAAAATATTCCTTTCTCAGCGCTAACTGAGGCATTGTTGATGGAGCTTACCTTTGAAGCCATAAGAGAGGCTGGTACGCGGATACCCAAGCCTGTCGGACAAACCATTTCAATTATTGGCGGTATTGTTATTGGCCAAGCCGCAGTACAGGCCGGTATTGTATCTGCTCCCATGGTAATTGTGGTATCCATTACTGGAATTGCCTCCTATATTATTCCGCACATGGAACTCGGTTTGACCTTTAGATTATTAAGATTTGTTCTGTTGATCTTGGGTGGAACCATGGGGTTAATCGGTGTGTTCACCGCCGTATTTATAATCTATGGACATCTAGCGAATCTGAAATCTTTCGGAACTCCGTATTTACAGCCTATCGCTCCACTCGTCCTCCAGGATTGGAAGGATACCATACTGCGTGTCCCATCTCCCTGGATGAAGAAACGAAGCAATGCCTATTCCAAAGGGAAGCAAAGGAGACAAGCTAAGAAATGAGATATATAAAGCTGGGAGTTGTTGCATGCTTAATTCTTAGTTTGACGGGGTGCTGGTCAAAAGAAGAGCTGGATGACTTGACGTTTGTATTCGGCTTATATGTAGATAATGGAAAGAAACCGGGTACGGTGGAGGTCACGATCAGCACACCTTTGCCTAATCGTCTAATGTCAGCCCAGCAATCGTCAAGCGGGGGTGGAGACGGTAAACCCTATTCTATAGTGTCAAAGACTGCACCGACGATCACCGAAGCGATGATTTCCATCCAAAGGGATCTAACCCGCCGGATTACTCTTTCCCACCTCAAAGTGGTTGTTATCGGAGAAGACTATGCCAAAAAAGGAATTGGTGAGCTCTTGGAATGGCTAAAGAGAGAACCTGGTTTTCCACTGGGAACCTATGTTCTCGGCTGTTCAGGGAGGGCAAAGGAAATAACGAAGTTAACACCTGTTTATGAACAACAGCCTTCTCAAGTACTGTTGAATTTCGTTTCGGATAACTTCATGTTTAAAACCACGATCAAGGACTGTTTAATCGCTGATGCATCCTACTCCGGATTTGCCTTAACATATCTAAACATTGGCACCAAACCGGAGTCCATCGAAATAGGAAAGCCTGAATATTGGGCACGGATCCAGGGAGCAGCCTTGTATCAAAAAAACAAGATGAAGGGCTCTCTTAAAGTTAGAGAGGGGATAGCCTTGGCCTGGGCACAAGGAAATGTCCACTTTCCGTTGTACTCCATCACATGGGACGAAGGTAAAGGGACTGCCAGTGCTCTAATCACCTTTTCAAAATCATCTAAAGCCGTTTCATTATCGAATAAGGGTCCGATCTTTAAAATCTCATTAAAAGGAACAGCCAGCATGGTTTCCATCAAGAACTCTGAACTATATGATATTAAGGCAATTTCTGCAGTGATTAAGGATAAGCTTGAACAAAAAATTTCCGGGGACGTCACAGAAGCCATTCGAAAAACACAGAAAGCTGGCACGGATGTCTTGCATTTAGGTCTTCTTATGGAATGGAATTATCCGCAGCGATGGAAGAAACTCCAAAACACATGGGAAAATTATTATTCTCATGATGCCGAAATAAAGGTTACCACAAACATTCATATAAGTAATTTTGGAGCTGCGCAGTAATCTTTTAATAGGAGGAGCTATGCAATGCAGACCACGAAATGGCAGCTTTTTCGTTTTACACTCATCTATTTGTGCTCACAAGTCGCTGTGTTTTTAATCCCTATTCTCATTACAAGCTCATCTTATCAGGGGGGGATTGCGTTACTAGCTGGATTTGCTTTGTCAGTGATTATTTTGGTATTTACGATCCATGTGGGAATGCTGAGACCGAATCAGGCTTGGGTAGACTTTGGTAGGGATATTGTAGGTAAATGGGGACATCGGTTTGTGCTGGTTATTCTATTATGCTGGTGTGTCTATTTTGCTGCTTTTGATATTCAGAATTTCGTCCTATTTTTTGGTTCCAATTATTTAAGGGGTACTCCGCCTTTGTTTATTCAATGTCTGCTTGGACTTGTAATTATGTATACAGCCAGCTTGGGCTTTACCACACTTGTTTATATGGCTGATGGAATATTTTTAATCTTTTGTGCAGCGATTGTGTTTTCATTGTTTATATTTCTGCCGAATGCGGACTTCAGTATGCTTCCAGCCTTAATCCATTATCATGACCCGGGGATTGCGGTTAAAGATTCTTTTGTAGTGACGTCATGGTTTGCGGAATGGGTTGTATTTCTTTTTGTAGTACCGGATTTGAAAATGGAGGTTAGGATGTTTAAAAAGATTTATTTCGCTGGTTTATGTGTACTTATTATTGTGTTACTCGACTGGTTAATGACATTACTAAATTTCGGTCCGCATTTGGGGAAGGATCTTAATTATCCGCTAGTGGATATGGTGCGAAGCACGTCACAAGATGATATCCTCAGCAATATAGATCCCCTTTTGATTGGAGTATGGTCTTCCTCCATGTTTATTCACAGTTCCTTTCTGATCTATGTAGCTTTCAGATGTGTATCGAATCTTACTAAAGGACGGGGAAGCAAGTACATTATCCCAGCCCTCATTACGGGTGCTGTAGCGATTGCCTATATTTATTCACGAAATCTCGCCAGCTATTTCATACATTATAAATCCTTTACGACGGTAATCATTTGGCTGCTTGTTGAATGCATACCTGTTTATTACTCCATAGTGGCTTTCATTCGATTCAGAAAAGGCATGCCGAAGTAAGGCTCTATTATTATAAAATGTAGGCGCTTTCTGTTATGATTAATTCCAGTACATACCTTTTTTAATAGGATGGTGTTAATTATATGAATCTTCAAGAGGTAACCGAACTAATCCAATCAATAAGAGTTAATTTGGCGAAGGTAATTGTTGGAAAAGAAGAGGGGGTAGACTTGCTGCTGACTGCTTTGTTAGCTAACGGTCACGTTCTATTGGAGGATGTACCAGGAACGGGTAAAACCTTATTGGCAAAAGTACTCGCCCGATCTTTGGACTGCACATTTAAAAGAATTCAGTTTACTCCGGATTTACTTCCTTCTGATTTGAGCGGAATTAACTTTTATAATCAGAAGACGGGGGAATTTCAATTCAGGCCCGGTCCAGTGTTCGCCAACGTGTTGCTGGCTGATGAAATCAATCGTGCAACACCCAGAACACAATCTAGTTTGCTTGAATGTATGGAGGAGCGTCAAATTACAATTGACGGTGTTACCCATGAATTAGAAGCGCCTTTTCTGGTTATAGCCACTCAGAATCCGATAGATAACCATGGTACCTTCCCGCTGCCCGAGGCTCAACTGGACCGCTTTCTAATGCGGATAACGACAGGATATCCTTCATCAGAGGAAGGGATTCATATTCTTCAGCGTTTTGGGCAGCACAACCCCCTTGATACAACACTTGCTGTCGTAACCGCTCCACAAGTTTTAGCTGCACAACGATTTGCTGCTTCGGTCATGATCAGCGATGATTTACTTTCTTATATTATTCAAATTACTGAAGCAACCCGTAAGTCCCCCTCAGTGAAGCTGGGTGCAAGTCCTCGAGCCAGCGGTGCTTTACTCCGATCCGCACAAGGTTATGCCCTGATCCGTGGACGGGATTATGTTACACCGGATGATATTAAAGCCGTAGCCGTACCGGTACTTGCCCATCGGCTGCTATTCAACCACGGTCTGAAATCACGGGAAGGTCAAGCTGCGGAGCTCGTCCATCAAGTGCTGCAACAGGTGGAGGTACCCGCGGAAAGGGTAGTTCTCACCAGGTCTGGAAGGGTGGATTAAGCGATGACTCTACCCGGTTTTATCCTCTTTACGGGTATACTGCTGTTTATAGTCTCCATAGTTTATCAGCGAAATGCTTTAACAGCCGTTAGTTACTCCCGATATTTCTCGACAAAGGCTGCTTATGAAGGAGATCGCATAGAGATGGTCGAGGAGATCATTAACGACAAGCTGCTTCCCCTCCCGTGGCTGCGTTTAGAATCCAGCATAGCCCGCGGAATAGAATTCGGCAGACAAGAGAACCTGGGTATTCATACCGGGGAAATTTATCAAAATCATATCAGTTTATTCTATCTGCGATCCTATCGGCATATCAAGAGACGTCATATTGTGACTTGTGAGCGACGGGGATTCTATCGACTGGAATCTATCACCATGACGACTGGAGATCTTTTCGGAATGTCTTCCAGAGTCAAGACTTTTCCGCTTCAACTAGAATTATTGGTATACCCTATGCTACTAGATTTGTCAGAACTTCCTCTCCCCATACATAGTTGGCTTGGAGAACTGCCCGTGAAAAGATGGATTGTAGAGGATCCTTTTTTAACGGCTGGAATTCGGGAATATAGTTCAGGGGATTCTATGGGACTAGTAAATTGGAAAGCAACGGCACGAACCGGTAGGATGCAGGTGCATAAGAAAGACTACACAGCGGATTCCCGGCTTATTATCGGATTGAATGTGGAGATAAGCGACTCTATGTGGAAGACCGTAACGGACTTGGAGCGGATCGAGCTTGGCGTACGGTATGCTGCAACCATCGGAGAATATGCTCTTCAGCATGGTATCGAGATACGATTTATCTGTAATGGTAAGCTCGAGGACAGCGAATTCAGAGAGCCCGTTATGTCCGGGGCGATATCCGGGTTGGAAGAGCTTCTGAAGCTGCTCTCTAAACTGACTCTGGAGAGAACGATTCCTATGAGTAGATTGTTAGAGCTTCAAGCCGAGGATGGAGATAGTGATTCCGATTTTCTAATCATTACCTGTCATAGAGGTCACGAACTGCAAGTAGCCGCTGAGCAGTTATTGCGGCAAGGGAATGGAGTGGAATGGTTGGACATTCCGGAACAGGAGGGAGAGTTCGTATGAAACCCTCTTCAGTCTTTTATCTTAAGGAAACCGTTAAGATCTGGATATCCTGTCTTATTGAACTTATGATGGTCCTACCGATCTGGGTTTTGTTTCAAGTATATATCCTTCCCGCCGGGATCCATCCGATATGGATGTCAGTCTTACCTTTACTGACACTTACAGGGATTCTTCTTCGGTCTTACTTCCATATCCGCTGGAAGCAGCTTATAGGTTCTCTGCTGCTAGGTGTGGGGATTGGACTAATAACGGGAGGGACATCCATGTCCGCCATCTCCATGACTGTTGCTGGCTGCACATGTTCATATCTAGGCATGACCGCTGTCTCCCGATATCATTCATTCCGTATCTACTGGGTGGGCATTGCTCTATATTTTATGGCTGCTATATTTTTTCAGAGAATTCCTGAGCTTCAGGAGAATACTGCGCTAATAACCAAGGCTGGAATCCTATGTGTTGTTCTTGCTTTACTAATGACTAACCGCAATCATTTGCGATATAGCTCACTTTCCGGGGAATCCTCTCCTCTGCCTCAAGGGCTTCGACGACACAATCAAGTATTTGTATTCTTGTTTGTTATCATCACAGCACTCTTAGCGGCTGGTATGGGTAAAATCGTAGGTTTATGGGTTTGGAATTCGGTGCGAAATTTCTTGGGATGGATCATACGTTTATTCTCAAATACAAGTCCGCCCCCTGTTCAGGAAGAAGCGCCTCCAGCTGTTATGCCTGAGATGCCCATAGGGGAGAGTAATGATCCCGGTCTGCTGGCGCACATTCTTAATATCTCTTTTTACATTTTAGGAATTGCGGCAGTGGGAGCCTTAAGTTATCTTACTCTTCGATGGTTGTATAGAAATACGGGAGGGATATGGCGCAGAGCGATTGAAGCACTATTGACCATACTTAGGAGGGAGCAATCACCGCGAAATATCAATGCGTATATTGATGAAGAGAAGAGTGTGTTTACTTGGGAGAAAACAGTTCAGGGCATTAAGGATTTCTGGAGATCCAAGTTGGCTGTGGGTACCCGCCGTGACCTTTGGGAGAATATGAACAGTAGCAAAGAACGTGTTAGATGGTTATACCGGCAGTGGCTCCGTTCCAAGCGGGAGAAAGGTTATGAAGCTAAAAGCTATCTTACTCCCAGGGAGACGGAAGAGGATGTGTTGAAGTGGGCTAGCAGTCAGATCGCACCGGATAAACTTCTTGAGATGTATGAAAAGGCAAGATACGGGGAAATCGAGCCTTCAGCCGCTGACGTGGCTGCACTGAAGGAGCAATTGAAAGTATAAGAATGGTACTTCATAAGAAAAAGCGTAACACCATTAAGGAAATCATCCCGACAACGACCGTACCCAATAAACTCCGGGTCTTTACGGCAACCCAAAAAGTAGGCAACGCTGCTATAAGTTCAAGATTATTGCTAGATAGCGAGAACTGGTCATCTTGTATGAAGAGCGCCTGTGCAACCAAAGCTGCCATAACTGCAATAGGCACATAATTTAACCAGCGCATTCCCCATTCAGGAAGATTAATCCGGCTAAGGAGCATGAGCGGTAGAACTCGAGGAATAAAGGTAACAAGGGCTGCGCCAATAATAATCAAGAAAATATCCATTCTCATTTCGTCTTTTCAACCACCATTCCAATTGTTGAGGCTACGACAGTTGCGGCAATAACACCCATACTGGCTGACCATACCAAAGAAACAACAATCGCAATCAACATAGCTATCAGACCCACAATGATATCCATAGCGTATTTACTTCTGCTAAGGATGGTTAATACCAACAGCCCGATGAACATTGCAGGCAATGCGAAATCCAAACCCAGTTTTTCAGGATTAGAAATCCACTGTCCGAGAAAAGCCCCGGCTAAATTGGCAAAAATCCAATTTAAGTAGGCGGTGATGTTCAAGCCGTGCATCCATTTCTCGCTGATTTTATTCTTTTTGGCGCTCTCCGTAATGGCCACTCCGAAGGTCTCATCGGTGAGAAGGGAACCGATTAGCAAATTACGCAGCGGAGTCAGATGACGGAAGTAGGGTGACAGTGCCGCACTTAGCAGCAAATGGCGGAGGTTAACGAATAGAATTGTAATGACAATGCTTGTTGCAGTACTTCCGGCTGCAATCATTCCGGCAGCTATAAATTGAGCTGAACCTGCGTATAGAATGATGGACATCATGGCGATTTCAGGTATACTTAGTCCCGCGGTCTTCTCGACTACACCTGCCGCAAAACCTATGCTTAAATATCCCAGTAGAGTAGGGAGACAATCCTTAACCCCCTTAATAAAACTTTCCTCATGATCTGGGGCCGCATGTGAATCCATCCGGGCGGTCTCCAGGTTCATTACATCTCCTCCTTATTGGCCAAAGTACAACCACTATAAAAGCAAAATTAATTTCTGTCAATTCATAGCCATTGTACCAATAAACAAAAAAACCCTCGTCTAAGGACAAGGGTATGATCGCAATGTAATTAAAATCAATATAATACTAATACTCCAAACCCTTCGAGACTATGTGACCCTGAGATTATTTTACCTGTCAACAGATCCCGTTTCTCCTCTGTAAGAACAATATCAGCCGGTACTTCATTGTAGTTCAGCAGGAAAGTGTACCGGCAGGAATCCCCTTCACGAATTTGAAGCTCTACGCCTTTCGGAAGCTCCAACCAAGCTGCAACTGGTGACTCTAGTCCAAGGTGATTTATGATTTGAGCCGAGGCTTGCTCGTTAAATACAGCTCCGTAATACCAAACCTCACCTTTACCGCGCATATTTCTGGTAACTGCCGGTTTCCCAGCGTAATAATCAGAGGCGTAGGTACCCATGACTTGAACGGTGTCGGCTTCAACATGAAGAATATCATTAAAGGAATCTGCCGTGGTTACGACTCCCGGATTATCACCCCAACGGATGGAGGTTGGAAGGCGCGTGCCTTTGACCATCGTAAATTCCTCCACCGTAATGCCGCACAGATCCTTGGCTGCTCCGGGAAAGGGTTTCATGTAACATTGACCGTGTTCGTCTTTATACCCGGTTCTGCAACCGAAGATAAGCTTTCCCCCCTGCTGAACATATTGATCCAGTAATGAAGCTGTCTCATCTCTCATTATAGCTGGATGGGGGTAGACCAGAACCTCGTAGCGTGTCAGTTCCTCTAAGGATGTGTTTCCCCGTAAGTAGAGTATATCGTTTGGAATATGCTTCCGCTGCAGTGTTTTGAACCATTCTTTGTTGCTTTGCCACATAAAGGGACCGTGCCAAACATCATATTCTCCGTCCCATTCATTATCATAATCGCGCACGATCGCTATATTCGCTTGTATTTGTGTACCTATAATTGACGTGCCTATCGCTGCCAATTCTTGACCGATCTGAGCGGCTTCACGTACTCTTCGGTTAGGTTGGTTATGGTAGTCATTGATTCCATGCCAGTAGATTTCATTGCCTATGATGGCTGTCCGCCAACGAAAAAAGAGAACCATGTCTGCACCATGAGCGATAGATTGATAGGTCCATAACCGCATTTGTCCCGGCTTCGGAGAAGGCATGTCCATCCGGTTCACCCAACCTCCCGGGCCGGATTGCTGTTCCATAATGCAGAAGTTAGGGGAGATAGAGCGGACAGCCGAGAGTGAAAGGCCCCAGTTCCTATCTCTAAGTGGATTCTCTTCCGCTGCATCATAGAAAATGCTGGAGAACTGTGGATACGAATCATAACTGAAGAAATCCAGCAGCTGCTCGGTCATTTCATGGCTGTCCAGATGCCCAAACAAACCATTGGTTGTCACCCACTGATGAGGGGCTTTCGCGCGGAGAATATCAGCCTGAATTTTTGCAAAAGAAATGGTGTTATCGGATATGAAACGTTTCTCATCTAGAGCCTGATGCGGATTAGGCTGGTTGGGAGAAGGTGTTGGTCGCGGTAAATACACCTGAGACCAGTCACTGTAGCTTTGACTCCAAAATACCGTACCCCAAGCCTTGTTCAGTTCTTCCAAAGTGACGTATTTTCGCTGCAACCATTCTCTGAAGGCGTTATGGTCACTGTCTGAGTAAAATACATTGATCTCACAATTGAGCTCATTATCAATCTGCCAGCCAACCACGCCGGGATGATTGCCGTATTGGCTTGCGAGTTGGTCAGTTATACGAGCACAAAGCTCGCGATATATTGGGCTGCTGTAGTTATTATGACGGCGCATCCCATGTTGCAGGGTTACTCCTTCGTAGGTCACATTAAGCACTTCCGAATATTTATGAGTCAGCCAGGCGGGCGGGGTAGCGGTAGGGGTTCCCAGCACAACCTTCAGTCCATTACGGTGTGCTAAATCAATGGCACGGTCAAACTGATCAAATTGAAAAACACCCTCCTCAGGTTCAAATATGGACCAGGCGAACTCACCCATTCGAATAATCGTGAAGCCCATTTCACGCATGCGGCGGTAATCGTCCGCCCACATACTTTCCGGCCAGTGTTCGGGATAGTAGCAGACACCAAGTTCGAACTGTTCTTTAGCAACAGGTTTCTTCATTATAGCCCTCCAAAGTATTAAAAATATGCTATTTAAGCTTTACCTTTCTATTGTATTATCTAAGGTAGAGAATCATATATAACATAATATTGCTTTTATATAACGATATTGCGTGCTTGATAGACTACCGAATGGAGATCTGTAAATCGATGAAAAAACAATGGGTTCTGCCTTCACCCTCTTATAGTAAATACGTTTGTTATCCGGAGTTACTTGGGCATTATACTGATTTCCCACAGCATGCGGAGCGAAGAGAAGAGGGTTTCCTGAACAGCTACAATTTACATTTGATTTTTGGTGGAGAAGGATATGTTTTTCATGAAGGGGAAAGAATTCACATGGGTAAAGGGAGAGGGTTTCTGTATCCGCGAGGTGCCCATCAGCAATATGGTTCTGACCTTAGCGAACCTTGGGATGTTCGATGGGTGCACTTCAAGACCGAAATTCCTTTACCCTTGTTAGAAGAGGTGGATCAGTCAAGAGGAAGCTTTTTTACCTTCGATCCTGGTACAGGACTGGAGTCGATATTCGATGAAATGTATCGTTTGAGCGCTAATTACGAGACCCACAGCGAACCTAGGTTATCTGCTCTGTTATATGAGATTCTGGCAACGTTATTGCAGAACTCAGAGCCGCTTCACGGCTCAGTTCCAAATGAGGTCAGACGTTCCATACGCAGTTCAGCGGATGTTATTCATGGAGCGTGTGAAAGACCCTGGACACTGGACTCAATGGCCCGACTGTCGGGCTACAGCAACTACCACTTTCTGAGGTTGTTCCGAGTGATCATGGGAAAGACGCCGAACCGATTTCTGACCGATTGCAGGCTCGCTAGAGCCAAACTTCTGCTGGTCTCCAGCGAGTTATCGGTAGCACAAATCGCGCAGGGCGCCGGTTTTAGCCAATCCAGTTATTTCATTAAAGTCTTCAAAGAGGTTGAAGGGATGCCGCCGAATCAATATCGTAGAGCCTTCGGTTCATAATTCATAGGCAATGTTTACTTCTCCACCTGCTGACGCCAGGTCCGAATATCTTGATTAAGTGTGGTAAGATCGGGGACAGGAACGGCCTCCTTGTCGCTTAAATGATAATTACTCTTTAAAGTTAGTATACGTTGAACACTTTCATTAATCCGTTCCTCTGAGATCGTTCCATTCTTTACGCTTTGCTTGATTTTATTAAAAACAAGCTTCTCGTTATCATACCCGTGAGCGATCAGTAGAATATCACTGCCAGCTTTTATGGTGTCAATTGCAGCGGTACCCAAATTGAAATGTTTAACAATCGCACCCATAGTCAAATCATCCGTAATCACTACGCCCTTATAACCCATATTCCCACGTAAATGTTCACCTATAATTATTTTTGAGAGTGAAGCCGGTTTGTCGGGATCGAGCTTCGGAAAAAGAATATGAGCGACCATTACAGCTTCTATCTTATCCTTAATCGCTGCCTGGAATGGAATCCATTCCAATTCGGCTAGCTGCTGTGCTGTTTTATTCACAACCGGGAGTTCAAGATGCGAATCTACCGAGGTATCTCCATGGCCTGGATAATGCTTGACCACCGGAATCATATTTTCGCTGCGCAAGCCCTTAACTTCGGCCAGGCCCATCTTGGTAGCTCTAGCAGAGGAACTTCCAAAAGACCGGTCACCGATAATGGGATTCTGTGAATTGCTGTTAATATCAAGCACCGGGGCGAAATTCATATTAAACCCAGTTAGGCTCAGTTCTCTTCCCAGCAGTTCACCCATCGTATATGCCAAATTGGCATTATTCGTGTCGCCTACCTTTCGGTTAGAAGGGATAGAGACGAACTCTTTTGGCATACGGCTGACTTTTCCACCCTCTTGATCTACACTAACGAATAAGGGAGCAGAATTATCAAAATTTGTTTTTTTAAGATTGTTAATTAGCTTAACCATTCCTTGAAGGTTAGAGATATTGTCCGCATATAGTATGATGCCGCCGACCTTGTCTTCGGAGATCATCCTTTTAGCAGACTCATCCAACGAGGTTCCCTCAATACCAACCAACAGCATTTGTCCTATTTTCTCATCCAATGTCATGTTGGCAATCTGTGCTGCAATAGAATCTTCATCCGTTGGACGCGGGGATGCAGTGTTGTCCGGTTCATTAGCAGGTGAGGGTGATTTGGGTGAGGAAGATTCGGTTACTGAGGTGACTATTGGAGAAGAGCTAGGCTGGTTAGTGGGAGAATTCGTACTGGCTTGACCATTTCCGTTATCACCGCATCCACTTAATGTTAAAGTACCACACAATAGAAGACCAAACAGAACCAGAGGTCCTTTTGTACTCTTCATTCTATATCCGTCCAAAGCTGACATATATAATCATCCCTTCAGTTCTGCAAATAATATCTGATTGTTATCAACTATAGCTCAAACAGTACGTTTAACAACTCTTTTTATTTTGCCCTACATCATTCATATTAGCACGTCTTGCTGACAAATCGGCCCAGTGTTAAGATACAAGAGTATTCAGGGAATACATAATTTCAAAAAGGGGTGATTGTACACAATGAAAGACGGATTAGTGAACGCTCTAAATGAACAGATGAACTTTGAGTTTTATTCAGCACATGTGTACCTGGCGATGGCAGCTTATTGTTCCAGTGAGAGTCTGGATGGGTTCGCGAATTTCTACCTGGTACAGGCAGAAGAGGAACGTTTTCACGCGATGAAAATATACAAATTCCTCAATGATCGCAGCTTCCGTGCAACATTGGCTGCATTGCCGGAACCCAAAAATGAGTATGATTCCATGCTGGATGCCTTTGAACACGCATTTGCACATGAACAGCAGAATACGAAAAAGTTCTACCATTTGGCCGACCTGGCCTTGGATGAACGCGAGCATGCAACGATTCATTTCCTGAAGTGGTTTATCGATGAACAGGTCGAAGAAGAAGCCCTTTTCAGTAATATTATTCAGAAGCTTAAACGGATTGATAAGGATAGCAACGCTTTTTATATGTTGGATGCAGAGTTTGCAACTCGTTCATTTACTGCGCCAACGGAATAAGTAAGTAGAGTGAAAGGGGTGTCCCATAAAGCCACGAAATGGCTGTTGGGACATCCCTTGTTTTTGGAGTCGGATAGACGGTTGTGCTTGTGAGGACGCTCCGCGAACGGACCGTTGTTCCAATCGCTCTTTGACACAGCTTATGTTTTCGAAGCTAGTCTTCCTTTGGAAAACTTTCGGGCGAACGCTACCGCTTTTCCACAATCGTTTCGTCCTCTCCGCTATTTAAGCGGGAAGCGTATCTACAATCTTTCTTCAGTAAGGAGGTAGTTTATGAAAAAAATTAGTATTCTTTCACTTTCACTGATAATTTTGTTGATATTAATATTTGTATTAGTCAGAACAAAGCAAGAGATCATCAGCGTTAGCCTTGTTTCCGAAACAACGGAAATCACTTACACTGACACTGAAAGCATTCAAATATTCGAAGATGCTATAAGAACTGTAAAAAAAATACCTGGGTCTGTTGATGTGGGTCCACCAACTTATAGAATGACTGTTACTTACGCTGATTCTGAAGTTGACGGATTCAGCCTTTATATGGATTTTAAAATTAAAAATGGCTTCCTAATTAAAGATAGCAATAGCGAAAGGATGCTGGATTTAAGAGATAAGAATTCGGAAGAGCTGGCTGATCTTCTAAGTAAAGTAAAGAGAGAATAATATTGAGAGCTTCTTAAAAGGTTAATAGTGTTAGAAACTCAATCTAAAGGATGTGCTAACAGCGTTATTCACGGCCGTATTTCAATTTCTGGCGGACAAAAAATGTGACTCTCTGCAAATATACCAGTTTATAAAAACTATTACATATAATAACATTAATATAGCAACATTTGTAACAGACACATATACCATTAATGTATAAATTTAGTATGTAAGCGCTCTTATACCGCGAAATGGGGGATGTTTTGTGAAAAAAGCAACAAAGTTAATGTTAGTAGCAGGGGTTTCATTAGCTGTTGTAGGGATTGGAAATAGTGGTGCATTTAGCAATGTTTCATCGGCGGCAAGTGCGCCTCTGAAGGTAGGCCGGGTAGAAGCGGCTGCTCATGGCAAGAAATGTTTCACTGTGGCGGTCGCTGTTGTTCAAAATGGCGTAATCGTCGCTGCCTCGCTGGACGACTATCAATTCCTCAGCTCGGATGTGGCAAAGGGAGTGCCTAACTCCGATACAGATTTCGGGCAGAATTACAAAGATCCTAATATGGTACTAGCCTCGAAGAAGGCCAATAACGAATATTATAGTGAGCATATGAAAGAAGAAGCTAATTCCACCGTTTCATATGACAAGAACATGGCCGCTATCGAGAAATATGCGACTGGCAGAACCATCAAATCACTTGAGGCTTCACTTAAATATAAGAGCAAAGAGCAAATGGTTGACGCTGTCAGCGGAGCAACACTTGTAGATACCGAAGGGTATTTAACAGCGATTCTAGACGCGGCTAAGGCAGCGAAATAAAATAAATTTATTACACGACTCCTTTACGGCTATAGCTGTGGAGGAGTTTTTTCATGTTGATTTTAAAAGTTCATCTGAGAAATTTGGATCTTGTGAGGGAGTGTTGCGGAACGGCAAAAGATTTTTAACAAACCAACTCTATTTGGCAGGGGTAACTATTGCGTCTTATGGCAAAACTGTTTCTCTAGACCCACCCATGCACCGGCGTGTAGTATGGAACGATACTATTCTTTGGAGGTCTTCTTTTGGAAACATACAATGACATCAAACAAGGCGAAAGAGGAGCTTGGCTTAGCATAATCGCATATATCTTTTTATCAGCCATAAAGCTGTTCGTCGGAACGATCTCCGGATCCCAGGCCCTGCTTGCTGACGGTCTTAATAATAGTACGGATATTGTGGCTTCCATAGCGGTTCTGGCAGGTCTCAAAATTTCGAGAAGACCCCCTGATTCCAATCATGGTTATGGACACTTTAGGGCGGAAACCGTCGCTTCTTTGGTGGCTTCTTTCATTATGATTATTGTAGGCTTAGAAGTACTATATCAAGGAGTGAACAAGTTTGTTCAGCCTGTACATACAACCCCGGATTTAATCTCAGCTTGGACTGCTGCTGCTTGTGCGGTGGTGATGCTGGCAGTATACACTTATAACCTGAAGCTTGCCCGCAGAATTAACAGCAATGCCATGATGGCCGTTGCTCAAGATAACCGTTCTGATGCCATGGTAAGTATCGGTGCATTTGTAGGGATCGTAGGTTCACAATTTGGAATTGCCTGGCTTGATCCGCTTACCGCCACGATTGTCGGGTTAATAATTTGCAAAACAGCCTGGGAGATATTCCGTAAAGCTACACACGATCTAACGGATGGCTTCGATGCGGATAAGCTTGAGCTGATGAAGCAAACCGTTGCAGAGGTTGAAGGTGTTCAATCCATTAAAGAAATTAAAGCCCGTATTCATGGCAACAATGTATTAGTTGATACGACGGTGCTGGTGGAACATACTCTAAATGTTGTTGAAAGCCATGACATTACTGAAGAAATTGAAGATCAGTTGAAGCAGATGCATCAGGTTGCTAATGTTCATGTGCATATTGAACCTATGTGAATTGAGCTAATGCCTGAACGGCCGTTTCCTTCGTTGATGAAGGAGCGGTCTTCTTTGTATATTTTCCGATTAAAGGACCACAGTTTATATAGTGATAATGCTTTGTGTTATGATTTAAATTAGGATGAAAAGTAAGTTCAGTAGAAATGGGGAGAAACGATGAAAAAACTGCGAATAATGGGTACTGCATCTACGGTTCTGATTGTTCTTATTCTGGTTAATGTCTATATCGGTTATCATCTTCTGATTCTCGTTCAGGAAGGGTTACCGAGTATTTCTACAGGTTGGTTCTGGTCCATATTTATGTTAGTTGCCTTTGCTTATGTCGTGGGTAGAATTCCATTACCCCGCTCTCTAAAGCCCGTAGGTAGATTGTTCAAAGTTATTGGTTCCTATTATTTAGCCTGTATGGAGTTCGCAGTAATCATGCTGCCCTTAGCAGATATTTTCTATGGAGTCCTGCGTCTTACAGGTGTTCAGCTTGATAGGTATGTAATAGAAGCTGGCATCACATTGGTAGTATTGTTAATTGTTTTCCTCGTGTGGGGATCTATAAATGCATGGAGCAGTGTGGTGCGCACTCATTCTTTACAGATAGATAAATCTACCGGACACAGTCTGCCGCTTACCATTGCAGTTGCATCCGATCTGCACTTAGGCAATATTGTGGGGAATCGGCATTTGAAAAGATTAGTGAAGCGCATTAACGAAATGCAGCCAGATCTGATTCTGCTGCCGGGTGATGTATTGGATGACAGTATTGAACCTTTTATCCGCAATCGGATGGATGAGACGCTTCGACAGTTAAAAGCAAGGTATGGCATTTATGCTGTCCTTGGGAATCATGAGTATTATGGCGGCTCTATTGAGCAGTATACAAAAGTGATGGATAACATAGGCATTCGTGTTCTGCAGGATGAGATTGTAGAGGTTGCCGGGACCTATATTGTAGGGAGAAAAGATAAAACTGCAGACGCAATGGAAGCAGCAGGTCGACTAAGCGTCCCTGAGCTTCTTAGTGGAATTGACCTTGCACGGCCCGTAATCATGATGGATCATCAACCTACGGGTTTTGATGTCGCAGCAAAGGCTGGAGTGGATGTATTGCTATCTGGTCATACTCACCGCGGACAAATTGCTCCCAACCATTGGATTACAAAACGTCTGTTCGAGTTGGATTGGGGATATCTGCGCAAAGAAAAGCTGCATGTAGTTGTTTCCTCCGGCTTCGGGACGTGGGGGCCGCCGATCCGGCTCGCTAGCCGTTCGGAAATCCTTAAACTGGATATTATGTTGGAGGGCAGTAAGAAATATAGTGATGACGCAGCGGTATCCGGGAACACCGTATTCATCTAATTCGGAAGATTCAGATAACGTTCAGTCAAGACTCAGCTAATTTTCAGCTAGCCTGGCTATTCTTAACAAGTAAGTATTAACAATAACCAGGAGGCATGAAAATGAATAGGAAACGTAATGTTTTAGTAGCAAGCGTCTTAGCTCTTGCAGTAACTGCTGGTAGTGGAGTTTTCATTGTGGGTAATGTTAGTGCCGCAGAAGTTGTGCAGAAAACATATAAACATTTTGGAGGTAAGGGAGCTCTGTTTCATAAGGTGGCGAGTTCCGAGATTGCGACTCTGCTGGGTTTAACAGTAGATGAACTAAAAACAGCTCAACAATCAGGGAAGTCTCTTGCAGCCATTGCTGCTGAAAAGGGTGTCGCTGTACAGAAGGTGATTGATCTTCAGGTCAAAGCCATTACAGAGGCCTTGGATAAACGGTTGGCAGATGGCAAGATCACTCAGGCTGAATATGACAAGCAGAAAGCTGAGGTTCTCACTCAAGCGACCAATGCTGTAAATGCTGTCTTTGATGGTAATTTTAAAGGCAAGGACGGTATAGGCGGTTTCGGTCGTGGAGGTTTCGGACATGGAGCCCTCTTGGCTAATGAAGAGGTTGCAAAGCTGCTGGGCCTTACCGCTGAGGAGTTAAAAACAGCCCTAATCTCCGGTAAATCGCTCGCCACTCTCGCCGGTGAGAAAAATGTATCCGTACAAGCCATTACTGACTTGATTAAGACTCAATTTGTGACCGAGCTGGACAAGCAACTGGCAGCCAAAACGATCACACAGGCTCAGTATGCTGAGCTTAAAGCAAAACTAACCACCAGAGTCTCCGAATTCGTGAACAATACATTTACGGGTAGATCAGGAGATAAGGGAGCAGGGAAGCTCGACCGTTCAGGAAAAAGAGGTGCTAACGGAACGACCAAGACAGCTCCGAAAGCTACAGATGGAACCACAGGAACTTCGGCTTAAACGTAGCGTTCAATATTGACCAAAGCAGCAATTACGGATATATTAAAAGAAGTTGATAAGGCGATGGAGTTCGCCAAAACCGCCGGTAACGGCTAATGACTCCTACCAGCGATCATTCTGCTGGTAGGAGTCTGTTTTTTTGAAATCAATTATGAAGTGGTTAAGGAGATAGGGAACTTGATGCAAAATATCAAATGGAGCAGGGCTTTAGTCAAAACCTTTTTAAAGTGGATTCTACTGGGGAGTGGTGTAGGTGTATTATCAGGAACAGCCTCCGCTTTTTTCCTAATCAGTTTGGAACATGTTACCGACGTACGCATCGAACATCCATGGCTGTTGTACCTTTTACCTGCCGGGGGAGCGTTAGTCAGTTATCTTTACCTAAAGTTCGGGAAGAACAGTGCCAAGGGGAATAACTTAATTCTGGAACAAATCAATAACGGAAATGAGACCATTCCGCTGCGCATGGCTCCGCTTGTTCTATTCGGTACACTGATCACACACCTGTTCGGAGGTTCTGCCGGGCGGGAAGGGACTGCTGTACAGATGGGAGGGAGCTTGGCTGAAGCATTCGGGAAGCTATTAAGAGTAAGTCCGATGGATCGGAGAATTCTTCTGATCTGCGGGATTAGCGGCGGTTTCGGTTCGATCTTCGGTACTCCTTTAGCCGGTACGGTATTTGGTCTTGAGGTGTTGGCTATCGGGTTAATCAGTCATGAGGCCTTGCTGCCTGCTTTTGTAGCAAGTTTTGTAGGCCATTTAGTGACCACATCTTTCTGGGGCGTATCCCATATTCAATATCAAGTTGATTGGGTACCCGACATTTCAGGTTTAGTCCTGCTTAAGGTTATCTTTGCCTCGGTGTTATTCGGGCTAACCAGTATTCTTTTCAGTGAGCTGACACATGCGCTTAAGAAAGGCTATACGTATTTATTTCATAATCCGATGATTAAAAGCGCCGTAGGCGGCTTTGTCATCATCGGCTTGGTGTACCTGATGGGAACAAGAGATTATTTAGGCCTCGGGATTCCGCTAATCCAGAATTCGTTCGAAGAGGGTGTCTCACCTTTTGCTTTTCTATGGAAATTGATCTACACTTCGCTTACACTGGGTGCCGGATTCCAAGGTGGAGAGGTTACGCCATTGTTTGCAATCGGTGCTACACTCGGGAATTCATTATCTGGCTTCTTGCATTTATATGCTCCATTCTTGGCCTCATTAGGTTTTATTGCTGTATTTTGCGGCGCGACCAACACGCCTATCGCCTGTTTTCTAATGGGCATTGAGTTGTTTGGTTCGAGCGGTGCCATCTATATGTTCATTGCTTGCCTAATCAGCTATCTGGTCTCTGGTCATACTGGCATCTATACCTCGCAGAAGATTGGAATATCGAAGTCCCATTGGATTCAAGTGCCAGAAGGGGCGACCCTGGGCAGTATCAAACCCGTTAAGAAAAAGTAGCAAAACCCATAACTATTAAAGGATCCGGTACAGCCAAGGGAGCGTGATCACTTGAAAAAGATATTAATAACCGATGATGATGTTCATATCCGCACCTTATTAAAGCATGTATTAACCAGAGAAGGTTATCTTGTCATAGAGGCCAGCGATGGACAGGAAGCTATACATAAGCTGAAGGAGAGTATTGTGGATTTGGCTGTGGTAGATGTGATGATGCCGCATGTGAATGGTTTGGAGTTATGCGAACATATACGCTCTACCTATGATATTCCGATTATTTTACTTACTGCCTTACAGCAGCTAAGTGATAAAGAGCAAGGCTATTTGCATGGAACAGATGACTATGTCACTAAGCCTTTTGAACCGGCAGAACTCTTGTATCGGATAAAAGCCTTGTTTCGGCGATATTCCGTCGCTTCTAATGATAAAATCCGCCTAAACCGGCTGATTATTGACCGAAAGAACTATGAGATTACCGATGGAGATGATATTTTGCTGCTGCCCGTAAAGGAGTTTGAACTATTGGCACAGCTGGCACAGTATCCGGGAAGACTTTTTACCCGCAGTGAATTAATTGAACTGGTGTGGGGAGCAGATTATGAGGGCGATGAACGTACCGTAGATGTACATATCAAGCGATTACGACAACGATTCAGCGCCTATCAGGAAGATTTTGTGATTCGTACCGTTCGCGGGATCGGATATAAGGTGGAGATGATCAGCTCATGAAGTCACTCTATGTACGGATGTGTATTGTTTTTTGTTCAGTCATACTGTTCAGCAGCTTATTCGCCTTTTTGGGCTCTAATTTCTATTATCAGCGAGAAGTGAAGCCTTTAAATGATGCCAAGCTCACCGGAATGGCACTGAAACTTCAAGAATTCAGTAAATCCCATCCTGATTCTATTGACGAATATCTGAACAGTGTGGCTTCTCTGGGTTATAAAATCTATGTCACGAATGATCAAGGGAGCGAGCAATTCTATGGCAAACCCTTTCGAGAACTGGATTTGGATGAAGGACAGATTGCGAAGGTACTAGAAGGCCAGGTCTATCATGGTGTTGCTGAATTTCCAAGCAAGTTGTTTATCACCGGTTTTTTTGATAATGAGCTTCGAAATTCGATCGGTGTGCCGATTACGATGAACAACGAGAGCTATGCGTTATTTCTGCGCCCAGATGCTGACATCCAGTTTGGAGAGCTGCGGATCTTTTTTGCGATGATTATCGGGCTTACCTTGCTATTCAGTCTTTGGTTCGTAATGATTAGTGTTCTTCATGTGGTTAAGCCGATCACACGGCTTACGGCAGCTACCAAAAGTATCTCCAAGGGAAGATATGACATTAAGCTGAATACGCGTAGAAGTGATGAAATCGGCCAGCTGGCCTCACACTTTATGATCATGAGTAGGGAATTGGAACGTACCAACAGGGCCAGACAAGAATTTGTTGCAAATGTGTCCCATGAGATTGAATCCCCACTTACTTCTATTCAGGGCTTTGCTCATTCGCTAAGAGATTCAACTCTGCCTGATGAGGAGAGACTACAGTATTTATCCATCATTGAAGAGGAAAGCCGTCGAATGTCGATGCTCAGCAAGCAGTTGCTTACTTTGTCTTCGTTGGACTATGATCCTAATCTACTGCAGATCAGTACGTTTGATTTGCGTTCACAGCTACGTCAAGTGGCTCAAATTATGGAGTGGAAGCTGGCGGAGAAACAACTCTCTCTGCGGCTGAACTTATCTGAGATTAGTCTTACGGGTGACGTGAATCTACTGTATCAAGTATGGATGAATCTGCTGTCGAATGCGATCAAATATACACCGGATGGCGGCGAGGTTGTGATCTCCGCAAGTCTTGCGGAAGGCAGCTGTCAGATTCGTGTCTCGGATACCGGTGAGGGGATTAACCCGGAGGAGTTGCCAATGATCTTTGACCGCTTCTATAAAGCGGACCGGGCCCGCACAAGGGAGAACCATAGTACGGGACTAGGTCTTTCCATTGCTCAAAAAATCGTTTTATCTCATTCAGGAACGATTGAAGTGAAAAGAGTGAAGGGGAAGGGGACTACATTTATAGTTACCCTGCCTGTTTTGTAATTCATTATTCATACTCCGTTCATTTTCGCCTTCTAAACTGTGAATATACAGATTAGAAGGAGTGGTAGTATGTTTTTAGCTTTAAGGGAGATGCGGCATGCCAAGGCCAGGTATATGCTGATTATGGTGATTATGCTCTTGGTCTCTTTTTTGGTGCTGTTTGTCACTGGGCTCGCAAGAGGTCTGGCTTATGCCAACATTTCAGCAGTACAAAATATGTCTGCAAATTATTATGTTGTACAGGGTGATGCGGATCAAACGTTCCGACGTTCCCAGCTTAATGAAGTGGAGCTTCAGGATGTACGTTCTGTAGTAGGAGAACAAAATGCGACTCCACTAGGCATTCAAATGAGTACGATCACCGCTAAAGGTACGGATGTAAAGACAGATGTTACCTTTTTTGCGGTAGATATGCAGGGTATACTAGCTCCAGTTATCGCCAAGGGCGAAGGAATAAGCAATGAGACAACAGGCAGTGTAGTTGTGGACCGCAAGCTGGAGCAAGACGGAATCACTATTGGCAGTACCATTATGGATCAGGCTACCGGGATGACCTGGAGCGTTGCTGGATATGTCCAGGATAGCTCCTATAGTCACACCCCAGTGGTCTATTTGAATTTGTCAGATTGGCAAGACATGAAGCAGGGGATGTCCCGAGGTACGGCTGCTGATCAAACGGCGTCTTTTAACGTAATTGCTATGAAGGCAACTCAAGAGCAGGTAAACCAAATTTCCGAACCAACGAAAGATGTTGAGGTTATTACGAAAAAACAAGCCATTTCCAGTATCCCCGGCTATGCCGCCGAACAAAATTCCCTGATGATGATGATCATTTTCTTATTCGTGATTACAGCGTTTGTATTGGCGGTGTTCTTCTACGTCATTACGATCCAAAAAACAAGCCAATTTGGGATTTTAAAAGCGATGGGAACTAAAATGTCATACTTGGCTTGGAGTGTAGTCGGTCAGGTTATGATTTTATCCGTCGCAAGTCTATGCATCAGTCTGCTGCTGACCTTTGGAATGAACATGTCACTTCCTGATTCTATGCCGTTCCAGTTGGACACCTCGACCATTATTTTAACAAGCTGCTTATTTATTGGAATGTCACTCTTGGGATCCCTAATTTCAGTGGCTAGAGTAGCAAAAATAGATGCATTAGAAGCAATTGGGAGGACTGGCGCATGAGTGCAAAATTAGTAATGAAGCAGGTGTCCAAAACTTACGGTGACGGGGATTCAGTAATGTCTGTACTCCATAATTTGGACCTGGAAGTGAATGAGGGAGAATTCGTTGCTGTTCTCGGACCTTCGGGCTCGGGAAAAAGTACGTTTCTCTCAGCGGCAGGAGCGTTGCTTACGCCTACAAGCGGTGAAATTTTTATAGACGGGGAATCACTAACGAATAAAGATAAGGGAGAGCTCACCGAGCTGAGACTTCAAAAAATAGGTTTTATGTTCCAAGCGCTCAACTGCTGCCTTACCTGAAGGTAGAAGAACAGCTGCTATATGTAGCCAAGCTTGCAAAACTAAATGCAAAGGAAGCTAAGCAACGTTCTGCCGAAATTCTGAAACGTCTGGATATCTGGGAACGGCGCAATCATTACCCGGAACAACTCTCCGGTGGGGAGAAGCAGCGTGTGGCTATCGCCAGAGCCTGGATGAATAAGCCGGCGATTCTGTTTGCAGACGAACCAACCGCAAGCTTGGATTTCAAGAGGGGTAAGGAAGTCGTACGCATGATTGCTGAAGAAGTAAAAAGCCAAGGCAAAGCTGCAGTCATGGTGACCCATGATGAGCGGATGCTGGAATGGTGCGATCGGGTGCTGCATTTGGAGAATGGGCTATTGGTTGAAGGTTAAGATTAGAGAGCTGAGATAACCCCGTTTAGCATTTTGCTGGGCGGGGTTATTGGTTGTACGGAACTTTAATCGGTATCGACAGGTATTTCAGGGACTGGGGTTTGTCCATTTATTATAGAATAAGGTATGGTTACATCTATGATCCCCTCGGAGAAAGGTCCGACTTCATAAGGATTAAATCGAATAGTTATTCCTGAATCTCTTAAATAAAAAGGTGCCTTAAGAGTGTCTAAAGGAAAGTCATAGATATTGTTTTCAAATATGGAAGCTGTACCCTTAATCAATTTATAAAACAATACATAAGATATATAACCTTTTGCCCGATCTATTTTGGTTTGCGAATTTAGAATATCTTTTAGAAAAATCCTTTTTCCTGTTGTAGTGTCGAAATTATATGTATCTGTCCAGTATTGATCATGGGCTCCGCCCGAGTAATAACTTGTCTCATTGCTGACGGATAACTTGTTATTCTTGTTGTACATTAATTTGGTAGTTGTTCTATACCAATATTCAGAATTTTCTTGTTTGGCTTCTAGATCTTGCATAGCAGCACTAACAGCAAAATTTTTCAGAATAGAATTAATTGCTTTTGATTTACTATTATTAGGTTGTGTAATCTGTATAATAGGTTGTCCTTTGTAAGTATTGGTTTTAACTGTTGCAGAACTTGTTGCAGCATTTAGTTCTTGTAGCGGATAAAGCAGTAGTAAAAAGCTAAAAACCGATAATAACACTTTGAACAGATGTTTCCTCATGAAAATCCCTCCCGGTTTATTCTTATCAACTCCGATTTATTATAGTTAATAAGTCCCATAAAATCTATTAAAAATACCAAAAAACGATTTTGTTGTATAGAGTCATATCCCGAAATTAGCCCCAGGAAACACTGTGTAGCGATCCAAATATTTCGTTGAATTCGGCACAACCTTTACAGAACTAATTTTGCTTTGCGAATAAGTGAATTTCCATTTCTCCACTTTGATTTTATAGTCATCTTCTGCGGTTACACGTTGAACAATCCGCACGGTCAGACTATTGTCTGTAAGCGCAATAGCTTTGAAATCTACAATAGTGGCCATATTGTAAGTACCGGCGGGGAAGCTTTCATTATAGATATCCGTAATGAAGTCCGGGCTAACCAATTCCAGTACTTCTTGGTGTTGCCTTTCGTCATAAGCTATAATCCACTTGTAAGCTAAATTTTGATTCGATACATACGCGACACTACTAATTTCTCTTTCAAATCTCGGATCAGAATCTACATAAACCGTTTTACTTTGATTATCCCATTGTATTTCGACCCCAAGCCCCTCAGAAATTGCGCGTAAAGGAACATATACAAATCCATTAATAATTTTTGCGGGTGTACTGGTTATCACTTGATTACTATTCACAAATATTTGCGGAACGGCGGTAGCGGCATAAGCTCCAGCACTAAACACTAAGGTTAAGGCTAATCCGGAGAATCCAATTTTTAGGGTACAATTCATTGTCAAATTCCTCCAAAGTAGTTTATGATTTAGACACTATATAAATTGTACTAAAGATTTACTCCTTGGGAATTGGGAATGTAGTAGTAACTATGGAGTATGTTAGGCTTTGAGTTTCCAACCGTGAGAGGCCTTACGAAGATGTTTAGGAGTTCATATAGGACCAAGCGGTGAGAACCACTCACGGATTTGTTTGTTCTCTAGTAACTGATAATAACAAGTTTGTTTTAGAACCAGTTTGCTACGAGGACTCTGTACCTGTCATAAATAAAGTTTAGAGGGAAAGCTTCCCTGTAAATCATAAATAAAACCGTTTAATCAACATATAGACGGAAAAAATCGCTATAAATTCAACAAAATTATCTATATTGTACTAAAATCTGATATTAGAGGGGAAGATTCCCTCTAAATAAGCTGAATAAGCTGAAGAAAAAAAATCAAAGAGCGAGAAGGAACGAAAGGTAATATGAAAACCATAGGAGCGGTAGCAAGCGCCTTGTATTCGAATTAACGTTACTACGTTTATGAGAAGCATCAATACGAATCTGTTGGAAGTTAATGATGGGCTTTGAATTCACCTGTAAATCAAAAGTTCAGTCTATATAGTTAATCTAAGAAGTTTCTATAATTCAAAGGAGAGTTGAGGATTCTGTGACAAAGCGAAATCGATGGATATGGATATTTTCAGGACTGATTTTAGCATCTGTACTTCTGTTTTATGCAATAGTATATATGTATGACAGACCTGGCGGATTATTAGATCAGCGAATGTCTCAGGCGATGGGCCAGAACAATACCATTCATATCCCACTAGGCAAAACCCCGGAGGAAGCCATTCAACGGTTTAGGCGTAGTCCGATGATAAATGTAATTCACCGAGAACCGGTTGAAGGCGGCGTTCTTCTTTTTATGAAGAGGAATAAACAGGAAGTAAGTAATTTACAGTTAGAATATGTACGCAAAACATGGCTCGGATGGAAATGGGGCTGGGGTGGAGAATTCAGTATAGGGAGTTCTCTGCAATCTAAGTCTGCGCTCAATTATATGAGTATGCCTGCTATAAAAGGCATCTCAACGGCCTTTCCTTTAGTCTTTGGCGATGTCTTAAATGCATCAATTAAGAGTGTGACCGTTGATATCAAAGGCACTGGTAATTACAACGCTAAACTTACAAAAGGGACAACAGGAGAAACCATTTGGTTCGTTTTTCTACCCTCAACAGCAGCTTCAACTCCTTTTAATATCGAGGGTTATAATGAACAAGGTGACCTTATAGCTGTTAAAACAATAAGCGATTCTAGAGACAGCGGTTGGATAGATCTAAGAGATTGAGTTCGGATATTCTGTTTTATCATGGGGGTGATATCGTGATCGTCTTAATTAATGGGACATTTGGATATATAAGCCTGTGAACTTTGATTATATTGTTAATGGTCTTCAAGCCATAGATAACGAGGTATACCACTTCTGTTTAACGGCCTCTGAACAAACGATATATCTGAGATTAACTTCTCGAGGGGAGAGCAATATGAATACAGATCTTTTAAATACAGATGAAATAGTAAATAGAATTCTTGATAGGATAAAGGAGATGCATGATGACGTTTGAACCTACGCTTGAGGAGATTAATTACGTATTCCAATTACAAAATATCAGTGATGAAATCGTATCGATTAAAAAGCTGTCGGGCACTACAAGCGGCCTCGTATATAGACTGGATTCCCAACTGAACAACCACTATATATTAAAAATCGATGATCCCGAACAAGTGCGGATGGTCAGTGATTTTTTGAATCATCACCTTAACTCGACACTACTACCAAAAGTGCTTTATACAGCCTCAGATCATTCCCATCTAATCTATTCGTATATCGAAGGTACAACTCACTTTAATCGTGGACAGAAAATCAACTGGTTAAGAGTGATTGTTCGTGAATTATTGAATACATACAGCAAATATCCTAAGACAAATATATGGGGGAGATTAGAGTATCCGCTGCACTCATGGAAAGAATTCAATGAGATAGGCATCGAGGAAGCACGAAACAATATCGGAGATCTTTTAACTAGCGAAGATTACAACTTTGTGAAATCACAAGTCAATAAATTGTTCAAGGAAGAGGAAAAAAAGGCTGAAAGTTACTTGTTACATGGGGATACTGGAGTACATAATTTTGTTTTTGATAACTCCACTTTAATGGGTGTCATAGATCCTTCCCCTATGGTAGGTCCTTTACTGTACGATTTTATGTATGCCTTTTGTTCTTCCCCAGACGATTTAGATATCAATACCTTATTTGCAGCCTTCGAAGATCTTGACATTGAAAAGGGTACTATCGACAGATCAAGGTTGATGGATGAAGTATCCATACAACTGTATTGTCGTATTGGTCTTAGTAAGAAGCATCACCCCCATGATCTGTCGGAATACTTAGAGGCTTGGGAATATTGGAAAACACAAATTAGGAGGACTAAGGATGATCACACGGATTACAACTCCATTTAGTTATTCAACGGCAGTCGTAGCAGGAGATTACATTTTTCTAGGATTACATAGGGGTTTTGGGGAGAGCTTCACACAACAAATTCACGAAGCTTTTAGATTTTTAAAGGATACTCTTAATGAAGTTAATGTTCCTCTGGATAATATTGTAAAGGTAAACGTATATCTCAAAAACATTGCTGATCTGCCTGAAATGGAGCGGGTTTTTATGGATTATTTTGAAAAAGATAAATTTCCTGCACGAATGACAACAACAACAGAATTTATTGATAAGGATTGTCTTATGATGATTGATGGGATTGCTTACAAAGGATTGAACTAACGAGTCAATGAGCCGGGGAGAACTATTCTCTTCGGCTTTCGGTTCTTACCAGCAGCTTTTGTAAAAATACAGTGAGTGCCATGGAGATTGTTCTGTCTTTATGACGGATAATGGAAAAGTCTCTTTCTAGATGATTGTGTCTAATCCGCAATTCTTTGATCTCACCGCTAGCCAGCTCTTTCCGCACAATCCACCTGGACAACATGGCAATACCTAGTCCGGCAGATACCGCCTCCTTGACGCCCTGGCTGCTGTTAAAGACATAGGATCTCTTCACATGAATGTCCGTTTCCTGCATGAAATGATCGCTGAAGGCACGCGTTCCTGAGCCATGTTCCCGAAGTACCCACACTTGATCTCGCAGCATTTCTTTCTCAACAACGATATTATCTGACAGATGGTGGTCCGCTGGGGAGACGACAATCATTTCATCTTTCATATAGGGAATCACGGTTAAGTCCGCATCTTGTGTTTCGCCTTCGATAAATCCAATATCCAGTTGATTCGTGCGTACGGCCCCAATTACTTCTTCTGTATTTCCGATGGTAACCTGCAGGTTGACCTGCGGATACTGATTCGCGAATTCTGCAAGCTTTGCCGGCAAAATATACTCACCAACCGTAAAGCTGGCTCCTATATGTATACTGCCAGTAACCTGATCCTGCAGCATTTGAATCTCCTGCCCGGCTTCTTCATAGTGGGTTAAGATTTGCTTGGCATGTTTATAAAGAATTGCCCCCGCCTCCGTCAGGCGAACTTGCTTGGGAGAACGGTGGAGTAGCTTCGCCCCCAGCTCATTCTCCAGATTCCGAATATGCAGACTGACCCCCGGTTGAGAGAGGTTCAACAGCTCCCCTGCTTTGGAGAAATGGCTCTGCTCTGCTACAGTTACGAACACTCGCAATGCATCTACAATCATTACAATCCCTCATTGTTATTCATATTAATACCCTGATACTCAGTTATTAGGCTCATTTTAGCATATATTTTGAATCAATCATAAGTTTTTATAATGATACAGATAGCAAAGTAGTATTTCACTTCCTCCTCCGATACTTCTATAGTGAAGCTAAGAGATCTGTTGATCGGTGAATGGGAGTGAGGAAGTATGGAACACACACTTATGGCAAAAACCAAAGCACACCAAAGGATAAATGTGGGGTTTATTCAAGGATTAATTCTCACGTTCGTACTGTCTGTTACAGCGAAGGGTTTAGCCGCTCTTCCTTTCCTAAGTATAATGGGGCAGCTTATGCTGGCTATCCTGTTGGGAATTCTGTTAAGGGCGATTGTGGGTGTCCCACACCAAGCGGTGTCTGGGATCACTTTTTCAAGTAAAAGGCTGTTAAGAGTCGGCATTATTTTACTCGGGATGAAGCTTAATTTGGGTGATATTTTACACGCAGGGCCTAAAGTAGGGGCGATTGCCGTAATTAACATTGTATTTACGCTCTTCACGGTGTATGGGTTAACCCGCTGGTTGAAGGTAGATCGGAAGCTCGGACTCCTAACGGCTTGCGGAACGGCGATTTGCGGCGCCGCTGCGGTGGTTGCTATATCTCCTCAAATCAAGGCAAGCGATAACGAAATAGCAGTAAGTGCGGCTACGGTGGCGATACTGGGGACGATTTTCACATTGTTATACACGATCTTGTATTCCATTCTAGGTTTAAGTCCAACAGGATACGGGATCTTGTCAGGGGCTACTCTGCATGAAGTGGCACATGTAATCGCAGCGGCTGCGCCGGGAGGGCAGGAAGCGGTTGATATTGCGGTGATTGTGAAGCTTACCCGAGTGGCCATGCTGGTTCCTGTAGCTATGATCATTGCTGTGTGGGAAGGACGTAAGGAGCGTAAGATAGAGGATAAACCCAAAGGGATACAATGGAGAAAGCTTCCTGTACCTTGGTTTATATTAGGTTTTCTGATGATGAGCGGTTTCAACACATTAGGGATATTACCGGGCAAGATCACAGAGGTGATTCTCGTTGTTGCTTATTTATTGATAGCCATGGCGATGGCGGGGCTTGGGCTGGGCGTGGATATAGCGACGTTTCGGCGGTTGGGGAAGAAGCCTTTTTTGGCAGGACTCATTGGGTCTGTATTGCTCTCAGCACTTGGATTTCTTCTTGTTCATGCTTTTGGATTGGCATAGCTTTCATTTAAAAGGAAATATCTTCTTATCTACTTTTCAAATAAAACTTGTTACCCTAGGAGAGGACTAAAGAAATTGAGGTGGTAAACTGTGATGGGAAAGAAATATTGTTTGTTCTGTGATGAATTGGTCTCCGTAGAAGCACAAGGCGACTATGATCGGTATGTAAACTGTCATTGTTCGCCCGATGGGTCTTATAATCTGCTGAGGGACAGCTATGAACCTATCAATGCTTTTTCGCATGGGAAGAAACATCAGATGTTTCCAATAATATCAGCGTATATACGGGAGCAAACGGATTGCGATGAAAGGGTAGCCCTATCGATTGAGGATGTAGAGAGTCTCATGAATTCTCCTAAAATACCTGTTACTTTAGAGGAAAAAGGAAATCGGTTCCTGCAATACTTATACAGACACGCCCAAGGGCCGGACGATCCGGTTGTGATCCCTTTAACCCACAGCTATAACTTGACGTATTCTCCTAATATACAAGAGCTGGTGTTTATCATTGATAGGCTGATAAGCGAGCAATCCATTCTTAGGGAAGGGATGAACTTTAGGCTCACCGAAAACGGCTGGAGAGAAGCTGCTACTAGGGCCGGGGGAAGAAAGCTGAAATCCTGCGTCCTTCTGATCGCGGAGGAACAAGGGAGTTCCGTCCAATGGTTAGAAAAAGTTCTCCCGAAAATTGAACAGTGCGGGTACATGCCGCGAATTTTAAATTCATCCGATACTGTGAATTCTGAGCCCTTTTCTATGGAACTGATCGCAGAAAGCAAGCTCCTTATAGCGGATATAAGCGGGCAAGCACCTGAGGTGTATTTTGCAGCTGGTTATGCTCTCGGGTTAAATATTCCTGTGTTGTGGACCGTGAGAAGCACCGCTGTTGATCAGTTGTTTATCCCTTCAAATGATATTCGTCCTATGGTTTGGGAGCAACATGAGGAGCTGGCTGCCTTATTGCTGCAGAAGTTAATTCAATAAGTGGACATTTATTCTTGGCTGGGCTACAGTTGTTCTAAGTAACAATAAGGGGAAAAGCCATGAATAAAACAGATCGGCTGCTGGCGATTATCCTTGAACTACAGCGCAAGGGAATGCAGCGAGCAGAGGATTTAGCGGGTACTTTCGAGACAAGCGTTCGAACCATTTACCGGGATGTACAAGCACTAAGTGAAGCGGGAGTGCCCGTCATAGGCGCACCGGGGATGGGTTACTCTTTGATGGAGGGTTATTTTCTGCCCCCTGTGAGCTTCACGGCGGATGAAGCCGTCACACTGTTGATCGGAATTGATTTTGTTGAGCAGCAGTTTGATGCGGACTATAGGGCTAAGGCAATGGCAGGACGCAGTAAGATTGAGGCGGTTTTACCTGAAAGTGTACGCCTGGAATCCTTGCGGATTCGTGAGGGAATGAAGATTATAAGCAAGTCCAGAAGAATCAACAAGACGAATACGGAGCTGCTCGGAAGCTTGCGTGAGGCGATACAGGGGAAACGTAAAGTACGGATGATCTATGCAAAAGTTAAAGCGGATGCCTTCGAGGATCCTCGCATGGCTCGCGAAATTGATCCATATGGTCTTGTGTTCATCAATGGAGGATGGATTCTGGTTGCCTTTTGTCATGTCCGGCAAGGGCTTCGACATTTTCGTGTAAGCAGAATACAAAGTCTCGAGCTACTGAAGGAATCGTTTGTCATAGCAGACGACTTCCAGTTACATGCGTATAAACCTGCTGATGATAGAAATCTACTTGTCCGGTTATTGATTCGCCCCGAGCTGGCATCCAAGGTAAAGGACAAACCGTACTATTACATGGAGCATATGGAAGATCAAGAAGACGGACTGCTTGTAACGCTAAGAGTACGTGAACCTGAAGAGGTGCTGGATTGGGTATTGGGCTGGGGTGGAGGTGCCGTCGTGCTGGAGCCAGAGATTCTCAGGCAAAGAGTACGGATGGAAGCCGAAAATATGTTAAAACGCTACTGACATAATGCTGTCAGTAGCGTTTTTATATACTGAAACCAAACCAATCACAAAGGAGAAATGATTTAATGAATAATACGAAAGAATATCTGCAGCGATTCGAGGATACAGTAAACATCTACCTTCAGGATCTGGAAGCTTATAACATGGAGCAGCTTCTTCTTAAACCGCAAGAGGACAAGTGGTCACTGGGGCAAATGTATTTGCATCTAATACAATCTGCACAGTATATGACGTTTCGGAATATAGAGGCTTGCCGGGTAATGGATGCTACACCAGAAATAGCTGAAGTTAAAAGTGATGCAGGAGCAGCAGTTTTTGAAAAGGGAGGTTTCCCCCCCATCTCCATTCAGGTTCCAGCTTCCAAAGAATATACCCCGTTGCAGCCTGAGAGCAAAGAGCAGTTAATCGAAGGTTTGAATGAGGTCATTCAAACCATGCGGGAAATTGAACCCTTGCTCGATAGCATACCTACAAATCGCACACGCCCACATCCCAGATTTGGTGCATTGAATGCCAAAGAGTGGTTCTGCATGATTGAAATGCATTATCGCCATCACTTTTTGCAAAAGAAACGTTTGGAGGAGTTTTTAGAGATTAAGATCTGATGAACAGGGGTGTCCCATAAGCCATGAAATGGCTGCTTGGGACACCCCTTGTTTTTGGAGTTGGATAGACGGTTGTGCTTGTGAGGACGCTCCGCGAACGGACCGTTACTACAATCGCTGCCCACAGGGATAAGCGACGGCTTGGCCTCCTGCAGCGGTAAACTGATCTGCCACTTTAGCACCTTTGTCCAAGGTTCGGTTTAAGATGACAACCCGGATTTCCTATTTGGTACTGTTCCGATAAGCAGAAGGAGAGACACCGCTTAACTTTTTGAAATATTTAGAGAAATGGGCCAGTTCCATGCCTACTTGTTCCGCGATGTCTGAGATGGTCGAATCTGAATAGGACAGCAGTCTCTTGGCAAATTCCATACGTTTCAGATGTACATAATGCATCGGGGGAACACCCATGAACTTTTTGAAGTAAGGAATGAAATAATTCGGATGAAGATGGACTAGCTCGGCTAACTCGTCCACCTCCAAAGATTTATTCAGTCGCTCATCAATGTAATTAAGGACATGGGCCAGCTTGCCTTGATCACGGGTCTGAATAAATTCCTGCATGAAATCCGTGTATCCGCCGGATTCCAGACATAAGGCCATCAGGCTTAGGAGATTGGATTGAATCCGCAGCGTGGACAGAACGTCGTTATTTTGCAGCTGGTGGATCAAGTCTGCGAAGATTTCCCGTGCAGCGTCAGGATCGGGAGCGTCACCGATAAACAGCTTGTTAGCGGAGTGGAACAACGGCCATTCCCCGATACGGGCCTCGAAATGACAATAATAACGTGTATATGGATTCTCCAGGGAGGTCTCAGTCGTTTGGCTGCTTCCAGCCGGCATAATCATCAGTTGACCTGGTTTGGGAAAATGAGTGATTCCATTGAGGATCACCTTTCCTTCACCTTTATCTATGAAATACAGCCTATTAAAGGAAGGGGTCTCGTTCGTGCGGTTCCAACCGGGGTATTTGCTGCTAAGCTGGGCATGTGTTACCGTGACCGTTAGATTTTCAAGTAGACGGCCTGTAATAGTTGTCGGCTGATTCACGGTCTCACTCCTTTAGAAAGGTTTGTTATTGATTATACCGGATTTCATTTATCTAATACATCTTATTATTTGACAAAAGATTCTTAGTTTCAGTCATGTTAACTTTTGGCAATTGGGTATATTCTCTAACCATAAACTTAAAAAGAATAGGGATGTGACCCACGTTGGAGCTAGTACGCTATGGAATTATTGGAATAGGAAATATGGGCCGAAGCCACGCCTTGAGTCTGCTAAACGATGTTAAAGGCGCAGAGCTTATGGCCGTTTGCGATATTGACCCGGAACGACTGAAATGGGCTGAGGAGCATTTACCGGAGAGTGTAGTTTTATTCCAAAATCCTATCGATTTATTTAAATCGAATACAGTTGACGCTGTACTGATCTCAACACCCCACTATGATCACCCTACGCTTGCCATAGAAGCATTAAGTTATGGATATCATGTGCTGATCGAGAAACCGGCCGGGGTATATACAAAGGCTGTCCAAGAAATGAACGATGCTGCCGCTCTATCGGATCGAAAATTCGGGATCATGTATAACCAGCGGACAAACCCCCTCTATCAAAAGCTGAGAGAGCTCATTCAATCCGGAGAGCTTGGTGAAATCCGCCGCACTAACTGGATTATCACCAATTGGTATCGGTCTCAGAGTTATTATAATTCTGGCGGCTGGCGCGCCAGTTGGGCCGGTGAAGGCGGCGGCGTGTTATTGAATCAGGATCCGCATCAATTGGACCTGTGGCAGTGGACAACTGGAATGATGCCCAAACGGGTCCGGGCTTTCTGCCACTTCGGTAAATATCGTGATATAGAGGTGGAAGACGATGTTACCGCTTATGTGGAATATGAGAACGGCGCTACGGGCCTATTTATTACTACCACTGGTGAAGCACCGGGAACCAACCGTTTTGAAATTAATGGAGATAACGGAAAAATTGTCGTAGAAGACGGGGCACTGACTTTCTGGCGTCTACGGATACCGGAACCCAAGTTCAATGCAGAATTCACAGGCGGCTTCGGTGCCCCGGAATGCTGGAAATGTGAAATACCGGTAGAACAAGGTACAGGCGAACAGCATATAGGTATCCTTCGTAATTTTACGAATGCTATTTCCTTTAACGAGCCGCTTCTTGCACCAGGGGAAGAAGGAATTAAGGGTCTTACTCTTTCAAATGCCATGTATCTATCGGCTTGGACCGACAACTGGGTGGAGTTGCCCATCGATGAAGACTTATTCTTTGAAAAGCTGTCTGAAAAAATTGAAAGCTCTAATTTTGTAAAAGAAAACGTGCTAAGTAAGCCGCTTGGATGTTAAGGGAACACACTAAACAATAAATATATAAGCTGAACAAAAGAAAATAACAAAAGCGAAAAGGAACGAAAGCATTCCTGTTGGTGTTAAGAAATGACGTTTGCCAAAAGAAAGAGCGCCTCTGTAAGATAGAATCATGTCACGGCCAGTGACTAACAAAATTC
>NZ_JAUSTK010000012.1 GCF_030812855.1 Paenibacillus wynnii
ATTCCAACATAAAGTTGTCTGCACTGAACGAATAAAATTAGAAACTAAAGATATAACGAGCATTCAAGAGAAAAGTGATTCCCCATAGAGGGAGGATTGTTTAATAATGTGAGCTGTTGTTGTTTGAGTTATTGACAGAATATTGCAAATATCTTATATTGAACTTAATTAATAATTACCAAATACGATGAAGAGGACAAGTAGATACGGAAACGCCGTTCAGGGAACTGCCGGTTGGTGCGAGGCAGCGGATATCCGAATCAAAAAATCACCTCAGAGCTGGCCCCCGAATTATAGTAGATGGGCCCGGGATTCTACCGTTACAAAGAAGCATCGTTGTTGGACGATGGCTAAGTGGGCGTTTATTATAAACGTCAATCAGGGTGGTAACGCGGAGCAACTCCGTCCCAAATGGGATGGGGTTTTTTTGCGTCTTCATAAATTAAATATTAAATTGGAGGGTTATCGAATGAGTAAATTGATGGTTACAGAACGTTTGACATTACGGCAACTTGAATTTGATCATGCTGAAGCTTTGGGTAGGGATTAGTGCAGTTCAACAGGCAGGGTTAAAGATCAGGAGTACTTTTGATAAATCAGCAAACCGTAAGAAAGAACGATTAGTTCGAAAAATCCGGAAAAACGTTGAGCAGATGAAAGGGTGATATTGTAATGCAATTCAAGTTGTATACGGATGTGCATGAGTTTTACATTGATACCTATGATGTGCTGATGCGTCATGAAGCACAAAATTTGATTCCTCTTGGCAATATCATAATTGGGCATGAAGGAAGAGACAAAACAGACTGGCGTGACCCTGTAAATTGGCTTATGGCAACTATTTCGGATGCTAAGGGCATACAACTTACCGCCATAATGACACCGCCACACAATATTACGCTTTATGCAACAGACAACATAATTAACCCAGAAGCTATAAACTGTCTGATAGATGGGCTGAAAGACCGTGAAATTCCAGGTGTGACAACCGAAAAAACCTTGGCAGAGTATTTTGCCAAAGAATATACCTTGCGCAAGGGAATAACTTTTAAAACAACCATGAGCCAACGTATATATGAACTTACGGCAGTAAACCCAGACATTCAAGAGGTTGGCATCGTTCGATTGCTAGATGAAAAGGATATTCACTTTTTCCCATACTGGGCTGAAGCATTTTATGCAGCGGGGAGTTATGGCAAAACAGAAATGTCCATCCCGCAAGATGCAGACCCTTACCTCTACCGAATAGCATCGAAAAAAATCTATATTTTAGAGGACAACGGGATACCCGTTTCTATGGCAGGATATACAAGGGTAATGCAGACGGCTATTGGCGTGGCATTTGTATATACCCCTCCATATGAGCGCAGGAAGGGTTACGCTACTTCAATTGTGGCGCAAATAAGCCAACTTGCATTGGATAAAGGATTTACTAAGTGCGTATTATATACGGACTTAGCAAATCCCACATCTAATAGCATCTATCAAAAGATAGGCTATATGCCAATTTGTGATTCGCTCCAGTTAAAATTTGAATAGTAGAATGATGCGGACAGAACTTCTACTACCTTAGAGCATAGTATACAGTAAAGATACGGCGGCGCGTTATCGTGATGTACCGCCGTTTTTTCGTGAACCGAAACAGTAAAACATGTGTAATCCGGTATATTGCTGTTGATTCATCAATATTAATAATTATTCGGATTCAATTCAAGTATTGAACTAACGGGAAACGTTAGCTCAATAAAACAGCGGTAGTCTAGGACATTATTTTCTCGTCCACGGCTACTTGACGATAACGCTGGCAAACACAAATAACAACACTAAAATTTAACATAGCCAAAATCAAAAAAGGCATCTACTGTTCATAAGTGAACGATAGATGCCTTTTAAAGTTGACTAATGATATTTGGGAAGCTGATCATCGTTTTTGCCTTTACTTCCTTCAATGACTTGAAACGGATAGTTTTTACGCTTGCCGCCCGAAGCCTGTGACTTACGAAGACCGGCTACCTTCGCCATCGTTTTTGGAGAGGCCTTAACCTTGGTTTTTGATCTACTGCTGTTTTTCGCAAACCGACGTGGCGGATATTTATAGAGCAGGTAAAGAACCGCACATAATACAAGGGGAATGATTAAACGTGTCAGTGAGCTGAAACCGTACCTCACGAATCCATCCACAAGCCCGATTACCGCGAGCAGCACTGCACTCCAAAAAATCAAAGCATGCCTGATCATAGGCCACTCATCCTTTCGCAGGGTCCAAAATGCCTCCAGGTACATTTACTTCTGCATAACCTCTTGCTTCAATGGCTGAATCCAATTCCCGCATGCGGTTAAAGGAGGCGATGGATACTTCTACTTGATCATCCTTTGGCTCTTTGGTGGTCAAAAGCTGAAGCCACAGTCCTGGATAACCAAGGTACTTCAAACCTGGAACATTCTTCACTGCATTGGTACCCTTCAGTACCTCAAAGGATACTCCGATCACCAGCGGCAGCAAAATAACCCGCTGCATTACCCGCTCCCACAAATTATCCCATGGGACAAGGGAATAAATGATGACTCCTAATATTATGGTCAACATCATAAAGCTGCTGCCGCACCGATAATGCAGGCGACTGTACTTTTGTACATTTCGAACCGTTAGTTCTTCTCCCGCTTCAAAAGCGCTGATGACCTTGTGTTCTGCACCATGATACTGGAACAACCGTTTGACAACCGGAGTTAGAGTAATCGCCCAAAGGTAAACAAGCAATAAAATCAGCTTAATTGCACCTTCCACCAGATTGTGAAGAACATAATTATCGAAAGCATCTTTGAATAAAAAATTCTCGACAAGGACCGGGACAAGAGTAAAGATAAGTTTACCAAAGATAAAGGATAATATACCCATGACTGCAACACCAAGCATCATTCCAAGGCTCCAGCCTTCATCCTTATCCTTTTTCTTCTGTTTCGCCAGGTCCTCAGGCTCCACCTCGTCCTCCGCAAAAGCTTCCGCTGAATAGTTCAGATGTTTGGAGCCTTTAGCGCTGGAATCTATAATACTGACAAGGCCGCGAAGCAGCGGGATTCTGCGCAGTTTAATAACCCAGCTCTTATCGCTCTTCGGCACCTCCAAAAATGTGATTTCCTGATTCTTCCGCCGTACGGCTGTTACGTTAATATGCTTGCCGCCGAACATGACACCTTCTATGACAGCTTGCCCGCCGTAACTTGGAGATTTTTGGGACAACCAATTCACCTTCTCGTAATTTATTTATTATGGTTTTGTATATAAACCATTGTAACTAATTTTCCACGACATTACTAGTTGGATCGGCTTTTACTGTGCATACTAGGCTATAAAGAGAAAACTGTAGAAATGTTCCTAACATATGAAGAAAGCGGGGCGGGCTTAAAATGAGCAAATCACACCAACAAAGGTCGGAGCATACAAATCCTTGGCTGTTTGCTATGGAGTTAGGCTTTTTTGCCGGATTGATCTGGGGGGCGACTCGATGGTTAATGTACGCTATGCATTTTACAAAGGTGGTTCCCGGTTTTTTAGTGGAGCCTTTTTTTAAACATGATTTTCTAGTCAAGGCGGAAGGGCATTTGATTGGTTATTTAGTGTTTATCTTTTTTTCGGTGATAGCATCTCTACTGTATGTATTGATTCTGCGTAAGCTGAAGGGACCTTGGCCGGGCATGGTTTATGGAGTGTTATGGTGGTCTGCTCTATTTCTGGCGGGGTCATGGATGTTTCTGCAGCAAGGACCTTTTAAGCTGCCGTGGAATACAGTAATTACTGAATTTTGCATATTTTTGCTATGGGGCTTATTTATTGGCTATACGATAGCCATTGAGTATACCGATGAAAGAACGCGTGAGGAAAGGATAAGTGTAGCCTGACGCGCGAAATTACTTCTCAATGGCATAGCCCTATGTTAAAATACAATGTGGCTATTTCGAGAGGAGAATGAATATGGGAAACAATCGTGTCTCCAAGCTGCGTAAGGTTTTGCAGGCTCGCGGATTGGATGCGATGTTAATAACCAGCGGTATTAACCGCCGATATTTAAGCGGGTTTACCGGTTCGTCCGGTTATGTGCTGATTACGGCTGAGGAATGTTATCTATTAACGGACTTCAGGTATAGGACTCAAGCTGCAGAACAAGCGGCGGGACTCACAATTGTAGAGCATGGACCAAAATTCATTGATACGGTGCGGGAGCTTTTGCCTTCAGGCGGAAAAGTCCGCGTGGGATTCGAGCAGGATGATGTTACTTTCAGCGCTTATACTGCCTATGCAGAAGCTCTGAAGCCTGCTGAAATGGTGCCAGTCTCCAAGGCAGTAGAGGATCTGCGTATGATTAAGGATGCAGAGGAACTAGCTGTTATGGGACGGGCTGCTGATTTGGCGGACGACACCTTTCGTCATATTCTGAACGTATTGAAGCCGGGCATGACCGAGCGTGATGTGGATCTTGAGATGGAGTTTTACATGCGTACGCATGGAGCGACCTCTTCTTCCTTTGACACGATTGTGGCATCCGGTGAACGCTCAGCTATGCCGCATGGAGTGGCAAGCAGCCGTGTGATTCTCGGCAATGAATTCGTGACTTTCGACTTCGGTGCATTACTTGACGGGTATTGCTCAGATCTTACCCGGACGGTGGCGCTAGGTACTCCGAATCCAAAGCTAAAGGAGATTTATGATATTGTGCTGGAAGCTCAACTGCATGCACTGGCGCATATCAAGCCCGGGATGACCGGAAGGGAATGTGACGCGTTGGCGCGTGATATTATTACCCGTTACGGTTACGGGGACCAATTCGGACATAGCACGGGGCATGGATTAGGTATGGAGGTTCATGAATGGCCGCGTCTCTCCAAGCTGAGCGATGATATATTGCAGCCTGGTATGGTTGTGACCGTGGAGCCGGGTATTTATTTACCTGGAATTGGCGGCGTACGAATAGAAGATGATGTAGTGGTTACTGAGAGCGGCATCTCGTTACTCACCCATTCATCCAAGGACTATACAGTACTGTAACAATTCCCCCGCATCGTTTATATTTACTCATAAAGGCACAAATTTATTTTTTATCAGGAGGCGTTTGTAGTGATTTCAGTTAACGATTTCAAGACAGGATTAACCGTAGAGGTGGACGGAGATATATTTACCGTTCTAGATTTTCAGCATGTAAAACCAGGTAAAGGCGCAGCATTCGTTCGCTCCAAGCTTAAAAACCTGCGTAACGGTAATACTGTGGAGCGTACGTTCCGCGCAGGCGAAACTATCGGACGGGCAATTATTGAGAACCGTGCGGTTCAATATTTGTATGCAAGTGCCCAAGAGCATGTATTCATGGACAACGAGACTTATGATCAATTTACACTGGATGCTAATCAGTTAGAGTGGGAATTGAACTTCTTGAAAGAGAACATGGACGTAAAAATCGTTAGCTACCAAGGTGAAATTCTTGGGGTTAACTTACCTACCAGTGTTGAACTCAAGGTTGTAGAAACTGAGCCTGGTATCAAAGGGAACACAGCACAAGGCGCAACTAAATTTGCAAAAGTTGAAACAGGTCTCAATGTGCAGGTTCCACTGTTCATTAATGAGGATGATGTTCTGCTGATTGATACACGCGAAGGTAAATATATCTCCCGCGCGTAGAACTAAATGCTGCATTTATTGGCCTCCCCGCTGCTCGCGGAGGAGGCTTTTGGCATTGAGATCAACTGAACATCCTGTATTTGTAACAAAAACTTTCATAAAATCAATATCCCAAGCTGTATTTTCGTATTATACTGGTTTAAAGCGGGAAACCGATAGAAACATACTACACAGACCTAGGTTAGGAGTGAGAAGGACTTTGTCACTTTATGTCATGAAATTCGGAGGCAGCTCCGTCGGCGACACAGAACGAATGAAGCGCGTCGCCAAACGCATCGCAGAGAAGCAGGACGAAGGGCATCGTTGCGTTGTGATTGTATCCGCAATGGGGGATACTACGGATGAATTGATCGACCAGGCCATTCAGCTTAACGGGCAACCGCCCGCCCGCGAAATGGATATGCTGCTGACAACTGGAGAACAAATATCTGTTGCCCTCTTGTCTATTGCTCTTCATGGAATTGGCCGGAATGCCGTATCTTATACGGGCTGGCAGGCAGGTTTCCGCACGGATGAAACTCACGGACGGGCCCGCATTAACGAGATTGTCCCACAGCGTGTGCTTGAATCTCTCGAACGGGAACAAATCGTTATTGTCGCTGGTTTTCAGGGAATGACTTTGGATGGCGAGATCACTACATTGGGACGCGGAGGCTCCGATACAACGGCTGTCGCATTGGCTGCGGCGATCAAAGCGGATGTGTGTGAAATTTATACGGACGTTGACGGTATATACTCTACTGATCCGCGTATTGTGAAGACTGCACGCAAGCTGAAGGAAATTTCCTATGATGAAATGCTTGAACTCGCTAATTTGGGCGCTGCTGTACTGCATCCCCGTGCGGTTGAGTATGCCAAACGCCACCAAGTGAAGCTGGTCGTCAGATCAAGCTTTAACCATAATGAAGGTACTGTTGTGAAGGAGGAAGCAAGCATGGAGCAAGGGGTAATCGTAAGCGGTATCGCATATGACAAAAATGTGGCCCGAATCAGTATTTTGGGAGTGCCTGATGTTCCGGGTGTTCTGGCGCAGGTCTTTGGCAAGCTGGCCCAAGAAGAGATTGACGTGGATATTATCGTGCAAAGCGGAGTTCTAAATGACAAAGCCGATTTCTCCTTTACCGTAGGACTCAGTGATCTGGAGCGGGCGAAGGCAGTTATTCAACAGCTCCATGCAGAGCTGCCTTTCCGCGAAGTCACCTCAGAAGATAACCTGATCAAGGTATCTATTGTTGGTGCAGGAATGGTTAGCCATCCAGGTGTTGCAGCTCAAATGTTCGAAGTACTCTCTAAAGAGGGTGTAAGCATCAAAATGGTTAGTACTTCAGAAATTAAAGTATCCTGTGTAATTGAAGCCGGTAATTTGCAAAGTATCATTCAGGCGCTACATACCGCCTACAACCTTGATACTGTAGAGCAGGCTTTTGTCGGCGGGCCCCAGGATCGACGTTAGAAAATAGTTAAACGGTGGAAAAAATAAATAAAAGACAGGGCTGTCCGGTTTCTTGGGGCAGCCCTTGTTATTTGAGTGGATTGACGTAAGTACTTGATGAGGACGCCCACGTTGATCCTACTCAAAGGAATTCTTCAATCCCTCCAGTCCTACCCCTGCCTTCTAAACCTGCCCACGATTTCAACGGTTTCGAGTATATTGACGAAGGATTTCGGATCTGTCTCAAGGATCGTTTTTCTTAAATCAGCCAGCTCGTATCTTGTGGTGACTGTCATAAGCATCGTATTCCCCTCGTGACTGTACCCGCCCTCTGCATTTACAACAGTTACCCCATGTGGCAATAGCTTCAGTCGGTTAAGCATGCGGTCACGCTCTTTTGTAACAATAAAGCAAGTTAATTTCACATGCCGAATGTGGATCATATCTACAACCCTGCTTTTTACAAAGATACACAGCATCGCGTACAAGGCGGAATCCCAACTTTTGAAGAAGCCTAGGCTAAGAATGACTAGACCATCCATTACGAACAATACACTTCCCATAGGGATGTCACGTTTGCGTGTAATAATGGAGCCCAGAATATCAAATCCCCCAGAAGAACCCCCGGCACGGAGAGAGAATCCTATCCCGCCTGCAATGATCACCCCGCCGAAGATACTGGCCAGAATGGGGTCCTTTGTCACATTTCCAAGTGGGATAATCGTTAAGAACCATGTAGTAGAAACAACCGACAGCATACTAAGACATATGTACTTTTTGCCTACCACAACAAAACCCCATATAAGAATCGGCAGATTGATACCGAGATAAAACAATGAAATGTACTTAGGATTTGTTAAATAACCGATAACAGAGGCTGTCCCCGCTACCCCACCGCTTAATAATTGATGAGGAATGAGGAACAAACGCAAACCAATAGCTACCAGCAAGGCAGATAAAATAATAATAACTACTTCCCGAACTCGCCTCATTACAGTCCCCGTAGGAAAGGGAACCCCGTAATTTCGAATATGCATAACCTAGAACCCCTCTTTTTCTTGTGTCTTAAAGTCGTGTACTGAATAGTTTTCTGTAAAAATAATTTTATCATACCGATGATATTTATTTATGAGAGTGATAACTATGATTTCTTTCACACTCCTATTGTTTTTGGGTTAGCCATTTCTCCCTGTCTAAAGTGGGACAGTCCTGCATATCCATGGATAATAGCCGGAAAAAGAAAGAGTCGGGCATAGGTAAAGAGATTGTTACAAATATCCAAAGGAGTTGAGTGTACTTGGACAAGTACGTGAGTTGGATGGCTATCCTTCGTCTGCTGTCAGGGAGTTTGGAAATCACTGCTGCACTTTTTATGCTTCGTTTAAATCAAGTGGACAAGGCATTGGTTATCAATTCGACGCTGGCATTGGTAGGGCCGACCATTCTGATAACAACTACAGCTATAGGGTTGACGGGAATGGCACAGCAGTTGTCTTGGGGCAAGATGGGCTGGGTAGCCTGCGGAGTAACGTGTCTCTTAATAGGCATTCTGAAAAAATGATAGATGATAGTGCATAAAAGACACGTACAAGCATAAATATGGAATAAAGCGATTAAGTAGAGGACAACTTGGGGGTACCTTGTATGGTTAACGAATGGCTTCTGTTGTTTCCTGAAAAAGTACGAGCGTTGCTTGAACGTTTACCTCTCCCTAAGCTAATGACGGTCGAGGAAATCCGGGTTCGGGAAGGAAGGCCCCTGGAAATCAATTATTCCGGGAAATACCATTTTCTCACCGGGAATGGCACGCTGACACTGAACCCTGAGGAAGCTTATAAGCCGGATCGCGAGGACAGTCACCGTCTTCTGGATCTTATCAGTAATCATTCACTCTACACGATGGAGGAAGAATTGCGTAAAGGCTTCATTACCATTCCCGGAGGTCACAGAATTGGACTTGCCGGGCGGACTGTACTCAGCGGCGGCGGTGTTGAGCATCTACGCGACATAACTGGCTTCAACGTGCGGATTGCCCGTGCGGTACCGGGTGCAGCCGACGCTATCCTGCCGTATTTATTCGATAAAAGCCGGCAGAGGGTTCTTCATACACTAATCCTTTCACCGCCTCAGCATGGTAAAACAACCCTTCTCCGTGACTTGGCGCGGCAGATTTCCACAGGAAGACAGGGAAGCCGCGAAGGAAGCCGTCCAGGACTTAAGGTTGGCATAGTAGATGAACGCTCTGAGATTGCAGGCAGCAGGCGAGGGATTCCCAGTTTTGACGTGGGCCCGCGGACAGATATTTTGGATGGCTGTCCCAAGGCAGAAGGGATGATGATGATGATTCGTTCTTTATCTCCCGATGTACTGATAGCCGATGAAATAGGTCGTCCGGAGGACGCTGAGGCAGTAACTGAAGCCCTTCACGCCGGAATTTCAGTGTTGGCTACGGCTCATGGCAAGGAAGTGTCCGAGCTGACCCGCAGACCCGCTCTGGGAGGATTGCTTGAACACAAGATGTTTGAAAGATATGTGATCTTACATCGTTCGGAGACAGGAATGTCCTTTCGAATTCTGGATAACCAGAATCGAAGGCTGACAGGTTCACCGGAAGAGAGACGGGGTGGTGATGCCTATGCTTAAGCTGTTTGGAGCCGTAATGATCGTACTGGCGGGCACGCTGGCAGGTCTTCAGCGTGCTCGGCTATATGCAGACAGGCCTCGGCAAATACGCAGCTTAATAGCAGCACTACAGCGCCTGGAAACTGAAATTATGTACGGCTTTACGCCATTGCCGGAAGCTCTTCGGAGAATAGGAGCTCAAACAAAGGGGCCGCTTCAACACTTTTTTGTTACGGCTGCTGATGAAATGAGTCCCCCTAATAATAGAAGTGCTCAGGATGCCATCGATAAAGCTATGGAGATGCATTGGAAGAACACAGCCATGAACGCTTCGGAGAAGGAGATTATCCGGCAGCTGAGCTGTACGCTCGGGACAAGTGACAGGTCTAACCAGACCACTCATATCACGCTGGCTTTGCAGCAACTGAATCAGGAGGAGCTGGCGGCCAGAGATGAGCAGGGCAAATATGAAAAAATGAGCAAAAGCCTGGGGCTGCTGCTTGGAGTATTGATTGTCATTTTGATCTTTTAGCGAGGTGCCAGGAATGAATATTGAAGTCAATACGATTTTCCAAGTTGCAGGCATCGGCATCATTATCGCCATGATTCATACGGTATTGAAGCAGATGGGGAAAGAAGATATCGCCCACTGGGTCACCCTAATAGGTTTCGTCGTCGTGTTGTTTATGGTGATTCGCATGCTGGATGGACTGCTTCAGGAAATAAAAACAATTTTCCTTTTTCAGTAGGTGCACTATGGAAATCATTCAAGTCGTTGGAATCGGGCTACTGTCGACCATTCTAATCCTCGTTCTGAAGGAACAAAAACCATTGTTCGCTTTTTTGCTCGCAACGGCTACAGGCATTCTGATCTTCCTGTTCCTGATCGGCAAGATCGGGATGATCCTGAACACACTGGAGCGGGTAGCAGAGTCCTCGGGAATGGAAATGATTTATCTGAAGACGGTATTTAAAATTATAGGGATTTCCTATATTGCCGAATTCGGTGCACAGGTAGTAAGGGATGCGGGTCAGGATTCAATCGCCTCCAAGATAGAGTTGGCCGGAAAGGTACTCATTATGGTTCTGGCCGTGCCCATTATCAGTATTATCATCGAAACAGTAATGAAGCTGCTGCCTGCGTAAGCGAAGCAGTACCCCCATCGTGAACCGGGAGGAGAAATCATGCTTGTACGTCAACTTTTCCGACCCCCAAAAATAGTGCTGGTGCTGATTCTGCTGCTCTGCTGCTCGCTGTTCCCTTGGTTCCTAGGTACGGCCTACGGCTCCTCTTCTCCTGCTGATAACACCTCAAGTTCACCTGTTGACGGGTGGGTAAGGGGGCAAATAGAGGATTTGCCAAAAGATGGAGTGGAAAAATACTGGGATCAACTGATGAAGGATTACGGCGGTTTTTTTCCGGATGGAGCTACTCCTTCACTTATGGACATGCTGGTGCCGGGTGATGACGGTTTGAGTCTAAGAAGTGTACTTTCCGGTCTCGGCTCTTACATGTGGCATGAAGTTATGTATAACGGCAAGCTGCTTGTCACCATTGTCATGATCAGTGTGCTTAGCATGATTTTGGAGACCCTTCAGACGGCCTTTGAACGACAGACTGTCAGCAAGGTTGCTTACGCACTTTGTTACATGGTGGTATTGGTGATCGCCGTAAACAGCTTCAACATTGCCATAGGTTATGCGAAAGATGCTATTGATCGAATGATTGACTTTATGATGGCAATGATCCCATTGCTCTTCGCACTGTTGGCTTCCATGGGCAATATTGTGACCGTCTCAGTCACTCATCCGCTCATTGTCTTTATGATTCATACGGTTGGCACTTTGATTCATACCCTTGTCTTTCCGCTTCTATTCTTCTCGGCAGTATTGCATCTGGTAAGCTCGATGTCGGATAAATACAAGTTGACTCATCTGGCCAATTTACTGCGGAACATAGGGGTAGGTTTACTCGGCGTATTGCTGACTGTTTTTCTAGGAGTTATCTCTGTGAGGGGGATTACAAGCTCCGTTACTGATGGGGTGACCATCAGAGCTGCTAAGTATATAACAGGAAATTTTGTTCCGGTTGTCGGCAAAATGTTCGCGGATGCAACGGATACGGTTATCTCCGCGTCGCTGCTAGTAAAGAACGCCATCGGATTATCGGGCGTCATCATTATTTTGTTCCTGTGTGCTTTTCCGGCGATCAAGATATTGGTTCTGGCCCTTATATATAATGTTGCAGCGGCTGTGATGCAGCCTTTGGGTGAGACACCGATTGTGTCCTGCCTGCAGACGATTGGTAAAAGCATGATTTACGTGTTCGCGGCCTTGGCTGCGGTCTCACTGATGTTCTTTCTGGCCGTCACGATTATGCTGACTGCCGGCAATGTCACCGTCATGATGAGGTGAGCTTAAGGAGGGGGTTCATGACCTGGTTAGGCGGATGGTTAAAAGAAATTATTCTTGTCGTACTGCTGGCTTCCTTCGTGGAAATGCTTCTACCGAGCAAATCTATGGAACGTTACGCCAGACTCGTCCTTAGTCTTCTCGTTTTACTCACCATGCTCAGTCCGATTGTTTCGCTGCTCAAAGGGGATGCCATCTCAGAATTGAGTCTTGCTATGGATCAGCAGAGCTCACAGGGCGGTCTTCTCTCAAGCGGGGGACAAGGAGCGGGAACATTGCAGCAGATTCTGGCAGATGGACAAAAGCTGGCGCAGGGACAACAGAAGCATACTCTCGAAATCGCTGCAAACGAAATTGCCGGACAGATGAAAGATCAAATTATAAGGGAAACAGGGGGCAACGGAGTTCAGGTTACTGTTGCACTGGCTATGAAAAAACCGGAAAGCCCAGGTACTGAAGCCCAACCTGCTATTACTTCAGTTACTGTTCAACTCCCTGAGCCTCAAGCAACAGCTGATCGAAGTGACGACTCTGAACCTATCGTCATTTCCCCTGTAAAAAAGATTGAAATTAACATAGCTACAACGGAAGAGGTCACTGCAAAGGGTGCTGCAATCGAGTCCGATGATTACGTTAGTGAGACGGATCAAGCACAAGCAAAAGCCATTCTGAAGCTCCTTGAAACAAGGTGGGGTTTGGAAGCAGAAGTAATCAAGGTTCGGAGCAGCAAGGGTGACGCAGCTAAACTATAAAAATATAGCATTCGAAGTACATACCAAAGCTGTAGAGGAGGGATGAAAAGTGGGGAAATGGCTGAAAAAGCTGGAGCAGTGGGCCGGAGGCGGATCTGGAAGTCCAAAGAGAAGCCAAACGTTTCGTTGGCTGATTATTCTGGGTCTGCTCGGAGCAGCAATAATGCTGTTTAATTCTTTCGTAAATGTAAAGAAACTGGACAATGAGAATACGGGCCGGGAACCTCCGATCAGTGGAACCACACAAACGGCGTTGCAGCAGGGAGATATTCCAGCTTCCAATTCCTTCGACAGCATCGAACTTGCGATGGAGAATCGGACGAAGGAAATCCTGGAGAAAATCGTTGGTGTAGGCACAGTAGACATCATGGTAACAGTGGATTCTACGGAGGAAATTGTTGTTCAGAAGCATATGAATGATTCCCAACAGCTTAGTGAAGAAACAGATGCCAATGGGGGAAAACGTCATACAACGCAGTACACAAGAGATGGTGAAATCGTTACTTATACTCAATCCGGTGATGAGACACCTATTATTACCAAGAGGATCAAACCTCAGGTACGAGGAGTGCTTGTAGTAGCTAAAGGTGCCGAGAATAAAGTGGTCCGCGGTCTGATTGAACAAGCGGTGGAGAAAGGCTTGAATGTTCCAGTTTACCGTATATCCGTAGTACCACGTAAGCAGGAGTAAAGGAAGGTCAAGATTTTCCCGGGATGGTTTAGCGCAAGGAAAACAAAGGAGGAGTAGCAATGAACGGTAAAAGACAAACAATTTGGTTGGTATCCATGCTTAGCTTAATGGTAGTTCTATCGGCGTATTATTTATTTACTGAGGATTCAGGTGTATCCGCACCTACTGAGACTGCAGGAAGTATTCAGGTTGAGGGGAATGTGAAGGATGCGGCAGGTTCTACACTACCATCGGTAGGGGATGAAGGAGTAGTAATTAACGAAGTGGTAAAAGACGGTGATGTCGTCGTTGATCCGGGTACTGCTGCCGATACTGGAGCTGTTGCTACAGATGCAGACACTAATAGTTCTAAGGATGGATTAGCAACAGACACAGCTGTTAAGGACCCTCTGGCTTCAGAACAGGCTGCTGCAACCTCTGAGACTACCAAAGATCCCGTAAAGGATACAGCGGTAAAAGAGAAAGACACTTCTGCCTCAGCCGACCAACCAGTAGTTAAAGATGATGCCGCTATCCTGGATGAAGTAGCTTCCCAAAGCGTCTCTGCCAGCAGCATGTTCACCAACTACCTATATGAGCGTGAGCAAAAAAACCTGAAGGATTACAATGATTTGCTTGCATTAGTTAATGATATGGATAAAACACCTGCGGATAACGCAATGGCACAAGAACAACTTCGCAGCTTAGAGGAAAAAGAATCCAAAATTACGGGCATCGAAGAGAAGCTGCAACTTAAATTTGGTGAAGCTATTGTTAAAGAAGAGAAGGGGAATACCTACAAAGTTGTCGTGCTTAGCGACAAGCTGGACGTGAAACAGGCCGTAGGCATAATCGATCTAGTAATGAAAGAACTTAGCGTAACTCAGGACAAGATCAGTGTGCAATACGTATCTGAGTAATATCAGCAGAGTAAATAAGAGAAATATGACGAAAGGGCTCGGGTTATCCCGGGCTCTTTCCATTTCTAGCGATTGTGATATAATACATAAAGTTATCTTGGAATATAAGAAAGTCTTGCCTTTCTATATACTTTACTTATATTTTTATGAGAAACGGATACCGTCCCACTGTGGACGGCGAAGCGGGTTCTTCTTTTTGCTAAGAAGAGTGGCTTCGCGAGACAGCTGAAGGAGTGAACTAAAGTATGTTCAAGTTAAGCGAGATTAAGGAATTGATTAAATTGCTGGACCAAACATCCTCCGTGCACGAGTTGGAGATTGAAAGCGAAGGTATGAAGCTGGCTATTCGTAAACCGGATCGCACTGAAGCTGAAGGTGCAGCAGTTCAGGTGACTCCTTATGCCTATCCCTTTACGCCTGCCCACCAACCGCTGAATCCGCAGCAAGCAGCACATCCTGTGAGTGAGGTTCCTGCTACACCGCAACCATCATCTTTGCCTGCAGAGGGCCCATTACATAAGATCTTATCTCCAATGGTAGGTACGTTTTACAGTGCTGCATCTCCTGAGTTGCCTTCCTTCGTAAGTGTTGGAGATCGTGTGAGTGAGAAATCAACGGTTTGTATTATTGAAGCGATGAAGCTTATGAATGAGCTGGAAGCTGAGATTAAGGGTGAGATCGTTTCCGTGCTGGCTGAGAATGGCCAACTGGTAGAATACGGACAACCGCTGTTTTTGGTGAAACCAGAATAACATTTATAGGGAACGAGAAGTATGCATAACTTTTGGGAGGAAACGCATGAACATTCAAAAAGTGCTGATCGCCAACCGCGGCGAAATAGCGGTCCGCATTATCAGGGCATGCCGTGAACTTGGTATATCCACTGTGGCGGTTTATTCAGAGCCTGACCGGGACTCCCTGCATGTCCGGCTGGCAGATGAAGCTTACTGTATCGGTCCGACTTCGTCCAAGGACAGTTATCTGAACTTTACAAATATTATGAGTGTAGCCACCTTGACGGAATGTGATGCTATTCATCCCGGCTATGGTTTTTTGGCTGAGAATGCCGATTTCGCAGAGATCTGCGAATCCTGTAATATTATCTTTATTGGTCCTTCACCGGAAGCCATTACCCGTATGGGAGATAAAGCCGTAGCTAAGGAAACAATGAAATTGGCTGGTGTTCCGATTATTCCAGGCTCTGACGGAATTGTTGAGGATGTGGAAGAAGCTATAATGCTGGGCCGGGATATCGGTTATCCTATTATCGTCAAGGCTACAGCGGGCGGCGGAGGTAAGGGTATCCGTATTGCCGAGGATGAAGAATCCTTGGTGAAACAAATTACTGCCGCTCAGCAGGAAGCGCAGAAAGCCTTCGGCAACGCTGGCGTATATCTGGAGAAATTCCTTACGGGAATGAAGCACGTAGAGATTCAGATTATTGCCGACAACCATGGTAATGTTGTGCATTTGGGCGAACGTGATTGCTCTGTACAACGCCGCCGCCAGAAGCTTGTTGAAGAAGCACCTTGCTCCGTTTTGACATCTGAAATCCGGGAAGCCATGGGTAAAGCAGCCGTACGTGCAGCTTTAGCAGTGAACTATTCTGGTGCAGGCACCTTGGAGTTTTTGCTGGGGTCCGATGGACAGTTTTATTTCATGGAGATGAATACCCGTATTCAAGTGGAGCATCCGGTAACCGAAATGGTAACCGGTGTAGATTTGATTAAGGAAATGATCTCTGTAGCAGAGGGTAATCCGCTTTCTTTCACTCAAGAGGATATTGTGATTAATGGCTGGTCTATGGAATGCCGTATTAATGCGGAAGACCCTGACCGTAATTTTATGCCTTCACCGGGCAAAATAGGCTTTTATCTGCCACCGGGCGGTCTTGGTGTCCGAGTTGACAGCGCTGCTTATCCCGGCTATACAATCTCTCCGTTCTACGATTCAATGATTGCGAAGCTGATTGTCTGGGCTCCAACACGTCAGGAAGCCATTGCGAAGATGAAAAGAGCTTTAGGTGAATTCGCCGTGGAGGGAATACATACAACGATTCCATTCCATCAGAAATTATTGGAACATCCTGTATTTTTGGACGGAAACTTTGACATTAAATTCCTTGAGGAATATGAAGTTTAAGCCGATTTCACATTGTTTGTCATAAAGTTCTCCAAATGATATAGTATGTTTAATAAGAGACGTGCTTTCACTGCTTGAAATCATGAACAACTTTTTGTTGAAGGGTGTGGAGTCTAAGATGAGTACATTGCCGACAGAATACGAACGGACGGAAATCGGTGAGATCCAAATCGCACCAGAAGTGATTGAGATTATTGCAGGTCTTGCGACTGTAGAAGTTAAAGGCGTTGCCGGAATGAGCGGAGGCTTCGCTGGAGGAATTGTTGAGCTTCTCGGACGTAAGAACCTTTCTAAGGGTGTAAAGGTTGAGGTTGGCCAACGTGAGGCTGCTGTGGATGTATCTGTTATTATTGAATACGGCAACCGTCTTCCCGAGGTAGCTGCGGAGATTCAACGTAACGTTAAGCGTTCTATCGAGACCATGACAGGCTTGACCGTTGTGGAAGTGAACGTCCATATTCATGACGTTCAGTTCAGAAACGCTGACAAAATTGAAGAGACTGACGCATATCTACGTGTGAAATAACAGGTCCCCACTCTTCAAAATAAACCCCCGACAGAAAAGTCGAGGGTTTACTCTAATTTAAGGAGGCCCAGAGACTCTTGGCGAAAATTTTGGACAGACTTCTGCTGTTTATATACAGCTTAAGTATCGGAATATTATCTGTAATTGCCATCCTCCTTTTAAGCGGCGTCATTCCTGAGAATCTGAAGATCAAGGATGGACCAACTATGTATATTGCTGCGATAACTGCAGCTGTTGTTCTCTTCTTGCTCAGCATTCGATTCTTTTACATCTCTCTTCGCCGTGACCGGGCTTCCATGCCTTCTGTGGATCAGCGAACGGAATATGGAGATATCCAAATTTCCATGGAAACAATTGAGAATCTCAGTTTGAAGGCTGCCGGTAAAGTCAAGGGAATTCGAGACCTGAAATCGCGTATTCGTGTCTCCCAGGCCGGCCTTGAGATTATGATTCGTGCTGTAGTGGATGGGGAGCATTCCCTGCCGCTGCTTACAACCGAAGTTCAGCGTAATGTGCATGATTTTGTGCAGGAGACAACAGGGATTCCTGTAGCTGATGTATCTGTGTATATTGCTAATCTTACTCAATCTCCAAGCTTCAAAAGTCGAGTGGAATAGAGGTGAGTTTCCCTTATGTCTTGGAAAGAAGTATGGGGAAGTCACGGGGGTAGAATTGCCGGAGTGACCTTCGGTATCTTTCTCGGGTTGATTTATTTAATAAGTGGTTTTTGGGATATGTTGTTCTTTGCACTGGTTGTGTTCATAGGGTATACGCTCGGCAAAAGAAAAGACCATGCGCAAGCTCCGCTGTTTCAGTGGCAGGAATTTGTTCAGTGGCTGTCTGGCCGTTGGCGTCCCTTCAAGTGAACCGCGATATCTTTCTTCCGGGGCAGGATTTGTTGCTTATATTTTGTTTGCCCAAGAAGAAGGACAACGCGGTTTTTTTAATTAAGACTCTTAGTGGAAAACATCACTGTAGGACAAGCTAAGCATATTAGACTAATTGGTTGAAATAATGGATCTATAAATTGTAGGAGGAAATACATGAAAAGACGTATAGCTAGAGAAATTATTGTGCAAAGCCTGTATCAGATGGAAATGAACGAAGTGGAAAGTGCTGAAGCAGTAGAGATATTGCTCCAAGAAGCTTCAGATGATAATGAATCGGATGTAGTGATTACGGATGAGATTCAACTGAAGCATTATGTAGTTGAACATGTTGATGGAATCTGGGAGCATAAGGTTGCCATTGATGATATTCTTGAGCATTATTTGAAGGGCTGGCAAATGAGCCGTCTGTCCCGAGTTGATCGGCAGATTCTGCGTTTGGCCACCTTTGAAATGATCTTTGCCAATGATGTGCCGGCGAAGGTAGCTGTCAACGAAGCCATTGATTTGGCTAAACATTTTGGCACCGATGATTCGGGTAAATTCGTTAATGGTGTATTGGGGAAAATGATTCAGGAGCTTGATACGATTAAAGAAAGCAATTCTTAATTCACTTATACACAAAAGGGGAGAAGTCTGTCATGACAGCAGCAATCATCAGTGGTAAACAAGTATCGGATGAAATTCGTATCGACATTGCCCGGGAGGTTGCACTACTCTCAGAACGAGGTGCACAACCAGGTCTTGCTGTAGTATTGGTAGGGGAAGATCCGGCTTCACAAGTATATGTGCGGAATAAGGAGAAGTCTTGTGTCAGCTTAGGGTTCTATTCCGAAGTTCACAGACTGTCTGCTTCCACTTCGCAGGAAGAACTGCTGGCTATGATAGATGATTTGAACAGCCGAAATGAGATTGACGGAATTCTTGTGCAGCTCCCACTACCGAAGCATATTGATGAGAAAGCAGTTATCAATGCGATTGCAGTGGAGAAGGACGTGGATGGATTTCATCCTGTCAATGTAGGAAATCTTGTGATTGGTGATGACAGTCTGCTCCCATGTACTCCAGCAGGAGTTATAGAATTGATCAAACGGACTGGAACAGGTTTAGCAGGCAAACACGCAGTGGTCATTGGCCGCAGCAACATCGTAGGTAAGCCAGTCTCCTTATTGCTTCAGCGAGAAAATGCTACCGTAACCATGTGCCATTCCCGTACAGCAAATATGGCTGAGTTATGCCTTCAGGCGGACATTCTGGTAGTAGCCATTGGCCGGGCTAACTTTATCGATGCATCCTATGTAAAGCCGGGAGCTGTCGTCATCGATGTAGGGATGAACCGACTGGATAACGGTAAGCTTGCAGGTGATGTTGAGTATGAAAGTGCTAAAGAAGTAGCCGGTTATATTACACCTGTTCCAGGTGGAGTGGGCCCTATGACTATAACTATGCTTATGAGCAATACACTGATTGCGGCAAAACGCCGCCGTGGTCTGGAATAGGGTACGCTTATGGCAGCCGAACGTCAGGTCTATTCGATAAAAGAACTTAACCGCTATATCCGAATGAAACTGGATTCGGATTCCTTACTATCTGACGTATGGATTCGCGGAGAAATTTCGAATTTCACCCATCATGGCAGTGGACATATGTACTTTACGTTAAAGGATGAGAGCAGCCGTATCAAAGCTATTATGTTCTCATCTCATAACCAGAGATTGCCTTTTGTTCCTAAGGAAGGCGCAAGGGTAATTGCCCGAGGGAATGTGACTGTATATGAACGGGATGGGCAATACCAATTCTATGCGACACATATGCAACCTGACGGCATAGGTAGTCTATATCTCGCTTATGAGCAATTGAAGAGCAAGCTCGAACTTGAGGGGTTGTTCTCAGCGGATCGTAAGCGTCCCTTGCCGCGATTTCCGCGCTGTATCGGGGTAATCACTTCTCCAACAGGTGCGGCGGTACGAGATATCATGATTACGCTTAAGCGGCGTTTTCCGCAAGCATCAGTTGTATTATATCCCGTGCTGGTACAGGGAAAAGGTGCCGGTCCTTCCGTAGTTAAGGCGATTCAAGAATTGAATGCCATGGGGGAAGCCGATGTACTTATTGTCGGCCGTGGCGGTGGGTCGTTAGAGGAGCTGTGGGCGTTCAACGAAGAGGGAGTCGCCCGGGCGATTGCTGCGTCGGAGATCCCAGTGATCTCGGCCGTAGGCCATGAGACTGACTTCACGATCGCCGACTTTGTTGCCGACCTCCGGGCTGCAACACCAACAGCCGCCGCAGAGTTGGCTGTACCACATGCAGGCGAGCTGGCGGCTCAACTGGTGCAGACGCAGCGACGCCTGCGCCAGAGCTTGCTCCGGCGCGCTCAGCGTGACCGGGAGAGGCTCTCTTCTCTACAGCGTTCCCCGGTGCTGGTGAACCCGCGCCGATACCTGCTTCAGCATACACAGCGGCTGGACATGCTTCAGCGGCGTCTTGCCGTCGCCTTGGCAACGCGAGTTAGCCGCGCACGAGAGCGTCAAACCGTTTTGCAGCATAGCCTGCAGAGGTTTACGCCGCGTGAGGGGGTCATCGCTGCCCGGAGGCGCACTGAAAGTCTGCGTCGCGAGCTGGTGAGCGCCATGCAGGCACGGTTGCAAGAGAAGCGATCCCGTTATGTGGCGGAAATGCGTCACTTGGATGCGCTTAGTCCACTCAAAGTAATGTCGAGAGGTTACAGCCTTGTCTATGACGAAGGTGAACAGCATCTCATTAAATCAATGACTGAGGTACAAATTGGTGATCTTGTAGTGATCAAGTTGAACGATGGACAACTTGACTGCCAAGTTCGGGGGATGAAGGAGGAGGCCAAAGGCGATGACGAAGAAACCGGAACTGGATTTTGAGGGAGCAATGGACCGGCTGGAAGAAATCGTGCGTGAGCTTGAGCACGGCGACGTTCCCCTGGAGAAAGCCATAGATCTTTTTCAGCAGGGCATGAAGCTGTCGCAGCTATGCGGCAGCAAGCTTACGGAAGTAGAGCATAAAATTGAATTGATTGCCTTAGAGGACGGAGAACTGCGCAAAAAGCCGTTCGGTGCCCGGCTGGAAGGGGACAATGATGAATCGCTATAATCATGAACTTCAAAGTGGATCCAAAGAATCCTTTCGAGAGCCACTTGAGGATTATATTGCAGCGGTAATTGAGCTTGTCACCACCGAAATAGAGAGGCTGTTCCCGGAACATTGGGAAGTGCCACAGAATTTGAGGGAAGCCATGAAGTATTCGCTTATGGCTGGAGGAAAGCGCCTTCGCCCCTTGCTTGTCATTGCGGCTTGTGAAGCACTTGGAGGGCGGCGAGAGGCAGCCTTGCCTGTCGCAACAGCCATTGAGATGGTTCATACCTACTCACTGATTCATGATGACCTGCCTGCTATGGATAATGATGACTACCGCAGGGGTAAGTTAACAAACCATAAAGTATTCGGAGAAGCCACGGCAATCCTTGCCGGGGACGCATTATTGACGCATGCCTTTTACAGTATTGTACAAGCTTCTCGCAGTTATAGTGTGCCTGCTGAGTGTGTGCTTTCTATTGTAGAGGACTTAGCAGAGATGGCGGGTCCTCGGGGGATGGTCGGAGGACAGATTGCCGATATGGAAGGTGAGCAGGGTCTTACCGAGCTTGAACAGCTGCAATATATTCATTTGCACAAAACGGGAGATCTTATCGTCTTTTCCTTACTAGCAGGTGGAAGAATTGGTGGAGCCACTGAACAGCAGCTTGAGGCCTTACGGAGCTTCGGTACTCATATTGGTCTTGCGTTTCAAGTTCAGGATGACATTCTTGACCTGATCGGGGATGAAGGCAAACTTGGCAAAAAGACGGGTAGCGATCTTAAACAAGAAAAGGTTACTTATCCCTATTTCATCGGCCTTGAGGCTTCACAACAAGAGGTTGAACGTCTAACGGAAACAGCCAAGTTAGCTGTATTGGAGGGAGGGTTTACAGACAGTACCCGATTGCTGGAAATTGCCGGATACTTGATGAAACGGGACCATTGACCCCTGCGACAGAGAATAATAGAAAATTTCAGAAGCGGCTGCATTTCGACAGCCGTTTCGTTTGTGCTATAATGAGACCTATATTTTACAACATCAAGGAAAGCGGGGAAAACACGTGCTGCTTCCACAAATAAAAGATCCTGAGCAACTGAAATCACTGTCGGTCGAAGAACTGACTACTCTTGCGGATGAGATCCGCCGGTTTTTGATCGAGAAGCTATCTGTGACCGGAGGCCATCTGGCATCTAACCTAGGAGTAGTGGAGCTCACGCTGGCCCTGCATTACTGTTATGAGAGTCCACGGGACAAAATGATATATGACGTAGGCCATCAGGCGTACGTTCACAAAATATTGACTGGCCGGATGGACCGTTTTGACTCCCTGCGTAAGCAGGACGGGTTATGCGGGTTTGTTAAACGTTCGGAGAGCAAGCATGATGTCTGGGAAGCAGGACACAGCAGTACTTCACTTTCTGCTGCCATGGGTATGGCAGTTGCCAGGGATTTGAAGGGTGAGGACAATAAGGTTATTGCCGTCATTGGTGACGGTGCACTTACAGGCGGTATGGCCTTTGAAGCCTTAAACCATATCGGGCATGAGAAGCGTAAACTGATGGTTATTTTGAACGATAATGAGATGTCCATTGCGCCTAACGTAGGAGCGATGCACAATTATTTGAGTAAAATTCGTTCAGACCGCCACTATTTGCGTGCTAAAGATGAAGTTGAGGGACTGCTCAAAAAAATCCCGGCAATCGGGGGTCGTTTAGCCAAAACCGCTGAACGAATGAAGGACAGTCTTAAATATATGATGGTACCAGGTGTGCTTTTTGAAGAGCTTGGCTTTACATACCTAGGTCCGGTGGATGGTCATGATCTGGAGAAGATGATCGATACTTTCCATCAGGCGGATAATGTAGCGGGTCCTGTTCTTGTGCATGTGCTCACGACAAAAGGTAAGGGCTATCAACCTGCGGAAGCGGATTCCTATAAATGGCATGGAATTACACCTTACAAGATTGAATCGGGTCAAGTACTAAAAGCGGTAGGCAATCCAATGTATACGGATGTTTTTGGTCAGACCCTTATCGAGCTTGGACGAGAAGACAAACGACTTGTCGCGGTTACACCTGCTATGCCTGGCGGTTCGGGCTTATTTCCGTTCGCCAAGGAATTCCCAGACCGGATGATAGATGTAGGTATTGCGGAACAGCATGCGGCGACACTTTGCGCTGCGCTGGCAATGGAAGGGATGAAGCCTGTATTCGCGGTTTACTCCACCTTCATGCAACGCGCCTATGATCAGATCGTACATGATATTTGCCGTCATAATGCTAACGTAATGTTCGCTATTGATCGTGCTGGCTTTGTAGGCGCTGATGGAGAGACGCATCAGGGTGTGTATGATATAGCTTTCATGCGGCATATTCCGAACATGGTTATGATGATGCCAAAAGATGAGAATGAACTGCGCCATATGATGAAGACCGCAATTGATTATAATGACGGACCGATTGCTTACCGTTACCCCCGTATCAATGGAACAGGTGTAACTCTGGATAAAGAAATGCATAGTATTCCTATCGGCTCCTGGGAGCGGCTTCGTTCAGGAGATGAGGTAGTAGTATTAGCTTGCGGTCCAATGGTTCAATTGGCTGAGGAAGCTGCGGAGCTCCTAAAGCGTGAAGGAATTCAGGTTGGTGTGGTGAATGCCCGCTTCCTGAAACCCCTCGACGACACCATGCTGCTGGATCTGGCACATGCCGGTACCCATATGATCGTTATCGAAGAGGCTAGTCAAGCGGGAAGTCTGGGAAGCGCTGTTCTGGAATTTTTTGCTGAGCATGAGGTGTATGAAACTCATGTTCATATTATGGGTGTGCCGGACATTTTTGTTGAGCATGGTTCCATTAAAGAGCAGCGGCAGCTGACAGGACTGAGCGTTGAAGTGTTGTGCGGACGTATTAAGTCTATGAAGGCATTAAGTGCCTTCCCCTACGGCAAAACGACAACTTCCTCGTAAGTCTATAGAAGGAACCGTTTTGTTTAAAAGTTCAACATTCAGGAGATGACCATGGAACACCCTAAGGAACGGATTGATGTCCTGCTTGTAGAGCAGGGATTTTATGAAAGTCGGGAAAAGGCCAAAGCAGCGATTATGGCTGGACTTGTATTGGCGAATGAAGAGCGGATCGAGAAGGCCGGAATGAAAGTGTTGCGGAGCTCGACCTTGAAGGTAAAGGGCTCTGTGCACCCTTATGTTAGCCGTGGAGGACTGAAGCTAGAGAAAGCGCTTCGGCATTTCGGGATAGATCTGCAAGGACGGAATATGCTGGATATCGGAGCATCGACCGGCGGTTTTACGGATTGTGCACTCCAAAATGGCGCGAATTACGTTTATGCTATTGATGTTGGCTACAATCAACTGGACTGGTCACTACGCAATCATGAGCGTGTACGTGTGATGGAACGCACCAACTTCCGTTACATGACCCCTCCTGATATCGACGGTCCGGCTCCGGACTTCGCTAGTATTGATGTATCATTTATTTCCCTTAAGATTATTTTGCCTCCGCTGAAGGCTTTGCTGCAACGACCTGCTGATATCGCAGCCTTAATTAAACCTCAGTTCGAAGCGGGCCGTGAAAAGGTCGGTAAATCCGGAGTGATACGTGATTCAGCGGTTCATAAGGAAGTCTTGATGAACGTATTAACTATGGCTGCTGAGCTAGGATACCAGCTTAAAGGGTTAACTTTCTCACCTATAACCGGCGGAGAGGGTAACATTGAATTTCTCGTCCACTGGAGACTCGAGACGTTGGAAGATCCGAATCAAAGCGGAGATCAACAGTTGGTGGCACCGCTGACAGAAACGGCCCTTCAAGAGATTTCTGCGCTCTCTGAGGCTGTTGTAAAAGAAGCCTCAACTACTTTCAAAGTCAATTCTGTTCATGGAAACTCATCGGGTCGATGAGTTTCTTTTGCTAAAGGAAGAAGGAATTGAAGGGATTAGCGCGAATAAATCACCGAGGTGATTGTTATGTCGGGTAACTCGGACAGGGCAGTAATGGTGCTGATTGGTGTAGCGTTGTCGATTTGGGTTTTGTACCGGGTTTATATATGGCTGCAGAGTTCTCCTCGTTCTTTCATGAAGGACACTATTCCTATCAATAAAGAAATTATACCTCACCCCGCTTTGGACATGCTTGAGGCAGCTGGCTATGAAGTTGTCGGCGGTAAGCTCCGAATTCCGCTGTCCTTTACCGCTGACGGTTCGATACTATACAGTCGGTTATATATTGATTACGTCGCTTCTGCAAATGATGGAACCTTATATCTAGTTATGCTTGAGAGACCTCGGAAGCAATTGGAATGGACAGGAAGCGGTATTAGGGATTTTTTGCTTCCCTATCTTTTGCTTTATCCGGAATGTGGTGGAGTATTATTCGTGAACCTTTCTTCAACTAAAGTTAGTGTGATTAAGCTCGGTAAAGACGATGGTGAATCAGACTAAGCAATATTTAAATACGGGAGGCAACTAATGAAGGGACAAAGGCACATCAAAATACGTGAGATCATAACTCACCACGATATAGAAACTCAGGACGAGCTGGTTGAAGAATTGCGAAATTCCGGTTTTCAGGTGACGCAGGCAACGGTGTCTCGGGATATCAAAGAACTGCTACTAATAAAAGTCCCTATGGACGACGGAAGATATAAATATTCACTTCCGACTGATCAACGTTATAACCCAACACAGAAATTGAAGCGGGTATTGGTGGACAATTTCGTGCAAATCGATTTTTCAGCCAATCTGGTAGTTATGAAATGTCTGCCGGGAACTGCAAATTCGGTTGCTGCGCTTATTGATAATATTGCTTGGCCGCAAATCATGGGTACAATCTCCGGTGACGATACGATTCTGATCATTTGCCGTCAGCCGGAAGACAGCAAGAATGTTATTGCGCAAATTATGGGCTACATATCCTAATTTCATATATGCTGATTATCATCTTTTCGGAGGTGCCTTATTCGTGTTAGAGACGTTATCAATCCGTAATCTTGCTGTAGTCGAAGCAGTAGATGTTTTATTTTATCCTGGATTTCACGTTCTTACAGGGGAGACGGGTGCGGGTAAGTCCATCGTCATTGATGCTCTTGGACTTATTGCCGGCGGCCGCGGCTCTGCTGATTCTATTCGTTATGGCTGTGAGAAGGCTGAGATGGAAGCGCTTTTCAGTCTCCCTGAGAGTCATCCTGTATGGGAGACGCTGGAACGCCTTGGTATTCGTGCGCAGAAGGAAGAGCATTTAATTATTCGCCGCGAGCTAACAGCACAGGGGAAAAGTACCTCTCGTGTAAATGGCCAAATGGTAAATTTAAGTATGCTCCGTGAAATTGGTGAACAGCTTGTCAATATTCACGGTCAGCATGAGCATCAGAACCTTTTAAAGGCGGAGCGGCATTTAAGTCTGCTGGATACCTTTGGGGAAGCGTTGATCGGACCCCTTAAAGCAGCCTATCAGGAGAAGTATTCTGAATTCGCTAAAGTGGAAAAAGAGTTGCGTGAGCTGCAGGAATCTAGCCAAAAGGGCTATCAGATGCTTGACTTATATCGTTTTCAATTAGAGGAAATATCTGCGGCCTCATTAAAAACGGGAGAAGATGCATTACTTTCGGAAGAAAGGGTCAAACTATCTCACAGCGAGAAAATGATGGATTCCGTATCAGGGTCTTACGAACTTCTCTACGATAAGCAAGGAATTGAATCTATAGGAAATGTGATATCCAAGCTTGAGGATGCAGTCCGATATGATGAAAAGGGATTGAAGCCTATATTGGAGCAACTGCAGTCTTCCTATTATCAGCTGGAGGATGCCGCTTTTCAGCTTCGTGATTACCGTGATGAAATAGAATTCAATCCGGAACGACTAGAGGAGATTGAGAATCGTCTGGATCTAATTTCGGGACTGCGCCGAAAATACGGAGATAGCATTGAGCAAATTTTGGAATATTATGATCAAATTCATCGGGAAACGGATTTATTAGAGAACAAAGATGAATATCTGGAAAAATTAACGGCGAAGCGTGACGGACTGCTCGGTGTTCTAATGGAAGCAGCGAATAAGCTCAGTGAGGCTCGGCGCCAGTGTGCCCTTGATTTGGCGGGACAAGTGGAGAGTGAGCTTAAAGATCTGCAGATGGAGCGAACTTCCCTTAAGGTCAATTTGGAAACACTGGAGGACCCTAGAGGCATTGAATATCAGAATCGACGAATTCGTCTAACACGGCAAGGCATTGACAGTGCTGAGTTTATGATCTCCCCTAATCCGGGCGAACCTTTAAGACCTTTGAGCAAAATTGCCTCAGGCGGAGAGCTGTCACGGATGATGTTGGCAATGAAGAGTATTTTCGCCAGACATGATGCGATACCGGTCCTGATCTTTGATGAAGTGGATACGGGTGTCAGCGGACGTGCTGCCCAGTCCATCGCAGATAAGCTGTACAAGCTGTCTTCAACCTGCCAGGTGTTTTCCATTACTCATTTACCTCAGGTGGCCTGTATGGCTGATCATCAGTATTTGATACGTAAGAAGGTTGAAGACGGAAGAACCATGACTGAGGTGGAATCCTTGTCCACCCACGGCCGGGTAGTGGAGCTGGCCCGAATGCTTGGAGGCGTTGAAATTACCGAAAAAACGTTGCACCATGCACAGGAAATGCTCAATTTAGCGGAGGCCAGCAAGGGTGCTGCAAGCTAGTCGGGACAATGATTGACAGTAATAAAAGCCTGGGGGCAAGGTTATCTTATAGGTACGCAATTGGCGACCACCTTTTTCGTCAAGCGAAAGAAGCTAAAGGGAGCGTGACAGCCATTGAAGCCGAACCTCAGGAAGTTAATGCCCGGCCTTTTACTTGCCTTCTTTCTTAGTTTATCAGGCGTAACGGGAACGGTCCGAAGCTCTGCCTCGCCGCTGAATATGAACCATAATGCGGCAAAGGAAGTTGCTGGAGAAGTGAATCAAAAGGGTCTTCGGGGTGACATAGACCGGAAGATCAAAGTTATACCGGGAGGCCAGACCATTGGCGTAAAAGTCAAGTCAGCAGGTGTGCTTATTGTTGGACACCATCTTGTAGAAGTGTCCCAGCAGACCAAGACCTCCCCGGGTGAAGTTTGTGGATTACAGCCTGGGGATTTAATGATCTCCATTGATGGAGTGAAGCTGGACGAGGTCTCAAGGGTGGCGAAAATTGTGGAACATGCGGGCAAAACGGATGCTTTTCTCTCCATTACTTATAAACGTGGAGGCAAGGAGCGGGTCGCCAAACTGAAGCCTGCATATGACCGCAATGATAAGGTATGGCGGCTAGGGTTGTATATACGGGATTCAGCAGCAGGGGTGGGAACTCTTACCTTTTATGATCCGAACCAAAACGTCTATGGCGCTCTTGGGCATGTGATTACAGATATGAATACCGGCACTCCGATTGTTGTTGGCAGTGGACATATTATTCAGTCCAGTGTAACCTCTATATCCAAAAGCCAGGATGGAGATCCAGGTGAGAAAAGGGCCACTTTTCTAAAAGAAAGCCAGGTTCTCGGGAATGTAGAAAGTAATACACAGTTTGGAATCTTTGGTAAAATGACCCGGAATCCTGACCACAGTCTTTATCAGGAGCCTATCCCTGTTGCCATGGGCAGCGAAGTGAAAGAGGGTCCGGCCCAAATTCTAACGGTTGTAGACGGTCAACAGGTGGAACGGTTTAATGTAGAGATCATTCATGTTGCCCGTCAGCCTGAGCCTGCAACAAAAGGAATGGTATTGCGCATTACAGATACTCGTCTTATTGATAAAACAGGTGGCATTGTTCAGGGGATGAGTGGAAGTCCAATTGTACAAAATGGCAAGCTAATCGGGGCTGTCACTCATGTCTTTGTGAATGATCCGAAATCAGGTTATGGCTGTTTTATCGAATGGATGCTTAATGATTCAGGAGTTCTGCAGCAAAATATAATTTCCCCACATCTTAAGGCGGTTTAGCCTTAAGATTTTTTTGTCGAAGGAGAACGAACGGAATCGAATAATGAAAAAAATATTTAATTATAAATCAACCTTGAAAAAAAATAAAGAAAAATAATATTCGACAGAAGGAAATTAGATTTGCATGTCGAATCCCTAAGGGAGAGTAAAATAATGTTAATATTATTTTCGTTATCGCAGAGATTATAAGGAGGATTAAGCCAGTGCAGAATATTGAAGTGTTGTTGGCCGATGATAACAGGGAGTTTACGAATTTGCTTGCCGAATATATTACGGAACAGGAAGATATGACCGTGACGGGTATTGCATATAACGGAGAAGAAGTTCTTCACATGCTGAGCACAGCCCGTAAAGTACCCGATGTCCTGATCCTCGATATCATCATGCCTCATCTGGATGGACTTGGCGTTCTAGAACGACTGCGTGATATGGATTTGAATCCAGCGCCTAAGATCATCATGCTGACCGCCTTCGGGCAGGAGAACATCACCCAAAGAGCTGTACAACTTGGAGCATCTTATTATATCCTTAAGCCGTTCGATATGGAGGTATTGGCTAACCGCGTAAGACAGCTGGTCGGCACCCAAGGAAGTCTTAGTTCTTCCTCCAATATGAATAACTTTTCCTCTTCAAGATCAAACGTCGTACCTCTCTCCAAAGGAAAGAACCTCGACGCTAACATTACGTCTATAATCCATGAGATCGGCGTTCCGGCGCATATCAAAGGATATCAATATCTGCGTGAAGCCATTACCATAGTTTACAACAATATCGAAATTCTTGGAGCAATAACCAAAACGTTGTACCCAGCGATCGCCGAGAAATTTAAAACCACTCCTTCGCGTGTAGAACGTGCAATTCGCCACGCCATTGAAGTGGCCTGGACTCGCGGCAACATCGACAGCATCTCCCACCTGTTCGGCTACACCATTAATATCTCCAAATCCAAGCCAACTAACTCGGAATTTATTGCCATGGTAGCCGACAAGCTGCGGATTGAGCATAAGGTGTCTTGAAAGGGTAAGGAGGATTGAAGTGTAAGGGGTGTGGGGTTTTGGAAGGTGTTTACAGCCAGAACAATTATGGCGGTAAATATCTAAAATTAGCGTTGCCAAGCCGATAAACTTCTATATAACATACCAACTAATACCGCTATTTATTGGGTTTGAAAAAATCCAAGAAAAAGCGGTATTTTTATTATGACGGACTTTGAATTGGAAAAAGGAGAAGACAATAAGAGATCGACTAAATTAAGCAAGCGCCAAATTAGATTCAGTAATTGATAAAATTTGAGCAAACGCAGAAGAAAATCTTAAATGATTAAAACAGGAGTATGAAAATAAATTACAAATAATTACCGAAACGGTCAGCATTTAATTGTAATGCTGATTCTTTTGTTAATTATTAGAAAAACGTAGCCAAATAAGTATTAATTCATGAAAAAATCGGAGTTAAGGGTTTTTTACACCCTTTTTTTGGGGGTAAGTCAAGGCTTAACTTTTAAATTTTTTCAATTATTCACTTGTGTTAAATGGGTTTTCATGGTACATTTTATTTGCAAGACAAGGTAGTCAAATAGTCAAATAGTCAAATAGTCAAATGTTCTCGCTAACCGATATGCGAACCATAAAAGGTCGGTGCTCAAATGTTCTCGCTAACCGATATGCGAACCATAAAAGGTCGGTGCTCAAATGTTTATTAAAGCTCTATCTTTAACGGGATAGGGCTTTAATTATGAAGGTGGCAGCTATACATATGGAAACAATAGTTGATGGGAACTTTTATTTTGTCCATGATAAGTATTTTATAGACTTTCCTGATAATAAGTTGATGTCAAATAAAGAGACAATAGCTGGAGTTGAGCATAATAGACCCTGCTTCTATTCCTTTGTTGATGTTAAAACGGGAATTAATTGGTTCATTCCTATATCTTCTCAGGTTAAAAAGTTTCAAGGTATTTATAATAAAAAAATCCTAGCTGGTAAAGTAGTTGATACTATTGTATTTGGTTTTGTTATGGGCAATAAAAAAGCATTTCTAATTCAAAATATGTTTCCAGTAACACAAAACTACATTTTTAATGAATACATAGACTCTGTTACTAAAGCCCCTGTGACAATCAATGAAAAATTAAAAAAGGAACTAAATTCAAAAGGAAAAAAAGTCTTGGGATTACATAGAAAAGGCATTTTTCTTATTTTCCCAGATGTGCTTAAAATCGAGACACAACTTCTTGATATACAAGTTGCAACACAACGCTTGGTAGATGAAGCAGCAATAAGTGTTGACATGAGCCCGTTTGTTCCTCGCATACTACCATAGTAAGCCATTTCAAGTCACTTCATACGTTGGAGTGGCTTTTTTGATGCGATAAATCATGTTAGACTCCTCAAAATGATACAAGTGAACAATGGGTCTATTCTAATGATCGTTATATTTAAAGGATATATATCGGTTTCCTCATAATCCAATATATATCCTTTTTCGTAAAAAATGTATAGGAATTTGATCTTCCATATTGTATAGTTCTTAATAGAGAACGATAGAGGAGGATTTTAATGATAAATACTTTAACTTCTTTCAGATTTTTTGCAGCATTAGCGGTTTTTCTTTTTCATAGCGGTGGAATTTATGGTCCTTATGGACTTGGCTCAGCAGGTGTACAATTCTTCTTCATATTATCAGGATTCATACTTACTTATACATACTACGGAAAGTTTGACCGGCTCAACAAGTCAGATGTTAAACATTTTTATAAAGCAAGGTTTGCAAAGATTTATCCTATGCACTTTCTTACATTTTTGTTAGCTATACCATGGGTATTAATGAACTTGAACCCAGATGGTTTATATATATTTATCGCAGGGATGGATTTGTTACTGCTGCAAAGTTATGTTCCAATTTCTGATGTGTATTTTAGTTTTAATAATGTATCGTGGACATTATCCGCAGAGGTTTTCTTTTACGCCATCTTCCCATTTATTTTGTATCTGTTTGGAAATAAAATTATAAAAAATATGAAAAAAACATCGGCAATACTAATTTTTAGTTGGATATTATTATTTTCTCTGCAATTATTACTTCCACAAGAAAAGGAAAATACACTCTTTGTATGGCTGCTTAACATATTTCCAGCAATGAGATCATTTGAATTTATTATAGGAATAGTATTAGGTTTACTGTTTCTTAAATTATCAAAGAAAAATTCAATTTTCACGTTTAAAGTAGCTAACATTTTGGAAATAGGATGCTTGGCTGTATTGGCTGTCTTATTATTTATATCCAAATCCTTGCCGCTTCCTAATTTGAAGGGACTTTATTTCACTCCAATTTGGACCCTGATTATTTTTGTTTTTGCTTATAATAAAGGAGTCATTTCAAAGATAATTTCCCACAAGTATTTTGTGTATTTAGGTCAAATTAGTTTTTCATTTTATATGATCCATCTCTTAGTCTTGTTGTATATGAGGAACGTTACTACAGGTCCTGTACCCAGTTACATTGTTTCACTGATAATTACATTAGTTCTTAGCTCATTAGCATTCAAATTCTATGAAGAACCGATGCGTAAATTAATTAAATACAGAAAGAAAAAAGAAGTTGCTCAAAACAAACCATTCGCTGTAGACGTATCTTAATTATGGAGTCATGTTATACTTGGTAATATTGTTTTGTTTGTTGTTGAACATGTATTGACATAACTAAGTGGGACGGTGCTGTAGGCATGGCTAGGGTTTATTCAGATCAATTTATAGAGAATGTTAAGCTTGAATTATTGGATAGATTGGGATTAAAGAAGGTTTATTTTGTTAAACAAATGCATGATGATCTAATCTACGATGCGTTGGGATTTGAGAAAGGCTCTGAACATAAATTTCGTGTTAGGCCAGCGACGGGCATGATCGATGAGTTTGTTCTAAATAAATGGATGAGAGTACATAACTTTAAAATTAAAAGTACCAATAATTAAACATTTTGATGAGCCTATGAGAATCCTCTAGGCTTTTTTTGTATAGACTAATAAAATCGATCATGCCTGTGAATTTATCCACATCGTGCCATTGGATTATATTGTATACTGTTCTCAATAAAGAACCAAGGAGGGTGAAAATTGTTAAGACCACTAACTTCATTTAGATTTTTAGCTGCTTTATTGGTATTTCTCTTTCATACTGGAGGAATATTCGTGGTTTATGGATTGGGTTCTGCTGGTGTTCAATTCTTTTTTGTTCTTTCTGGATTTATACTCGCTTACACCTACCAAACAAAATTAAATGTTTTGAATAAAGAAAATATACGACGTTTCTATTTAGCTAGATTTGCAAAAATTTATCCGGTTCATCTATTGACCTTTTTATTAGCAACACCGTTAGTGTTAATTTATTTTGATCCTGAAGGGCTGTATGCGATCAAATTGGCTATTATGTCGGGTATTAACTTATTTCTAGTTCAGAGCTACATACCGATTTCCAGCGTGTACTTTAATTTTAACAGCGTCTCTTGGACATTATCGGTGGAGGCCTTTTTTTATTTGATTTTTCCATTTCTTCTTTATGGGTTAAAAAGATTTAATATATTTAAAAATACAAAAGTAATCCTGTCTCTACTGACCTTAGTGTGGGCGGGTTTATTCATCTTAAACTTGATTCTGACGCAAGAAAATAAAATATTTGTCTGGGCTCTAAATATATTTCCAGCAACAAGAGCTTTTGAATTTATGGTGGGAGTTGTTTTAGGACTGATATTTATTAAAAGGTCTGATCAGAGTAAACCGGGAAAGGAACTGTCGTCTAATCTTAAGGAGTTAGGATGCCTGATACTAATTTCTACATTTATTATGCTGTCTGGGGTGCTGGAACTTCCCAATATGAGAGGTTTGTTTTTTGTGCCTGCATGGGGGCTGTTAATATATACATTTGCTTTCCAGAAGGGTGTCTTTTCAAGAATATTGTCTAATAAATACTTAGTATATCTAGGTGAGATTAGTTTTTCCTTTTATATGATTCATGCACTAGCGTTGAGTTATGTAGATTATATGCATTTTAGCTTATGGCTGAGTCACACCTTATCTTTTATAATTGCCCTTGTGTTGAGCTCGATCATTTTTAAGTACTACGAGGAACCTTTACGTAAGAAAATTCGTTTTGGATTTGGAAATGCTGCAACACAGAATGAAGGAAAGTTACAGAACATTCATCCTGATCGTAATGCAGAAGCAATATAATACACGGATAATACATAGGTCAGATTACGAGAAAAAAGGAAGAGCAGCGAGCTGCTCTTCCTTTTTAAATAATTGTATGCGATTAATGAGTTCTTAGGTTCACTTTATAGAGGCCGTGAGCAGGAGAGAGATGACTTTAACCGCCTCTGCACGGGTAGCTGTGGCCTTGGGAGCGAAGGTTCCGTCGTACGGCCGGCGATTATGCCTTTGTCTACAATGACCGCTACAGCGGACTGTGCCCAAGTTGCGCAAATTTGAGACTTTTCTCCCTAAATTCAAATTAAAAAAGACAGATCAATGATCTGCCCCCTGGAGTGTATGGATATTATATACAATTGAACAGTCCGCACCAAATTCCATAGAGGACTAATAAATTACGCTATAGGTTGTAACAAGCTGTAGTCTAACACAATTCTATTCTTTCACTTCTTTGTTGAGATCTTCGAGTTGTTCTTTAAGAAATGGGATATTTCTTCCTGCCAAAACACTTTCAATAATCTGAATAAAATCTGGGGAAGCCTTAGCCTGCACCGCCAATTCAAAAATGTTCAATAGTTGCTCGTCGGTTAACAATTCAAGAGAAGAGGGGCGAGGCGAAGGATGGAATTGATAATTCATTAGTTCCCTCCATATGCTATTATGTAATTTTAATATACATCCTTTCCAAATGGTACCATTTATGAGGCGCTCTGTCTCCTATCATTCATCTTCTGAATTTTTCTTTACAAATGATGGATAACATGGGACAATGATTAATTTCCATAAAAAAAGGCTCAACACTAAAATCAGTGCTTGACAGGTGATGAGAAGGACAGGAATCCGTTACGCCCAATAGAACGTTTTGGCGAACGGGTGATTCGCGGCTTCGGTGATTTAGAGGTAAAGAACAAACTAAACGAGATGTTTGAAGCGCGATACCCGGTGCAGGAAGAAACAACCTATTCCCCTTGTAGTTAGGGGAGGGATTCCTCCGCCCCAAACTACAACCACACCTACAAACCACACCCGAGAAACTAGTATCTACTCTCATACACAAACTTCTTGATCCTACCGAAAACTCGGAGGTAGTCAGAGTAATAGATGTATTTTATACACTTATTTCTAGCTTTTGGCGCTCGGATGTATGGATAGATGTACGTTGTGCAACTAAAAACACGAATATGCCGGTTAAACCCCGGAATACCCAAAAATAAGTGTATAAAGTGCAATTAAACATCCAAAAGTGTGCTAAGGGAGAAATATAAGTGTACGTTGTGCAACTATATATATTGAAACCCATGTAGATAGACGATTTGCCGTATTTGTCGGGGATACCTGGGGAGATACTTCTATTCTCATGCACAAACTTCTTGACGCTACCTCTTTGGGGCGGTATGGGTAAGATTATAGGGATATTTCCCCTTAAACTCAAATTCATGGCATTTCGGTCGGTAATAGCGGGCATTTTCCTCTCTAATTCGACGAAGGACTGGTCCGCAACCCGGATTCGGCTACCTGTATGGCGTAGTTGCCACAAACCCGGTGAAACATCAGGCGAGGTTAGAACGAAATCGTTCCAGGCATAGTGATGAAAACGGAAAGTCAAGCACTGATTTCGAGATAGAGCCTAAAAAAAAGCACGACTTTTAATTAGCCGGGCTTTTTTTTCTTGCCGTTAAGTATTTTTTTATACGTAAGTCATTTGATTCCGAGACTGTTGTAAATTGCGAACCATTATTAAAAGAAACAATCTTTCGTACAGAATCATAATCATCAATATTATGGATATTGACTACGTTACTTCGATCAAGACGTTCGAATCCTTTACTCCCATAAGCACAAAAAATATCAGAAAGAGTGGTGGGGAGAACAAATTCGCCTTCTTTCGTGTGGACGAATATTGTATTTTTATAATTAGAGAAGTACAATATTTCCTCTTCCTGGATATCCCAGGAAGAGCCGTCGTGATGTAGAACACGCATGTTTTCCCCATCCTTGTTCAATTACTTCTGTAATTCTTTTGGTGCTTCTGGGCTATGAAACGCGAACTTCATAATAGATACAAAAAAACGAGCAGATGCTGAAAGAGCAGCAGAAGCGTGTTTTGCAACAGATTTCTTCATTATTTCCCCCTCCTTTTCCATGGGATTACTGTTAAAGACTGGACAAAAAATGCCAGTCCGATGACAGACGAATTTATAATAAAATTAAAACTAACTAATAGAATTGAAGCTAGTTTTAGGTGGGGGAAAAATCTGAGAGGAATTTGAGCATTTTTATCTGGATTGGGTGCAAAGAGCAACATAATTATGAAGCTGATAGTATTTATTACTAAAACTATCCCTCCTCTAAAGTTGAGGAAATATGGAGTTAGAGTACACAGTAAAATGGTAACCACATTACAAGCAGACGCAGTTTTTAGATGAAAACCTCCAGAACATATGCGCAATATGGATAGACTCACAAAAAATAACATAGTATCCACTAAGTTATCAAGCAGCAAGCCTATAAGTGCAGATCCTGACAATATTAGCAATGTATTTAAAATTATATTCAAGGAGTATTGCATGATTTCAATGGAACTGGTTTCTTCCGGATTTGCTCGTTTAATTGAAACTGATATTTTATTTGCGAGATGATTAATAATCATGTTTATCATGGTCCTTTTTATTGGAGAGATATAAATATCCAAACAATAGAACTGCATAAAATATAGGTATCAATGAGAAAAATTCAAATAAATGCTTGGCAGAAAATAACATAAACAATGTAAAAAATGGGGAAGGCAAAGTTAAAATAAACATAATTTTGTCGCGGCTGCTGATGTTAATGCTCCCATCAGGCTTGTCTGGGACAAAATCAAATCCCTTCCTCTTTTTTCCTATATAATAACCAATATATAAAGTTATTATCGAGGAAATGAACTGTAAAAGATATGTTCCAAAAGATAATATAGGATACTGAAGTTCATAGATACCTGACATTTTCATCAATAAATAAAGAACGGATTGAATTAACAAAAAAGCCTGATAAGCCATGGCCGTCATTATTGTTGCATAGAATACTTGGATTCTAAACAAAAGCCAAAAAAAACAAAAGACTAGTATGTACTGTAATAAGACATCAACATCGGGTGAATTATAATTATTGCGGAGGACGTAAGAGAATCCCCCCATGATCATACTGGCAAATATAATTTCTTTTTCATACAGATCAATCTTAAAAATCTTGAAGGCTAGAAAAAATAAAGCACAACTTTCCAACACGGAAAATAACATGAAGAGCAAAAAATCCAACAATGCATACACTCCCGATGAACCGATTAATTTATTCTTAATCTTGCGAATATTATACCTAATGATATAAAATTCAACAACAGGAAATGCCACTTTTCACCAAATATTTCTTAAAATTTGTAAATGGAGGGGATTTCGACCATGGAACAGCGGCCAAATCGTAATGAATATGGAGACTTTTATGCTGATTATATCTCGTTAGTGCCAGAGAACGGTGAATTGGTTACTATTTTTAGAGAGCAGTCACAAGCGATATTTGCTTTTTTGGGAGAATTAAGTGAAGTGCAGGGGGAATACCGCTATGCATCAGAGAAATGGAATATCAAGCAGATCATTGGACATCTGATAGATAATGACCGCATTATTTCTTACCGTCTGTTAAGAATTGCCCGAGGAGATAAGACTCCGCTTGCTGGGTATGAGGAAAATGACTATGTGGATTCCGGTTGCTTTGACAGGTTCACTCTGAAACAGATGGTTGATCATTATAAATTGGTTCGTGAATCGACACTGGTATTGCTGGAAAGTCTGCCTCAGGAGGCCGGGATCCGGACGGGAACCGCTAATGACTCATTGATTTCTGTGAGAGCATTGATATGTGTACTGATTGGTCATGTGATTCATCATTTGAACGTGATTCATGAGCGGTATTTGAATAGGGAGGTGTAGCATATGCGCTTATTAAAAGGTATATTTCGCTTCTTTGTACCGGCAGAAAGAACCTTGCTGTTCACAACGTTTGACCAGGCACAATATTATAAAATAAAAAAAGCATTCCCCCGATTGATTCGGCTGCGGAATGCTTTCTTTTGTCATTATAGAGGCGGGTTCTTGTGGCATTTACGGCAGACGGGATAATAGGCTTCATTTCCGCCGATTTGAATTTGCTTACCGCTGTAAACCGGCTTACCGTTCTCCACACGCAGGGCCATAGTGGCTTTGCGTTCGCAGAACCAGCATATAGTCTTCATTTCTTCGATTTTATCTGCGTAAATCAACATATATTTGCTTCCCTCAAAAAGGTTGTTCTGAAAATCATTTTTGAGTCCGAAGGCCATTACTGGAATATTTAGCTCATCTACGATACGGACCAACTGAAGAATGCTGTCGCGATTCAAGAATTGGCATTCATCAATCAGTACACAATGAGGTTTTGGTTGGTGGTTGCTGACAATGCTGTATATGTCCGTCTTTTCGTCTATGGCTCTAGCTTGTTTGCGTAGTCCTATTCGGGAAGAGACATAACCAATTTCATCTCTGTCATCCAGAGAAGAGGTGAAAATAAGAACAGATTTGCCTTGTTCCTCATAATTATGGGCTACCTTTAGAATTTCTATAGATTTGCCGCTGTTCATTGCTCCGTATCTAAAAAACAACTGTGCCACTGTCCATCGGTCCTTTCCAAATGACAAAATAATAGCTATCTCCAAAAGGCGACCTTATTACAGTATCATATTCCTGACACCGTAAGCCAGCAAAAACATGTTATATGAGGCAACTTAAAAACTTCTTTCCTGGAGATGGTATAATAAAGCTCAATGAATGGTAAGAAAGGGAGTAATTACGGTGGTAGATAAGGTGAGTCAATACAAAAAACGCATCGATTCTTTAATAGAAGATGAAAAGTTATCCCCGGAGGTGCAGGCGTTACTTACGGATATGATGACTGATTTAACAGAAGTAGCCCGTAGTAACAAAGCACTCCGAAGAGCCGCTGTGAAGTCTGCGCAGTCCTCAATGATGTCGAGCCGTTTGCGGGATGCGCTGCAAGAGTAATGGTATTGGGTATTAATATATAACAAATTACGGAGAGTTGGTTGTCCGGTCGGAGGTAAGGTATGAGCTTGATTTCTGCTTACTTGAAAAAATACCGTGTGGCAGCAGTCGCCGCACTAGTTATGATGCTAATTGAACTGGCTGTGGAGCTGTCACAACCTCTTTTGATCTCCAAAATTATTGATGAAGGTATTAAGGGCAGGGACCCTTCTGTGGTGTGGATGTGGGGCGGCGTTTTAATAGGAAGCGCTTTAATTGCATTTATCGCCGGGATCTTAAGTTCCTTTTTTGCATCGCATACCAGTCAGGGCTTCGCTTTTGATCTAAGGGACAAGCTGTATGAGAGAGTGCAATCTTTTACTTATGAAATATTCAACCGTTTTGCTGCTTCTTCTCTAATTACACGGCTCACCAGTGATGTTTCCCAATTGCAGGATACGATATTTATGAGTTTGCGTTTTATGACGCGTGTACCGCTTGTAGTTATGGGCAGTGTGATCATGGCGCTGGTTGTGCATGTAAAGCTTGGATTAATCCTCACGTTGACGGTTCCTGTCTTGGCCGTATTTCTATATTGGGTGATGAAACGAGCATCCTTATTGTTCCGAAATGTTCAAGCCCGTCTGGATGGTGTCAACGGGGTCATTCAGGAAAATTTGACAGGGATACGGTTAATCCGTGTGTTTGTGCGTATGAGTCATGAAATTGGCCGTTTTGCTGGCTTTAGCGAAAACCTGATGAGAACGACAATCTCTGCACTAAGGTTAACAGAAACAACGATGCCCTTTATTTTGCTAATCGTGAATGCAGGGATATTAGCTGTGCTTTGGTTTGGCCGACTGGAGATTTCTACGGGTGACGCTACCCTGGGTGAAACGATTGCGGTAATCAACTACTCTCTGCGCACCATTGGTGCATTGTCGGCCCTATCCTGGATCGTAGTTACCTTTTCCAGAGCCCGGGCTTCCTTGCAGCGTATTGAAGATGTATTCGCCGAGGGAACGTCTATACCTGACACAAGTAGTAGTTCTGAGAAGACATCATTAATTCACAGTAAACCGATTCAGGGCAGGGTTGAATTTGTGAAGGTTGGCTTTTGCTATCCTGGCAGTGATATTTCTGTTCTTGAGAATATCTCCTTTACAGTTTCCCCGGGGGAGCGGGTTGCTATTATGGGTTCCACCGGCTCTGGGAAATCCTCGCTTGTTGGACTTATTCCACGTTTGTACGAAGAAAACTCAGGGGCTATACGAATTGACGAAATAGATACCCGCGAAATGGATATTTCAAGGCTGCGCCATGCCATTGGCTATGTTCCACAGGAAGTGCTGCTCTTTACAGGAACGGTAAGGGAGAACATTGCGTGGGGGGATGAGAATGCGACCCTGGAACAGATCCAGAAGGCTGCTGTAGCGGCACAAATTCATGAGACCATACAAGGATTACCTGATGGATACGAGACAAAGCTTGGACAGAGGGGTGTTAACCTGTCGGGCGGTCAAAAACAGCGTCTAACCATAGCCAGGGCTCTTGTGAGAAATCCGTCCATACTCATTCTTGATGACAGTACCAGTGCATTGGATGCAGTAACTGAAGGTGCTTTGTTGGAGGCTCTGAAGGAAATGTCCTGTACCACGTTTTTGATTACCCAGAAGATCAGTTCTACAGCATCGGCGGATTTAATTCTTTTGCTGGATGAGGGACGATTAATTGGAAGCGGCAATCATAAGGAACTGATGGTAAGCTCTGAACTGTATCGAACCATCTACAAATCACAATTGGGGGAGGAGGTTCAGCATGTTTAAAGCATTACTTGAACCCTTTCGTCACCCTCGACCGGTAATTACACTTGCAGAAGGCAAGATAGGGCTTGCAACGGGACGCAAACCGAAATCTAAGGCTAAAGATTGGTCGGGTACACTGAAGAGAATATGGAATTACCTTGCTAAGCGAAAGGTGAAATTGGCTCTTGTTCTGTTCATGGTTGTGCTAAGTTCACTGCTCTCATTGCTCGGCCCTTATCTGGTCGGTGTAGCCGTGGATGATTTCTTGGAGGGGACGGGAGGAAAGTTGTGGGGTGTCTTTTTAATTGGACTGTCCCTGGTATATATCTTCAATTCACTGACTTCCTGGCTGCAAAATATCTGGATGATCGAGATCGCTCAGGAGACCGTATACCGAATGCGTACGGAGTTGTTCTCCCATTTGATTAAATTGCCTATCTCATTCTTCAACCGCCGCCAGCAGGGTGAGATTATGAGCCGGCTTACCAATGACATTGAAAATATAAGCTCTACGTTTAATAGCTCCGCTATCCAGATTTTTTCGAGTATTTTGACGCTTGTAGGTACAGTTTCCGTAATGCTGTGGCTTAGCCCTATATTAACCTTGCTTACGTTTATTGTCGTCCCTTTGATGGCTTTTGGCATGCGCTGGATTACCCGGCGGACGGGTCCGCTATTCAAGGAACGGCAGAAGAATATGGGGGAACTTAACGGCTATATTGAAGAAACTTTATCTGGGCAGCGTATTATTAAAGCCTTTTCGCAGGAAGAACGTGTGATAACGGGTTTTCGTGAACGGAACGAACGGATTATGCTGTCAGGCTACTGGGCGCAGGCGATCTCCGGTTTTATTCCGAAGCTGATGAATGGACTGAACAATTTAAGCTTTGCGATTGTCGCTGGGGTAGGGGGAATCTTGGCGATTAACGGCTCCATTACGGTTGGAGTAATTATCGTATTTGTGGAATACACGCGTCAGTTCACCCGTCCGCTAAATGATTTGGCGAATCAGTGGAACAGTCTGCTGTCAGCGATTGCCGGTGCTGAGCGGGTGTTCGAGGTTCTGGATGAAGAAACCGAAGCGAAGGATGAGGGGGCGGCCAAAACACTGGAGACCGTGGAAGGAGAAGTGGAATTCTCCGGAGTATCCTTTTCCTATGACGAAGCAGGAGATACGCTCCAAGACATTAGTTTTATGGCTAAGCCTGGGGAGATGATTGCTTTGGTGGGTCCTACCGGAGCCGGGAAAACTACAGTAATCGGGTTGTTATCCCGCTTCTATAACCCGCATAAGGGGCAGATTACCATTGATGGACATGATATTACCTCTATTCGCCGCGAAAGTCTCCGAGGACATATGGCATTTGTACTGCAGGATACTTTCTTATTTAAGGGTAGTATTCGCGATAACATCCGTTACGGAAGATTGGATGCTACGGACGAAGAGGTCGAGGAGGCTGCCAAGCTGGCCAATGCCCATTCTTTCATCATGCGGATGCCGGATGGTTATGAACGTATGCTGGCGACAGACGGAAGCGGCATTAGCCAAGGTCAAAAACAACTGTTAGCGATTGCCCGAGCCATTCTGGCTGACCCGGCCATGCTGATTCTTGATGAAGCAACCAGCAGTATCGATACGGTTACGGAGATCAAGATTCAGGAAGGTTTGCAAGCGCTTATGAAGGGCCGTACCAGCTTTGTGATTGCCCATCGATTAAATACCATCCGATCGGCTGACCGTATTCTCGTTCTTCAAGGGGGTCACTTACTTCAGCAGGGATCCCACGCGGAACTTCTTCGTCAGGGCGGGTTATATAGTGAATTGGTAGCAGGCGGCGCAAAATAAAAAAAGAACAGCCTTCCCTTAAGGGAGGCTGTTTGTCAGGATTTATGAGGTTGTCTTAGGCGGCTGAGTTTGTGTAGGTTTCTTTTTCTCCTTAAACCGAGGACCGACATAGTTGCGCTTGCGGTCACGGGTAAGAATCCAACCGCCAAGAAAAGCCATTCCAGCTGCGAAGAGGAGCAGTCCTCCTCCGAAATGAAGCCAGGCAAATACTGGGGTTGCCGTATCATCTCCGTGCATGGATATATAATTATAAACATCGTCCTTCATCATGATAAAGCCCTTCATGGCAAACAGGCCGGGAATAACGAGAATTAGAATGGCAATAAAGCGTGTAATTAGCAGTTTCATAAGAATTCTACCCTCCTGAGCCCTTTTCATTTCAATTAATGATAACGCTTAAGCCCTCAATTGTCCATTTGGCTATGACATTTATAGGTTTTGTAATGTGGGAAAAAGAGAGTACAATAGGGTACGTTAAGTTGAACTTATGTGTAATTATTGGAGGGATACCTATCATGACAATTTCATGTGATGTGGCGATACTAGGCGGAGGAACAGGTGGATATGTGGCAGCGATTCGTGCCGCACAGCTGGGGAAGTCAGTCGTCATAATAGAAATGGATAAATTAGGCGGGACATGTCTGCATCGAGGATGCATTCCGAGCAAATCCCTTCTGCGCAGTGCAGAGGTATTTGCTGAAATTAATGAGAGTGAGAGCTATGGAATTGAGACTTCCGGCGTAAAGCTGGTTTTCCCGAAAGTGCAGCAGCGCAAGGAAGCGGTTGTTGAGCAGCTTCATCAAGGCGTGCAATACTTGATGCGGAAAAATAAGATTCAAGTAGTAAAAGGGAAAGGCCGTGTTATTGGTCCTTCCATCTTCTCGCCGCGAAGCGGTGCAGTAGCTGTTGAGCTGGAGGATGGAGAGATGGAGACCGTTGTTTCCAGCCATTTAATCATTGCTACAGGCTCACGTCCGCGTGTTATTCCCGGACTTAAACCGGATGGAAAAGCGATCTTCAGCAGTGAAGAAGCTTTGAAGATGGAAGAACTGCCCTCCTCCATGATTATTCTTGGCGGCGGAGTCATCGGTGTGGAATGGGCGTCGATGCTGGCAGATTTTGGTGTCGAGGTTACCGTTGTTGAAGCCGAAGAACAATTGCTCCCGTTCGAGGATGCAGAGGTGGCTAAAGAGCTTCTTCGACTTTTGAAAAAGCGCGGTGTTAAAGTGCTGACAGGTACGAGGGTTGATACTAACAGCTGTAACGTAACCGAGGATGGAGTTACTCTGGAGGCTCAAAAAGGGGAACAAAGCCAAACGCTATCAGCAGAGAAGTTGTTGGTTTCTGTAGGAAGACAAGCTAATATCGAAAATATCGGTCTGGAAAATACAGACATTCGGTTTGAGAAGGGCATTATATCTGTGAATGATAATATGCAGACGAATGAGCCTCATATCTATGCTATCGGCGATTGTATAGGAGGCCTTCAACTGGCGCATGCAGCCAGTCATGAGGGGATAAGAGCGGTGAACCATTTGGCGGGCGAACAACTTCATCCGTATCATACCCATCTGGTCCCTCGCTGTGTCTATTCTCGACCGGAGGTTGCCAGTGTGGGTTATCCTGAGAAAGAGGCAAAGGCACTGGGGCATGATGTAGTAACAGGCAAGTTCCCTTTCTCCGCTATCGGCAAAGCGATTGTATACGGTATGAAAGATGGTTTTGTGAAAGTAGTAGCAGATCGCAGCACAGGTGATATTCTCGGTGTACAGATGATTGGCCCGCATGTTACCGATCTTATCGGTGAAGCGGCGTTAGCTCAGATCTTGGATGCAACTCCTTGGGAAGTCGGCGAGGCTATTCATGCCCATCCAACGCTATCCGAGATTATCGGTGAGGCGATGCTGGCTGTGGATGGAAAAGCTATCGGCATGTGAGCTAAAGAGCATTTCTTTTTGCTTGTAAAGGGATTATAATAAACTCAAGCCAAGTCTTAGTACCAGGTTTTAAGATCAAGTCCGCATTCGTTGGATTTCTCTGCTGGAACAAGGCTTGAGGCTTTATGAATAAGGAGGTACCTCTCTATGGAATCACAAGGTACTGTAGAAACCATTAACAGACACACACAGCTTGGACTTAGCGACGGTCAGGTCATAGACATGTACAGATATATGCTGCTCGCCCGTAAATACGACGAGCGTAGTCTGCTGCTTCAGCGGGCTGGCAAAATTAATTTCCATGTCTCCGGTATTGGCCAGGAGGCTGGGCAGGTTGCAGCAGCATTTGCGCTGGACCGCCAGAATGATTATTTTTTACCTTATTACCGTGATTATGCGTTCGTATTATCCGTTGGTATGACTACACGGGAGTTGATGCTGTCGGTATTTGCCAAAGCAGAGGACCCTAACAGCGGCGGACGGCAAATGCCGGGCCATTTTGGTAGCAAGAGACTGCGTATTGTGACCGGATCCAGTCCGGTGACTACGCAAGTTCCGCATGCCGTAGGGTTTGCGCTGGCGGCCAAAATGCAGAAGAAAAAGTTTGTTTCCTTTGTTACCTTTGGCGAAGGTTCCAGTAACCAAGGGGATTTTCACGAAGCCTGCAATTTCGCCGGTGTGAACAAGCTCCCCGTGATTATCATGTGTCAGAATAATCAATACGCGATCTCTATTCCTGCCCATCGTCAGCTTGGCGGCAAGATTAGCGACCGAGCACTCGGCTACGGGTTTCCGGGAATACGTGTGGATGGAAATGATCCGCTGGAGGTCTACCGTGTTGTAAAAGAAGCACGTGAGCGTGCATTGGCCGGTGAAGGCCCAACACTGATTGAGGCGATGATGTACCGTCTGTCCCCACACTCTACTTCCGATAATGATTTGGCTTACCGCACTCAGGAAGAAATAGATGAGAATTGGAAAAAAGACGGTGTGGCAGGCTTCCGCAACTACCTGATCAACTTGGGACTCTGGAGTGATGAACAGGAACGCGATATGATTGCCGAGTGCAATCTCGAACTGAAAGAGGCTATTGAATACGCCGACAATGCGCCGTTCCCGAAACCGGAAGATACGCTGCTGCATGTGTACAGCGAGTCCAAGGGAGGAGCGTAAAGTATGGCTATTATGGAATATATTGATGCGATTCGGTTGGCGATGAAGGAAGAAATGGAACGGGATGAATCCGTATTTATTCTTGGAGAAGATGTCGGGGTTAAAGGCGGTGTGTTCACAACCACCAAGGGACTTCAGGATCAGTTCGGCGCAGAGCGTGTACTGGATACACCTTTGGCAGAATCGGCTATTGCCGGCGTAGCTATTGGTGCTGCCATGTACGGAATGAAGCCTATTGCTGAAATGCAGTATTCTGATTTCATGCTCCCGGCAACCAATCAAATTATCAGTGAAGCGGCCAAAATCCGCTACCGCTCCAATAACGACTGGAGTTGTCCTATTGTTATCCGGGCACCGATTGGCGGAGGTATTTTTGGGGGGCTTTATCACTCCCAATGTCCGGAATCCATATTCTTTGGTACGCCGGGTCTCAAGATTGTAGCTCCTTATTCGGCAGCTGATGCCAAAGGTCTCCTGAAATCGGCTGTACGCGATCCTGATCCGGTCTTGTTCTTCGAGAACAAGAAATGTTACAAATTAATCAAGGAAGATGTGCCCGAAGGAGAATATACGGTACCTATCGGTGAAGCAAACCTGCTTCGTGAAGGAAGCGACATTACGGTTATCGGCTACAGTCTGCCGCTGCATTTTGCCATGCAGGCTGCAGAAGAGCTGGAGCGTGAGGAAGGCATTACCGCTCACATTCTTGATCTTCGTACACTGCAACCGCTTGACCGTGAAGCTATAATTGCTGCCGCTCGCCAGACCGGGAAGGTCCTTATAGTGCATGAGGATAACAAGACAGGGGGCATAGGCGGGGAAGTAGCAGCGATTATTGCCGAACATTGCCTGTTCGAATTGGACGCACCGATCTTCCGTCTCTGTGGTCCTGATGTGCCGGCGATGCCGATCAGTCCGCCGATGGAGAAGTTCTTTATGCTTAGCAAAGATAAGGTAAAGGCGGAAATGCTTCGGCTGGCCCAATACTAGGATATTCTCGTAAACCTTTAAGGAGTGAAATTATGTCTGACAACCAAAAGTTGATCGATGTGACCATGCCTCAACTGGCAGAGTCTCTGGTATCGGCAACGATCGGCAAATGGCTGAAAAAACCGGGTGACCCGGTGGAACAATATGAGCCGTTGTGTGAGGTCATTACAGATAAAGTAAATGCAGAGCTTCCTTCCACAATCGATGGGATTATGGGAGAGCTTTTGGCCGAGGAAGGCCAGACGGTTAATGTAGGTGAAGTGATCTGTCAAATCGTTGTACCTGCAGCCCCTTCGAATACAGTCGATCCTGCGGTACAAAAAGCTACATCAAGTCCTGCTACTGCAATCAACGGCCAAGCTGTACCGCAGGCTTCGGGAGTGAGCGCAGCGGGTCAAGCTGCAGATGCCGATGCTCCAATGCGTTCCCGGTATTCACCCGCTGTACAGACGTTGGCTGCGGAACATCAAATTGATCTAAAGGCTGTATCCGGTACCGGCAACGGAGGTCGTATCACTCGCAAAGATGTGCTGGCCTATCTTGCTGCCGGCGGATCCGCTTCGAGCGTTCCTATGCAGAAATCGGAACCAGCGCTTAAGCAGGAGCCGATCGTTCGGGCAACACTGCCTGAGATAGAAGAGGATATTCAACCTGTGCGGAATTCCGGCCTTCATTTCAGTGAGTCCCCGCGCATCCCGACCATTGAGGTGGAAGGCGGCCGAGGCAGCAGCTCAGAGTATTTAATTGATGTAACGCCGATTCGCAACACCATCGCATCACGGATGCGTCAAAGTGTCACCGAAATTCCACATGCTTGGACTATGATTGAAGTGGATGTCACGAATCTTGTTATGCTTCGGAACAAGCTTAAGGATGAGTTCAAGCGCAAAGAGGGCATTAATCTTACTTATCTTGCCTTTTTAATGAAGGCTGTTGTGAGTGCCATTAAAGACTATCCAATTATGAACTCTGTCTGGGCTGTTGATAAAATTATCGTCAAACGTGATATTAATATATCCCTTGCAGTAGGTACCGAGGACTCGGTAATGACTCCTGTCATTAAGAATGCTGATCAGAAGAATGTAGCTGGGTTAGCACGTGAGATTGATGAGCTTGCATTTAAGACTCGTGAGGGTAAGCTGCGTCTAGATGATATGCAGGGCGGAACATTTACTGTCAATAATACAGGATCCTTTGGTTCCATTCTTTCTTATCCAATCATTAACTATCCGCAAGCGGCGATTGTTACCTTCGAGTCTATTGTGAAGAAGCCTGTAGTTATTAACGATATGATCGCTGTGCGTTCCATGGCGAATATCTGTCTGTCTCTGGATCACCGAATTCTGGATGGGGTTATAAGCGGACGATTCCTGCAAAGAGTTAAGGAAAATGTAGAAGGTTATACACCAGATACTAAGCTGTACTAAATGATCTGGAAGCAAGGTAAGATACTCGGGAAAAGGGGATGTGTAGGCATGAGCATCACGAACGCACGTAAGCTGGCCATTTCGTATACCCCTTTGATGGAATACGGCAAGGCCTGGGAGCTCCAAAAAAAAGCTGTACAGGCTATTGATTCGGGTGACGAACCGGAGAGTCTCATCCTTTTGCAGCATCCGCCTACGTATACGATTGGTTCACAGAACCATCCCGAGCATCTCCTCCTAAATAGCGAGCAGCTCAAAGAACAAGGTATTGCGTTGTTTGAAATTGATCGCGGAGGAGATATTACATATCATGGACCGGGTCAGCTGGTGGGCTATCCACTATTGCGGATTGGGGAAGATGGAAAGGTGAATCTGCACGGATATCTGCGTGACCTTGAACAGGTTATTATAGATTATCTGGCATCCTACGGTATCGAAGGTGATCGCAAGCCGGAATACACAGGCGTTTGGGTTGGTGATAAAAAGATATGTGCGATCGGAATCAAGTTTAACAAAAGCCGATTTCGCAAGGGATTTGTTACCAGTCACGGTTTTGCCTTTAATATCAGCGCAGGCATATCTGAAAAAGGTTTTCAAGGCATTATTCCCTGCGGTATTGCCCAGTTTGGTGTAACTTCACTTGAGGAGTGTACAGGAAAAAGCCTGGATATCGAAAAGATTGCCCGTGAGCTGATCCCATATTTTCTGAGTCGATTTGCTTATGAGGAAATACTCGGGGATTCTTAACATAACAAATAGCAGCCTGGATCATCCGGGCTGCTATTATTAGCTTGTAGCTTTAACCTACAAGGAACGGCTCGATCACAATAAGCAGGGTAGAAGCGATCATGGCGATCAGCATCACGTAAATGAGTATGCGAAACCATTTTTTACGTTGCATGAGTGACTCCTTTGGAATTAGTTTAAGTTATGGACATAAGCATTTGTTAACGCAGTACAACTATTGTAACGTATCCATGAAAGAGAGGGAAGTCCATTGATAATAGAAGACCGATTGATTCAGGAATTTATGGAGCTTGTCCGTATTGATAGCGAGACAAGAAATGAACGAGAAATTGCGGATGTTCTGACGAAGAAATTCAATGCCCTTGGACTGGAAGTCATTGAAGATGATTCCCAGGAAAGAACGGGCCACGGTGCTGGGAACTTGTTCATCACTTGGCCTGCGGAGAATGGTGGGGATACACAGAAACTTCTGTTTACCTGCCATATGGATACGGTTGTTCCTGGACAGGGGATAAAGCCGACTCTGGGGGAAGACGGTTGGATTACCAGTGACGGTAGTACGATCCTTGGAGCAGATGATAAAGCAGGATTAGCTGCCTTGTTCGAAGCTATCCGGGTGATTCAGGAGCATAAGCTTCCGCATGGACAAATTCAATTCGTGATTACAGCAGGAGAAGAGTCGGGATTGTTAGGGGCAAGAGCGATGGATCCGAAGTATCTGGATGCCGACATGGGTTATGCACTGGATTCTAACGGTGAGATTGGTGCGATCGCTGTAGCAGCACCTACGCAAGCAAAGGTTACCATGCAGATCTTTGGCAAGTCCGCACATGCAGGTGTTAATCCTGAGGATGGCATCAGTGCGATTCAAGTGGCGAGCAAGGCAATTGCGGCTATGAAGCTGGGACGCATTGATAGTGAAACAACGGCCAATATCGGCAAATTCGCTGGCGGAGGCCCCACTAATATCGTCTGTGATCATGTACAACTGGATGCCGAAGCGCGTAGTATTGTTCAAGAAAAAGTGGATCAACAGGTTGCGCAAATGCGTGAGGCCCTAGAGACAACCGTACGCGAGTATGGCGCAGAATGTGAATTCCGCAGTGAAGTAATCTATCCGGCATTCAGCTTCAACGAACATGACCCTGTGGTCCAGCTTGCAGATCGGGCCATTAAATCTTTAGGACTGACTCCACGGCTGTTTCATTCAGGCGGAGGCAGTGATGCCAACGTGTTCAATGGTCTTAAGATTCCAACTGTGAATCTGGCGATTGGATACGAGCATATTCATACAACCAAAGAACGAATCAAAGCCCAGGATATTGTTAAAGCGGCTGAAATGGTTGTAGCGATTGTTAAAGAAAGTGTGAAAGGTTAATTTATAAAGTGCATATAGAAGAGCTATCCCCAGGGGTGTCGATCTCAGGGGAGAGCTCTTTATATTTTGTTTGGGAAGATGGAGTACTTTGTAACGACAAAACATAAGCCAAAGGCATGTCACGGCCATATTGTTGCATCCACATGGCTAGCGCCGCTTTAATCTGATTTGGTTTGCCTACCATGATTAATGCGGAAGAGCTTGTACGGCTGAAGAGGTCATTCATAGACGATTCCTTCTTTCCAGTTAAGTTTGCTATAATACACCGTATGCAGAACTGAGCCAAAGGAGACCAAAGATATGAATAAACAAGAAATGAAATCCAACCCTGCGTTAGACGAAACAACATTGTCTACAGAGCCTATTTTCAATGGGAAAATCATCACACTTCAGGTGGATACTGTACGTCTACCCGACGGAAACACAGCTACTCGTGAGGTAGTAAAACATCCTGGAGCTGTAGCCGTACTCGCGTTGAACAACAATAAAATGCTGGTGGTCGAGCAGTATCGCCAACCTATGAACCGTACCGAAGTTGAAATTCCGGCAGGCAAGCTGGACCCGGGCGAAGACCCTCAATATGCAGCCGAACGAGAGCTTCAAGAAGAGACTGGTTTTCATAGCGGGGAGTTGTTTCTTCTGAAATCGTTCTATACTTCACCAGGTTTCGCTGACGAAATTATTCATTTGTACGTAACAGAGAATGCACAGCCTGGCGAAATGGCGCTGGATGAGGATGAGTTTCTAGAGGTTTCTGAGCTAACGCTGGAAGAAGCTTATCAATATATCGAGAACGGACGGATCGCTGACGCCAAAACAATGATGGCGGTATACGCTTGGCATCTCTATACGTTGACCGGACAATGGCATTAGAACAGGAACTGAAGAGCTGCTATTGTGATCTTCATGTTCATATTGGCAAAGCCTCTAACGGACAGTCGGTCAAGATTAGCGGGAGTCGAGATCTTACCTTTGCGGGCATCGCCAAAGAGGCAGCAGAGCGCAAGGGGATCGAACTCATTGGGATTATAGACAGCCATTCTCCACCGGTTCAGCAAGATATCTTGGATAGTCTGGATTCTGGAGAAATGACGGAAGCTAAAGGCGGGGGTATATCTTACCGCGGAACTACGATTGTGCTGGGAGCGGAGATTGAGATTCGTGAACCGGGACGTAAGGAATGCCATGTGCTGGCTTTCATGCCGAACCTGAATACGATGAAGGATTTCAGCGGCTGGATGAGCCGTCATATGCGGAATATAAATTTAAGCTCGCAACGCTTGTACGCACCAGCGCGTGAATTGCAGGATGAGATCACTGGAAGAGGAGGCCTTCTGATTCCGGCCCATATCTTTACACCGCATAAGGGCTTGTATGGCTGTGCTGCAGAACAGATGGCTGAACTATTTGATCTGAAGCGGATTGCAGCCGTTGAGCTAGGGTTAAGTGCAGATTCGGAAATGGCCGGATATATCAGTGAGCTTGACGGTTATACCTTCCTGACCAATTCAGATGCACATTCATTGGGGAAAATTGGCCGTGAGTATAATGTTATGGAGCTGGCGGAACCCTCCTTCCATGAATTACAGCTGGCGCTTGAACGTAAAGCTGGACGTAGAGTAGCAGCCAACTTCGGACTTAATCCCCGACTGGGGAAATATCACCGGACTTATTGCAGCGGCTGCGGCAGCATTATTGATGAGGATTTTGCCACCTCGGATCGTTGTCCTTATTGCGGCAGTCCTAAGCTGGTACAAGGGGTTTTAGACCGGATTCTCCATATCGCTGACAGAGAGGTACCTAATGTGCCTGCTCATCGCCCACCTTATCATTATCAAGTACCGTTAGATTTCATACCGGGGCTAGGAAAAGCGAAGATGAATGTTCTTTTACAAGCTTTTGGTAATGAAATGAACATCATTCATAAGGCCCGTGAAGAAGAGATCGCTTCTGTAGCAGGCCAAGATTTAGCCTCCAAAATCATAGCTGCCCGTTCCGGCGTTCTTGAACTGTCGGTAGGGGGCGGGGGAACATACGGCAAAGTAGTGCAGCAAGGGAAACAACAAAAGGACAAGTCATAGATCGGGTCGTTTCTTCATATGGTGTAACATGTGACCGTAAAGGAGAACGCCCAAGATGCGAAATATCCGACTGATGATTAAGGAACAAACACCGCTGTATATTTTTGTTGCTGTTTTATTCTTGGTAGGGGTTATTTTCGGTGCTCTTATTGTCAGCGCATTGACGTTGGATCAGCAGCAGGACCTAGGTGAGTACTTGGGTAGTTTCTTTGTTACAGTAGATCAGCAGGTGCTCCCTGCCGACACGGGATCGTTCTGGGCCATCGCTGCCCTTCATTTGAAATGGATAGGCCTTATTTGGATTCTGGGGCTTTCCGTAATTGGGTTGCCAGGGATTCTGATTCTAGACTTTTTAAAAGGAGTACTGATCGGCTTTACAGTCGGTACTTTGGTTGCCCAATATTCCTGGCACGGCATGCTGTTTGCCCTTGTTTCCGTCGCCCCTCACAATTTAGTACTTATTCCGGCACTGCTGGTTTGCAGTGCTGCAGCCATCGCTTTCTCGTTGCTTATGATACGCAGTCGGGTATTGGGGCAGCGCCGACCTTCGGTTACCCGTCCTTTTGCCATGTATACGATGTTGTCCCTGTCCATGGCCTTACTGATTTTGGGTGTATCCTCTTTTGAAACTTGGGTAACGCCGGCTATGATGCGCTGGGTAACGCCTTATTTGATTTTTAAATCCTGATTCGCTTAGGTGATCAAACTTTCATTTATTCCATTAAGAATGTTATCGAGAAGGAGTAATCTTTCCGGTGGCATTTTTTTTATTTTATTGCAAATTATTCTCCTGTAAGTTTACATTTAGGGCATATCATGTTATATTGTTCAAAAAAATAGGAATATGAGGGATAATATGGGAAAATTTATGAAAGGGGTTATTTATGCTGTTATATCAGCATTGGGATTTGGCATAATGCCCATATTTGCAGTGAAATCTTATCAAAATGGACTATCGGTGAATACTCTACTTTTTCTTAGATTTTCACTTAGTTCTGTTATTTTTTTCTTATTTTTTAGGTTCAAGAAAACCGAGCTCAAAATACAAAAAAGGGATCTACAATTGTTGTTCTTTTTGGGAGGGGTCTTATTCACTCTTTTATCGATGCTACATTTTGAATCTATTAGATACATTTCTGCTCCAATGGCTGTTTTATTTTTATTTTCTTTTCCTATTTTTGTGTGTACGTTCTCTTTTTTTGCTAATAAAGAGCGTCCCCAGGGCAATACGCTTGTGTTCTTATTATTCTCGTTTGTTGGAATGATTTTCTTGCTGGGGATTTCTTTAAAGGACATGAATTTATACGGTGTAGCCTTAGCTATTGGAGCAGCAATTGTATATGCCTGTTTTATGATTATGGGTAAGAAAGCCGCAAGTAATGTTTCTGCTGCGGTTACAAGCGCATTTGTGACTCTGTTTGCCGCTGTCGGTACCCTAATTACAGGATTGTTGAATCAGAATATACATTTTGATTTCAATCCAAAAGCATGGATTTATATTATCTGTATTGTTTTCGTATCGACAATAATAGCTGAGATGGCCTTGTTTCGCTCTTTAGAGTTATTAAGTTCAACGAATGTATCTATTGTCAGCATGATTGAACCCGTATTTACCGCTATTTTTTCTATATTATTTCTGAATGAACATGTAATGATCATACAACTTACAGGAGGTCTTATTGTTTTGATTAGCTTGGCACTTTTAGTCTATTTTCAAAGCAAACCCTCTGCAACTATCCATGTGTATGAGAATTCTTATAAGAAGAGCAGTTAATCTTCATTAGAGGAGGTATACAATAGTGCAACTGAATGTTAGAGAAAGAGAACTTTCTATTCCGGCGGGTACTAAGGATATACTCGGGGCGGATATGCGAGCTAGGGAATTTATCATAAAGGTTATCAAGAATAACTACGAGAAATTCGGCTTCAATCCGCATCAAACACCTATACTAGAATATTGGGATACATTTCGGGGTCATCATGGAGAAGGTGAGAAGCTATTTTTTCATATAAAAGATACTTTCGGCAGAGAGCTTATTCCCCGTTATGATTTAACCGTTCCTTTAGCAAGAGTTGTATGTATGAATCCTGAACTGCCCAAACCCTATAAAAGATATCAAATAGGCCCCTCTTTCCGAGATGATGAACCAGGTACTAGCCATTTCCGGGAATTCACCCAATGTGATGCAGATATTATAGGTACTCATAGCTTATTAGCGGAAGCAGAGATTACCATTATGGCTCACTCAATACTCTCTGAATTAAATATAACTAACACCTCACTTCGAGTGAATCATAGATTAATTATTAAAGGGTTGGCACAAAAGTCAGGTATGAGTACTGAAGAAGAATATTTAGCTTTTCAACAGGCATTGGATTACATAGACAAGGTAACTAAGGGTAGATTAGATGGCTTAAAACAAAGATTCCTCAAGAATAAGATTACGGATACAATCGCGCAAAAATTAATTGATAGTTTAGGGTATTTAATATTAGAAACAGAGAAGACGACAGATCCAATCGTACAATTAAATATAATTAAAAGTTATTTTAGTGGAAATCATTTGGCTGAAAAGGGAATTGCTGAATTAGAAGAAATCATGTCTTATCTTCCTGCCCATATGTTATCGCAAATCAAAGTCGACCTGACACTAGCAAGAGGAGCAAATTATTATACTGGATTTATCTTAGAAGGTGTAGCAAATGATTTAGGCATTGGTGCTATTATAGGTGGTGGAAGGTACGATACATTAGTTTCAGCAATCGGGGGTATAGATGAGCCAGCAGTGGGTCTAGCCATCGGGTTGGAACGTATCGTATTAGTCATGGATAAGCTTAAATGTATAGAAGATCAACTACTACTAAATCCTAAAATTCTACTCATAAAAAACAAACTATCAAAACCGAGCGAGGCACTTTTAATAGCTAGAAAATTAAGAGAATATTGCGATGTAGATTTTTACTATGATGAATCCTCATTATATCAATGCAAGGAGTACGCTCGTGCACACGGTTATCCGGTTATGTTAGAAATGGGTGCGGAGGATAGTATTATAATTCATGATGTAATAGATAACAGTCAGTTCACGGAGACCGTAAGAAGTATTCTGAATAATGAAGGTTTAGTTGATTAAATCTAGGGAGTTGGAATCCTGACGAGATAGTAAAAGCGTTTGACTTCTCAAACCGACTCCCCCTATAATGAAAGAAGTGGTTTGAGGCCCGGAGCGGTACTTTTCCTAGGGGGAGGCAGACAATGGAAGCCCGGATAGATAAAATTAAGCAGCAGCTACAATCCCATGGATATAAGCTTACACCTCAACGGGAAGCGACCGTAAGAGTGCTACTAGAGAATGAAGAGGATCATCTGAGCGCCGAGGACGTATTCATGCTCGTCAAAGAGAAGGCTCCTGAAATCGGTCTAGCTACCGTATATCGAACTTTGGAATTACTTAGTGAATTGCATGTTGTGGAGAAGATTAACTTCGGCGACGGTGTTGCAAGATATGACTTGCGTACGGATACTGCGAAACATCATCATCACCATCTAATTTGTGTGCAATGCGGAAGTATGGACGAGATTCGCGAAGATTGGTTAGGCCCTCTGGAAGAAAAACTGGAGGTTGAATACAATTTCACTGTGCTCGATCACAGACTTGACTTTCACGGGATTTGCCATCGCTGCAAGGACAAGAATAATCCGGACGGGAATCGTTCGGAGTAATCATAGATAAGATGTAATGCTAAAAGCTCTTTCCGGTAAGATTGCCGGAGAGAGCTTTTACAGTTTGGTAACAGTTTAATCCGTTACTCCGGCAGAGCGACATACATAAATACCTCCTAATAAGCATAAGGTGTACGAGCGGGTTGTCCCGAATCGAAGCCAGTTTTGCTTACGAAGTCATTTAAGATGAACCCATTGAAAACCACAAAAGTTGATAAGGTGAAAAGTAACGAAGGGGAAGTTTGGAACTGTAGGAGCGATAGCGACCGCCTTTGTATCTAGATTTCAGCCGCTAAAGGCGGGTTAAATCAAAGAAATCTGGATACAACAGCGGCCGGAAGTCCAAACATTCACCGCAGTTACGATTATCACCGTTCAGCATTTGTGAGTGACTATGGTTCAGTTTAAAAGGTTTTGCTCTCGCAAAACTTTTAGGAGGAAACCAAATGATTATCTCTATTCCCAAAGCTGTGCGGCGTCTGTACTTTATGATTATGTTTGTAGCGATAAGCTATCTGTTCTATTGTGTTATGAACCTGCTTGAAGATTGGATTAATCCTATAAATGATTACGGTATACCGGAAGGGTCCGCCGTTAAGGCATTTCACGAGGATTTCCATAAAGAAAGTGATTTGAATCTGCAAGAACGCTTGCGTTTTTATTACTGGTATGGAGAGTGAAGAGGTCCGAAAAGCAGGAAAAAGATAGAAGCATGTCGAATGAAATTCAAAGTAAGGCCACTCTGAGGTGCTGTACTTGAGTCATTAAGAACGGCGGCGTAAGATAGGAGCGTGAATTGATGAAGACATATTTGGAACCCTTTATGCTTTATCTGTCCAGGGATAAAGGATTGTCCTTGAACACGTTGGAATCTTACGGGCGTGATATTTCGCAGTTTCTGGAATTTGTTGGGGAACGGGGTATTGAAGCACCGGAGGAGATTAAGAAAACCCATGTGACTCTCTATCTCGGCGGACTCCGTCAAGCTGGACGGGCAGCGGCTACGGTGAACCGTAACACGGTATCCATCCGTACTTTTTTTCATTATTTACTAAAAGAAAGACTCATTCATCAGGATCCTTCGCTGGAGATGGAAACGATGAAGCCGGTCAAGAAATCACCAATGGTGCTGACCGTACAAGAAATGGAAAAATTACTGGCCGCTCCCAATGGAAATTTACCTCAGGGTATGCGGGATAAGGCCATGCTTGAGTTATTATATGCGACTGGAATACGAGTATCTGAGTTGATTTCATTTAATGTGGAAGATGTTCATACTGAAATGAAGTATGCAAGGTGTTCAGGATCTGCGGGTAAGGAGCGGGTGGTTCCTATAGGCAATATTGCGGCAGAGTGTGTAGCGGAGTATGTCGGAAGCATACGGGACAAGCTTCTTCGTCAGGATGAACTGGAGCCGGCACTGTTCCTGAATAGTCTGGGGGGGCGCCTAACCCGGCAAGGCTTCTGGAAAATCATTAAGAAATACGCGCGGGAAGCGGATATTGTTCAGGATATCACACCTCATACGCTGCGGCATTCTTTCGCTGCCCATTTGCTGGAGGGTGGTGCAGATTTGCGTTCTGTTCAACACATGCTGGGATATGCTGATCTATCGACCACTCAGCTTTATAGCGGGATTGCCCGTAGGAACATGAAGGAAGTATATGAGAGCCATCATCCCAGAGCAAAGTGAATGACCTTGGAATCTTGCAAGGTGATTTATGAGAAAATTAGCAAATTTATCGTAGTATGAGGGAAGCATTGTGCCTAAAAGGGTATTATAAGAGTGTTGGAAGCGGGTACCGGTCTGTATGATACGGCAAACCGTTTCTTCTTGTTGGATTTGAAAAATTTAATTTATGCATTTATGAGGGAGTGAAGACAATAATGTCCTCTTTTAATCGGATTTGCTTTATTGTTTTGGATAGTGTGGGAATTGGTGAGGCACCGGATGCTGAAAGTTTCGGAGATGCTGGGTCACATACACTTGGGCATATACTAGAACAGGTTCCCGGTCTGAAGTTGCCTAACCTGCAGAAGCTAGGACTTGCGAATATTGCGCCTTTGCCGCCGCTTGCACCGGTCACGTCGCCAACGGGATATTACGGTAAAATGCAAGAGGTTTCTGTAGGTAAAGATACAATGACTGGGCACTGGGAGCTGATGGGTCTTAAAATAGAAGTCCCTTTCAATACCTATCCTGATGGATTTCCTGCAGAATTGATCGAGAAATTTGAGGCGGCAACAGGCCGCAAAGTGATCGGCAACAAACCGGCATCGGGCACCGAGATTCTCGTTGAATACGGCGAGGAGCAAATGAAGACAGGAGCATGGATTGTGTATACCTCGGCAGACAGTGTATTTCAATTGGCTGCGCATGAGGATATTATCCCGCTGGAGGAACTATATAGCGCTTGTAAAATCGCCCGTGAGCTGACGATGGCTCCCGAGTTCTCCGTAGGCCGCGTAATTGCCCGCCCTTATGTCGGTCAACCGGGTAGCTTCGCACGGACCTCGAATCGTCATGATTATGCTGTGAAGCCACCGGAGCCGACAGTGATGAATGCCTTGGCCGATATCGGCAAGGATGTAATTGCCGTAGGCAAGATCAACGATATTTTCACAGGCGAAGGGGTTACCGCAAGTTATCCTACCAAGAGCAACGAGCATGGTGTGGAAATTACGATTGAGGAACTGCGGAAGCCTTTTAATGGATTCCTATTTACGAACTTGGTTGACTTTGACTCTCTTTACGGACACCGCCGCGATCCGCAGGGTTACGGACGTGCTTTGGAAGTGTTTGACGAGTCCCTGCCGGAGATTATGTCTACACTTGGGGAGCAGGATCTCTTGATCATCTCAGCCGACCACGGTAATGATCCTGTCCATAGTGGAACTGATCATACGCGTGAATTTGTTCCTTTACTTGTATACAGCCCGGGCTTAAATCAACCGGACAGCCTTGGGATTAGAACAACATTCTCTGATGTTGCTGCAACGATTGCCGATAACTTTGGTGCAAAAGCGCCGCAATACGGTACAAGCTTTTTGGGAGAATTGAAATAGACATAGGAGGAACAATCAATGAACGTAGTAAGTAAAAGTACAATTCAAGAAGCAGCCGCTTATATTAAAAGCAAAAGTCCGGAGGCACCGGAAATCGGTCTGATTCTCGGTTCTGGCCTCGGTGTTCTGGCCGATTTGATTACAGAGGGAATCAGTATCCCTTATAATGAAATTCCACATTTTCCAGTGTCTACGGTAGAAGGCCACGAAGGAGAATTGCTGATCGGTAAAATTGAAGGACGCCGTGTTGTGATGATGAAAGGCCGTTTTCATATGTATGAAGGTTACGGACCGGAGGTTACCGCATTCCCTGTACGCGTCATGAAAGAGCTGGGAGTTGAAAGTCTGCTCGTTACAAATGCGGCTGGCGGTGTTAACACAAGCTTCACTCCAGGCGATCTCATGCTGATTACCGACCAGCTTAATCTTACGGGACATAATCCGCTAACCGGCCCTAATGATGCTGAACTTGGCGTAAGATTCCCTGATATGTCTTCCGCATACAGCCGCCGCCTGATCAACATCGCCAAAGAAACGGCAGCAGCACAAGGCTTCGAGTTCAAGGAAGGCGTATATGCGGGTCTGCTCGGACCTACCTATGAAACACCGGCAGAAATCGTTATGCTACGTCGTCAAGGTGCAGATGCAGTGGGGATGTCTACGGTCTCCGAGACTATAGTTGCCCGCCACGCCGGTATCGAGGTGCTTGGGATTTCCTGCATCACGAACATGGCAGCAGGTATACTGGATCAACCCTTGAATCATAGCGAGGTTATGGAAACGGCTGAGCGCGTGCGCGAGCACTTCTTGAAGCTGGTACTGGGTTTCATTCCTAAAATGTAGACTGTAATTACACATAATTTAATTCAGGAGGAAAAATACATGACACAAACTGCCACTGTTGCTTACGGAGCACAAGTTAAGGAAGCGGCTGAATATGTAAAATCTAAACTGGGTTCATATTCTCCAACGATCGGATTGATTTTGGGTTCGGGTCTAGGCGATCTTGGCGACCAAATTGAAGATGCAGTATACCTGCCTTATGAAGAGATCCCACATTTTCCACACTCTACAGTTGTAGGCCATGCGGGCCGCTTTGTCATCGGGAAGCTTGAAGGCAAGGACGTTATTATTATGCAAGGACGTTTTCACTTCTATGAAGGTTATGCTATGCGCAAGGTTGTACTGCCGGTTTACGTTTTGGCAAAGCTAGGCATTAAAACGCTCGTGATTACCAATGCTGGCGGCGGTATGAACAAAGCGTTCAAAGCAGGTGACTTGATGCTGATTACCGACCATTTAAACATGACAGGAGACAATCCTCTGATCGGACCTAATGATCCGGAGCTGGGTGTACGCTTCCCGGATATGTCCCGTGCTTATGATCATGAATATATTGGTCTTGCCAAAAAGTTGGCTAAGGAAGTTAAAGGAACACAAGGTGAAACTCTTGAGCTTCAAGAGGGTGTTTATGCAGGCATTAGCGGACCTACCTATGAAACTCCAGCTGAACTTAAGATGCTCGCTTACCTTGGCGGCGATGCTGTTGGTATGTCCACGGTTCCTGAAGTGATAGCAGCCAGCCATAGTCAACTCCGGGTACTGGGAATAACCTGCATTACAGATATGGCGATCGGCGAGGAATTGGAGCCATTAACTCATGAGCAGGTAGTTAAGGTAGCTAACCTTACGAAACCTAAATTTATCGGATTGGTTCGTGCCTTCGTACGCGAAGTACAGGTTGAAGTATGAGAGCGGTCGATATTATCCAGAAGAAAAGAGATGGCGGAGAGCTGACCCGTGAAGAAATTGCATTTCTGATTCAAGGATACAGCAATGGAGAAATCCCCGACTATCAGATCTCAGCATGGGCAATGGCTGTTTACTTCCAAGGGATGAACGCCCGGGAAACCGGAGATTTAACGATGGAAATGGCAATGTCCGGTGATCAGATCGATCTTAGCCCTATTGCAGGGATTAAGGTGGACAAGCACTCTACTGGCGGTGTAGGCGATAAGACTACGATTGTCCTGGCACCACTGGTAGCTGCTGCTGGAGTACCTGTTGCCAAAATGTCCGGACGCGGACTTGGGCATACGGGCGGAACCATTGATAAGCTGGAATCCATCACAGGCTTCTCTGTGGAGATGGACCGTGAGCGCTTTTTCGCTCAAGTCGGTGAGATTGGTGCAGCCGTAATCGGACAGTCGGGTAATATCACTCCTGCAGACAAGAAGCTGTATGCACTACGCGATGTAACGGCGACTGTAGAATCTATACCACTGATTGCAAGCTCCGTAATGAGCAAGAAAATTGCCGCAGGGGCGGATGCTATCGTTCTGGATGTCAAAACCGGCAGTGGTGCTTTTATGAAAACCTTGGATAGATCCATTGAGCTTGCGCAAGCCATGGTAGATATCGGTACTCATCTGGGACGCAACACCGTTGCGGTCATCAGTGATATGGATCAGCCGCTTGGATTTGGCATCGGCAACGCCCTTGAAGTCAAAGAAGGTATTGAGACGCTGATGGGTCGCGGACCTAAGGATCTGGAAGAGGTTTGCCTGATTCTAGGCAGTCACATGCTGGTGCTTGGCGGCAAGGCTAAAGATGATGTGGAAGCCCGGGCAATCCTGAAGGCTCACATTGAAGACGGCTCGGCACTGGAGAAATTCAAACAAATGGTTGGAGCACAAAGCGGGGACGCATCACAAATAGAATTCCCGGATACACTGCCAACAGCCAAAACCTTTATCGAAGTAAAGGCAGCAACCAGTGGTTATGTAGAAGGTATTCAGGCAGAAGAGATTGGTGTTGCGGCGATGCTGCTTGGGGCGGGCCGTGAAACAAAGGAATCTGTGATAGATCTGGCGGTGGGCATTCACTTGTCCAAAAAAGTCGGAGATGCCGTAGAACAAGGCAATACCTTAGCTGTGTTGCATGTAAATGAGGCGAGTGAGAGTAAGGTTCGTGAAGCGATGAGCAAGGTGCTCGAAGCTTACCGTATTACTCCTGTGCCGGTTGCTCCGCAGCCGTTAGTCTATGCACTTGTCACAAAAGACGGCGTAACCCGGTATTAGGTTAGGCTGGACACATAAGTTAAAACTATAACAGCTACGTAAAACACCACCGTTCTATCGAGCGGCCACTGAAAAAGGTGTGTTTTCTACTTTTGTGAAAAGAGCTTCAAAATAAAGGCGAATTCCATTCGATTCTGAATGAGAATTCGCCTTTATTTTATGGTTTGTTTAATCCGTTCGTCGTCATTTTGCCGGGGATTTATAGGGTTCAAACCAAAATTAATGGATGACGAAATCCTCTGCACCATGGGGTAGAGGATGGAGATCGCTAACTATTTTCAATTCGCACTTCTCTACTGCGGACTGTATAGCCTCTATTTAAGTCTCAAGGGGTTATGTGAACCTCAAACGGACTCAGGAGACACTATTCAAGCAAAAACAGTCTCTTTTGGAAGAAAACTGATCAATAGTGTCTCTGGTGTCCGTTAAAATCTTCGATCATCCGGTTTTGCTCAAATAAGGTCTTCTCTGTCCGCTTCCTGACGGGTGCTCTCTTTAGGTCCAGCAAGCTCTTGGTCAAACCCTAATTTTTAGTTAGAGCCAGGGACTTTTACAGTGGCCTCTCGATCTAACGGTCGTGTTTTTTAGATTATGGTTGTCTATGGTAAGCTTTCTTATTTATGAAATAGGCAATTAATGCTAATAAGGGAACTACAAGAATATAAGGTGATAACTCTCTCCAGCTGTACTTTTTCACCGCGTACCTACCTTCGAAATTTGCCACTATGAACTTGTTATTATCTGCTTTTACCGCAATAGCATCCATAACATCCACATTATTTATCGAGAAATATTCTGTGCCTTTAGGATAGGTGTTCGAAAAATTCCCGGAGTAGGTACCTTCTACATCTGAATAATAAGTAACCTTCCCAATTTTTGCACCAATTTGCTTAGAATCAACCTGAATATCTGATGGGATATAGCTATTTCCATCGTAGACTACAACACGAAAAGCCCAATCTGCGTTAGCTATGCCAGTAATTAAAGATCCTATTAGTAGTAAAGTGAAAAATGAACTCAATAGGTACTTCATGATACCCCCCTCTAACTAATCAGTCCATCCTCGATGGCGTTCATTATTTTATAAGCACCTCTGCCGGTATTACAGGTTACCGCTAATTTTACACCGTAATCCGGATATACCGCCGAATGAAACGAGACGCCCGGGTCATAACCCATCACATGAAATTTTAAAATCTTTTGCTCTCTTTTACTAATCCAGACTCCATAGCCGTAGTACTCTTCCTTCTTTACATAAATGTGGGGTGTGAGCAGCAAGGCTGTAAGCTCCGGGCTAAGAAGTCTATGAGCGAACAGTCCCTCCCAGAATAAAAGCATCTCCGGAGCGGTCACGAAAGCACCGCCATCGGAACCCCCTTTTACAGGTATTGAATAAATATTGCTGCGCCAAGACCCATCATCATGATCAATATAGCCTTGTGCTGTATTGGAGGGCAGTTGATCCAAGGAGAAGTAGCCCGAACGTTCCATATTACAGGGCTGAAACACATGATACTTAACATAGTCTGAGAATTCCATTCCAGAGAACTTTTCGATGATAAGGCCCAGAAGGATATATCCTGCATTATTATAATGGAACCGCTCGCCTGGTGAGAACTTCATCTTAGAGTTTTGAAACAGTGGAAGAAAATGCTCAAGACGGCGTATGCCATACATAGGCTGTGTTATCCACAGCTCTTCAAAATCCTCCATGACTTCTTCATCAAAATAATCCGGAATGCCTGAGGTGTGTGTCAGCAGATGATGAATCGTAATTTCTCCGCTGAAATGGGTGAGGGCTAATTCTGCTAGACACTCTGCCAATTTGCTATCGAAGGACAACTTTCCTTGGTCTACCAGCTGACAAATAGCAACTGCCGTGAACAATTTACAACCGGAGGCGATCCCGAATCTAGTATCCGGGGTATTTGGAAGATGGTTGGCTCTATTTGCGTATCCAAAAGCTCTACTAACGATTTCCAGCTCGTTGCAGGTTACACTTACTGCTCCATTTAAGCTGTTGGCAACAGCAATTTGGGTTATTGAACTCTCGATATCTCCCTGTAGCATGCTAAACTCCTCCGATTTCTGGATGTTAATCATTTATTTACATCTATCATAATTGATTTGCTGAAAAATGGAATAATTTTCTCTCTTTATGACAAGACTGGAACACAGTAACTGTGAAATGAAGGTTAATGTTCAGGAGGGGAACCATTGTGAAAAAACTAGGTTATGTAATTACAATGTTACTAGTACTTTGTATTGTTATCGGACCCTTTAGTCAAGCTTCGGCGGCTTTTGCGGAAGAGAAGAGCAAGAGTTCCACTGGAAAAGCGGCTTCGGTAGATTTGGCCCCGGGAGCACGTTCCGCAATTCTGCTTGATGCAGGTACTGGCACCATTATTTATGAGAAGAACAGCCATGATAAGCTGCCTCCGGCGAGTATTACTAAGATAATGACGATGCTGCTTACCGTAGAAGCCCTGGATGAGGGGCGCTTGCAGTTAACCGACAAGGTACGGACGAGTGAGTATGCCGCTTCAATGGGGGGTTCTCAGATCTTCCTGGAGCCGGGTGAAGAGATGACTGTGGATGAGATGCTAAAAGGCATCGCGATGGCCTCCGGTAATGATGCATCTGTGGCAATGGCTGAAAAAATTGCCGGCTCAGAAACCTCCTTTGTGGATCTGATGAATAAACGTGCCGAAGAGCTCGGGTTGAAGGACACTCATTTCGCCAATTGCAACGGACTACCCGCTGACAATCATTATTCTTCAGCACATGATATTGCGGTAATGAGCCGGGAATTGCTCAAGCATGAGCGGATCATCAAATATACCGGTGCTTATCAGGACTATTTGCGAAAGGATTCAGAGAAACCCTTCTGGTTGGTGAATACCAACAAGCTGGTACGCTTTTATACCGGAGCCGACGGTTTGAAGACCGGTTATACCGCTGAGGCCAAATTCTGCTTGTCTGCTACTGCGGCAAGAGACGGACTGCGTGCCGTGGCCGTAGTGCTAGGTGAACCGAATACCAAGACCCGAAATAGTGAAGTGTCAGGGATGTTCGATTATCTGTTCTCGCAGTATAAGGTTCATACCATTCATAAAGAAGGAGACACGTTGGGAACCTTAGCTATTGAGAAGGGTACCAAAGCTCAGTTGCCTCTTACAGCGAAGGAAACCTACAGCATACTTTTGAAAAAAGGTGTGGCACAGGAGGGGATACGCCATGAGGTTATTTTACCTGAAAGTGTAAAGGCGCCCGTAGCAGAAGGACAGACTGTCGGCAAGCTTATAGTCTATCAAGGAAAAGATGTATTAAAGGAATATGATTTGAAAGCAGGCGAAGCCGTCGCCAAAGCAGGTTGGTGGAAGCTGTTCAAGCGGACGGCAGGATCGTTATTCACTGCAGATTAATTCAGTTATTTTGTAGATTCTCCGCTTAACCTTTGTAATTTCATGGGGGTTTACTTCTAGTTTTGTCGGGAGGCAGGATTCCTGATTTGCTGCGTAGAAAACCTTGTCCTTGAAGGCACAACAAAGAGGAGAGTGGCAAGCATGAATTCTTATGTGGAAATGGAGCATCACCGGGGCGTGCTGATTGTCCGGTTATCAGGGGAACTGGATCATCACGCAGCCGATTACGTACGAATGGATATGGATGAAGCCATTATGAGAGGTCAGGTAGAGCATCTGGTTCTCAGCTTGAAGCATCTGCAGTTTATGGACAGCTCCGGACTAGGTGTTATTCTCGGAAGATATAAGCTGATTCGCAGTAAAGGCGGCAAAATGGTAGTATGCGATGCGACTGCACCCGTGCGGCGGTTGTTGGAAATGTCGGGCTTGTTCAAGATTATGCCCCTATATGACGACGAGAGCGCTGCACTCTCGGATTTGGAGGTTGCGTTATGACAAAGAGCCAAGCCAGTAACTTCATGAATGTACAGTTCGCAGCGATGTCGGAGAATGAGTCGTTCGCGCGTGTAGTTGTGGCAGCTTTCGTTACCCGACTTGATCCGACCATGGAAGAGCTGAATGATTTGAAGACGGTTGTGTCAGAGGCTGTCACCAACTGTATCATTCACGGGTACGACAGTGATCCGAACGGAATTGTGACCATCTCTGCATCCATAGAGCATGAAACTGTGCATCTTACCATTGAGGATCAGGGACGGGGAATAGAAGATTTAGAGCTTGCCCAACAGCCGTTGTACACGTCGAAGCCGGAAATGGAACGGTCGGGTATGGGCTTTACCATTATGGAGAATTTCATGGATGAGTTCGAAGTCACTAGTGAACCGGGTCACGGCACCTCCATTTCAATGAAGAAAACCATCGTCTCGAAAAAAGCTTTATACAATTAGGGGTTGGAGCCATGGATGCAGAAACAAAAAAAGCTCCGCCGACCTATTTGGACGATGCGGAGGTTAAACGTCTGATCGCGCTTAGTCAGGCCGGTGATAGTCTGGCCCGAGATACGCTTGTAAGCTGCAATATCCGCCTGGTATGGTCGGTAGTGCAGCGGTTTATGAACCGTGGATATGAACCTGATGATTTATTCCAGATTGGTTGTATCGGGCTGTTGAAGTCCGTAGATAAGTTTGATCTCAGCTATGAGGTCAAGTTCTCCACTTATGCAGTGCCTATGATCATCGGAGAAATCCAACGCTTTCTTCGTGATGACGGAACCTTGAAGGTGAGTCGTTCACTGAAGGAAATGGCCAACAAGGTGCGTAAAATGAAGGATGAAATGTCCAAAACTCTTGATCGTTTGCCAACGATCAACGAAGTTGCGGAAGCGCTGGGAGTAACACCGGAAGAAATCGTGTTTGCCCAGGAAGCCAACAAACCGCCGACTTCGATCCACGAAACGGTATTCGAGAACGATGGCGATCCGATTACACTGATCGACCAGATCGCTGATGAATCACAGGAGCGCTGGTTCGACAAGCTCGCTCTCAATGAAGCTATCGGTGCTTTAAGTGAACGGGAGCGATTGATCGTCTACCTGCGGTATTACCGTGATCAGACACAGTCCGAGGTGGCCAGCCGTCTGGGAATTTCCCAGGTGCAGGTCTCCCGGTTGGAGAAAAAGATTTTGGCGAATATACGTGAGCAGATTGCCCAGTGAGGTAAGAAAAGTAGAAGGAGCTCTATAATTTAGAGCTTCTTTTTTGTGCTCTTTCTCGAAATCAGTGCTTGATTTTCCGTTTACGTCACTGTGCCGGGAACGATTTCGATTTAACTTCGCCTGATGTTTCACCGGGTTTGGGGCAACTACGTCTTACAGGTAGCGAATCCGGGTTGCGGACCAGTCCTTCGGTTAATTAGAGGGGGAAATGCCCGCTAATACCGACCGAAACGCCATGAATATGAGATTAAAGGGAAAATATCCCTATAATCTTACCCATACCGTCCCAAAGAGGTATATCCTCAAAATTAGCGGGCGAAATTTCCTCTAATTGCCGAAACGGGGTAGCGGGTGCAGAAATAGAGGGAGAAAACCCCTCTATTGGGCGTAACTGATATTAGTGTTGAGCCCTTTTTTGTGCGGAAACTTTTAACAATAGTAGGCGTCTAAAATTGTATATATATGACAAGGAGTGGGTGAAGAATGAAAATTGCGGTGAGACTAGCTTGCTTATTGATTTCGCTCTTTGTAGTAACGCCGGGGAATGCCCGGGGAGCTTCAACTAACAACATTGAGATCATTGTAAATAATACCTTTATGAACACGGATATCCATTCGTACATTTTGCAGGGAACTACGATTGTTCCGCTGAATGTTGTGCAGAATATTCCGGGGATTGCTGTCCAGTGGGACAATATGACCAAGACGGTAACCATCGATCGGGATGGAGAAACAATCAAACTGGTTGCAGGCCAAAAAACGGCCACGATAGGAACGCAACAGATCCTATTACCAGTGGCGTCCACCATCCTAAAAGGAAGGGTTATGGTACCTTTGCGTTTCATTGCCGAGTCTGCAGACGCTTATGTGGTTTGGAATGCGGGAACAAGGCGTATATATGTCGCCAAGGCGAGTGAGGAGTTAATGGCCCAAGCAACCTCCGCCAAATTAGGGGAAGCACGTACTGCTGCTCTGAAAATCCCTCGTGTTAGTTCACTTAAGACCCTCGAGATCACCAATGATACGCAGAATCAGAATTATTACTTTCCAGAGGGGATATCCAATCAATTTTTTATACAGGGTGGGCCGGGTATTTCGTATTTTGAAGTGGTAGGCCAACATGTAGAAGAAATATGGACGGCGAAGCTGAATTTTGACATAAAGTCCTCGGACAGTCTGTTCTTTTTACCTTATAAGATCATGGACCAGGATGGGGAAAAGCCTTCTATAAAGGGACGTATGGCTTACTATCATTTAATGCTACCGATTATGGAGGCGACTTATGGATTTATCGACTCTACCGGAAAGTTTACTACAGATGGCCAACAAAGCATGACTCTAAATGAAATATTTGAAATTCCCGGTGAGAAATAGACTGAAAAATTTCGGCTCAATCTTAAAATCAGAGGTTGACTAGATGAGCGAACAGAGCGGAGGGTCGGAGGGATTCTGGAGACCTATAATTCACTTTACAATCCAGAAATCGGGCTTTAACAGCGAACGCAAGAACCCTCCGAACCCGTAGCAGCTTGTTTCACAAACGGTCAACCACTGATTATGTTACTATAGGAAAAACAAATAGAAGGAAGTAATTACGAATGCTGAATGCTCTTAATCGAAGATTGGAAAAGGCGATGCCGCTCATTACACCGGTCAGTGTTCTAATTGGGGTACTGCTGGGAAGCTATTTGTCGGGTTATGCATATTTATCGACCTGGATATTTGCGTTTATCACCTTTTCAGGGAGTATCAGCTCGAATGTCAGGGACTTTTTTACGGTAATACGCAGACCTGTGCCCTTAATCCTTACGATGTTAATTTTGCATGTGCTGATACCGCTTTTGGCTCTGGTTTTTGGACATGTTTTCTTCACCGGGGATGACTTTACAATTACAGGGCTCGTCCTCGCTGTTGCCATACCCACAGGAATCAGCAGCTTTATCTGGGTATCCATCTACAAAGGAAACACCGTGCTGACCCTGGCCATCATTTTGGTGGACACGCTTCTTTCACCTTTAATCGTACCGTTAACATTGTCCTTACTGGTCGGAGCTAACGTGGAAATGGATTCGGGAGCCATCATGAAGAGTCTATTTGTCATGGTAGTCTTACCTTCAATCTTGGGGATGCTGCTGAATGAGTGGACACGCGGTCAAATAAAGGTGAAGTGGGGCCCCCGTCTAAGTCCTTTTTCGAAGCTGGGAATGGGAGTAGTTGTAGCTATAAACGGGTCTGTGGTTGCCCCATATCTGCGCAGCTTTGACAGCCGCTTGCTTCTGATTTCAGCAGTTATTCTAACGTTGGCCTGTTCCGGGTATGCCACAGGCTTCCTGACCGCCAAGCTGCTGCGATGGGATCAGGATATTGTGGTGGCGATGACGTTTAACGGAGGCATGCGCAACATCAGTGCCGGAGCCGTTCTGGCCGTCTCTTATTTTCCAGCACCTGTAGCTGTTCCCGTTGTGCTGGGCATGCTGTTTCAACAGCTTACCGCTTCCTTGTGGGGGTATATTTTAGCCCAGCGTAAGAACCATAATAATATTTCAGAAAATGCCAACATCCGCCAGACAAAAGTGAGTTAAAAGGTTACCAACCGAGATTTTGAAATTTGATATCTGTCTCCCATAACTCCTGTAGCCTTTTGACCTGATCCTCTGGCATAACGGCATTACTGGCAGATATGTTCTCGATTAATTGGGCGTGGTTTCTTTGTCGGTGATATATTGGATATTCTCCACTAGCGCCGAACGTTTGCTTATGATTTCAGGGGACAGCGGCTTCTAACGCCTTCAAAGGTGCTCTTGCTATTGTATTTCCCTGAAAGCCAGCCGGAATCCAGTGGAACCTTGATGATAAGGGCAATATCATTTTTCTGTGCAAGCTTAAAGGCCTCTGCTGTCTCCTGATAAAAGATGTTGAACATCACTTCCATAACTCCGATTGAGCTATTGTTTATGACCTCCAGCATGTCACGGTGGAATCTACCGAAACTCCGTAGGCTAATATTTTTCCTTCACTTTTTAAATCCTCAAGAACCTTATAGTGGCCATACTTTCCATCCAAATAATCAAAAGGTGGATTATGAATCAGAATAGAATCCAGATAGTCGGTTTGTAGCCGAGATAAGCTTTGTTCTACTGATGTTCTCAAAGTATCCGCAGAATAATCCGTACGGCCATCTGCCGTATGACCGAATTTGCTATTGATGACAACCTCTGAACGCTTACCTATCAACGCCTTGCCGAGCAATTCCTCACTTTTACCACGTCCATAATTCGGTGCAGTATCGAAAAAGGTAATTCCTCTGTCAAAAGCTTCATGTACTAGCGTTATTGCCTCAGTGTCAGCCATAGCCTCCCAATCCTGTTGGTTACCTAGCTACCAGCCCCCGAATCCAACCTCTGAAACCATTCTCCCTGTAGTTCCATACCGTCTTAATTTCATGGATTAAACTCCTTCTAAACGCTATTGTAATCCTACTGAGATTATAGATGGGCCTGTTTGTAATGACAATAACTAACCAATGTGAAAAAAATAACGTAACAAAAATACCTAAAGTTGTATAGTATTGGGATAAGTCTAAAAAGATGGGGTGACTCCGAATGTCTATTCTTCAAGTAGAAAGCCTTGTTAAAGAATACAAAGGTAAAGGCCGTAACAAATCGAATGTATTCAAAGCATTGAACGGGATTGATCTGAGCGTGGACAGTGGTGAATTCATTGCCATTATGGGGCCTTCCGGCAGCGGGAAGACTACGCTTCTGAACATCCTCAGCGGGATCGATACCGACTACAGTGGAACCGTTCGCATTTCGGAGAGCTGCATAGAGGACATGTCCAAGGATGAGCTTGCGCTTTTTCGCCGACAGAGGATGGGGTTTGTCTTTCAGGATTACAACCTGCTGGATAGTCTGACTTTACGAGAAAATGTAATGCTGCCCATGGTTCTGGACGAACAGGAGGTAGAAGCAATCAATGCCAAAACGGACGAGACATTGTCATTGTTCGATTTAGATGAGGCAAAGAACAAATATCCCTATAACGTATCAGGGGGACAGCAGCAGCGAGCCGCCATTTGCAGAGCCATTATTAATGATCCAGATGTTGTATTTGCGGACGAGCCTACGGGCAATCTGGATTCCAAGTCCTCAAGTACGGTGATGAAATGCTTCTCCAGGCTTAATTCTTTAAAAGGAGCAACGATCGTCATGGTTACGCATGATCCGTTTGCCGCCAGCTTTTGCAAAAGGGTGGTTTTCATTAAAGACGGAGAGATCGGCTTCGAAAGGGTCCGTGAGGGTGAACGAAAGGCCTTTTTTGACACCATTTTGGAGAGCTTGGCTTTTATCGGAGGGGGAGAAGATGACCTTTAGGCGAATGGCTTTTCAGATCTTTAAGGCGAACCTTAGAAGGTATCTGTTATTTTTTCTGTGCAGCAGCTTTACGATCATGATTTTTTTCACCTTCGCCACGCTGTCTAACAACCCTGACTTCATGGATTCTTACAAAGTGAACGGGATGATATCCGGTAATCTATACGCACCGACTCTTATACTTAAAGTCTTTGCTGTGTTGTTCCTCTTCTATGCTCAAACTGCCTTTGTGAAGTTCAGAAAGAGTGATTACGGGTTATTTATGGTACTCGGTATGACCCATCATAATATTCGTAAGATGCTTTTATTTGAGAATAGTATGATAGCTGTGGCTTCCATCCTCACCGGGTTAGGGTTGGGAACTATCTTTTCGGGGATTTTTTATGGCATAGTATCCTTAATCGTTGATGTCCGGGATATCTCGTTTAGACTGACGATGGAAAGTTATAAGAACACAGTCATTTTTTTTGTAGTCATCTATATCGTTGTCATTGCAAGCAGTCTTGTGTTGACTCTAAGATACAGCATTGTGAATCTGTTAAAAGAATCTAGAACTGCAGACCGCAGCTTGATCCATGGCAATGTGCCTGGGATTATCGGGATCGTACTTATTGCTATCGCAGTATGGGATTGGCTTAGTCTTACTGCAGGACAGAGCAATTTAGTTCTCAGAAGTCTGTTCATTTGTTTCGTCGGAGTATATTTGGTCATGTCTAGTCTTAGTGACTGGATCTCCTTAGCTCTAAAACAATTCAGTAAGAATAATCATAAAAACATGCTTTTTGTATCGGATATCAGATATTCCTTCGGCCAATCCAAAATCGTACTATTCCTCATCACGATTCTAGTCACATTTAGTCTTATGCTCAGTAGTTTGGTGCTATTTTTGACCATAGATACGCTTAACATGGCCACTAGACAGAACCCAAATCAAATCGCTTATGCTGAAGTGTTTGGTAAGAATCATATCCCACAAGAAACGCTGGATCAGATTACAGACCATGGTGATACACCCCTAAGTTCACATCAGGTTTTGGAGTATATGGATCTACATCCTTTTAAAGTATTCTCAGACCAGAACCTGAATACGATAACAGGCAGTCATTATAAGGTGGAGCAAGGTCACTTTCTGAATTTGTCCCTATATGACCAGAGTGAAGGCTACCAAGGGGAAATCCCTGATATGCCCACTTATGATTTGGATAGTCCTGCGGGAAAAAAAACGCTCGTCTCCCAAGGGGTAATATCGAAAATGTTATTTAACCGTATCCCGATAGTTTCGAACGGTCTTTATGTGGTCCTGAATGAACAGGATTACATTGCCTTAAAGCCTGCTAATATCAAAAAAATAGGACATATTCATCTCCTTAATTTTGAGAATTGGAAGAAGACCGCTGAACTAGATGCCAAACTTAATGCTGCATTAGTGAAGTACAATAAACAGAATACAGAGTCATGGTATGGGAATGACCGTCAGGATGCCGCAGCTTTTCAAACGCAGTCCAGAATCGCCACGTATACTCAGCTTAAGCAAGCTGGTGAATTTGGGGTTATGTTATTTGCCTTCGTCGGGTTGCTGTTTTTTCTCTCATCCGGTGTACTTCTGCATTTTAGAATTCTAACCGACTGGGAAAGGGAGAAGATCAAATTTCGGAAGCTGAAAAGAATAGGCATCACCTCCAAGGAAGCAGCGAAAATTATAGCAAAACCGTTTAGGCTTCTTTTTTTCTTTCCCTATATACTTGGGATCGTTCTTTCCACTTTTTATTTTGTGTATGCGGTGAAAATCGAAGCGGGTAAGATTATCGAACCTCTTAATGAAGTGTTGTTAGTTGGGGGGATTTATTTGGGCTTTCAGCTTTTGTTTTACTTGATTTACATCAGGAGATATACTCATAGGATGTTGGCGGAAATTGGGCTCGAGAGCTAATACCCCCGATGATTATGAGGTTTATGCCCGTTGAATTAAAAAACTGAGCTTGCATACTAAACACCCCACCTTAAGAATCTAAATAGGTGGGGTGTTTAGCATGGAACGCCACTTCCGCCAAAGTGCCCCTCGAAGTTCCATAAGTTGTATAAAAAAAAGTTGGTAAGCAAATAGTATACCGGAGGAGGTGTTAATGATGCCAAAGAATAAAGAATCCGGGAATACGAAGGAAACTCAAAGTCCAGAGAAGCAAATCCTGATCTCTACTAATTTGGCAGAAAATCTTAAGGAAATCTCAAATCAATTCGGCAACAGCACTGATATTGTCATACGGAAATTTACTATTATATGCACGCGGGTCCAAGTCGCTGCTGTTTATATAGATGGACTAGTAGATAAGATAAAGGTTGATGACTTTGTTTCTCATGCCATGTCGTTTAATACGCATACAGAAGGGCAGCAGGAGGTAACTTCGGGAAAGGATGCTTTTGAATATATCAAAGAAAAAGCATTAAGCATTGGTGAAGAAACGATGATCAAGGATTGGAAGGAGCTGTGTGGGGGCCTTTTATCCGGTCAAACTCTTATACTAATTGAAGGTTTGGGAGAAGCCATAAGTGGTAGTACAAGTGGTGGAGAGGTCAGAACTGTTTCGGAAGCCACTACCCAGGTGTCCATCCGTGGCTCGAAAGAAAGCTTTACAGAATCCATTGACACTAATATATCTCTAATACGCAGGAGAATAAAAAGTCCGAATTTATGGGTAGAGACGATGAAAATTGGTGTTGTGACCCAAACAAACGTGTCAATCATGTACATCAATGGAATTGCCAGCGAAAAAGCTTTGCAGAAGTTAAAAACACAACTAAAAGAGATACACGTGGATGCTATTTTGGAATCAGGATATATTGAGCAGCTAATTGAAGAGAATAAGTTTTCACCCTTTCCAACGGTGTTTAATACAGAGCGACCTGATAGTGTTGCCGCAAACTTGCTTGAGGGACGGATTGCTATCATTGTGGATGGAACGCCCTTTGTGTTAATTGCTCCAGCAACCTTTATTATGTTTTTTCAGGCGGTTGAAGATTACTATCAGCGATTTGACATTTCGTCATTAATTCGATTATTGAGATTTCTGTGTCTTGTAATTTCTTTATTTGGTCCCGCGATATTTATTTCTGCGCTTAATTTTCATCAAGAAATGATCCCAACTCCTTTGCTGATTAATTTAGCTTCGCAAAGAGAAGGCGTTCCCTTTCCTGCTTTTGTCGAGGCCATCATCATGGAGGTTACCTTTGAGATTATTCGTGAAGCTGGAATTCGACTACCGTCCCAAATTGGTCAAACCGTATCTATTATTGGGGGTCTAGTATTGGGACAGGCAGCGGTACAAGCTGGAATTGTCTCTCCTGCCATGGTGATAGTCGTTTCTATAACGGGGATTTCCAGTTTTGCGACACCTGCATTCAATATGGCACTTTCCATACGCTATCTTCGGTTTGCTATTGTTTTCATTGCTGCATTTATGGGACTTTACGGCATCTCTATCGTGGCCTTTATTCTGATTGCACATATGTGTAGCCTGCGTTCTTTGGGGGTTCCGTATATGTCTCCTCTGGGCCCCTTTATACCCGACAGTCAGAAAGACGCTGTCTATCGTTCTCCTTTACAATCCATGAGGACCCGTCCACGGCTAGTTAGCCAAAAGAATAATGTGCGTATGGACTCTGATGAGGGAAAACGGGGAGATAAACAATGAGAGTTAAATGGATATTACGATCGGTTATTTATTTCGTTATGTTATCACTGCTGACAAGTTGCTGGAACAGCAGGGAATTGGGCGAATTAGGCATAGTAAGCGGTTTTGGTATTGATAAAGGACCCAATAAAGACGAATACCGGGTTACTTTTCAAGTGGTTAATCCTTCAGCTACGGCAACAAGCACGGGAGCTAGTAAGAATCACCCCCCCGTTACAATCTATTCATCAACAGACACAACTGTATTTGGCGCCTTGCGCAAAACCTCAAAGAAGGCAGCTAGACAGCTTTTCTTTGCACATACCCAACTTGTAGTGATAGGGGAATCATTGGCAAGGAGTGGAATCAACGATATTTTTGATGTTTTTGAGAGATCTCACGAGCTGAGACTTAATTCCTTGGTTCTTGTTTCAAGAGATGCTGATGCAGCTTCCATTTTAAAGGTAATCCTCCCTATAGAGAGCCTCCCGGCAATGGGGATCGTTAAGAAGAACAAAAATACCGCAGGTGTATGGGGCGAGAATAGGGATGTAAATATTTTTGAGCTCATAAATGGGATTACCGGAGAATCTGACTTCGTAATCAGCGGTGTTCGCATTAACGGTGATGAACAAGAAGGAATGAAGTTGTCCAATCTGGATCAGACTGAAGTGAAGGCACTTGTTGTCATGAGCGGGTTAGGCGTATTCAAGGATGGGAAGTTGGTGGATTGGATGGACGGGCCTAAAGCTAGGGGAACAGTGTGGGTTCAGGATAAGATCAAAGAGACCAGTATAAATATTGATTATAAGAATAAAAAAAAATCGGTTTCCGTGGATATTAATCTTTCGAAAACAAAAGTAAAGGTTAAAATTCGTGAGGGGATACCCGTCTTCGATATCCATATCAAAGAGAAAGGAATTGTAAATGAGACAAAAAGTTTTGTGGATTTAAGCAAAGGGGATGAAATATTAAAATTGGAAGTCTCGCTTGCAGAGCAAACGAAAAAAGAAGTTACACAGGCTGTAGAAACCGCTCAAAGGATGCAAACGGATATTTTTAATTTTGCCAATGAATTAAAACGCACGAACCCAAAGGCATGGAAAAGCGTTGAAAAGGATTGGCCTGCCCTTTTTGCAAAAGGAAAACTGAATGTCCATATAGATGCATATATTCGCAGCACAGGTATGAGATTAAAGCCATATCTGAAAGAAAATTCAAAGTAGTATGTTCGCTGGAAAGGAAGGAGGTAACCCCATTATGAGAAAAGAAGTCATTAGCTCCTATCAATTATTTGCCATGATTGTTTTGTTTGAATTTGGGACGGCGCTAGTGGTACCCATAGGTCTTGAAAGCGGACATGCGGTATGGGTATCGATACTTATGGCTTTACCTGGAGGGATTATACTATATCTTATTTATAATTATTTATATCTGGAATTTCCCACCATGAACATCAGCGGATATACTCAAAAAATTCTAGGGAAATATATAGGTTGGACGCTTAGTTTATTATACATCCCAGTCCTTCTGTTTAATGGCTCTAGGAACTTAAGAGAAGCGGGTGACTTATTAATAGCTGCTTCCTATGATCAAACGCCCGTCTTTATCATTAACTCAATGATGGTCATCGCTGTGATGTATACCCTCTATAAAGGCATCGAGGTGTTTGCTAGGTCAGCAGAGATCTATTTTTTTGTAATCATTTTGATGGGGTTGATTTGTAATTTTGTTGTGATCGCGGCAGGTTTGGTTGATCTTAAAAATTTGTTTCCCCTTCATTCGAAGGACTGGAAAGATGCATTGGCTTCAGCCTATCCGAATATTTTGATTTTTCCGTTCGGAGAACTCGTATGCTTCACAACGATTTTCCCCCACTTTAATAAAAGTCACAAGGCTAGAAGAGCAGGGGTTATGGCGATTGTATTAAGTGGGTTACTACTCTGTTTCACACATGCTATTGAAATAGCAGTACTTGGAGAGAACATATACTCGAGATCTACGTTTCCCATATTCACTACGATAACACTGGTAAACCTAGCGAATTTTATACAGCGGTTAGACGCGTTAGTTATTTTGGCTTTGGTGGTTGGTGTTTTTTTTAAAATGTCTATTTACTGCTACGCAGTGATGTCAGTGACAGCTGACTTATTTAAGGTGCGGGAGATTCGGAACTTAACATTGCCTGTTGGGATTGTTGTTCTGTTTAGTTCGATTGTTAGTGCGGAGAGTTATCCGGTACATATGGATGAAGGGAAGGTTTTTTTGAAATATATTTTGCCCATTCTATGTGCGGTCATTCCCTTACTGCTGGTTATTGTTCATTATATACGCAAGAAATTCGGCCTTTATCGGTAAGGATTTATTTACTAGGTTTACGGTTTCGTTTCTTTAAGTACATTACAATGGGGTTTATAAGAGGAAGGGAAAGAAAAATGGGCATAGCTACAGATTCCTGTACGGTGGTAGTGGCAAAAATGTTCTGAAAAGTCCGGACTTGAATTGAAAAACTGATTCCCGCCAATAGATCGACGGTGACAATCATAGATAGACCCAATAGGCCCAGTAATAAATAAAGAAATATGTTTTTCATTAACATTACCTCCTTGTTGATTAATTCAGGAGAACATGCCCCCCCGAATGGAAAGCTAAAGCTATTATTTCCAAGAACACAGGAGAGTAACCAAGAATGAATAAATAGAATTGCCCTTCCAAAACAAGAGTTCTCTGAAGGAAGGGCAATGCATTAGAATGTCGTTAAATCGGGTGATCCCACACTTGACCAATCAGATAGGTATCTGGGTTGAATTGTATTAAGTTCTGCTTAAACTCGTCCCACCAAGCGACATTCTTAATAATTTCTTCATAGATGTACATGGCCGCATCGAGGCGGAATCCGTCAGCGCCTTGGTTCAGCCGATACATGCCGATGTTGGTCTGGATACGTTTCATACCAGACCTGTTGTCCCCAGGGTCCTTTTTCATTCAGGTCGGAGTCCGTATCAGCCCAGATATAATAGTCCCGGTACGGGCTGTCTTTATCCTTTGATGCTTCCTGAAACCAAGGATGTTGGTTGCTGGTGTGGTTAAGAGCAAGATCAATAGTCATTTTCATAGGATGGATTGCTCTCTTTCCTTGGACTTTGTTTAATAAAAAGTAAACGGGTTGAAGTCGAAAACCTCCTACCCGTTTACTTTTCTTATCCGGCAATAACCGTGAATCGTATTATTGAATTTTTACTTTATGGTTTTCGTTTACAGGGATTTTTACATACAGAGCTTTCTCTCCCGAATCGAAATAGTAACCACTTTCCTGTTTGTTCAATTCTTCTGCACTGCCGGCTTTGGCATATTTGTTATCAGCCGCTTGCACTTTCTTCGGTTCTTCGGCAATATGCAGTTTAAGCGTGTAAGACTTAATATCGGAAGTATAGTTTTGAGTCTTTTTGTCCTGCTCGAACTCGATGTGGTTATCTTTCTTCTCCACATGGAATGCTGTGACATTGTATTCACCTTGTTTGTAATCCAACGTTTTAGTATCGTCCTCGTAGAAGCTGTAGCTGGCTTTATCGTTCAGGTAAACGTCAAGAATCAGGTTTTCCAGCTTCTTCTCATCCGTATGCTGTTCCACTTCCTGACGAGGGATGATCGAATTATTTTTCACGAAAATAGGCAGTGTTCCAAGATCGGCATTTACCGTAATAGTCTGATTACCGTCAAATTCTTTTCCTGTCCAGTAGTCCACCCATGTCTCGCCAGCCGGCAGGTACACTTCACGGCTCGTTTGGCCTTCTTGTACTACAGGTGCAAGCATGAGTGAATCGCCGAACATGAACTGATCTTCAATATTGTAGGTTTTCTTGTCATCCTGGAACTGATAAACAAGGGGTTGCTGAACCGGTTGACCGTTCTCAGCTGATTTCTTGAATTGATTGTACAAGTAAGGCATCAGCTCATAACGCATCGAAATGTATTTCCGGCTGATATCTTCCACTTCTTTGCCGAATTCCCAAGGCTCTTGACCGCTTCCGAGTCCTGATTTCGCGCTATTGTCATAGTGGTCGCGGGCAAACGGCAGGAAGGCGCCGACCTCGATCCATCTCGCGAACAGCTCAGGCGTCGGAACATTTCCCGGCGATTTTGCAAAGCCGCCGATATCATTTCCGACAAACGGAACACCGGACATACCGACATTTGAGTTCATCGGAATCGACATTTGCAAATGCTCCCAATTACTTACGTTGTCCCCTGTCCATAGTGCAGCGTAGCGCTGTGTTCCAGCGTACATGTCGCGGGTTAAGACGAACGGACGGGTATTCGGTTTATTTTTCAGAGCACCGTTATAAGTCGCTTCCGCTTCATCGTGTCCATAAAGATTGTGGTATTCCGTGTGCAATACCTTTTCACCGTTGTCATCTTCAAACACGGTATCAAGCGGCATTGTATGGAATGGACCATCAAAAACAGCAGGCTCGTTCATGTCATTCCAGATACCGTCCACCCCTTCATCAAAGAGGATACCCAGATTGTCGGCCCACCAGTTGCGGACATCCTGCTTCAGGAAGTTCGGGAAAGCGGATTTACCCGGCCACACTTCACCGATAAAGGTAGAACCGTCCGGATTTTTCGCCCAAAAGTCATTTTTTGTTCCTTCTTGATATATACGATAGTTTTCGTCCTGCTTTACAGCCGGGTCATTGATGGTAACCGCGTGGAATCCCTGACCCTTTAGTGTCTTAAGAGCTTCTTTATATTGATCGTTCCAAGTGAACACGCGGTACTCATCCATGTAGTCAATATCAAAATGCATTGTATCGAGCGGGATTTGTTTCTCGCGGTATTTATTAGCTACACTCACCAGTTCTTCCGGAGTATATCCCCATTTACTTTGATGGAATCCCAGCGACCACATCGGAGGAGTTTCCGATTTTCCCGTAAGATCGGTATATTTATCGATTACATCCCCGATTTCCGGGCCGTTGATAAAGTAGTAAGTAAGAGTGCCGCCATTAGCGTAGAAATAGTAATAATCGTCCTTCTCGCTGGCCATTTCATAATAGGAGCGATACGTATTGTCGAAGAAAATACCATATGCCTTTTTATCCTTAAGACCTATGAAGAATGGAATAGAAGTATAAAGATATTTTGTGTTCTTGTTATAGGAATAGGCGTCCGTATTCCACATGCCAAGACTTTTTCCGCGCTTGTTCAACCCGCCGGATTGCTCACCGAATCCATAGAAATTTTCATTGCTATCGGTTTTCTTGAACACATAAGGCTTGCCGTTTTCATAACCTACACCTTGTGCCGCATCTTCGTTAATGACATTACCCTGCTTGTCCAAAAACTTGACTCCGAACGGGCTTTTATTAATTTTTACTGTAATTTCATTAGTGGATAGAGTGTATTCTTTATCCGTTTCTGTAGTTTTAAACTCAGGTGTTTTCCAATTCTTCTTGGCAATTCCCTGGGACTCGAATTCCGCTTCTCCGTTCTTTACAACCGAGATTTTCGCCATGTCTTCATCAAAAAGACGGATAAAGCCCTGATAGTCTCCTAAATTTAGTTTCACTCCGTTTTCCAAAGCCTCTAAAGATTGTACGGATAATGGCTTAAGATTCTGTTTGTCTAACGGGGTATCCGCCTCAGGCTGCGTTTCCGCAAAAGCCACGTTGGCCGGAAGCACTACCGCGACCGTTCCTGCCAGCAGACTCAGGCACATTGCAGTTTGTGCCAGTTTTTTCGACATGCTCCAACCCTTTAACTTCTTACGCATAGATTTCTCTCTCCCACTCCGATTAGTTTATAAAGCAGACATCCTTTTCCGTAAGTGAAAAACTCCGGTATCCGGTGCCCACTACAAAGTTAGCAAGTAAAAACGGCATGAACAATGGGGAAAATCTCCTACGGACATTCTTAAACAGTTGATTAACAGAAGAGATAACGTTTTCATAAAGGTAGAATAAGCAGAGCGAAACTGGCGCCTGACTTGAATTTTCGCTTGTTTAGTTTTTTTTTGCAGCGTCAATTTTCAATCAAATTTTTACCAATAACATGGATATATATGGATAATAGTAGTTCTATAGGGCTAGGGGTTTGCAATGTTTAAAAGTCCAGCGCTTACAGGTCAACCTTTTTTATTATTACATTTCGAAAAATAGGACACTTCAGCTGACGGTTTTCGGACTATTGTATATTTTTGTTAAAACCGTACTTTGATTTACGGGATTTTAAGGTAAAACAGGAGGGGGTAATATATTATGCCGTTCCAAAAATATAAGACACCTTACAGTTTGATAGCGATTACATAGAGGATAATGTTAAAAATCTATGGATAGGAGTGAGAGAGAATGAGAACTAGCAGGATGATGAGGATGGCCGTGTTCCTTGTGACATGTACAGCTATTTGGACTACAACGGCTTGTGGGAGTGTATCTGACAATGTCTCTAACCTACAACAAAAGAATGTCCAAATTCAAAGAGGTTCCCTGCTTGAGGAGCTGTCTACGGATAAGGCGGCTTATAAACCCGGAGAGGACGTCAAGTTCCAGTTAAAATTTAAGGAGCCCGTCTCCGGTGGAATGTTCCATATTCGTTATTTGCACCTGGACCAGATTGTGAAGGAGGAAAGGCTGAAAGCAGAAGGAAATCAGCTGACTTGGAGCTGGAAAGCGCCCGAGGACGAGGGAAGAGGATTCATGGCCGAAGTGTTCTATGAGGAAGACGGTAAGGCGGCCGATCAACTGAATATTGCTGTGGACGTTTCCTCTGACTGGGGGGAATTCCCTCGTTATGGTTACTTGGCAGATTTCCCGGCTATGAATCAGGACGAGATGTCCCGAGTTATCGAACGTTTAAACCGGTTCCACATCAATGGCATCCAATTCTACGATTGGCAAAATAAGCATCAAGAGCCTATACGCTTCGAAGAAGGTAAGCCCGCGGCGGAATGGAAAGATATTGCTAATCGTCCAGTGGCATTCCAAACGGTGAAGGGATATATTGACCTGTCACATATTCACGGGATGAAGGCTATGAACTACAACTTGCTGTTCGGGGCTTATGCCGATGCGGAAAAGGAAGGTGTAAAGAGAGAATGGGGATTGTTTAAGGATCCAACGCACGCCGAGCAGGATAAGCATCCTCTTCCGAAAGAATGGGCAAGTGATATTTATATGTATGATCCCTCTAATCCAGAATGGCAGAACTACTTGATCGACAAGGAACTCAAGACATTCGAGGCTCTTCCCTTTGACGGATGGCATGTGGACCAGCTGGGAGATAGGGGTATGTTGTGGAACTATGATGGCAGAAGCATCAGCATGGCAGAGACTTATCCTGTTTTCTTAAAAACAGCCAAAGAGAAACTGAATGTGGATTATGTTATGAACGCAGTCGGCCAATTCGGTCAGGAACTTATTGCCCGTGATGCTCCCGTCAAGTTTCTATACACAGAGGTGTGGGGAAATCACCCGGGTTATCAGAATTTAAAAGAAGTGATTGATGAAAATTCGAAGTACAGCGAGAACCAGTTAAACACGGTGCTGGCCGCTTATATGGATTATCATTTTTCCGATTCTCCGGGAGAGTTCAACACGCCGGGAATCCTGCTGACGGATGCGGTGATTTTTGCCTCCGGAGGCTCTCATCTGGAGCTTGGGGAAAACATGCTGTCCAAAGAATATTTCCCTCATAAGAATCTAAGCCTGTCTCCAGATTTGGAAAAACAGCTAATCCACTATTATGACTTTCTGGTAGCTTATCAGAATCTGCTGCGGGATCAGACGGAAGATTCCATCCTACAAGCCGAAGGAATGGGGGAACCTGCTGTTTCGCATCAGGCTGAGCAAGGTAAAGTGTGGTCCTTCACTAAACGGAAGGATGGTAAAGACATATTTCATTTCATCAATTTCACAGAGGCTTCTACTATGGATTGGAATGATAACTATGGAAAGCAGACAGAGCCGGTAGAGAGACTGAATGTTTCCGTTTCTGTGGAAATGGATAAACCGGTTGCCAAAGTATGGTTCGCTTCCCCTGATTATGATAAGGGCTCACCCCAATCATTAGCGTTCTCGCAGCAGGACGGTATATTGCAATGGGAGCTGCCCAAGCTGAAATATTGGGACATGGTGGTTGTCGAGTATAAGGAGTAGGGTTTTCCTGTAAATTACATTGGTATTGAGGCTTTCATCTTGTACACTCTTAGGAAGAAACGAAATAGGAGGTCCTATGTTTCAAAAATTCAGAATATCAAGTCGCTTTACCGCCAAAATCATACTGGTCCTCCTGCTCGTAATTTTAATCCCAACCATATTTACCAGTTGGTCCTTCTACTGGGTGGCCGACTCCATCCTGAAGAAAAACGTACGGGAGTCCACCCTTCAAATTGCCGAACAAACGGCGGAGTCGCTTTCTTTTATTCTAAACGTGGGAATAGATACCTCCGACTTTATCTCCAGCGATCCGAACATTCAGCGCGCTGCTTTGCAAGTAAACACTAGTCAGACGTACGAAGAAAACTGGAATTTTCAATATATTAATACTTTGCTGAATAACTATGTCTATTCCAATTCCTTCGTCAAAATCGTTTATTTATTGAAAGAGGAGGGAAGAGGGTGGGGCAGTGGCACCTTTTCCGACTCCGAACTTAAGGAGATCCATCTTTCAGACCAGGAATGGGTGAAAGAAGCCAAACAAAAAGACGGTGAGCTGGTTTGGCAGGGCCTTCAGTATGACCATTTGAGCGGAGGCGGGGTCAATACGGACCTGGTTTTGCCAGTCGGACGGGTTCTGAAGGATTTTAATACCATGCGTAATATCGGACTGGTACAGGTTCATTTAGACGGACAGTCGATACTAAATACAATCCGGAAGTTGGAACTCGGGGAAACGGGAAAGTTTTTTGTTGTGGATTCCATCGGGAGAATCATGATCGATTCCAACCTCCAAATGATCAACCAGAAAGTGAAGAATCCCGACTTGTATCAAAAGATTGTGGGCTATGACGCAGTGGAATTCGATTTTGACATGAAAGGGGTACCTTATTACGGGGTTAAGCAGCTGCTGAGCAACGGTTGGATGATTGTAGGGACAGTTCCGGTTGATGAAATCAGCGGACAGCTGGAACGTCTTCAAACCTGGATATTATTGTCTTCCGCAGTTTTCTCCATGATTGCTATCGGTATCGGGCTGTTCATTGCCGGATGGGTGACAAAGCCCGTAAAACAACTTACCCAAAGCATGCTATATGTTCAACAAGGTGATCTAAACGCAAGGGCAGTCGTTCGAACCTCTGATGAAATCGGCTTTTTAAGCAAACAGTTTAACAAAATGCTGCACGAAATCGGTAATTTAATGCAGCAGGTTGAGGATGAACAAAATGAAAAGCATCATGCGGAGCTTCGGGCTGTTATGCACAGGGTTCATCCTCACTTCCTTTTTAATACACTCAGCACGCTGCGGTGGCTTATTGATTCCGGTCAGAATGACCGTGCATCTCAAGTTTTGCTCGCGCTAAACCATCTGCTAGAGGCTAATATGGGCAAAAGTGGGAGTATGATAACAGTGGAAGAGGAACTGGATATCATCCGGAAGTACTTGATCATTTTGGAGCTTCGCTACGAGAAAACATTTTATCTGGAGCTGGACGTTGAACCGGGTACGGAGAAATTTAGGATCCCCCGCATGCTGCTACAGCCATTGGTGGAAAACGCCATATTCCATGGGTTCGTACCGAAAAATACGGCCGGAAGGATCTCGATAAGGATTCGTATGTGTAGAGGAGACTTGGAATTTCTAGTAGAAGATGATGGTTTAGGCATTAGGAAAGGAAAGCTAAAAGTATTGAACGATCCGGGAACTGCTATTGAAAATGGAGAAGTTGGTATCGGTCTACGCCATATCTATGACACCTTGCGGCTTTATTACGCCCGAAATTGGGAATGGTCTATCGTAAGCGGACCTGACCAAGGAACCACTGTACGCATTTTGTTAAAAAAACTTGAGGAATCGGCATCTGAGAACTAGCAGATCAGGGGGAAATACCATGTATAGAGTTCTTATTGTAGATGACGAGCCTGTCATCCGCAACGGTATCAGTGCGTTTATCGATTGGGAAGAGGAAGGGATGACGGTTGAAGACCATTACGCTAACGGTGTGGAGGCCTTGTCTGCTTTAGAAAGTTGTTCCTTCGATATTCTTATCACAGATATCAAAATGCCTTTGATGGACGGGATACAACTGATGAAGCAAGCGCTAGCGCTTTGCCCAAGTTTAAAGGTGATTTTGATCAGTAATTATAGTGACTTTGAATACGTGAAAGAAGGACTTAAGCTGGGCGCCGTCGATTATTTGTTAAAGCTGACCTTGAAGCGGGAAGAACTTCTTGCCGTCCTTCGCCGTACTATTTCCATGCTTGAGGAAGAAAGGAGAAGGGATTCCGAACTGAATCATTATCAAGAGGGGGCTCTCTATCTGGATCGAAAGCGTTTCGAACAGGAAATAAAAAGATACATCGTCCAAGAACAGACCTTTCCCGAGTCAACCGTTTGGGATCCGGCATGGCTGGAAGAGTCCTATGCTTGTGTGTATCTTATGCTGGATGCCGCTGAGGAATGGAGAGAAAATTACGGATATCTGTATGTGCAGCTGTTACTTGAGGAACTGCAGGAAGCATTTTATAAGCAGATGAGGGAAGGAAGTGCACTGCTGGTGGCTGAAAGCAGCCTGTTTATCATCTTTCCGGATCTCGAAGGGGAGGTTGAACAACAGCTCAACCAGTGGAAGCTTCAGCTCGAAGCGAAATGGGGAATTTCGACGTCGATTGGCTTCGCCAAGGAGCAAGGAGTACACAGAATACTTAAGGGATATGCCGAGAGCAGTTTGGCCTGCCAAAGACGATTTTTTGAAGGGCTGGGTGGTTTGTATCGAAGGAGCGAATCGGAAAGCAATCATGTTCAAACTTTAACAGATATAGAACCCAATCCTGATTGGACACCCTTCTTTGAGATGATTCATAAGGGTGATCCAGCTTCATCCGCGATTGATTTTGCCCTTGAACGCTGGAAGAGCGGGATCTTGAACCCGGGACAAGTGCAGCTAGAGGCGAGTAGACTTCTTACAGGCGTTTATCAGTCGCATGCTGACGCAGGAGCCCTGGTCTCCGAACGGTATGAACTGCTGTTTCGCAAGACAGAGACATTGGAACAACTGGCATCATTTATGATTAGTGAGCTGGAGGAGATGGGGAAGCCCTATATTCCCAAATTGTCCGATAACGGTTACGGCGGACAGCTAATCACGAAGGCACTGGAATATATAGCTAACCATTTTACCGAGAACCTGACGCTCCAAAGCGTAGCGGATATCGTTCATCTCAGTAAAAGTTACTTCAGCCTTTTATTCAAAAAACAAACCGAACGAAACTTTATCGATTATTTAATCGAACTTCGAATTCGGGAAGCGAAGCGGCTGCTTGCACAAAATGACAGCCGGATTTATGATGTAGCCGGCGCCGCAGGATTTAAAGACGTCAAATATTTCAGCAAGGTGTTCAAAAAAATAACAGGACTCACTCCGGTAGAATATAGGGAAAGCATGAAATAACAGATCTCACAGACCGATTAAGAGAGGAGGACTACCTATTGGCCATCCGTTGGATATCTTTTTTACTGACTCTAGTGTTTACGGCCGGGTGTGGAAGTCCGTCTGTGATCTCGGATCCAAATCATGTTCAAACGCTCCACGGAAATGATAAAACCGTTATTACCTTCTGGCATACCTACAACGATGCAGAAACCCGGTTGTTAGTACAAAAGTTGATTCCGGCTTTTGAGCGTAAGAACCCCAATGTTCGGATTAATTACATTAACTTAGCTAACAACAACGAATTAAAGTACAGTCTGATTGCCCGGGCTTCATCCAACCGTGGTCCAGATCTGGTGCGAATGGATATTTCCTGGGTACCAGAGTTTTCACATAAAGGGCTCCTAGAACCGTTAAACGGATTTCCAGGGTTCGAACATCTGCAACATACTTTTCATCGTAAAGCCATGAGTGTTGGTTTTTATAAGAATCAATATTACTCCCTGCCGCTCAACTTATACACCAAATCGGCCATCTTTAACCGGGAGCTTCTGGAGCGCGCGGGATATTCAGAACCTCCACGCACTATGGATGAAGTTCTGGAGCTTGCTCGTAAGCATCACTTCACGATTGGACTGGGGGGATTGGAGGCCTGGGATACGCTTCCATATCTTTTCAGCCTCGGAGGTTCGTTTATGGATGGAAATTTCACCAGGGCTTCTGGTTTTTTAAACAGCAAAGGCTCCATCCGAGCAGTGGAGAAGTTGGCTGGTCTTTATAAGGAAGATATGATTCATCTTTCTGCGGTGACCCTTAATCGCGATAACTGGGAGGAAGTACGGAACGGAAACATGATTTTAACGGATGAAGCGCCGTGGTTTTACGGTTTGTTGGATGATGCAGAAATTAAACATGCGCTTAAGCAGACCTTACCTGTACCCTTTCCAAAAGGGAATGGTCCGTCCTCGATTATTGGCGGCGAAAATTTAGTCATTATGAAGGGCAGCAAACATCCTGCGGAGGCATGGGCTTTTATGAAATGGATGACGGGAAAGGAAGCTCAGATGATCATGGTACGAGCCGGTTTAATCCCGACGAATCGGGAGGCGGTCAAAGCTCTGAGTGTAAACAAGGATTTGTATCTTTATTCATACCTTGAAGCTATGGATAATACATTTCTGAGGCCGACTGTGAAGAACTGGAGCAAAATCGAAAAAGTGTATACCTTGTACATGCATAAAATATTTCTGGGCGAGCTGTCCGTTAAGGATGGATTAGATCGTGCAGCCGCTGAAATAGACAAACTCTTGGAAGATCCGGATTGACAGCCTACAATCAAGCAGGTAGATTAAATAAAACCTCAGTGTCAAATCTAGCTAAAGACAGCGTGGGGTTTACTTGGGCATGAGGGGAGAATCGTCCATGACAACATGGAATCTGCAAGGAACCACAAGTCACTTACTGATCTGTAACGGAAGTAGCTGCAAAAAGCATAAAGGTGAAGAGGTAGCTGAAGCGATAGAGGATGAAATTGAAAAGCAGGGTGCACAGAGCTTGATTCATACCACGGTGACTCGCTGTAACGGGAGATGTTCGGATGCCTGCGTAGTTATCTCCTACCCAGAGGGAGTATGGTACAAGGAGATTACACCAAAATCAGCGAAAGCACTGGTGCGCAAGCATTTACAGGGTGAGCGGTTGAAGGACAATGTACTCTATGCTTATGAGGATGGGAAGCTTGCAGCGGCAAGTGAAAGCGGTGCTAAAGGCAAGAAGAAAAAGTAATCCTGATCAACAGTCAAAATTATAGTGAATATGATCAAAATACCGTCAAAGTGCTGACGGTATTTTTTTATAATAAATACATGTTCAAGCGTGAGTAAATAAGAAAAACAATTGAGGTGTAGACAGGGGGCAAAATATGGAGACTTTAACACAAAAGCCACCGACGGCGAGTAAGCGCAGAGCGTGGTCACTACAGCGAGGGGAGACCTTAGCAGGTTTATTATTCGTAGGACCGATGCTGATCGGGGGAACTATTCTGGTGTTGATTCCGATTATTGCTACGCTGGTGCTTGGGTTTGCAGACTGGAACTTTGTTCAAGGGTTTAGCGGAATTCGGTGGGTGGGATTTCAGAATTTCATCAATCTGTTTCAGGATGAGATGTTTATCCGATCGGTGCGCAACAATTATATATTTTTGCTGACGCGTACCGATTTACATCCTGGTGTCTATGGTATTGGCGGTTTAGATTGATCGGTATGTATATTTCAAAGGGTTCTTCAAAATCGTCTATTTCGTCCCCTATGTATCCATGACAGTGGCCGTAGCTATTGTGTGGCAAGTGTTGTTCCAACCTTCCTATGGACCCATTATTAATGAAATGCTGAAGGCGATCGGAATATCCGATCCTCCCAAATGGATTGCGGACCCGCATTTTGCACTGATCTCCATTTCCGATTGGGTTCAACGACGATGATGGTCTGGTATTTATACGATACGGCTTTTGTGAATTATCTGCACGCATCAAGGAATTGAAGCCGGAAAGACGGATTGCGATTTTATCATGTCATAATGAGTTTCAATATGCCCAGTCAGCCATGTGATTAAACGTTCAGGATTATTTGCTGAAGGATGCCTTGGATCCAGAGGATTTGGTACAGCTGCTGCGCAGGTTCAAGGAAACGATGGATGGGGAGAACCAAGCGGGCTGGGAGAAATCCCGTATTAAGCATTTATTCGGAGAGACAAGAGAGCTGCGCAAGGAGCAAACCTTTAAGAATTTTATTCATCAACCGCTGCTCTCCCCGGAGAAGTGGAGGGCCGAAGTTTCGGAATACGGATTATTTGAGAACGAGGAGTCCTGCCTGCCCGTAACAGTGTATTTAGAGGACTACCGTCATGTGAAGTATCGGTTCTCCTCTGATCAGACGCTGCATTTTGCCGTAAGTAATGTCATGAATGAAGTGCTTGACGGCATGAATCCAAGCGGATTGTTCGTTGGATACAACGTGAAAACTTCGTTTCTACTATTCTCATATAAGCCCGGACTCAAAACCAATATCTATGCGGATACAGCAGCTTGCCTTAAGAAGATCCACTCAACACTGCTCAGAGTCCTTAAAATTCATATGTCTTTTATTATAGGAGAGGGCTGTGATACGCCGGAGGGGCTAAAGCAACACCTGAATGAGTTAATAGGAAGCGAAGAGCTGCGTGAGGTACTGCTTGGCAGTCTTCCAGATCAGGCAGGTGAAGTATTAGAGAAGTGGCTCCATTTGATCCGGCAGGAGAATATCCTTTGGAGACGGTCAAGGATTGGACACTGAAGCTGCTGCTGGATCTCAAGCTGAAGCTGCACTCCCTCCAGTCGGTTCGGCCCGCTTATTCGGCAGATACACTGCATAAAGAAATCGTCGATATTGATTCACTTCTGGCACTTAGGGAGTGGTTGAACAATCATCTTGAATCTGTTTTTGCCGCTAAAGAAGCCGGAGTCGGTGCCAGTAAAAGAGTAGAAGTTGCGGAGGCCTGTCGATATGTATCCCTGCGGCTGGGTTCAAGGATCAGTCTGGATGAAGTAGCGGATCACCTGCATCTGAATGCAAGTTATTTTAGTAGACTGTTCAAGAAGGAAACCGGTCTAACCTTTATCGAATATGTAACTAGGTTGAAAATGGAAAGGGCCAAAGAACTGCTGGACGGGACACAATGTACTGTCGGTGATATTTGCGAGCAGTTGGGTTATGACAATCAGAGTATTTTATTAAGACGTTCAAGGTTCATACAGGAGTAACTCCGGTAGAGTACCGTGGATAACTAAGGTCTTCTTGGTAAGGGGGAAGTTAGGTGGAGAGGTCGGAGATGTTAACTATAGTCTCTAGTATGGGAAAGGCAGATGTTACTCTATATTATCCGAGCGGAGATCAGGATAGCTTCTGGAACTTCGTTAAGGAATCCACTTTCTTTGAAGCAGAGCTTTCTGAAATTAAGGCGGAAGGTGAACGATTATCAGGTGTTCCTATTCCGGAATTAACGTATTCACTGTTCTCTATTTACAGCCATACGGGCTCTAGGCTCGAATACGAAAGTGTCTATTTTGAGCGAAGAAGAATGCTGAATACATTTGTTTTCCTTTCATTGATCGAACCTGAGTGTGAAGGACACATTGCCTTGCTTGGGGATATTCTTTGGTCCATCTGCAACGAGTATACCTGGTGCCTTCCCGCTCATTTGGGTGCTACGAATATAGAGGAAACGATTGATTTGTTCTCAGCGGAGACGGGATTTGCGCTTAGTGAGATCAGTGTTCTTTTGGGAGACCGTTTGGCCCCCTTACTACAATCCCGTATCAAGGAAGAGGTGTACAAGAGACTTTTTATCCCTTATTTGACTTATGGACCCCATCCGTGGGAGACCGCCACACATAATTGGGCAGCCGTATGTGCGGGCTCAATTGGTTCGGCAGCACTGCTGATGCTTGAAGATCCAGAAGTACTTACAGATATTCTCAAGAGAGTTCAAGTCAGTATGAATTGTTATCTTGAGGGCTTTGGTGATGACGGGGCTTGCTTAGAATGATTGGGCTACTGGAATTACGGCTTTGGTTATTTTGTATATTATGCGGATCTACTACGTAAACAGAGTATGGGTGTACTGGATTGGCTTGAACGTGAAAAGGTACACAGCATAGCTGAATTTCAGCAAAAGTGCTTTCTTAGCGGGGATCTTATTGCCAACTTCTCTGATTCGCAGTCCGAAGGCCGCATACAGCTTGGCCTCAGCCATTATCTATCAGGGATGTTCACAGAGGTGGAAGCGCCTCCATTATCATTGAGAGCAGGATACACTGAGGACCACTGCAGTCGGTGGGCCCCAGCCTTCCGCAATCTCCTGTGGAAAGATACCTCCAAGGACCCCGTAGAATGGGGTGCCGCCAGCTATTATTTGCCGGATGCAAAGTGGCTTCTATCTCGGCATTCCAGTAAGGACGGGGTCTTTAAGGACGGGGTCTTTGGCTTCGCAGCCAAAGGCGGAAATAACGAGGAACCGCATAATCATAATGATCTTGGACAATTTATCCTGCTTAGGGGTGGAACGGTTTATATCTCTGATCTTGGGAGCGGGGAATACACATCTGGTTACTTCGGTGCGGCAAGGTACTCTTATGATTGCAACGGTTCGCAGGGTCATTCAGTACCGATTATAGACGGTCAATATCAGGTTGCAGATGCAGACGCCAAAGCAGTCGTCTTGAAAGCTGAGACAGGTCTGATGGAGGATGTATTGGTATTGGAACTATCGGGGGCTTATTTGCAGGCCAATCTCCAAAGTCTGACGCGATCTCTTGTATGGCAAAAGGGAGAATTCCCTACGCTTACGATGAGTGACGATTTTCACTTTGCTGAAGCCCCAGCCGCTCTAATTGAACGGTTCGTAACCCTTTGCCAGCCCCTGCTGGATAAGGGTTCTGTGATCCTAAAAGGTAAGGATAATCGGGGACTTCGAATACGCTATGATGCCAGCTTGCTGATGCCGGTCATTACCGAACATTTTTACCGGGATCACTTTGGGGCGGATAAGACCTGGTTGGGCATTGATTTTCACTCTTTAAAGCCCGCCAAGAATGAACATTATACATTTGAATTTCGATTCATAAATAAACTTTAATAGAGAATGGCGGTTGGATGATATGACAACGGTAACAAAGCCGGAATGGGTAGAAGAAGCTTGGAAGCAGGCTTTGGAAAAAACATTGCACAACAGCGTAAGGATTGGTGCAGGGTTTCCGCATGCCAGTCAAGGCGGAAGATATGTCTTGGAGGAGCCTTACTGGTGGATCGCCGGTTTTTGGCCGGGACAACTGTGGCTTTTGTTCAATGATAGTCGGAATGACACGTTAAGAACTCTCGCAGAGCAGTGTGAGGAACGGTTGGATGATGTGCTTAACGAATATGTCCGTCTGGACCATGATCTTGGTTTTATGTGGACCTTGACCAGCGTAGCATCCTATAAATTACTTGGGAATGAGATTTCGAAGGTAAGAGCATTGAAAGCTGCGAATTTTCTGGCGGCCCGATTCAATTTGAAGGGGAGCTTTATTCGAGCGTGGAATCCATGGTTCGAAGGTGAAGATAACCGGGGGTATGCCATTATCGACTGTGCTATGAACATGCCTCTCCTATTCTGGGCTTCGGAAGTCAGTGGAGATCCACGTTACCGTCATATCGCTGAAGCACATATGGATACTGTGGTGAAGCACTTTATTCGTCCAGACGGCTCAGTGTATCATATTGTTCGCTTTGATTCGGAGTCCGGAGAGTTCATTGAAGGAATTGGCGGTCAAGGGTATGCCGCAGACTCCGCTTGGTCCCGGGGCACCACTTGGGCCATTTACGGGCTGACCTTAGCCTACCACCACACCGGGAAGTCAGAGTATCTTTATGCGGCTCAGAAAGTCGCGCATTTCTTCTTAGCTCGTTTGCCAGAGGATCATGTGCCTCATTGGGATTTTAGGGCACCGCTTGAAGAGAGGGATTTCCGAGACTCTTCGGCGGGTGCCTGTGCCGCAAGCGGTTTACTCCTCTTAGCCGATAAAGTCGGAGAGTTAGAGGCTCCTGTATACCGTGTGCCTGCAACCAAAATTCTGGAATCCTTATATTGCAATTACGGGACTTGGGGAAATGATGCTGAGGAAGGGCTAATTCTCCATGGTACAAGCAACTATCCGGCCGGACAGAATATTGACGTACCTTTAATCTACGGTGATTTTTTCTATGTCGAAGGCCTGGCCCGTCTAAAGGATAAAGGCCCGTTTTATTGGGAGTAGGTCTGATTTAAAGAGAATAAGCCCAATTTACTGGGAGTAAGTCTGGTTTACTGGGACTAGGCCGGTTTAATTGCACAAAGTACATCTATATTCGCTTTTTACTTCGGGTAAAAGAATATAACTGCATTTTCTGCAGTTATATTCTGGATATTTGGCGTGTAAAGCTTAATTCTGGAAGTTTAGTTGCAGAACATGCACTAGACATGCATTTCTGCTTGTTGAGCCTCAAATAGTTGCGCAGAATGCAACTAACGGAAGCGGAGCTAAGCTCCGTATAACGATTTGGAGTGGAGTGGTGAGGATGAGTAACCAAAGGGGAACAATCGCAACGAATCCGCTAGTTACGAAGGCAGATATGCAGGAGGCTTGCCGGCAGCTTGTATATCCTCTGAGGTCCTATTATAGCGAGGGTCGTGCTCGTTTGAGGCTGGGAAGAACAGGTGTTCATTATGGTCCCGCCATTGCAGAGATGGAAGGCTTCTCACGGGTTCTATGGGGAATCGTACCTTTATTGGCGGGAGGGGGAGAGGATGAGCACTGGGAGTGGTGTTTGGAAGGCATACGTAACGGAACCAATCCTGAGCATGTAGAGTATTGGGGAGAGGTTGCGGATTATGATCAGCGTCTTGTTGAAATGGCGGCGTTTGGTTACGGCTTGTCTTTGATTCCAGAACGGATTTGGGGTCCGCTGAACGAAACGGAGCGTTCTAATCTCTACCGATGGCTGAATCAAATCAATTCGCATCCATGTTATGACTGCAATTGGCTCTTTTTTAATATATTAGTCAATATGGGGTTCCGCAAAGCTGGTCTTAACTATGATGCTGAACAGCTGGAGCGTAATCTGCGGCGGATGGATGATTTTTATTTATCTGAGGGTTGGTACAGTGACGGTGTCGGCGGGCATGTCGATTATTATGTTCCGTTTGCTCTCCATTATTATGGCCTGCTCTATGCCAGACTTATGGGAGACGAGGACCCCGAGCGGGCTCAGTTGTTCAAGGAACGGGCGGGTATATTCGCAGTAGAGTTCCTTCAGTGGTTTGCGCCGGACGGTTCCGCACTTCCCTATGGAAGAAGCCTAGCCTACCGGTTCGCGCAGTCTGCCTTCTGGGGGGCGATTGCCTACGCCGAAGTAGATGTCTTATCCCCCGGAGTATTAAAGGGACTTATTCTTCGTAATTTAAGATGGTGGTTTCGGCAGGGGATATTTGATGCAGAAGGAATTCTAACCATAGGGTATACCTATCCTAATCTAGTAATGGCCGAGAATTATAATTCACCGGGTTCTCCTTATTGGGCGATGAAGACTTTTCTTCCGTTGGCACTGCCGGATGATCATCTCTTCTGGCGCTCGAAAGAGCTGCCGCTTCCTGAACTGGCAGAATTATCGGTACAAAAGCCCGCACACCTGGTCATTTGCCGGCAAAATGAAACCGGACATGTAACAGCCTTTAACAGCGGCCATCTCACGACAAACGAACATACACACACCTCGGCCAAATATGAAAAGTTTGCGTATTCGACCGCTTTTGGGTTCAGCGTACCACGTTCAGAATGGGGGCTGTCCCAGGGAGCATTCGACTCCATGCTGGCCCTGAGCGAAGCTGGTGATAATCTATTCCGGGTGAGAAGACAGAATGAGGTATCGCAGATCGAAGACAATGTCCTCTTTTCAAAATGGAAGCCTTGGTCGGATGTAGAAGTACAAACCTGGGTCGTGGCGGGTCTTCCTTGGCATATCCGCATTCACCGAGTGCAAACGGAAAGACCTCTGGAATCAGCTGAGGGAGGTTTTGCCTTAAGTATTGAACCAGATCTTAAAGAGATTCAACCGGAAAACGGCCCTGGGATTACCGCTGTTTGCAGTCTCGGAGGAAGCGGAATTCTCAATCTGGCAGGTTATGGTGAAGCGCAGCTAATCCGCCCGCATACGAACACCAACGTTCTGCAGCCGCGCACAGTAATTCCAACGCTTCTAGCCTCACTTTCACCCGGAACGCATTGGCTTGTTGCTGCTATCTATGGTGAACCAGGTCAAGCCGCAAGTGCAAACTTGTTGGATCAACCGAATGAGCTATTAAACGTCGAAGTCAGTGATCATGAGATCAAAATTTGTACACGGAACGGGAAGAACCTTATTCTATCGTTGGATTCAGAATTAGCCAGCAAATAAGGAATGAAATTCCTTCATAATATGGACTACTAGCCTACAGCCTAAGCACCGAAGATCTTTCGGCATTGGGCTGTTTATTTTTAGGGAGAAGAGGATTATGATTGAAGGAAAGGAATTTTTAGGGGGATTATTATGTTTGAGAGATATACTTCTGATGACAGGGTTCTGGTTAGCGAGGCTTTTGTACAAGATGAAATTGAACATAATCTTATCCACATGATTAGTACGTTTGAAGACTCTCTCAAGATTAAATCCGGCGATGATCAGTTGATCTTCACACAATCCAAAGGTTATAATCCTTGGCTATGGGTTTCCAGAGACTTAGAACCAGAACAAAGGCAACTTAGGATCGAAAACCTTGTGCAGCATGTAAGAGACACTGCCTTTCCGGGAATAACTGCGGAACCCAATACGGCGCGGTTGTTCGCAGAATCTTTTTGCAAGGGTAAAGAAAAGTCATTCCATACGCATATGATGCTGGTTTCCTATCACTGTCCGGTGGTAATCAAGCCCGAGAAAGTCAATGGATATCTGCTGCAAGCTCATGAGGAGCACTCCGCTGTGATTGCGGAATTTATGGCTGGATTCTCTGAGGATGCATTTGGAATGCCGGCTACTCCGCAAAATTTCCTCTCCATGGCAAAAGAAGCCGCCCGATCCGGTCATTTATATTTGTGGATTGTGAATGATACCCCGGTCTCTATGGCAAAAATAGCCCACCTGAGTGTTAGGTGTGGTCGTATTAACGAAGTTTATACACCGCGGGCCCATCGTAAGCAAGGTTATGCCAGTGCAACTGTGGCTGAAATCTGTGAAATGCTGCTTCAAGAGAACATCACTCCGATGCTTTATGCAGATGCCAAAAATCCTGATTCCAATAAAGTTTATCAATCGATAGGCTTTGTTGAAAAGGGCATGATGACGGAAATTAAGTTTGATTAGGCTTATGGAGAGAAGTAGCAATGCCCCTGAAAATTTGACTTGCGGTCCTTATGTTGACTATGCTATTGAAAAATGTAATAGCAACGCTTACTTATACAACTAAGTGCTTGATTTAAGGGGGCTAGAGAAATGGATAGGCTGCAGGTTTGGCCGGATAAGTTCAAAAAGTTTTTTTTGAACAATAGATTCGTTGTGTTTTTACTTATATTACTGTTACTAGGAATTAACGTTCTGGTGTTTTCAAAAGTACCCTTCATCTTTAGACCTATATCTGTATTACTGCATACGGTTGCTGCACCTATGCTCCTATCAGGGATCGCCTATTACTTGCTCAATCCACTGGTGGACCGGTTGGAAAGAAGGAGCAAAGTGAAGCGCATATATGGAATTATTATTCTATATCTCCTTATAGCTGGTATTATTACATTGATTCTGTTAACAGTTATTCCTATGATTCGCAGCCAGCTCCTCGGTTTAATTGATAACTTCCCAAGGTACAGTAACCAAATCCAAGAGGAGTTTATCAGCCTTACAGGAAGCGAACTGTTCGATAAAATTCAGCAAAATGTCGGTACTGACGTTACTGATATCACGAGCCGGGTTACCACCTGGGTTACGACGTTCCTGAATAATGCGCTGAACGGTGTCGGCAACTTTGTAGGAACGCTTACGGAGATCGTTTTGGCGGTAATTACAACTCCATTTATCTTATTTTACCTGCTTCGGGATGGGAAAAGATTGCCGGATTTTATACTGAAATTCATCCCTACGAGGTTGAAGCCGCAGACCAAATTGGTGATGTCAGAAATGAACAGCCAAGTGGCGTCTTATATACGTGGGCAAATTATAGTGAGCTGCTGTATCGGGGCTTTGCTGTATGTAGGATATTTAATTATCGGACTGGAGTATTCGCTGGTGCTCGCTATCGCTGCTGCCTGTACCGCGGTTGTACCCTATCTCGGCCCTGCAATTGCCATTACACCCGCTTTAATTGTAGCCATGGTAACCTCGCCGTTCATGCTGCTCAAAATGATCATCGTCTGGACGGCGGTTCAGTTAATTGAAGGGAAGTTTATCTCTCCGCAAATCATGGGCAAGACACTGAAGATACATCCGATTACCATTATCTTTGTTATTATATTCGCGGGTAAAATGTTCGGGATCTTTGGCATTATCCTCGCGGTACCCGGCTACGCGGTATTAAAAGTGATAGTCACACATGTCTACCAGTGGTTCCGTCTCCGTTCCGGTTTGTATCCTCGAATGGACGAGAAGAAGGAATAATACGAAAGGATGACTGTCATGGAAGGACTCATAGTAAATACACAATACGGCAAGATCAAAGGAACACAAGCGAATGGAATTAACATCTGGCGCGGGATTCCCTACGCAACTCCACCGATCGGAGCGCTTCGCTTCCATGCACCGCAGCCACCAAAGCCTTGGAGCTTAGTTAGAGATGCTGTTGAGTTTGGCCCAGTCAGTCATCAGCCGGCAGATAACAGGGGTACGAGATTCGGGGGAACGCAGCCTGTTCATTCAGAAGACTGCCTATACCTGAATGTTTGGTCACCCGTTGCTAGTGAAGAAGCACTGCCGGTAATGGTCTGGATTCATGGCGGTACTTTTGTAACGGGCTCGGGAAGTCAACCCATGTTCGAGGGAACCCCTCTAGCCAGCCGGGGGAACGTGATTGTGGTCTCTATCAACTATCGGCTTGGTCCCTTTGGGTTTCTTCATTTGAGCCCTTGGGGAGACGGGTTTGCCTCTAATCAAGGGTTATTGGACCAGATTGCCGCTCTGGAGTGGGTTCAGCACAATATTGCTGCCTTTGGGGGGGACCCAGAGCGCGTGACGGTCTTCGGAGAGTCGGCAGGCAGTATGAGTATTGCTGCATTGCTGGCCATGCCTGCTGCAAAAAGCTTGTTCTCAGGTGCGATCATGCAAAGCGGGACTTCCCAGACCCTGCAGCCGAACCATGCAGAAGAAATTACCGCTGCATTACTAACAGAGTTAGGAATTTCCCCTAAAGGGGATTTCAGTCTGTTAACTACCCTGTCTGCAGAGAAAATTATGGAGGCTGCCGAGCGGATGACGATGAAGCTCTCTGGAGACTCGCTCAGCATGTTCTTTCAACCGGTTATTGAAAAAAACACCTTGCCGGAGGACCCTGCAAAGGCGGTGACTAACGGCTCGGCAAAAGGAATTCCACTGCTTATTGGAACAAATCGTGACGAGGGGAACCTCTTTTTCCGTGAAGGCTCTGACTCTGCGGACTTTGAACAATCCCTGAGAGCGCTTGAAATGTTGATGGGTGTAGGTAATCTTTCAGAGATTGCCGGATATTACCCTGCTTCTTGGGAGGGTCAGGCTGACATTTTGACGGATCTATACTTTTGGCGCAGCTCCGTTTCATTTGCTGAGGCACAGCGTGCGCATGCTCCTGTATGGATGTACAGATTCGATTGGTCAGTACCGGGTCACCCACTGCTTTATAAAGCAGTGCACGGTGCAGAAATCGTTTTTGCCTTTAATAATTTATTTCTTTTGCGGCATCTTGGATTGGAGGTTACGACCTCCATGAAACGATTGGCGGATATCATGCAGGGGGCATGGATTGCTTTTGCACATCGTAAGAACCCTGAAACTCCAGAGGTCCCTTGGCCTCAATATCGTCCGGGGGATCGGGCTACCCTTATTTTTGATGAACATACACGTATTGTACATGATCCTGAACGTGAGAAGCGTAAACGGTTAATTCACAATAGGGGAGGCAGCTTATGACAACTTCAGGCCAGGCTCAACATGATCATTTGATCCGTCTATTCGCCCATGCCCACTGGGCCAATGAGGAGATATTAAAGGCTTTACAGAATGCGGAACCTATTTCGGAGAAGCTGATTTCTCTGTTTGGACATTTGCTTTCAGCGGAAAAGGTCTGGCTGGAGCGTCTTAACCAAAGGGACAGTTCAAACTTAAGCATCTGGCCAATAACCCGTCTGAAGGACTGTGAGCTTCTCGTTCAAGAGAATTATACAGGATACCAAAGCTTCTTGAAGCCGCTAGGAGATACAGATCTGCACACAGTAATTGCTTACCGAAACAGCAAAGGCACCGAGTTCCACACCTCCATACTGGATATATTGAGCCATGTGTCGCTGCACGGAAGCTACCACCGCGGTCAGATCTCCTCATATCTCCGGATGAAGGGGCATGAGCCTGTAAATACGGATTTTATAACCTTTGTTAGAATTTAATGATTCAAGCGTACTTCAACGTTTAAAAAAACTAGCCAGTCTCCGGATTATGGAGACTGGCTAGTTTTTGTTTCCGATCGGTAGAGGCCTGCTTCAGCAGGTTAAGAACTAAAGCCCCAAATACTCCTTAATGCCGGAAACAACCGCCTCGGCAACCCTTTGCTGAAAGTCTTCATTGAACAGTAGGGCCTCATCATTCATGTTGCTAAGATAGCCGCATTCGAGCAGGATCGCCGGCATCTTTGTTTCTCTGGTTACATATAAGCTGCTTTGGCGAATACTACGGTCTGAAAGTCCGGTAGCAGGAACAAGATACTTATGGACAACCTTGGCAAATTCCAAGCTCTCTTTACGGGTGTAATACGTTTCATAGCCGCTAGGATTATTCTTGCTGCCAGCAGGGATACTGTTGGCATGTATGGATACGAATAAATCTGCCTTCATATCATTGGCAATCTTGGCTCTTTCCTGAAGAGTAGGGTAGCTGTCATCGCTCCGGGTAAGGACAAGCTTAAGGTTGGGTTCCTTCTCCAGCAGTTTCTTTATTCTTAGAACAGTTGATAGCGTGAAGTCCTTCTCATTGTACTTGCTAACACTGATTCCTCCCGGATCTTTCCCTCCGTGTCCTGCGTCAATGACTACCAGTTTCGTGCCGGCTGCAATTACAGGAGGCGGAGTCACTGGTGGAACAGCAGGAATACTTGCTTGAGGGGTTGGAACGATGTCCGCCCCGTTAAGGTCTACAATAATATGTCCGTCATTAGCATTGATGACACTGTAGGCTTTGGGGCTGTTGAGATCAATCACCAACCGGATCGTAGAAGGAGAATTGCTGAATAAAGAGTACCGAATTGCGGAAACATCGGGATTATCAGTGACTTCAATAGTTCCATTTTGTTTGTTCCCAAGTGACAGACCTTGAATAAAGCTAGGGGAGTAGCTCGTGTCCGGTAAATCTATGACAATTCGATCTTTATTATTTATGGCAAAAACACTTGGGGTTACAGTCCCGGTCATGTTAATTAAGAGTTTGTTCTCCATAAAGCTGAGACTGGTAAGGGCAGCCCCTGAACCGTTTGCTTCATTTACCATCGTTGTGTCCAAAGGTGTAACTTGGGTCCCGCTGCTCTCTGGAGCTTTTAGCGGAGATGTTAAATATACAGTTTTTGTGGGGTTGTCCCAACCGACCTTAGTTCCTGTCTCTTCCCCGACGAATCTCAGGGGTACGAGCGTGATATTTCCACTCAAAAAAGGTGGGGTATCCAGCTTCACTTGTCTTCCGGAAGCCTCGGCATTTGGGTTGTCTAGAACCAGCTTCAGTATTGTACCCGCCTGCTCGATGGTTGCCGTCTTCGTTACATTGTCCCACTTGACAGCATATCCCAGTTGTTCGGCAACCAGGCGTAGGGGAACCATCACAGTGCCGTTCACAATCTGAACCTGAGCGTCATTAGAAATCACAAGTTCTTTACCATCCAGACTGATATGAGTCCCTGTAGAGTCGGCATGACCTATCCCCGGAACAAATAATACTAACAAGAACAGCAGCAACACTGCCCAAAAACCATGCTTTTTCATGTGTTATCCCTACCATTTCTGTTTATTGGCACGATCAGATATATGATTAATATCGGGCCGGGATAAAAGAAAGTGTACAGATGAAAATCCCTTTTTCTACTGGACGAAAGGAAAGTTGTGGTTTATCCTGAGATTGTGAAAATAATTACAAAATACAAGATTCTCGGGGTAAGGTGAAATTCCTAACCGGCGGTGAGGCTCATATACGAACTAAGCCCGCGACTCTCTTCTCAGTTCGTTGAGAAGGAACTGATCTCGTGCCATTCCAGAGCCGACGGTAAAGTCCGGATGGAAGAGGATCATAAGATAAAGGCGCAGAGTTTTCTGTGGGTCTTTATTGATAATGTCCCCTGAGTGTTGCCTGTAAGGATAACACGGGGGCTTTTTGGTCTCTAATCGAGAGTATGTATCGACAAGGAGAAATGGAATTATGAGTAATGTATCGGCATCATCATCTCACGCTCGAATGTTTCCTACCCGCAACGGTTTTTGGCTCGTTGCCTTGGGTGCAGCACTATGGGGTGTGGATCCGCTCTTCCGCATCATTCTTCTACAATCACTAACTTCTTCCCAAATCGTGTTACTGGAGCATGTCGTACTATTTCTGGCAGCTGTACCTGTTCTCTGGAAACAACGTATTGAGCTGAAAGGGATTGGTTTTCGCCAGATCGGCGCACTCCTGATCGTGTCGTGGGGAGGTTCTGCTGTGGCAACCATTCTGTTTACCATGGCTCTATCGAGCGGGGATTTGAACGCGGTGCTTTTGCTGCAAAAGCTTCAACCGATCTTCGCCATCGGGCTAGCTGCTGTATTGCTTAAAGAACGCCTGCCCCAAAATTTTGGACCGTTGATTATACTGGCACTAGCCGGTACTTATCTTTTAACCTTTGGCTGGAGTATTCCTTTTGGAGAAGTTAACAGTTTTATAGGTGTAGGCAGTCTGATGGCACTGGGAGCCGCAGCGCTGTGGGGGGGGTCAACCGTCATGGGCCGATATTTGCTCGGTTCTATGAAATACGAGACCGTTACATCCCTTCGCTTCATAATGGCGTTACCGTTACTATTCATTATTACAACTATGGAAGGTGCGCCTTGGCAAATCCATGGCGGATTAGGTGCTTCCACAGCGATTGCAATCAATTTGTTGTTGCAGGCTTTACTGCCCGGGTTACTCAGTATGCTGCTGTATTACAAGGGGCTTAGCACAACTAAGGCTTCCTTCGCTACTCTGGCAGAGTTAAGCTTTCCTATGTCTGGTATAATGATAAATTGGATGGTCTTCAAACAGCATGTAACAATCCCGCAAATCATCGGCTTTTCGTTGATCTGGACAGCGCTGTTCTTCATTTCAAGCCAGCAGTCCAAGACCGTAAAAGCACCTGATTTATCATAGAATTCGATCAGCCTGAGGGGACATACCCCAGGGCTCGTTCGGCAAAAAGCGCCTGTTCCCCGGAGGAAATCTCCGAGGCAACGGGCGCTTTTCAATAGATATCCCAACATGCGGAATGGACTGCAATAACTGCAGTAGATACCTTTTAAAAATCAATAATTTAGCATTTTTGGACATGTAATGTGTGTCCAACCGCCTTGGAACAATGATTTCGACTTCACAAGAGTAATAATAAGCCTTTCCTCCCATACTATCGTTAATCTTGCAGCTGAGAACTTCTTACCCAACCTTTAGGAGGACTGCGGATGAAACGCCATTCTGCTCCCACCATATATATACAACTCAAAAACAGAGTGATCATACCCAAAGGTAAAGGCGTTATGCTCCGTGATGTGGCTATTCTAATTACAGAGCCGGAGTGTAAGGAGCTGCTGTATTCCATTTTGTTGATTCAGCCTGAGCAGAACGACGGCAATCTTATTCTGATTGATATGCTGCGAGTCATTCCGCGCATTCATGAGCTTGTACCGGACGCCACGATTGAGCCGTTTGGTGAAGGCAGGACAATTGTACAGATTACAGACACGGCAGGAAAGAAAAAACCTTCAGTGACACTATTTATACTGGTTTGGCTGCTTCTGTTCTTCGGTTCGGCATTGACGATTATGAATTTCCATGCGGATGTCAACATGCAGGAGGTTCAGATTCGAATTGTTGAGATGTTAACCGGTCATCGAGATGAGCATCCCTATGCATTTCAAGTTGCGTATTCATTAGGAATCGGATTTGGGATGGTTATTTTTTTCAATCATTTGTTCAAGAAAAAGTGGAATGAAGAGCCCACACCCCTGGAAGTTGAGATGTTCCTGTATCAGAAGAATATTGATCAGTATGTGATCCACCAGGAATACAGCAAACTGAAGCCGCTGGAGGATCGCGAATCTGAGAATCCGGGAGGTTCAGGATGACCGCACCGATCTCTCTGGGATTAACTTTGTTGCTCGGCATTGCAGGAGGGGTCGCCGTTGGGAGCGGAGTTATCGCTCTATTTATTGTGCTGGATATGATTCCACGACTGGCCCAGCTAACCTCCTCCTACAACAAAGTACACTGGTACGAAGGGGCCATGGTAGGAGGTTCGCTTATAGGGACTCTGAGCGATTTTTGGAACTGGAGAATATCAGCAGGGCCTATCGTTGAACTCGGAGTAGGGTTATTTGATGGAATTTTTGTAGGTCTGCTGGCTGCAGCTTTAACTGAGGTTTTGAATGTACTGCCGATATTGGCCAAGCGCTTGAATATGACCCGTTATCTTTTTGGAATGCTAATGGCAATGGTATGTGGTAAGGTCGCCGGTTCTTTGTTCGATTGGGTTGTGTACCGACATTAAACGGGGGGTAATAGTGTGACTAAATATTTTCACAGCGGCGATTCCATGAACGAAGAGGAGAAGCAGAATCATAATAGTGGAGCTGAAGATACCCAACTGATTGATGTGGAGGTAATAACATTTCGGGGCAGCACGGTAAACCAGAAGAATGAAAACCATATAGAGCAGGATAGGAGACCAAGTCAAGAGGATAAGAGTCCTAAACAAGAGGTGAGGGATCAAGGAAATCAGGATACTGAAGCTTCGGATGAAATCGGTGAATCTAAACAAGAACCAGAACCGAAACAAGAGCGAGAACCGGAACCGGAACCAATAGCAGTCGCATTAGCAGTCCCACTAGCAGTCCCACTAGCAGTTCCACTAGCAGTTCCATTATCTGAAAAGAATGAAGAACTGCCTTCAGAAAATTCAGGGGACCCGGATGACGAAGATCAAGCAGAAAGCCCGGAACCCGAGGAAGAGAAAAAAAACAACAATCAGGATGCAGAGGCTTCAGACGAATTGGGCCATGATGAGCAGGAGACTCCTCAAAAAGGGTTCTTCGCGAGACTGTTTGGTTTAAATTCAGACTGGGATGAAGACTCTGATGAAGACCCTGATGATGAAGAGCTTGATGAACCAGAACAGAAACGGGAACCCCAGCACCTATCATCTAAAAAGCTGAAGAAAACCAAAGAATCCAAAAAGGCTGTAGAACCTTTGCAAATGAAATACAATAATGAGCAATCTGATTCACTCAAGGAATCAATTATGTATTGGCAGGGAAATGACGAAATTCCAACTACTCTAGATGGAACTAAAAAGATATTAACCGAAGTAATGGGTCTTGGGGCATCCTTTGATATTGCATTCAGAGAAATGTCATTTGGAGGCCAGGAGGCAGCACTGGTCTGTATAACCGGATTTACAAATGATGCGATTTTGGACCAGATTCTGAAACGACTGACTTACCTAACTCCCCTTGATGTTACCACTGACGTACTAGCAAGTTTTATAGGCGAATATATCCCTCACTTACAGGTTGAAAAGGGTAAGCTTTTAAGTGAGAGTGTGAATAAGATTCTTAAGGGTATGAGCGCGATCTTCGTAGAAGGAGAGTCTCAAGTCATCCTGATGGATGTCCGATCATATCCTATGCGGAGCCCATCTGAACCCACAATTGAACGGGTTGTCCGCGGCGCCCGTGATGGTTTTACGGAGACATTGCTAAGTAACGTCTCATTGGTTAGAAGACGGATACGTGATCCGGGGCTGAAGTATGAGCTCCATTCCGTTGGACGTCGGACGCGAACCGATGTCTGCGTAGCCTACATTGATGATATAGCAGATATTGTACAGGTAAAGGCCGTGATTGATAAAATAAAAACGGTTGATATCGATGGCATTCCTCTGGCTGATAAACAATTGGAGGAGGCGATCATGGGAGGCGGTTGGAATCCCTATCCTCTGGTTCGTTATTCCGAGCGGCCGGATGTAGTGGCTTCCCATTTGCTTGAGGGGCGTATCGTTCTTTTTGTGGATACCTCTCCGAGTGTTATAGTACTTCCGACAACATTTTTTGATCTCTGCCAGCATGCTGAGGAAAACCGTCAGACCCCTTTTATAGGTTCCTATTTACGGTGGGTCCGTTTTATTGGTGTTTTCTCATCGATGTTCCTGCTGCCGTTGTGGATGCTGCTTGTGCTTCATCCTGAGCTCAAACCGGCTGCACTTGAGTTTATAGGTCCGCAAAAGATGGCCAGAATTCCATTGCTCGCACAATTTCTTTTCGTTGAATTCGGAGTCGATTTGTTACGGATGGCAGCTGTACACACGCCTACACCACTGGGCTCAGCCATGGGTCTGATTGCCGCCATATTGATTGGTGATATTGCTGTCCAGACCGGATTATTTGTGAATGAAGTGGTACTGTATATGGCCGTAGCCGCCATTGGGATGTTCGCAACACCAAGTTATGAACTGGGACTCGCAAACCGTATAGTCAGGCTTGTACTGCTTCTCGCGGTCTCCGCTTTTCAGGTGCCAGGATTCGTAATCGGTTCAACGCTGTTGGTTGTCCTGCTAACACTGAACCGTTCCTATAATTCATCGTATCTATGGCCGTTTATACCCTTTAATGCAAAGGGCATGGGTGCCATCTTACTGCGTAAGCCTGTATTAAGTGCCAAATTAAGGCCGTCTTTCAATAAAACTACTGACAATACGAGGGTCCCGCAATCTGAATCAAACCGGAGACAATCGTAGGAAAATACAAATCAACTGCAAATTAATCCATTCAATGGCGTTCCTTCCCTCTGCTATACTGAATACATTAGACAGATGGAATGGATATTCCACAGAAATTGGAGGACTGCACAATGTTTTTACACGGGACGAGCCGGATTAATGATGCTGGACATCTGGAAATCGGCGGATGTGATGTAACGGAATTGAAGGCGGATTATGGAACTCCGCTATATATTATGGACGAGCAACTGGTCCGGCACCGGTGCCGGGAATATGTAGATGCTTTTACAGCCTCCGGACTTGGCTTTCAGGTGGCTTATGCGAGTAAGGCGTTTTCAGTAATGGCGATGTGCCGTTTGGCGGATGAGGAGGGCCTGTCCCTGGATGTCGTATCGGATGGTGAATTATATACGGCACTGCAAGCAGGGTTCCCCGTTGAGCGTATTCATTTTCACGGGAACAACAAGACACCTGATGAGATCGAAATGGCAATTGATGCAGGGATCGGCTGCTTTGTCGTTGACAATTTGGTAGAACTTAGCCTATTGCAAGCTATTGCGGCAGATAAGGGAACAACCGTAAACATTCTGCTGCGGGTAACGCCTGGTGTTGAGGCCCATACACATGAATATATTTCCACAGGGCAGACGGATTCAAAATTCGGTTTCGATATCGGAAACGGCTCGGCCTATGAAGCTGTAAAACAGGCTGAAGCGAAGAGTAACCTGACACTGTTGGGAGTCCACTCCCACATCGGATCGCAAATTTTTGAGACAGAGGGCTTCCAACTTGCGGTTGAGCGCGTAGCAGGTTTTGCTCGAAGCGTCAAAGAAGGATTAAATGTAGAGCTTCGTGTAGTCAATCTGGGGGGCGGCTTTGGAATCCGTTATATTGAAGGAGATACTCCTCTTCAAGTGTCCGAATATGTGGCAGCGATCACGGATGCTGTTAAGACTCATTTTGCCGGAATAAATAGTTCTCTGCCGGAAATCTGGGTGGAGCCAGGCCGCAGTATCGTGGGAGATGCAGGAACTACTCTTTACACCGTAGGAACCCATAAGAACATTCCAGGCGTACGCAAATACGTCGCTGTAGATGGGGGAATGACGGATAACCCTCGTCCGGCACTGTATGAGTCGAAATACGAAGCGATACTTGCTAACCGTGCCAACGATGCAGCTACTGAGAAGGTATCCATTGCCGGCAAATGCTGTGAGAGTGGTGACATGCTCATTTGGGATCTGGATCTTCCTGAGGCAGAAAGCGGTGATTTACTTGCAGTTGCTTGTACTGGAGCCTATAACTACTCTATGGCGAGCAATTATAACCGTATTCGCCGCCCGGCGGTAGTGTTCGTGCAGAACGGCCGGAGTGATCTTGTAGTACGCCGGGAGAGCCACAGTGATATCGTTGCTAATGATATTGTTCCAGAGCGTATCGCGAAGCAAGCAATCCTCAAGTAATCCACTGTTGAAATAGAGTCTATAGTCCAATCGAACCACAGAAAGACTGCTTACCTTTGGGGTGGCAGTCTTTCTTTCATTTGGGGTTTGCGGAAATTATGAACAACATTTTTCTTGCCTTTTTTTGCTTAGCAGCGAATTTCATAGTAAACTAATAAAAGTGTCTAACATTTGTTAATTTCGAAAGGGGTCATTTACATATGGCTAAGCAAGCGAAGATTACATTGGAAAACGGCGGCGTAGTGCTGCTGGATTTGTTCGAACAAGATGCTCCTAACACTGTAGCCAACTTTGAGAAGCTGGCAAACTCCGGTTTCTACAACGGTTTGGTATTCCACCGCGTAATTCCGGGCTTTGTTGCACAAGGCGGTTGTCCTACTGGAACAGGTTCCGGTGGACCTGGTTATACGATTAACTGCGAGATCAACCCGAACAAACATGAGCGTGGATCCATTGCAATGGCTCATGCAGGCAAGAACACAGGCGGAAGCCAGTTCTATATTGCCTATGCTCCACAACCGCATCTGGACGGAGTACACACAGTATTCGGTAAAGTTGTTAGCGGTATGGACCAAGTTGATACTTTCAAAGGCCGCGACAAAATGACTTCTGTAGAAGTTTTTGAAGCATAAGAAACAAACACAAATTGTAAATAAAAAAAGCTCGATCCTTAACGGATCGGGCTTTTTTTGTGTTAAGAATGAAAATGCTGGGCTTTTTGATACCTGGTCCTGAACCGATCCGGCACCCAAAAGAACAGTACGTACATCATTAGAAATACGGCGAATGCAAATAGTTCTTCAATCAGTAGGTAATAAGGGTAAGGACCGAAATAATCAAGAAAAGAGTAAGTGTCGGGTTTATGTGACAGGAACATATAATTGGCTCCAAGAACCTGATCGGATCCCCATACAGCTGCAGCAACAGCATTAAGAGAGACCATTGTGAACCCGAGTGATTTCCAGGTAGGTCTAAAGCCTTCCACCCACGTCATATATAAAGACGCTAGTATGATGGCTCCATGGACTATAAAGAACAACAGAAAACGGAAATGCGGAAAAGGATAGACCAGATTTGGCGTAACCAATGCAATGAAGGCCCCGCCGATTCCGGCGAAATAGAGGAAGGAGTAGAGCCAACGACTTCGTGTTATTAACATGACTACCGAGAGCATTAGTGTAATTCCGCACAGCTCCAAGGGTAGCGAATTTGTGGGTTTCCAGACATCCTGTGACAAGTACCATAGTTGGAGTCCCGCCTCACAAAAAATAAGTATAATCACCAACAGCACCCGAAGGCCGTTTCGAAGTCCCCGTGTTGAACGGATCGTAAATCTTGAGAAATAGAGAAAAAGGGCTATTGCAATTAGAAGTAAGAGTGCTAACCAATGAGACATTGAAAACATTATAAAATCATCGGAATGACGGCGGTCGAAAAGTGTCGAAAAGTCCACAGTGGGACAGCCCTCCTAGTATGTATATATTCACGCGAAGACAATGGGTGAATATCGCTAGAAATCAAGGATATTATCCCGATTATTTATTTAATAAAATATGATTCTAAAGGGCTAGTTGAAGGTGATATAAGTATATACGTTTTAAATAAATTGATCAATGTCATATCATTTTGCGAATGTTCATAAAATGAACAAATTATAGCAAGTGACTACATAACTTTGCTGCCTAAGTCGACTGCCCTTAAAAGCATATCAACCTCCTGTAATATAGGGGATTAATGTGTCGTGCAGGTTGAGCAAATTTTGTGATTACATAACCAGCAAACCTATTGTTTATTTTATGAACGAAGCTGTGATGGCCACTTTCCTGATGGTGCGGCAGGGACAAGAGATTTAAAAATATAAATAAGGGGTTGAGTCAATGGTTAAGCGAAGACTAAGCATACTGGTCATTATCGTAATGTTCATCGCACAATACACTTATGGCCTGGGTGTTCCGGCTCAAGTAAAGGCAGAAGGAACCGGGGAGACAACCAGTGTCACTTCAGCAGTGTATGAAATTTCGTCTAACATCGTTACAAGTGTTTCACTCTCAGTTTATGATCCTGACGGTCAGATCGATCCCGGTCCCGTATATGAGCAGGGTTCCAGTGTAACGTTGGATTATACTTGGGCATTGCCCAACGGACATGGTTACCATTCTGGTGATTATTTTACCTTTCAACTCCCGGCCCAGTTTAAACTTTTTAATGATATTCAGGGGTCACTTGAATCCGATGAAGGTACTGTAGGAACCTTTATAATCAATCAGAGTACCCACAAAGTGATCATGACTTTTAATAGCTACATACAAGATCACGATAATGTTCATGGCACACTCAGGATCAATACTAAATTTGATGAGCAGGTTATTAAGGAAAACGTTGAGCAGCAGATTCTATTCCCAATTACTGATGGGGTTCAGACCTTTACATTAATTTTCAAACCGTCAGGTGCGACGATTGATAAAAAGGGACTTCCTCAGGGGTTTAATGCTAAAAAAATCACTTGGACCGTTGATGTGAACAAGAAACTGGATACGGTTGAATCTGCTATGGTAACCGATCCTATCCCGGCGGGTTTATCCTTGGTAGACGTTGGAGCTGACGTTTCGGTGTACCGGTTAAATTTAGCTCTTAACGGCACTGGAACAAAAGGAGATCTGGTTCCACCTACCGATTATTCGGCTGAAGTAACGAACGGAATTCTTAAGGTTTCCTTTAACTCAACTCTTACATCTGCTTATCGGATTGAGTACACCAGTTCTATAACGGATGAAACCAAAAAAAGTTTTGTCAATAAAGCTACTTTTAGCGGGAAGGATCTTGCACCTGTTGACTCTACTGCAACTGTAACGGTGGCTCGTGGTGAGAATTTAAATAAATATGTTACAGGTTACGACTGGGGTAAACAGATCATTTCCTGGGCAATCGACTATAACTATAGTGAGAAGGAAATTGCACAAGGGAATGCTATTTTAACGGATCTGTTCACGAATACTCAGGACTTGGTGGAAGGATCTCTTAAAGTTTATCCGGTAACCTTTGACTCTGCAGGAAATGCCACAAAGGGAACCGTACTGACAGAAGATATAGACTATTCATTGGGAATCGCAGAAGGTGTAGATAAAACCGGCTTTAAGCTGATCTTTGAATCAGATATCTCTTCAGCTTATCACGTAGAATATCAAACCAAATCAGCAGTTCGAATCTTGAACAATACTACGATCACTAATACAGTCTCTAACAGTACGTATAGTGATGATGCAACCCAAGTGATTCGTCCGACTGTCATTTATAAGAATTTGAACGGAGTCAATTACAATACCAAAACAGCAGACTGGAAGATAACGATTAACGGCGATAACTATCCTATGGGAAATGTGGAAGTAACGGATACTTTTCCTGAAGGAGGCCTTAAGTTTATTCCAGGTACTCTTGTAGTACGGGATGGATTGGGTAATTTGGTGAACGCCTCAGAATACGACCTGGATTATATTAATCCGGTTCAACCAAACTACAGTTTCAAAGTAAGCTTTCATTCCATGATTAGAGGTAGTTACACGATTAGTTATTCCGTTGAATTCAATAATGAATGGATTACCACGAATACAGAGCAATTCCACAACACAGCACTAATTAACTGGGTGGATGACTCATTAGTAACGCATTCTGCATCGGCCATGGGTCTATTTGATCCAAGAGATGAAGTGAAGAATAACGGTTTTAAATTCGGATCGTACAATGCGGCGACTAAGGAAATCACTTGGACGGTCGGGGTAAACTATAATGGCAGAACTCTTGATGATGCCAGAGTTTCGGATCTGTTGAAGGCTCCGCAGACTCTGCTTGAGAATTCTATCAAGGTCTTTAAAATGAATATTGCGGTTAATGGCACCCCAACTCAAGGGGATGAAGTTAATTTAACCAACTACTCCGTTGAGACAGTAGCCAATGATACACTGTTAAATGTGAAGTTGGGTTCCATTAATTCGGCATACTATGTTGTCTTTAAAACAAGTCTTGAAGGTAAGCTGACAAGTTCTAAGGTAGAAAATAAAGCCAACCTATATGATGGCCAAAACTTAAAATCTAAGGATTTAAAAGCTACTGTAAACATCCCTTACGGCGGTGAGATTGTAGACAAAAACGGCATTCAGGCTGGTGACAAGATTAAATGGACGCTACCTATTAACAGGGGACAGTCATATATCAAAAATGCAGTAATTACGGATACACCTAGTTCTAATCAAAAGCTTATTCTGAATTCCTTCCATTTGTATCCAACTACAGTAGGTTCTAATGGAATACCTGTTATGTCCACAACCGAACTGGTTAGAGGAACAGATAAAGATTATACATTGGACTTTTTTACAGATGCTTCGGGTAAACAAACTTTTGTTCTAAAGTTTAATAAGGATATCAAGACTCCGTATATCTTGTTATACCAATCCTTAATTGCTGCTAACCATGGCGAAAGAGTTACTAATACCGCCAAATTAACAGGAGATAATGTAACATTGGTCAGCAGAGAAATCACAAAACTAATGATTGTCGGAGTTTCCAGCGGTTCTGGAACCGGTAGTGGAGAAAGAAGTACATTAACGGTTAAGAAGGTTGATTCTGAGAATAGTACTGTGGTTCTTAGCGGGGCGGTATTTAATCTTTACCGCATCTCGAACGCAGAACGTATTCTTATTGATACCCAGACCACGCAACCGAATGGCACTGCCGTATTTAGCAGCATCCTGTCAGGAAATTATATTCTAAAAGAAATGACAGCTCCTGATGGTTATATACTTGATTCGCAGGAACGGGCAGTGACTCTTAGTCCGGGAGCAAATGTTGTGTTGACAGTTACGAATAAGAAGCCGGTTGTTGTTCCGACGCCGACACCAACGACAGTAACGGCTTCGCCAACGCCGACATCAACGACAGAAACAGCTTCACCAACGCCGACATCAACGACAGAAACGGCTTCACCAACGCCGACATCAACGACAGAAACGGCTTCACCAACGCCGACATCAACGACAGAAACGGCTTCACCAACGCCGACGACTTCCACCATTCCTGGTGAAATTGTAATCGTCGAATCGGCGGTGCCTGCCGGACCGGGTGTTGTTCAAACGACTCAACCTACATCATCGCCTGTAGTTCAGGAGGTGCCTGATGACAATGTTCCTGTCGGTGGCATCGATATTGACGAGGATGATGTTCCGAAAGGAACGGTAACGGATCCAAGTGATACAGATCCTGATGTACAGAAGCTCCCTAAAACAGGAGAGGAAAGTTCATTACCGTTGTATCTGATGGGTATGGGCTTGATCGTTGCAGGTTATGTTCTGAATCGGGTCTTTAAAAGAGGGAAAAGATCAGAATAATACTTACAATAGTTAGAAATTATTTCCATATAGTGGCACCTGGAGGAAACTCCGGGTGCCTTTTATGATTTCTATTAGGGCTAAAATAACCGGATGCAAACGACCTGTCCATTTACTAACTATATTAAGGAGTGCCTGAATGGTATAATATAAAAAAATAATCGGTGAGGAGATTTAACATGTGGAAAGAATTTAAGGCTTTTGCTCTGAAAGGTAATGTTCTGGACCTGGCGATTGCAGTTATTATCGGAGCTGCTTTCGGGAAGATAGTCACCTCTCTGGTTAATGATATTATTATGCCAGTATTCAGTCTGCTTTTTGGCGGCATTAATTTGAAGGATATTAATTACACCCGGGGCGATGTGGTTTTGAGTTATGGTGGTTTTTTACAAACGGTGGTAGATTTTTTCATCATCGCATTCTCCATATTCTTGGTAATCAAGTTGGCCGGCAAATTCAAGCGTAAAGAAGTAGAAGTGGTAAAAGTAGTCGAAGCTGCACCTGCACCTGAAGTTGCCTTGCTTACTGAAATTCGTGACTTGTTGCATGCCAATCAAACGAGCGGGTCCAAGTAAGAATTGTTGACGAGAGGAATTTCGGCATTCCAGTTACCTTAATTAAGTAAGTGTAATATTTACACTTGCATTTTAAGAGTGTAAATGTTAATTTAATTTTATTAGTTCTTAAATTGAATATAGGTTTGATCCTTCAGGGCAGGGTGTAATTCCCTACCGGCGGTGATGATACTGCTTATAGACTACAAGTTTAGTCTGCAGTACTTAGTCCGCTACCCGGCTGTTGTTATTGTTAACGCAGGCGGTGGACCCGGTGAAATTCCGGGACCGACAGTATAGTCTGGATGGAAGAAGGAGAGAATGACGCTTGTTTTTTTTTCTGACAAGTGAATTGCAGTTTTTTTTAATGTCATGTGCGTTATTTCACAATACCGTCCTGGACGGCTATTTCCGCACAACTTTATTTAATCTGCCGCCACCTCTCATGCATCCCATCTTTTGCTCTCCCCTGGAGACTTAAGGTGGTTTTTTTATGTGTTTTGTCTCCAATAAAGATGGACAACTGCGGAACGGAGGTAGTTATGGACACGATGAATGACGAGTTTTATATGTCCCTGGCTCTTGATATGGCTGAACGTGCGCAAGGACAAACAGGTATAAACCCTGTTGTTGGCTGCGTAATTGTCAAGAATGGAGCTATGATTGGGCTTGGAACCCATCTACAGAGGGGAAGCGGCCATGCTGAAGTTCATGCACTTAACATGGCGGCAGGACAGGCCGCGGGAAGCACGGCCTATGTGACTTTGGAACCTTGCAGTCACTACGGGAAGACACCTCCTTGCAGCGAACGGTTGATTGCCGAAGGGGTGATCAGAGTCGTTATTGCTTGCGAAGATCCTAATCCGCAGGTTGCTGGAAGAGGCGTTCAAATGCTGCGTGATAAGGGCATTGAAGTGGAGGTCGGTCTGCTACGTGAGCGTGCACTGCGTCTGAATAAGAAATTTGTAAAGTACATTTTGACGAAGCAGCCCTTTGTTACACTCAAGAGTGCCAGTACCCTTGATGGTAAGTTAGCTACAAAAACGGGAGATAGCAAGTGGATCTCTAACAGTGCAGCAAGGGAGATTGTACATACTTTGAGACACCGTCACCAGGGAATTATGGTCGGTGTTAATACGGTAATTGCCGACAATCCCTCACTGACTACAAGAATGGATGTACCGGGAATTAATCCTGTTAGGATCATTATTGATTCCTCCCTGAGGATTCCTCTGGATGCGGCAGTGATAACTGACGGCCTTGCACCCACTATAATAGTAACAACACAGGCAGCCGATACAGTATGTAAGAATGCCTTGGTCGCGGCAGGTGTTCAAGTGTTGATCTGTGGTGAAGGTCCGCGCGTCGACTTGAAGGATGCTATGTTGAAGCTGGGGGAGCTTGAGATCGGCTCGATACTTCTTGAAGGCGGAGGCACCCTTAACGGTTCGATGCTCGAAAGCGGTCTGGTGGATCGTGTAATACTCTTCTTTGCTCCCAAGATTTCAGGAGGAGGGGCAGAAGCGCCGGGAACCTTTATATTCCCCGGTGTGGAGCTGATGAAAGATGCTATCACTCTGCAGGGAGTTGAAGTGGAAACCCTCGGGGATAATGTATGTATTAGTGGGACTCCCGTGCCTAAGGGGAATTCATCTCAAGGGGTAATTGCTCCTTAGATAATATAGGAGGTGCGAAATGTTCACAGGATTGATAGAAGAAGTTGGCGTCCTTCGCGGAGTTTCCACCGGAGGCGAGGTTATGGTTCTCAAAATTGCGGCTTCCGTCATCATGGATGACCTGAAGATCGGTGATAGTGTATCGGTTAACGGTGTCTGTCTTACGGCTACAACCTTGGGCGATCATTATTTTACTGTTGATGTGATGCCTCAAACTTACCGCAACACGAACCTAAAGGAACTGCGAACCGGCAGCAAAATGAATTTAGAACGAGCTATGGCCTCCGGTGGACGATTTGGGGGACATATTGTTCAAGGTCATGCAGACGGTACAGGTGTCATTAAAAGTGTGAGACGTGATCAGAATGCTGTTGTGTTTGAAGTAAGTCCTGATCATAAATCCCTTTTTAAATATATTATTCCTAAAGGATCCATTACGATTGATGGTATTAGTCTGACTGTTGTGAATACTTCAGCTTCTTCCTTCTCAGTATCAATAATCCCGCATACGCTGGGGGAAACCGTGCTTGAGTATAAGCGTGGGGGAGATAGTGTCAATATCGAGTGTGATGTGCTTGGAAAATATGTGGATCATCTGCTCCATTATCGTTCGACTGAGCCTAACGAAGAAGAGAAGGTATCCGGAATTAGCCGTGATTTTCTCGCGGCCAATGGATTTGTGTGATGTAGACGGGCTGGCGAAGCTGATATTACTTTTAGGAGGACAGAATTATGAGTAAGACCATGAAAGAAGATAGTGTGCTGGATCCGATTGAAGAAGCAATCTATGATTTAATGCGGGGTAAAGTGATCATTGTCGTAGATGATGAGGACCGTGAGAATGAAGGGGATTTCATCGCTCTGTCTGAAAAGGCAACACCTGAAGTGATTAACTTTATGATTACCGAGGGTCGTGGATTGGTCTGTCTGCCAATTACGGCGGAACGAGCTGAAGAGCTTGATTTGCAGCCTATGGTAAGTCAAAATACGGATAACCATGGTACAGCCTTTACCGTATCCATTGACCATAAAGATACGACCACCGGAATTTCTGCAGGTGAAAGATCATTGACCATTAAAGCGATTATGGACCCGAATGCTAAGGCATCTGATTTTCGCAGACCTGGCCATATGTTCCCGCTAATTGCAAAAAAAGGCGGTGTTCTGCGCCGGTCCGGTCATACGGAAGCCGCTGTTGATTTGGCCCGTATGTGTGGTGCTTATCCATCGAGTGTAATTTGTGAGATTATTAAGGAAGACGGAACAATGGCCCGTCTGCCGGATCTGGTTGAGATTGCCCGTAAGCATGACCTTAAGCTGATTAGCATCAAAGACCTTATCCATTATCGCAATGAGAAGGAAAAGCTCGTTCATCGGGAAGTTTCAGTACGCATTCCTACGGATTTTGGTGTTTTTCAGACGATTGCATACACCAATGAGGTAGATGATAAAGAGCATGTTGCCTTGGTAAAAGGCGATATTTCCGCTGATGAGCCTGTTCTGGTACGGGTGCACTCTGAATGCCTTACAGGTGATGTATTTCACTCCCACCGCTGCGATTGCGGACCGCAATTTGAGGCCGCTCTGCGCCAGATTGATGAAGCTGGGAAAGGTGTTCTGCTCTATATGCGTCAGGAAGGCAGAGGTATTGGTCTGATCAATAAACTTCGCGCTTATAAACTGCAGGAAGAAGGATTGGATACTGTAGATGCCAACCTTCAGCTTGGATTTCCGGCAGATTTACGTGATTACGGTATCGGAGCCCAAATTCTTAAGGATCTTGGGGTACACCAAATCAGGCTGATGACCAACAACCCGCGCAAGATTAAGGGCTTGGAAGGTTATGGATTAGAAGTTGTTGAACGTGTTCCGATTCAAATGCCGGAGAATGAAGACAACAGCAAGTACCTTCATACAAAGCAAGCCAAGCTGGGCCATTTGCTTACTTTTGACAAGATTGAGCAGAATGAAGCCTAATTTAAAAAACTATAAATTAATCCTGAAAGGTTGATGAATTGTTATGCCGAATTATTTTGAAGGACATTTAGTATCCGAGGGACTTAGATATGGAGTTGTTGTTGGTCGTTTTAATGAATTCATTACAAGTAAATTGCTGTCTGGTGCTTTAGATGCATTTAAACGCCATGGCGCTAAGGATGAAGAAGTGGATGTTGCTTGGGTACCAGGAGTATTTGAAATCCCTCTGATTGCTCAAAAAATGGCTGAAAGCGGCAAGTATGATGCTGTTATAACACTTGGAACCGTTATTCGCGGATCCACTACGCATTATGATTATGTGTGCAACGAAGTAGCTAAGGGTGTAGCTGCTATTAATCTCAAAACCGGTGTTCCAACGATTTTCGGTGTGGTTACAACCGAGAATATTGAGCAAGCTATTGAGCGCTCCGGGACCAAAGCGGGCAACAAAGGCTGGGACGCTGCTAATGCTGCGATCGAAATGGCTAACCTGAACAAAATGTTCAAGTAAGACTGCTATTGACGAATGTCCATAAATCGTGCTTATTTATATGTATAAGAAGAAAGCATGGATTATAAGATCCTTTCTACTTGTGTAGCGTCCTTTGCGGCGCTGCACTTTACTTTTTTTTGGCAGGAGGTTGACTCGTGACTGTATTGTACAAGCTGGAGACGTTTGAGGGTCCGCTGGATTTGCTTTTGCATTTGATCGATAAGGCGGAAATTGACATCCAGGACATTCCGGTCAGTGAGATCACCGAACAGTACATGGAATATTTGCGGGGTATGCAAGAGCTTGAGCTGGATATTACGAGTGAGTTTCTGGTTATGGCTGCTACATTGCTTTCAATTAAGAGCAAGATCCTGCTTCCCAAACCGCCGGTGATCGAGTTTGACGATTTCGAGTATTACGAAGATGACGGCTTCGATCCTCGTGCGGAATTGGTGCAGAGGCTGATTGAGTATCGTAAATTTAAAAGTATTGCCCTCCAGCTATTGGATATGGAAAGTGAGCGGAGTCTGATTTTCACGAAGGAACCTGAGGATTTGGCGCCTTTTGTTCCGACCCAAATTGATAATACCCTCAAAGGTTTGCATACAGCTGATTTGATAGCCGCTTTCCGTAAAGCACTAAGCAAGGCCGCAAAACGTACCTCTTATCAACGAATTACCAGAGATGAGATCTCTGTTAAAGACCGGATTCGTGATGTATCTGATGCATTGCAGCGAAGTGGGAAAGGCGGCAAGCTGCGCTTTTCGGCGCTTCTTCATGATGAAATGGCCCGTCATGAGATTGTGGTGACCTTTCTAGCGATACTTGAACTTATGAAAATGAAAGCGATATGGTGCTATCAGGAGAAACTGTTTGACGATATCGTAATGGAGTGGAGAGGAGGAGAACACTTCAATGGATTACAAGAGTCTGAAGTCGATTATTGAAGGATTATTGTTTCTGTCGGGGGACGAAGGTCTTTCGATCCGACAAATAGCAGAAATTACAGAGCAGCGTAACGATCTAGTGTCTCGTGCGCTTGAAGATTTGAAAGAGGAATATGTCAACCAGAAGAGGGGACTTCAGGTCGTGCAGATCGCGGGGAATTATCGGCTTGCCACTTTGCCGGACCATGCCCCCTACTTCGAGCGACTTGCCTATTCCCCTTCTAGAGCTTCCTTGTCACAGGCTGCATTGGAAACCTTGGCTATTGTCGCCTATCGTCAGCCAATCACACGGGTGGAGATTGAGGAAATCCGCGGAGTTAAGTCTGAGCGTGCTATCCATACGTTGAATAATAAAGATCTGATACATGAGGTTGGACGTGCAGAGGCTGTAGGGCGTCCCATTTTGTATGGAACGACCAAAACTTTCCTGGAAAGCTTTGGGCTTGCCACTCTTAGTGAATTACCAGAACCGTCAAGCACAGATCATTCTGACAGCCTGGAAGAAGAGACTCAGCTTTTATTCAGTAAGCTGGACAGTCAGCAATTGACGATTGATGAAATTGAGCAGAAGTAGGGCGACCATACAGTAAATTACAGTACATTTCGCCATAAACAGGTATTTAATTCAAAAGGCAGTTCAGGTTAATTTTCCTGAACTGCCTTTTTTTATGGTAAATGGGCATAATATTTCTAAGTCTAATAAATCTATTTAATAATTTAGACTTTTTAACCCAATTTAAGGAATGATTTGCGGAATATCTTGCCATACTAAACCAAAGGTTCCCAATACTGGTTACTTGGAGGTTAACACGTGACGTTATGGCTCGCAATACCCCTCGCATTGCTACTTGTGGCTATCGTTCTGCTGTTGTCTTCTTCTATTGTTTTTCATTTTCGGCTGCGAAAGCGTGGCAAGGATGACCGTGTGGAAATAGACATTTCTTTGCTATATGGATTAGTTAAGCTTCACTACGAGCTGCCCTACTTTATATTTGAGGGTATAAAACGCGGAGTAAGTGTCAAGCTAGAACAGAGCGGAGTTATGCCTGCCGTAGAGAAGCAGAGCGAAGAAGAGGGACAGATTGATAAGGAAGTCGTGGATAAATGGGTTGATAAGTTTAAAAAGGCATTAAGAGCGACTAAGGGACTGAAAAAATGGGTTAAGGATACGATGTCCCATGTGAAAATCACTCAATTTGACTGGTCTACTGATTTCTCATTGGGAGATGCTGCAGTCACGGCAACAACGGCTGGTGCAATATGGGGATTGAAGTGGAGCATGATTGGCTGGGGCTCCCAGTGGGTTCAATTGAAAAAGCGTCCTAGGACGTTTGTTGTACCTGTATTTGGAGAAGATAAAATAACCTTCTCCACAGAGCTGGCTTGCGCTGGAAGACTTTCAATGGCCTATGGAATGTATGCCGGTATTATGCTTCTTTTCCGTGCGTACAAAGCCGAAAGAGGATTGCGACAATGGAAAGAGTTAATTCGCAAAAATAATAAAGATCAAAGAGAATTATAAAACTTGAGGGCTCGCCCTTACATACTAAGGTGCGTTTGTGGGGATGATATACGCTGTGGAAGAAGAGTATTCATTAAAGCTAAAGGAGGATAACAATATGAATGAACATCCCATTCAAGGTCTGATGCAGACCGCGATGGAAAACATCAAAGGCATGGTCGACGTGAACACTATCGTTGGCGATCCTGTTGAAACTCCGGACGGAAGCGTCATCCTGCCAATCAGTAAGGTGGCATTTGGTTTTGCTGCCGGAGGTAGTGATTTCCGTGTCGAAGAAGATGAAAAGATCAACGGTGCTGCTGCAGGAAGCTCTGCGGGAGCAGCTAGTGTTAAAATGCTTCCATTTGGTGGTGGTAGTGGTGGCGGGGTTTCCATTCGTCCAATTGCTTTTCTTGTAGTGGGTAAAGAGGGCGTGCATATTGTACCACTTGACAATCAAACTCATTTATTTGAGAAGATTATCGACGCAACTCCTGGTTTGATCGATAAGTTTCAAACGATGTTCCAAGGCTCTGGCCAAGGAGCGATGCCACAATCTCAAATGCCACAATCTCAAACGCCACAATCACAAATGCCACCAACGCAGCCTAATTCAACGCCGCCGACACAACCACTCAATCAAACCGTGGTTAAAGGTGAAACGATAACAATTAATGAAGCGTCTGATAATAAGAAACACTAGTAACAGACATTACGAATCCTCTCAAGGGTTTCTGTTCAAGTTGATGATTCGGGGACACATGCCTCTACAGGGGCGGTGTCTCTTTTTTTTTGTGAACCCGGTTTGAAGGAGAAGGACATACCGTCTGCTCGTAGTGCATACACTTGTACAACACAAAGTGGAAATTTTGGTGCTATCCCAAGAACTGATAAAAAGCCGGAGGATGAACATGAAGACAAAAAAACGTAAACGGATCTTTTCTTTATTGTTGTGTATGCTGCTGTTCCTTCTGTTGCCAATGACGTCTCTTCGGGCAGAAAACAGCTCTATTAATACGCATGCAAGGGCGGCAGCACTTATTGATGTAGAATCCGGTCGTGTTCTATATAGCAGCCGGGGGGATGAATCCATGCCCATGGCTAGCCTAACCAAAATTATGACGGCTATCGTTGCTATTGAGAACGGTGATCTGCATGGTGTTGTAAAGGTAGGTAAAAACGCCTATGCAAAAGAGGGATCATCTCTTTATTTGAAGCTGGGCGAGGAAATGACTCTTGAAACGATGCTGTATGGTCTTATGCTTCGCTCCGGTAATGATGCAGCTTCCGCCATAGCCGAGCACGTAGGAGGATCGGAAGAAGGCTTTGTATTTATGATGAATGCCAAAGCAGAGCTGCTTCAACTTAAAAACACTCATTTCGCTAATCCTCATGGTCTGGATGCTAAGGATCACTATTCTAGTGCAAATGACTTAGCCGTTCTGACTGCTTATGCATTACATAATCCTGTTTTCAAAGAAATCGTAAAGACAGAAGAAAAGACAGCTGATAATCCCTATGAGAAATGGGACTACAAATGGAGAAATAAAAATAAAATGCTGCGTCTTTATGATGGGGCAGACGGAGTCAAGACAGGGTATACGAAAATAGCTCTGCGCTGCCTGGTTAGTTCTGCAACTCGAAATGGACAGCAGCTCGTCGCGGTTACACTTAATGATGGAGATGATTGGAATGACCATACCTCACTTCTTAATTTTGGATTTAATCACTATCCGCTCAAAACATTAATCAAGCGTGGGGATAAAGTAAGCGGTTATGATCTGTTTACATCCAAAGACTTCAATTATCCGCTGGGAAAAGGAGAACAAGAACGTCTTGTCACTAAAATGATTCTTTATTCAGAGTCGAAATCAGGCAAAAGTAAACTTCGCCCGGTAGACTTTGGTTTGCAGGGGGTTCTACAGTTGCAGCTTGGAGGTAAAGAGATTGGAAGGATCCCTTTATACGCTCCAGATAGATTGCCACCTAAAGCGCCTGTATACAACAAGAAACTCAGCGTCGAGCCAACGGCTACCTACCCGTCGAATACTTGGTTACAGGCGGCTGTAAGTACGCTGAGAGCTTTATTTCAAGCCGGTGGGAGGGAGACCTACCATGATTAATCTAATTTGGTTGGCTATGATTGTGATCGGTTTCCTGTTTGCTGCAGTCAATGGTCGAATGGATGAGCTAACCGCGGCCGTGTTTGACGGGGCTAAAAATGGTGTAACTGTAAGCTTTGGATTAATTAGCGTGTTGGTATTCTGGCTTGGGATCATGCGGATTGCGGAAGATGCGGGTTTACTTCAGAAAATAGCCAAACTTCTGGGTCCGGTTGTCGCTTTTCTCTTCCCGGATGTCCCGCGGGGGCATCCCGCCATTGGGTACATCCTTTCTAATATGAGTGCCAATTTGCTGGGTCTCGGAAATGCAGCGACACCCATGGGGATAAAAGCAATGCAAGAATTACAGACTCTCAATCCTAACAAAGATACGGCCACACCTGCCATGTGTACACTATTGGCTCTAAATACGGCAAGCATAACCCTTATTCCTGCAACACTTATAGCGATTAGGCTGACCTATGGTTCAACTGATCCTGCGGGAATCGTTGGCACCACGCTTGCAGCGACAGCTGTAGCTACGCTTGCGGCGATTGCTGCTGACAGGTTGAGCCGACGTCTGGCTCTGCTTCGCAGGCCGCCGGAACCGCCGACAGCGGGTCCTGAGGACTCCGCTCGCAGGACAGGGCCTTTCTCCTATCCTTCTGCGAAAGGGTGAGCCACCTATGCTTCAACTAATCAGCCTCATATCGTCATGGGCTATACCTGTCATGATAACGTTTATTCCCTTATATGCTTACACACGTAAAGTACCTGTCTATGAGTCTTTTGTAGAAGGAGCTAAGGATGGATTCAGTACGGCTATAGCCATCATTCCACATTTGGTTGGTATGATGGTGGCGATAAGTGTCTTTCGCGCTTCTGGAGCACTTGATTATTTCATGGGGTTTATAGCCCCCTTGCTTCAGGGCTTTGGTGTTCCTGCCGAAGTTCTTCCTCTTGGGTTGCTGCGCCCTCTTACAGGTACAGGCTCCCTTGCCTATACTACCGAACTGATACGTACCCACGGTCCTGACTCTCTGATTGGTCTAATCGCTTCAACCATACAAGGCAGTACCGACACCACCCTCTATGTCCTCACCGTATATTTCGGAGCCGTAGGTATCCGTAACGGCCGCTACGCCCTCAAGGTCGGTTTATTCTCCGATATTGTCGGCTTTATAGCCGCCATCGTGATTTGTATGATTGCTTTTGGTTAAGCTGCACTTGAGCTTTGCACTTATACACTCGTAGCAGTTAATCTTTTATGTTATATCCCTTTGTCTTTTTATCTTATTGTCTCTTTATCTTTTTATCTTTTTATCTTTTTATCTTTTTGGCCTTAATTATGTTTTTATTTTGAGTAAGTTTCATAAACAATTTTCACCAGATAAAACCGTATAAACATCTGTTCCTGTGGGTGGTTTGTGTAAAAACCTGATGATTTCTTAACATTATCCGTTGTTGATTACAATTTTAATTTTAATGTGGAATTATTCGCATTATAAAACTGACTCCTTTACACAGAATTTCGAGCGCAAAGGTGCCTAGGAGCAGTGTTGTTGTACTTAGTGCAGGATTTCGGCGCAGACGTTGCTTCAGGAGCGGAATTGTTGTACTTTATGCAGGATTTCGAGCGCAAAGGATGCCTAGGGAGCCGTATTGTTGTACTTAGTGCAGGATTTCGGCGCAGACGTTGCTTCAGGAGCGGAATTGTTGTACTTTATGCAGGATTTCGAGCGCAAAGGATGCCTAGG
>NZ_JAUSTK010000013.1 GCF_030812855.1 Paenibacillus wynnii
GGAAGTATTACACTTGAGCATCTAGCGGAAGAGACGAAGACTTCTGAATTGTTGCCGGATGGAAGTATTACCAGCAGTAAGCTGGCAGAAGGATCAGTCGGATCATACCAACTTGCGAAGAGTAGCGTACTCGGAGACCATCTGGTATCTGATGTGATCGACAGCCGCCATATCAGTGCAGGAAGTATTACACTGGATCATTTAGCGGATGAAACGAAGTCTCCTAATCTGTTGAAGGATGGAAGTATTACTGGAAATAAGCTGGCAGAGGGGGCAGTTGGTTCACACCAAATTGCACACGGAAGTGTGTACGGAGACCACCTGGCATTGGAGACGGTCGATAGCCGCCATATCAGTGCAGGAAGTATTACACTGGATCATTTAGCGGAAGAGACTAGATCCTCTAAATTGTTAGCGGATGGCAGTATTACTGGAAATAAGCTGGCCGAAGGGGCAGTTGGCTCATTCCAGCTTGCACCTGCCAGTGTGTTTGGAGGTCATCTAGCGGCGGAGTCGGTAGACAGCCGCCACGTCCGTTCGGGTGGCATTAAGCTTAATCATCTGGCATCAGAGGTAAGGACACCTGATATACTACCGGACGGTAGTATTACCGGTAATAAGCTGGCGGAGGGAGCAATCGGCTCGTTCCAGCTTGCGCCGGGAAGTGTATATGGCGGCCATCTGGCATCTAAGGCTGTAGGCAGCCGTCATATCAACACAGGAAGTATTACCTTTGAGCATCTTGCTGAAGATGCTAAGACCTCGGAACTGCTGCCGGATGGAAGTATCACCGGTTCGAAGCTGGCGGAAGGATCTGTACATTCGGAGCATTTGCAGTCTGAGAGTGTCCAGGGCGAGCATTTAGCCGATGAATCCGTAGCAGGTCGTCATTTACAGCATGGAATTATTACTTTGGATCATCTTGCTGAAGATGCCAAGACCTCGGAACTGCTGCCTGATGGTAGTATTACCGGTTCAAAGCTGGCGGAAGGATCTGTACATTCGGAACATCTGCTGTCTGAGAGTGTCCAAAGTGAACATTTAGCCGATGAATCCGTAGCGGGCCATCATTTGCAGCATGGAATCATTACATTGGATCATCTTGCAAAAGAGACCCGTACCTCTGAATTGTTACCGGAAGGCAGTATTACCAGCGATAAGCTGTCACCTGGAAGTGTACGAATGGAACATCTCTTTACAGGAGCGGTGGGAAACACAGAGCTTCAAGACGAAGCAGTAGATTCATCCAAAATTGCACCGTTCTCGATCCAATCCAAACATTTGGAGGAAGAGAGTGTGCAAAGCTTCCATATTGCTCCGGAAGCTGTATGCAAGGAGCATCTGGCACCCGGTTCAGTGGAGAGGGGACATCTAGCCTTTAGTCCGGTCCAAAGTGCCGGGAATAGAGAGGCGCTGCAGCAGTTCGGGATGATGGCATTTATGTTCAATGGTGATGAGGACAGCGTGGAAGTGACCGTAACGTTCGATGAAAGCTTCGGTCATACGGGTTATGTACTTGTTGCCATGACTAATCAACCTTTCTTCCATGCTTCATTAAAAAGCAGGGGCAACGCAGACGCCGTCATAGAGGTGGTAAGATTACGTGAAACGCAGCATTTCTACGGTGTAATCTCATGGATTGCCATTGGAACCCCTCAATTTAAATTACCTGTAGATGATAGGGTGTTTGACTAGATCCACATGAAAGTAGATTAAGCGCAGCCTGAGGCTGCGCTCTTTTTTTGCGAATACAGCCATTTGTCCCATTTTCTATGAGAAGGAGGCATTGGCCGTTACCCTGCTTGGCGGATTACATAAACTGTGGTGTACCCTCAGCCTGGGAAACACGCCCTGTAAGGAAGGTGGATGAGCTTGAAAACAAAAAGATCTTTTGCCCGCCGCACGGGGCGGCCGCTTTCCCGTAAATCAAGGCGCCCCGCCCGTCCTGCGCGAGAAACCTCAGCACCGGTGAATCATCCTGAGCCCTTGGTGTCCGTCATTATTCCGGCCATGAATGAAGCCCCAACCATAGCCAGAGCGATTGCCGGGGCAAGAGGTGTTCACCCTCGATGTGAGGTGATCGTAGTAGCTAACGGTTCTATGGATGGGACAGTGGAAATTGCCCAATCCTGCGGAGCTCGGGTGATTTCCTATGCCGAACCGCTCGGACATGATGTGGGCCGCAGCATCGGGGCTGAAGTAGCAAAGGGTGAAATTCTGTTGTTTACCGATGGTGATCTTGTACTTTCCTCAACCCAGCTCCGCCCCTTTGTGGTGGCTGTGAGCGGCGGGGTAGATGTAGCCTTAAATAATTATTCCGGACCGGTCCATCGATCCCGTCCACATCCGGTTGTACTCTCCAAGCATGTGCTGAATATTATTCTTCAACGTCCCGATTTGAAGGGCTGCTCTATGACAGCTGTTCCGCATGCTTTAAGCCGAAAGGCAATTCAAGTTCTAGGGAGTGACTTGCTGTCCAGACCGCCTGTTGCCTATGTCCATGCCGTCATGGAGGGGCTTCGGGTGGAACCTGTGCATATTGTTCCTGTAGGTAAAATAAATGCTGTCCGCCGAAAGAAGGGTGGAAGAGATCCCTTGCAGCAGCTTGTGATCGCTGACCATCTGGAGGCAATTGCTTTGTTGCTCAAAAGGCGGGGGAACCGGGCCGGTTTCACTGACGGAATCCGGCGCCGCGAGATGGTGAGGTGATAATACGATGAGTAACAGCTCCAAGCTTTTCAAGCCTAGAATCGGGAAGGGTTTCTCTAAATCCGGCAAGTCTGCAAAATCCTCTTCCTCTACACCTCGTCGGTCGTCGCGAAAACCGAAGTCAGGTCGATCCCTTAGCTTGATTCCTGACTTTCGCAGCAGCTTATCCGTCATAATCTCGGCACGGGATGAAGAAGAGACGTTATTCCAGGTACTTAAGCAGGTAATGCGTCTCCGGCCGGTAGAAATAATTGTCGTACTCAACGGATGCAAGGATAGAAGCTTCCAACGTGCCAGATTGTGCAAACAGGCAGTGGTTGTCCATTGTCCGGAATCTGCAGGGCATGATGTAGGCCGGGCTATCGGTGCGAAGCTGAGCCGCGGTGATATTCTGCTTTTTCTCGATGGTGATATGGTAATTCCTGCTCCTCAACTGATTTCGTTTCCGGCGGCGATAGATGGGGGAGGAGATGTAGCGCTTAATGATATAGATCCACTGCTCCCAAATTTCGCTCAGTGGGACGAAGTAACACGCTGCAAGCTGTTTTTAAATTCGGTTCTTGGGCGGACAGATTTGGGCACGAGTTCTATAACTGCAGTTCCGCATGCTCTTTCACGGAAGGCGGTGGAGACGATTGGCTGTCAGCATCTGATGGTTCCTCCGAAAGCTCATGCCGTTGCTATTATGGAAAAGTTAAAAGTGGAAAAAGCAGGCACTGTGAATGTGATAACCCATAATCGGCAGCGTAAAGCCAATACAGGTGAAGGTAATGCTATGGCGAAGCTGATATCCGGTGATCATGCCGAAGCTCTTCACGAGCTGCTGGCGCGCGGAGGAAGCAAGGGGTTTGAGGGGAGCAACGGCGCTGAGAGCCGCCGGCAAACGGCATTATGGAGGAATGGCATATGACGATGACCAGCATCATTATCCCAAACTATAATGGTCTTCATCAGCTTCGGGCTTGTGTGGATTCAATCAGAGAATATACAGCAAGTCCTTATGAGATCATTGTTGTAGATAACGGTTCGGAGGATGGAACAACTGCTTATTGCCGCTCTGAAAAAATAACCTTCATCTCTTTGCCAGCCAATGCCGGTTTCCCGGTAGCCTGTAATATGGGACTGCAGTTAGCTTGCGGAGACGAGTTGCTGCTCCTGAATAATGATGTTATTGTTTCCCGGGAGTGGTTGACCAATCTAAAACGGGCCTTGTATAGCGCTCCTGATGTCGGCATTGTTGGGCCCATCACCAATTATGCCAGTGGAAGACAGCAGGTGAAAACCTACTATGAGGATATCCCGGCTTTTCATAAAACTACGGAAACGGCCAATGTTCCCGACCCTTCCAAATGGAGAGAGACTCACAGGCTTGTGGGGATGTGTTTTCTCTTCAAGCGAGAAGTGTTAGATGTTGTAGGCTTGCTTGACGAACGATTCTCTCCCGGGCATTACGAGGATGATGATTATTGCTTCCGGGCCCGTTTGTTCGGATATCGGCTGCTTATTGCCGGCGATGCTCTGGTACACCATGAAGGAAGTGTGAGCTTCAAGCAGGTATACAATGGAGGATGGCAAGAGTTGGTTGAGCGGAATCGCAAGCTTTATATAGATAAATGGAATACCGATCCTGCAGCTTTTATATAGCTTGGAATTAATAACCCTCAGGCGGGTGGTGCAGGAGTTTGTGTTAGAAGTCAGTTTTTGCTAAGGCAATGTGGTGGGAGCCCTAGGTTCCACAAAATGTTGAGGAGGAAAGGTAGTGAAAGGAGTCATACTGGCGGGCGGAACAGGATCTAGACTTTATCCGCTGACCCGGCTTATGAACAAGCATTTGCTTCCGGTCGGCAAATATCCAATGGTGTGCTACGGTATTGACCGGCTGCGCCGGTGTGGTATAACCGATATTCTTCTCGTAATCAGCAAGCAGTCAGCCGGGCTGTATCTGGATTTTTTGGGAAGTGGTGCTGCATTCGGTGTAACGCTTACTTACAAAATCCAGGAGGCAGCCGGCGGGATTGCGGAGGCACTGGAATTGGCAAAAGGATTTGTACCCCAGGGTGAACGTTTCCTGGTGCTGCTGGGAGATAACCTTTTTCTCGATGATCTAACGCTTTATGTCGAGAGCTACCTCCGTCAGCCTGCGGGTACGGCCAAGGTGCTGCTCAAACCGGTTGATGACGCACGTCGATACGGTGTCCCAGTGTTCGATAGTCAAGATTCTGCTTGGATCGCCTACATTGAAGAAAAACCGCAGCATCCGAAGACGGGGTATTGTGTGACTGGCATTTATATGTACGACGAGGCTGTGTTTGACATTATTAAAAGGGTGTCTCCTTCCAAAAGAGGAGAGCTGGAAATTACAGATGTGAATAATATTTATGCCGCAGACCGCAAGCTCAGCTATGATATCTTAAAAGAGTGGTGGAGCGATGCGGGAACGTTTCAGTCTCTGCGTGAGGCTGGGGAGAAATTGAGAGATGCGCTGCCTTAAGTGCGGCGTATTTTTTATTGTGAATTTCTTACACCTTCGATATCGCCCTTTTCAATTTTCCACCAAATAAGATCATCTGTATCCTGATATATTATCCTTTTCGGTATCGGCAAGTACATATAGGGATCCAGGCTGGTTAAAGATCCATTGAGTCATTGCCTGAAGCGCCTCTGTAGCATAACCTTGTCCTCTATATTTTTTAACTATCATGTAGCCTAAAATTCCTTTCTTTTGAAATTTTGCGTATTTGATCTCCAGCACCGTACAGGCTTATGCCGCATATGCTGTAGCAGGGCGTTTGAGCAAAGGAGACATGAAGGTGCAGAATAAAATTACAAAAGTACTGCAGCACATGGCCCATACGCACGAGCAAATGGCAAGAATTCTGGATGCCGAACGCCACGTGGCTGTCCGGATGTCTCAAATTGTTCACGATCTGCCGGATGCGGACCCGGATTTGGGCGATACCAGCGGTTTGATCGAAAGCTCGGGTCAGGTTAACAAAAGTATTATTGCTTACTTGAACGCACTTGCCGATTTGGAAGAAGCTATGGCCGAAGGGGTCGGCAGAGTCATCAAGGAATTAAATGGCCAGGAAGAAGAGTAAAGCTTAAGGAGCAGGAGGTGGATGATGAGCAGAGAAAAGGCTTATCTGCAAATGCTGGATTCGACCGCCACCATCCAGTGGAACATCGCAATGATTCTGGAGGCCAAGGCGGTGGAGGCAGAGAAGGTAAAGCAGTGGACACAGCATCATATCCATGCCAAAGCGTTCGCCAGTCACGAAGAGCAACTGAAGGAGTCCCTTTCCATACATGAACAAATCGTAGAACTGATGGAGGGACTGACCAAGCTGGAAAACGGATTGTACAGTAATTTAAAAGCTGTGCTTGGCAGCGGTGAAGAAGAGGGAGGCGGGGAAGGCTTTGGCGGAATGGCTGACGGGTTAGGATTCGGAGAGGAAAGCAAATGAGCCCCTCGAATCTTTCGGAACGAGCCGTCAAGCTGGAGATGATCCGCTCCATTGCTCGTAGTCAAGCGGCCTTAGCTACCATTCTGGAGAGTATCGCTGAATTAACAGGACATTCTGAGCTGACTGCCCGTAAGTTATGTGACAATGTAAGGGTATTAAGTCAATACCAGAGCGCGATGTGCCGGATGATGTCCGGTATTTCACTTCACCGGCATAAGACAGGAACTCCGGCTGCACCCTGGCTGAGCAAAACTTGCGTCGGTGAAAGCCGTAAGAGTCATGGAGTACAGGAGGAGTAGAGCGATGAAGAGAAAGAAGAGCCGTAGAGTGCTGCGCTTAGGGAAACCCTCGCGAAAAAGAATACTTTTACTCTCGCGGAAAGCCAGGGTTCGCAGAGGCCTTGTTCGTAAAATCCGCAAAGGACTTACTCGGAAGGTAGTTCGATATGGGAAAAGCAAGAAAGGGATCCTGCTGCGCCGAAAGAGAAGAATTCGCCGCCGGACTGTCCGAAGAGCACAAGTGCTTCATCCAGGTGTTAATGTAACACCGGGAGCCGGCTCTCTACCGGCGGCTGAGGTTGTAGCGCTCCCCCCGGATCTCGGCGTCCCGCCAGAAACACCGCCGGCAGACGCCTTTCAGCAGGGATACACCGAAGCATACAACGTGGGATTCGATGCGGGTTTCGCCAAGGGCTTCGAGGACGGGCATAAACTGGAGTTTGGCTGAGGCAGCAGGCATCCCAAAATAGCGTAGATGACAATGTATAATAGGTAACGAGAGAGTGTCTCAGTCTTATTAAGAATGAGGTCGCTCTCTTTTGTATGGATAAAATAAAGGTTGTATTTCTGCTTTTACCTGTAAATATGATAGACTTCTTTACAGAATGATAGGGGTTCAAAATACTATAGACGAAAGCAGGTGCACAGGGTGACAAGTGCTATTCGAGCAGGGCGCCAGGATGAGATTGAACAGATTATGGAACTGATTACCCGGTGCGTCCAAGTGATGCAGAACAGTGGAAGTGATCAGTGGGACGAAAGCTACCCCAATAGGGAAGTGATCAAGGAGGATCTGGAGCATGGCACATTGTATGTATGTGAGGTAGAAGGTGCCATTGCAGGAATTATCGTGTTGGATGAGAATCAGGCAGAAGAATATTCGGCCATCCACTGGGTACAGAATCAAGGCCCTCATCTAAGCATGCATAGGCTGGCTGTGCATCCGGAGGTTCAAGGAAAGGGAATTGCTCGCAGACTGATTGCTTTTGCGGAAGATCATGCCCTACGTAGCGGTTATACCAGCATCCGTCTGGATACCTATGCTAAGAATGCTTCTGCTCTGAAGCTGTATAATAGTTTGGAATATGATCTTAGGGGTGAAGTGAACTTTCCGGGAAGAATAGCAAGCTTTCCGGTGTTTGAGAAAGTATTTGTTTAGGTAGAAAAGTCCGATGGATAGAAATTAATATAGTTGTGTGATTATACATTACATATGGGAGTCGGGATACAGACAAAAAGACGTATTTATACTCTTAAAATGTGAAGTTGTGTTATTATATCTAACTATGATTGACAAGTAAGTTGTCCTTAGATTAAAATTGGACTATTCAATCGAAAATTGAATAGTCCTTTTTTCGTATATCCTTAATAATTGGTTTAAGGGTCTCTACCGGAAACCGTAAATTTCTGGCTACGAAAATATGCTCAGGCATATTTTTGTGGCCTTTTTGCACTATATAAATTGAACTTTAAATTAGAGAAAAGGGAACGGAGTGACGAAGGGGAATTTTGGAACTGGAGGAGCGATAGCGACCGCCTTTGTATCCGGATTTCAACCGCTAAAAGCGGGTTAAATCAAAGAAAGTCTTACTACAACAGCGGCCGGAAGTCCAAACATTCACCGCAGTGCGACTAATCCTTTATTCTAAAAATCTTAAGTTCAATTTATATAGAGGAAACATTAAGATGATCTACGATAAGGGGGAGAAAGGCCATGAGAAATATACTGATCAAGAATGCGGAAATCATAACGATGAACAAGCAGGAGGAAATCATTCAGGGAGACATTAGAATCAAGGACGGCATAATCGTTGAAATAGGCAGCGGGCTGACTCCCCGAGGTGACGAGAAGATCATAGACGCTACCAACCGTACGGTCATTCCGGGTTTCATCCAAACGCACATTCATTTATGCCAAACGTTGTTCCGGGGGAAAGGGGATGATCTGGAGCTAATGGATTGGCTTCGCAATCGGATCTGGCCCCTGGAGGCAGCGCATGATGAGGAGTCTATCTACTATTCCGCTATGCTGGGAATTGGTGAGCTAATCTCCAGCGGAACCACAACGATTGTTGACATGGAGACGGTACATCATACGGATTTCGCCTTTCAAGCTATTGCCCAGAGCGGGATAAGAGCCTTGTCGGGAAAGGTGATGATGGATCAAAAGAACAGTGATATCCCCCAAGCTCTTCAGGAGGATACCTTATCCTCTCTGCAAGAGAGTGTAGATTTGCTGGAAAAGTGGAACGGCTACGGGGAGGGACGCATTCAATACGCTTTCTCACCGCGATTCGTAATCTCCTGTACGGAACCCTTGCTGACAGAAGTAAGGGATTTGTCAGCCCGTTATGGAGTCAAGGTTCATACCCATGCTTCCGAGAATATGGGGGAAATTGAAATTGTGAAGGCTATGACCGGTATGCGCAATGTGGTATATCTGGATCATCTGGGGCTGGCCAATGACCGTTTGATTCTGGCGCACTGTGTTTGGCTGGATGAGGAGGAACATCGTATTCTACATGACAGGGGTGTTCATGTTAGCCATTGTCCGGGTTCCAATCTGAAGTTGGCTTCAGGTGTGGCAGACATTCCTGGAATGCTGCATGAGCATATTTCATTAAGCCTTGGTGCGGATGGTGCACCCTGCAACAATAATCTGGATATGTTCAACGAGATGAGGCTGGCGGCACTCATCCAGAAGCCGCTGCATGGACCAACAACGATGGATGCGAGGAGCGTATTTCGTATGGCAACGATAGGCGGGGCGCGGGCGGTGGGCATGGAGGACAAAATCGGCAGCATTGAAGTTGGAAAAAAGGCGGATCTTGCTATTCTAAATCTATATAATTTCCATACCTTTCCCTCCTATGATGTTGACCCTATCTCCCGTATTGTGTATTCAGCCACCCGGGCGGATGTAGAGACTACCATCGTGGACGGTGAGATTTTGATGGAGAGAGGGATACTTAAGACCGTTGATAAAGAGACTGTACTCCGTGAAGCTAATCGTTCTATAAAAAGACTCCTGAGAACCACATCTTTGGTTTAGAAGGGTTATCGGTAGGAATATAAGGACACAGCTGATGTATTTATGCTGTGTTCTTTTTTTTCAATTTTGATAAAAAAATAAAGTATTGTTATACTAGAAAAATCTGATATTTACAAAAGAAGAGTATGGTTTTTACAAATGAGGAATATAGAGGGAGGAATTATGAAGAATACAATGCTTGGACTCGGTAGAGTTCAATTTTATAGGGTCACTTGTTTACTGTTCCTTAAGCTGTTACTGCTCAGAATGATATTCTTTAATCGCATTGCCCTGGGGTGGGTAGCATCGGATGCGGCATCTGTACTGCTATTGATGGGGATTTTATATCTTATTACTCCAAATCGGATGAAAACCGCAGTATTTTGGGGATTTAATACACTGCTCTCTCTGGTGCTCTTCGCGGCTAGTGTATACTTCAATCAGTTCGGATCTGTTCCGACCTATCTAGCGCTGTCTGATTTGGATCAGGTGTTCGAGATCAGGGAAAGTGTGGGTTCCACGATACAGCTTATTGATTATTTGTTTTTCGCTGATATTGTAATTTTCCTTGGAGCTGCCATGTATCGTAAATGGAGCCGGGGTTCAAGCCGTACCCGGAATGCTTATGTCTCACCGACCGCACACCGAGTTCATCTCATTGTAATCATGATAGCTATCGTTGGTGGGCTTTCTTTATCTACCTACTCCATTCATGCAACGAAAGGAATTGCGAACGAGCTGGTTCAGGCGGAAAGCACCGGTTTCCTGAATTATGAGTTCGTTGCTGCGGTAGAAAGTAAAGAGGATAAAGTACTTGTCGGTACCGGCGACATCAGTGAGACTGTTGCGAAGGTTGCCGCATTGGAGTCCACGTTCAACTATAAGGATCAGGTTGCTGTGGGAGAGGTTCCGGCATATTTCGGATCGCAAAAAGGTAAAAATGTAATTGTGATCCAGATGGAAGCCCTTCAAAATTTCGCTCTGTTCCAATCCCTTGGGGGTCAGGAATTAACACCGGTGCTGAACAAGCTTGCCAAAGAGAGCATGTATTTTCCTCATGTCTTTCAACAAATTGGTCCGGGCAATACCTCAGATGCAGAGTTTATGAGTAATACGTCTATATATCCCATCGGATCACAGGCTATGTCTACCTCATTTGGAGACAGGGTACTTCCAAGTCTGCCGCGTTTACTTCGAGATAAGGGCTACGAGGCTTACACCTTCCATGTGAACAAAGTGGGATTCTGGAACCGCAAGGAGCTCTATCCCGCCTTGGGATTCACCCGTTATTTTGATCAGCCATATTTCACTAATGACCACTTGAATGCATTTGGTGCTTCGGATGAGCAGCTGTACATCACGGGTTTAAACAAGCTTTCCGAGCTGAAGAAGCAAGATAAACCTTTTTATGCCCAGTTCATTACCGTTTCTGGCCACCACCCTTTCAAGATTCCTAAATCCTTCAAGAAAATAACGGTTCCTGAGAATATGAAGGGAGGGGTGCTGGGTGATTACCTGACAGCGGTCAACTATACGGACTATGCTATTGGCACACTGATTGATGGGTTGAAGAAAAATGGATTATGGGACAACTCTGTGGTTGTGCTGTACGGGGACCACTTCGGCCTGCAGCCCAAGGTTGTAAGCTCGGAACAAATCAACGAAGCACTGGGCATCAAGTATGATAACCGGATTAGTCGCTACAATATCCCACTGATTATACATGCGCCCGACATGAAGCAAGGACAGGTAGTAGAAAGAACAGGCGGACAAGTCGATATTATGCCGACAATATCCAACCTGCTAGGCGTTTCACTCCAACAGGAGGGTTTTACAGCCTTTGGTCATGATCTCCTGAACATTGATCGCAATATTATCGGTATGCGGTATTATTTGCCGACAGGATCTTTTTTTAATAATGATATCCTGTTTGTTCCGGGTAAAGCTTTCAATGATGGAACAGCAGTATCGCTGAAAACACTTGAGCCTGTAGCCGATTTCTCCAAATATGAAGATGATTATAAGTATATAATGAAGCTAATGCGTCTGTCGGACGAATATGTGAAGCTGTTGCCGCAGCGTTAAGAGAGGTAGGAATAATGAAAAAGATTTTAAAACCAGAAATAATTACAGTGCTTGCAGGGCTAGGGCTCGCTGTTTATCTTCTGTTCAGCTCACCGTTTGTTGGAGTCGCCGATAACGGCGACTACCTGCGGATGATGAATACGATAGGGCTGAACTACTACAATGCCGCCGAGTCGTATGCAGACCGATTTTTTAGTTTCAGCCATTCCAGGTTTGCATATGACCATTTATTTAAAGGGTTCTATCCTTCAAGTCAAATCTTTCTTGTGCTGCTGCCGAGACTGATCGGAGGATTGTTTCATGGAAGTTATTTTGATATCCGCTTACTCGCAGCAGTATATGTATTCCTGCTATTGGCCGCTACATGGCTGCTTGTAAGGACTAATGCTCACGGTTCCTATGTGACGGGCTTGCTGCTGGGCGGGAGCTTGTTGTTTGTATTTTACGACATCGGATATTTGGCTTATTTCAACTCCTTGTTCGGAGAGCCGGTATCCATGGTGTTTATGCTGCTGACCTTCGCGCTGGGACTTCGTTTAACAGGCCAGGAGAGACCGACTGTGAAAGGGCTTATCTTGTTTTTTATATCGGTGCTCTTTCTCACCTCTTCCAAAATTCAGAATGCGCCGATTGGTATTGCCTTTGCCCTAATTTTTTTGCGTTTTGCCGCCTTGAAGGGTCAAGGAAGCTGGAGAAAGGTTTCTCTATGGTTTTCAGCAGCTATATTCTTAATATCTGTCCTTTTGTATGCAACGGCCCCCAAGGATCTGAAGCATATCAATCTGTATCAGACCGTATTTTTCGGAATTCTGAATCAGTCACCCGATGTGAGGGGAGATTTGAAGCAGCTTGGATTGCCTGAAAGACTGGAAGTTTTAGCAGGGACGAATTTTTTTCAGCAAGATACAGTAATTAAGCAGAATGATCCTTCACTTCAACCAGACTTCTATGCTCGTGTATCACATAAGGATGTGTTGTTCTTTTATATTAAAAATCCAGATCGCTTGATACATAACATGAAGTATGCGGCTGCGAACGGTATGTCAATCCGTCCCTATTATCTAGGAAACTATGAAATCGGGGAGGGTAATCCGAAAGGTGCTTTATCCTATACATACAGTACTTGGAGCCAGTTCAAGAACAAGCATATCCCGCACAGTCTGGGCTTCCTGAGTGTTTTTTATCTACTGTACTTCACAGGAATATTGTTTCAGTATTTCCGCAGCAAGAATATTCGGGAGAGAGTGGCCGGGGAACTGCTGATGCTGGTGGGACTCATTGGAATCTTTTCGTTTTTGGTACCCATTCTGGGGGATGGACGAGCCGATATCGGCAAGCATTTGTTCATGTTCAATGTCAGCTTCGATATGATGGTGGTCGTTATGTTTGGTTGGTTAGTCCACAAGCTGGTGGGTTTGAGAAGTCGATAGACGCATGTTGTGCGAGGACTACTTTAATAAGCACAAAAACTAGAATCGTTCTTTGGTACATGGAAGAATCAGCAACCATTTCCATAGGAGCGATTTTTTTTGTGCATCGGAGATGGATTTCCATCATTAGGTGTAATTCCGTTTACAAACAACACCCGGGAAACTACTTTCTACTCTCTTACACATATTATTTGACCCACTCCGTGAAATAGATGTATTTTATACACTTATTTCTAGCTTTTGGCGCTCGGATGTATGGATAGATGTACTTTGTGCAACTAAAAACACGAATAAGCCGGTTAAACCTCGGAATACCCAAAAATAAGTGTATAAAGTGCAATTAAACACCCCAAAGTGTGCTAAGGGAGAAATATAAGTGTACTTTGTGCAACTACCTGTAACAGACTTGCAGCAGCAAACTGGAATCCAAACAAACTTGTAATGTATCAGTTACTGGAGCGTAATTAATCGGGAGCTAATAGTTACTGGCAATAATTAAAAACGGTCGAGCGAAGGTCGCGGACAGCGGTAAAAATCAAGTGATTCTTATGACATCTAAAGTGCAATTTGAATAGCCAGTCTCCAATCACCCGGAGACTGGCTATTTTTGCGTCACCGGGTAAGCGTGCTTATTCCGGGCTCAGTAGCTCGTTCAGCATGCCTTCGCGGTCATTCATAAATGCTTTGGTTACGGTGTAATGCTCAGTTTCTTCCAGAGCAACTTGGCGGATACCATCACCCTCCAGCAGAAGAATATCCGCATTCGGATAGGACATCAGAATGGGGGAATGAGTCGCGATAATAAACTGCGAGTTCTGCTGAACGAGTTCATGTAAACGCACCAGCAGAGACATTTGCCGAAGGGGAGAAAGAGCGGCTTCAGGTTCATCAAGGATGTAAAGGCCCCGTCCTCTGAAGCGATGAATGAAGGCAGCGAAGAAGGACTCACCATGGGATTGCTCGTGCAGAGACTTACCTCCGTAGGAGTTCTTGATGGGTGGACCCCCGGGCTCCTCATCCAACTGATCAATATAGGATGCCACATTATAATAGCTTTCTGCCCTTAGAAAAAAACCGTCCTTAGGTCGGTGGGCCCCTCTGGCAATTCTCATATATTCATGCAGGATAGAATGCGAGGGTCGGGTGTTAAAGGAGAAATTAAGCGTTCCACCTTCAGGGTTAAAGCCCCAGGCGGTAGCGATGCTCTCCAGCAGGGTTGATTTTCCTGTGCCGTTTTCTCCTACTAGAAAGGTGACCTTCCTCTCAAAAACCAGTCGCTCCAGTGTACGTACCGCAGGCAAATGAAATGGATAGTTGTGAAATGAAGAGACCTTATCACGGAGCAGTTCCGCATGACGCAGATACAGCATGCTGTTACTCATGGGTTTCCTCCCTGCAGTTTCTTGGAACAGCGCAAGATTACCGTTGTCCGAGTAAATAGATGTACTCAAATTAGGGTTCAAAATCAAAACTAGTGGTTGACGAAATACTTTACACCATGGGGCAGAGGATGAAGATCGCTAACTATTTCACTTCACAACTCTGTGCTACGGACTGTATAGCCGCTATTTAAGTCTCAAAGGGTTATGCGAAACATGAAGCGGACTCAGGAGTCGCTATTCAATCAATAACAGTCTCTTTTGAAAAGAAAACTGCTCAATAGTGTCACTGGAGTCCGTTAAGCTCCCTAATCGACCGGTTTTGCTCAAATAAGGTCTTCTCTGCCCGTTTACTGACGGGTTCTCTCTTTAGGTTCAGCAAACTCTTGGTCAACCCCTAATTGTGAGATGGAGCCCCAATCATAACAGTTTTTCACTTGCTAAAACACTTCAATCCCCCGCTGACGAGCCGGGCGAATGACAGGGGACAGGTGCCAATTTCCCCGTCCTACAGACAAATGACCATGAGGCGGGTGCTGACTCCGCATATAGTTATACTGTCTTGAACAGATGACAGGGCCAAGTGAAGGACGTGAAGATTAAATGAATAAAGAGCACAAGCGGGAATACCACAGCGGCTATCAGGAAGGGTACCGTCTAGGAATGTGCGAGGCAGTGCTCAAGCTTAATCCTGATCAGGTAGAGCAATGCAGGCCATTTAAGCTAATGTACGTTCCCCAAGGGTTCCAAGCGATTGATACGGGGGTAACGGAGGCGTTGAGTCTTCTGGTAAGTGAGCTGATACTTAGTACCCCGGAAGCAATGCTGGAAACGGCGGCAAGGGAACGGCCGGGGGCTGTACTCGTAATGAATGGATTGCATGTATTTCCAGAGAATCATCTAGATCAAATTGCAAAGATACGCAATCTGGGTATCCCAACTGCAATATGGTTTGTGGATGATCCTTATTTCACGGAGGATACCTCGGTAATTTGCAGATTTTATGATCATGTGTTTACGCACGAACTGGGTTGTGTCGACTTCTACCGCTCTCTGGGTGCCGCTTCGGTTCATTACTTACCGCTATGTGTCAACCCGAAAATGTTCTACCCGCGACGGACTGGGCCTGAGTACCAATACGACATTGTATTTATTGGGAATGCCTTCTTTAATCGGACAGAGCTGTTTGATCAGCTTGCTCCTTATTTAAGCAGTAAAAAGACGTTTATAGCCGGCGGTTTTTGGGAGAGGTTAACTACCTATGATAAGCTGTCTCCTTTTATCAGTCATGGATTTATCCCTCCAGAGGAAACAGCGAATTACTACAGCGGAGCGAAGCTTGTCATCAATATTCACCGGCCGTGGGGAGCGGGGCAGGATAACCGGAATTCATTTCAGTTGCCCTCGCGGTCTATTAATCCCCGCACCTATGAGATTAATGCATGCGGAACCATGCAGCTAACGGACATTCGGGATGATCTAGGTAATTTTTACCGTCCCGGTTATGACCTGGATACTTTCGGCTCTGCCGAGGAGCTGCAAGCTAAAATCGAATACTATCTGGACCATGAAAAGGAACGTCGGCAGTTCGCTTTGAGAGGTCTGCATACAACGTTGAAAAGACATACCTTCACTGCGCGTATGCCGCAGCTGCTCGATGTTATTGCCCAGCGTGTGTAAGGAAAAGACTCGTATAAAAGGAGCGACAACCCATGGATAACAATTTTATCATGCCTATTCCGCCTTACCCGCTGACGGTTGCGGAAGAAGAAAAGCTGAGAGGAAGATTGACCGGCTTCAAAGGCGGTTACGATGAGGGTTACCTTCGAGGAAGATTAGCAATACTGAATGGCCGTGTAGAAGAACCGCTTCCTGTGCGGAATATCCATGTCATGTATGTAGCTTCGGGTAAAGGCTATCCCTATTCTCCTTTGGATGATGCTGTTCTTTCATCTTTGCAAAGCCTGACAACGGAAGTAACGGTTACAGATGTACGTCAGAATCTGGTTGAGCTTGCAGCTGTTAAACGGCCGGATTTAGTGCTTGTACTGGATGGTATGGATTTGCCTTTAGATCAGATTGCCACCCTCCGGGAATCCGGTATTCGTACCGCCATATGGCTCACAGATGACCCGTATTATACAGATTTTACGATGAAAATTGTAAACCACTATGACTATGTGTTTACGCTGGAACGGAATTGCATCGACTTTTACAAAGGTTTGGGCTGTGCGGAGGTACACTATTTGCCATTTGGCGCTCACCGGGATCACTATCGTCCAACGATAACACGTTCACCTGTGGTTCGTGATGTCAGTTTTATTGGCTCCGCTTATTGGAACAGAGTGGATTTCTTCCGGCCAATAATGCCAGAGCTGATGGCGTTCAATACCGTCATTAACGGAATATGGTGGGACCGTCTTCCTGAAGCACCGATATACGGGGATCGTATCGAAATTGGTAAATGGATGACTCCACAAGAAACAGCGGTAACCTACAGTGGATCCAAAATCGTAATTAACCTGCACAGATCCCATATGGATGAAGTTGCTAACAACAATACTTTATTAATCCAAGCGGCCTCGCCCAATCCACGAACCTTCGAAATTGCGGCCTCTGGAACATTGCAGTTATGCGATGCCAGAGAAGATCTGGGAACCTTCTATAAGCCGGGTGAAGAAATTGAGACCTTCAGCAACCCGCAGGAAATGATGGATAAAATTCGTTTTTATCTGACTCATGAGGAGGAACGTCGTGCGATTGCACTGCGTGCCTTGGAGCGTACGCTTAAGGATCACACTTACAATAAACGCTTGAATCAGCTTTTGACCGTTATCTTTGGTTAGATTTGTGCGAATACCGGGGGACAGGTGTCGTGCCAGCATCTGTTCCCTGTGCAATATACTATGGTACCAGTGTTGGTGTACGAAGTGCTTTCGAAGTTAGTTTTGCTTCGCAAAACGTTAAGGAGGTGAATGGCTGCTCCGAGTCCCTTATTGGGAGCGCCAAGAAGCCATGGCTGACAAAGCTACGATTGTCCTCTTTTCTCATGTGTCAAATACACGGAGTATTACTGGCGCCGAGAAGCTGCTGCTCTTCTTCGGCCGGGAGCTCTCCCTATACTTTAACTGTCTGCTTGTTGCTCCCCATGAGGGAAAGCTGACACGTCAGGCTCGGAAACACGGCCTTGAGGTTCAACTGCTGCCGATTCCACTTCTGTACGGTATGTATACCCCGTATGCAGGGCTTGAGGCGGATGCCCGTTCGCTTCAGGAAAGTAAAGAGTTTACGGAGTTAACGCAATGGCTGTGGAATCTTAAACCAACCTTTATTATTACGAGCACCTGTGTCCACGTACTTCCGGCAATGGCAGCAAAATTTCTAGGGATCCCCGTGGTTTGGAAAATCTCGGAGAGGATCACAGACAATGATTATACCCCCATCAGCGTGGACCTGATTCACCGTTACAGCGATGAGATTCTGGCGATATCTCATACGGTGGCTGCTCCTTTCCCGGAGGAGATCCGCCAGGCGAAGGTAACGCTACTCCCACCATCTTGGAATGATGCCGAGATGATGACGGAGGCTTGGAGTAAGCTGCGAGGCGAGCGGCGAAGGGAACTGCGAATCGCACCGGATAAGCCGCTGATTGGCTATATCTCCTCCTTTATCAATAAGGAAAAGGGTCTAGAACATTTTGTGAATATGGCAGTGTTAGTGTCGTCTCGATATCCATCCAGTCATTTTCTAGTTGTTGGCATGCCAGGCGATAAGAGCTTCTATGATCGCTGTGTCCGCAAGGTGAAGCTTGAGGGATTAACTTCCCTCTTTCGGTTTGTAGATTATGAGGAATGTATTCCCGCCGCTTACTGCGCGCTCGATGTATTGGTTGTTCCCAGCCTGATTCGTGAGGGCTTTGGTATGACGGCTCTGGAGGGGTTGGCTTTCGGCAAGCCTGTTGTTTCTTACAACTCAGGGGGACTGGGAGAAATTCTTCACACCGCAGGCTGCGCGGATTATCTCGTAACAGCAGAGGATATCGACGCTTTGGCGGAAGTGGTTTGTACACTGCTGGCGGAGCCGGGGCTGGCGGAAATCCTCGGCAATCAAGCGCGTGAGCGTGTGAATGCAATATACGGGCCGGCCGCATATCACGCCCGCCTGCAAGGCCTCGCGGAGGTGTGGAACCTCCGCTATTGCTTGCCAAGCGCGGAGCGTTACGCCGCTGCGCTGACAGTGCCGCCTGCGGCGGATGCGCCGGGCGTGCCCGGACCCGAGCCGCAGCCCGGCCCCGAAGCGGCGGAAGCCCCACGCCGCAACGGCCGTAAACGCCGCGCCCGGCTGCGGCGCGGCAAGCTCCGGCGCGGCAAGCTACGCCGCGCCAAATCTCGGGCGCGCAGACGTACGCGCCCGGCAGTGAAGCCGCGCCGCGCTGGGCGGAAGCGGCGCGGGGGCTCCGCCCGGCGGCGCACTGCCGGGCAGCGCAAGGGCAAGCGCCGGAGCGCGCGGCGTAGCAGCCGCCGCAAAACTGCTTAGAGTCTGACCCTCTTAAGCTCCACATACAAAAATAAGGCAGGGGAGTGAACCCATGAAGATCATGACGATTTTGGGCACACGGCCCGAGATCATCCGTTTAAGTGTGATCATCCCGCTTCTCGATCAGCATGCGGACCGGCATATTCTTGTGCATACGGGACAGAACTTCACCGCAAGTCTAAGCGGTATCTTCTTTGCCGAATTGGGTCTGCGGGCCCCGGATTATGTCCTGCAGGAGAGACAATCCGGTCTGGGCGGTCAGCTTGCCGCCATGTTTGGCGGACTGGAGCCCATCCTGCAGCAGGAACAACCGGATCGAATTCTGCTCCTTGGAGATACCAACAGCGCTCTATGCGCCATTCTTGCCGAACGTATGGGTATTCCGGTCATGCATATGGAGGCCGGGAACCGCTGTTTCGATCTACAGGTGCCAGAGGAGAAAAACCGCCGGGTCATTGATGCCGTCTCTACGATTAATATGCCCTACACGGGGCAGAGCAAAAGGCATTTGCTCAGTGAAGGGTTTCCTTCAGCACGTATTGTACTGACGGGAAATCCAATCCATGAGGTGATGTCCCATTATAAGCCTCAAATACAGGCCAGCCATATTCTGGAACGGCTTCAGCTGTCTCCGGGTCAATACTTTCTAGTAACGGCTCACCGGGCCGAGAATGTAGATGATCCGCAATCACTTATGCAAATAATGTCCGGTTTGAACGCAGTGGCTGAACATTTCGGAATCCGCTTGATCTGCAGCATTCATCCTCGCACACGCTCCAAACTTACGGAGCAACTCTCCCTGCAAATGAACCCTCTTGTTGAATTTCACGAGCCCTTTGGATTTTTTGACTTTGTAGCCTTAGAGCAGGATACCTTCTGCGCGATTACGGATAGTGGCACCGTTCAGGAGGAGTGTTGCCTAATGGGTGTACCTACCGTGACGATCCGCAGAACAACCGAACGGCCGGAAACGGTGGATTGCGGCAGCAACGTGGTGTCCGGCGTGAATGCTGACAGCATTCTGCGGAGTGTGAAACTGATGACGGCGCTAAGCCGAAGATGGGAGGTACCTGAGGGCTATTTGACCCCGGATGTCTCGGTAAAGGTAGTTAAATTTCTGCTTGGAGGGAACCTGCATGTTTAATAAACAACGGATTCTGGTCACGGGCGGCACCGGTTCCTGGGGGCATGAACTGATCAGGCAACTTCTGCCGCAAAACCCTAAGGAAGTCATCATATTCTCGCGCAGCGAGTCTGCCCAGGTAGCGATGAGCCGTGAATTTGAGGATAGTCGCCTCAGTTTCGTCATCGGGGATATCCGCGATAAAGACGCATTAACTGCAGCTTGCCGGGGTGTGGATTATGTATTCCATCTAGCGGCGTTGAAGCATGTGCCTGTCTGTGAAGACCAGCCTTATGAGGCTTTAAAGACGAATGTTGTAGGTACGCAAAATGTTATCGAAGCATCTATTGTCAGCAATGTCAAAAAAGTAATCTATATCTCAACTGACAAAGCTGCTAATCCGTCCAACTTTTACGGTATGACCAAGGCCATTGGTGAAAAGCTGATCGTTTACGCTAATCTTCTGGGCTCAAACACTCGCTTTGTTACCTTACGTGGTGGCAATGTACTAGGAACGAACGGCAGCGTTGTGCATTTGTTCATGAAGCAGATTAAGGATAAAGGTCAGGTACGCATTACCGATATGCAAATGACCCGCTTTTTCCTGACGCTACGTGATGCTATTACTTTACTGTTCAAAGCTTCAGAATTAAGCATAGGAGGAGAAATCTTCGTGATGACGATGCCGACCTGCCGCATCGTTGATTTGGCCGAGGTGCTGATCGAGGCTTCCGGAAAGTCGGGTGTAAGTATTGTGGAGGCAGGAATCCGTCCCGGTGAGAAAATTCACGAAATATTAATGAGCGAGTTTGAGAGCAGAACGACTGTTGTTTACGATGAGCAGTATCTGGTCATTTTGCCGACGCTGGATATGCCTGAATTGAAGGAGCATTACCGGCGCTTCGCTCCAGTCTCTTTTAGTAGCTTCTGTTCCGACCGGCAATTAATTTCAAAAGACGAAATCAGAGCTATATTGCAGCGCGGGGGATTTTTATAATGAAGCTGTTAATTTTTGGCGGAAACGGTATGGCCGGGCATATGCTGGTAGATTTTTTTACACGCCAGAACGGTGTGGAAGTGTTCTATACTACCCGTAATTCTGAGGATAAGAAGGGCTTACTTCTTGATGCTGCCGACGATCAACTTGTGGAGAAGACGTTGGAGCTCATTCGCCCGGATATTATTATTAATGCCATTGGTGTTCTGAACCATTTTGCGGACCAGGATATCATTAATGCTTATCATATCAACGGATTTTTTCCACACAAGCTACGCTTTGCTGCCGATCATATAGGTGCAAGACTGATTCATATCAGCACGGACTGCGTTTTTGAGGGAACGCGCGGTGGTTACAACGAATCCGATATTCCGGACGGAACAAGCACTTACGCATTAACTAAGAAGCTTGGAGAGATCAAAGCTCCCGGGCACCTGACGATCCGTACCTCGATCATCGGGCCCGAGATCCGTTCTAGCGGTATTGGTCTACTGAATTGGTTTATGTCGCAGCAAGGAACGGTAACAGGATACTGCCGTGTGTTGTGGAACGGCGTGACAACATTGGAGCTCGCGAAAGCAGTCAGTGTACTTATGAGGTCTCCTCTTTCGGGGATTGTTCATCTTTCTCACCCGAAGGTGCTCAGTAAATATGAACTGCTTCTTTTGTTTAAGGAGGTCTGGGGACTTCAAGAAATAAATGTAGTTGCTTGCGATACTCTTGTTCAAGATCGTACGCTCCTTTCAACCCGCAGGGATATGGACTATAGTGTCCCGGATTACTCGTTTATGCTGAAGGAGCTGGAAATATGGATGAACGAGGTTTAACGCCGCGTCAAACCGTCTTAATTACCGGCGCTTCCGGATTTACGGGGCAGCATGCCTGCGATTATTTCAGCTCTATCGGCATGAATGTGGTAGGAATGGTCCACAAAAAACCGGTCAATACGGGCACTCTAGGCATCCGCTATCATATCTGCGATCTGCTGGACAGAAACGAGGTTGAAGAAACGATCCGTGGCATCAAACCAGATTATGTGCTTCATCTGGGTGGCAAAAATTCTGTACCGGAAGCATGGGAAAAACCGCTGCTATATTTAGAGTCCAATGTAATGGCTACTCTGTTCCTGCTGAATGCGCTTCGACCCTTCCCTTCCTGCCGTATTCTTGTTGCTGGGTCACGTTTAAGTGCCCCTCTCTTGCCACCCTATCGTCCGGCACATCCTTATAGTTTAAGTAAAAGTCTTCAGTCGGCAGGAGCATTATGTTGGGCTTCATTGTTCGGTCAGTCTGTCATTATAGCTGAACCTAGTAACCTCATGGGTCCCGGACCTTCCTCCGGTTTCTGCTCTCTTTTGGGCAGGCATATCTCCGGACTGGAACGCGGAGAAGTTAAAATACCGTTCACCCTGTCTTCCCCAAAAGATCGCCGCGACTTTCTAGATGTTCGTGATGCGGTTAGGGCATATGCCTCGCTACTCTTCAAGGGTCAACAAGGAAGTACTTATCAGATCAGCTCTGGTATAGAACGAACCTTATTTGAAGCGGCCTCATTAATGAGTAAGCTAGCTTCCTGTTCCGTGCCTCTTACATGGAGCCAACTAGACGATTCGCAAGAAAATCCTACTTCACAAGCTGTAGAGCAGCCGTTTATACCTGAGTATTTACCTATTTGCGATTGGCAGCCAGAAATTCCGATCGAGCAATCGATGGCCGATATTTTGCATTATTTTCGTACGGAAGGGGGGAGTCGACATGAAACCTAAAGTGACTATCGTCATTCCTTTTTATAACTGTCCATATGTAGAGCTTGCCATTCGCAGTACGCTGGCGCAAACCTATCAGCCTATTGAAATTATTGTAGTTGACGACGGCTCTACACGTCATTCCGAGAAAATTCATAAATATCAAGATCGTGTCTTTTACCTTGGGAAGCCTAATGGCGGCACGGCCAGTGCACTCAATCATGGCATTCGCAATGCTTCAGGAGATTATATTGCATGGCTTAGTTCGGATGACTTCTACAAGCCTGACAAGATTGAACGGCAAGTGCGTTTCATGCTGGAGACTGGCGCCTTTATTTCGCATACCAACTTTAATTGCATTAATGGGGATGGGGGGCTGACAAAATTCGCTGCCGCATCCGTTTTCCCGTCCTTGAAGGATTTTTACGGATGTTTTCTCCACGCTAATCCCGTGAATGGATGCACAGTTATGATGAAGCGGGAGCTGTTTGACCAAATCGGGTTCTTTGACGAAAGTCTTCCCTATACGCATGATCTGGACTTCTGGTATCGGGCCGTATTAGCCGGTTTTGCCTTTCCGTTCTTGAATGAGACGCTTGTGTACTATAGGTGGCATGACGGAATGGGAACGCGCCTGCATCAGGCGGAAATTAAGGTGGAACTAGCCAATGTTCAAGCTAAATACCGAGATAGAATGAAGCAATTATTGCTTGGGTAGCCGAAATGGACACTAGAACCATCCAACATAAAGGAGTGAGGGGAATGATTATCGGAACGATCGTTAATGCGTCCGGCTTGCCGGCGGCCATGCTGATGGCGCATTCGGTCAAAGTGCAGATGCCTGATGTCAGAGTCGTCGTATGTTTGGTCGAAGAGAAAATAAATACCGATCAGCACCATCCAGACGTAGACCAGATAATTACCGCCAAAGTACTTTCCCGCTGTATCGGATTTCAGGATTATGATCGTTATATCATTAAGTTTAATCCTCTTCAATACGCTGCAGCTATGAAGGGTCAACTGCTTAAATACCTACTAGAAGCCTATCCGGAAGAGCAGCATATTGTTTACCTTGATCCGGAAATGTATGTGATGGGACCTTTAACCGAGCTGGAGCAAATGCTTCTCCACTATGATGTTGTATTGACTCCCCATCATCTGGAGCCTTCAAAACCTTGGGATTGCTCTCGAGAAATCGGTACTCTTCAGGATGGTACATTTCACGGGGGGCTTGTGGCGATAAGAAATACGTGGGAAGGAAATAATTTTGCCAATTGGTGGCTGACCATCATCGCGGGAGAATTTGAAGGACAGCCTAAGGGGATTTTTACGGATCAGCCATACCTTAACTTTGCTCCGGCTTTCTTTAATACCGGAATTTTGCGGCATCCAGGCTACAATTTAGCCTTCTGGAATCTTCATGAAAGCCATAGATGGCTTTGCCGGGAGAGCGGAGAATATCGACTAATGGGCGGTGTACCGATCCGGTGCGTAAACTTCAGTAATTTTTTGGGCCTACTCGATTACTGCCTGAAGACATATGTGCCTGATAATACGGAGTATGCTTCCCTTTGGAACGACTATAAGGGATGGCTATCCTCAAATGGTTATTAATATGAGATTTGTAGGGGGTGGATTACATGATTATTTGTTCAGTAACCTGTGCAGACAACTTGCATGAAGCGAAAATGATGGCAAGAGCTGTCAAATATCACATGCCGTATGCATGGATTGTGATCTGTCTGATGGAACGAACGATTCATCCGGCAGCAGTAAATGTCCCTTGGTTTGATGAGGTCGTTCTGGCTAAAGATTTGGAAATTCCCAGATTTGAAGGAAGTATCTTCAAATACAGCCTGCTGGAGGCGGTAACCTCCATTAAACCGAAGTTCCTCTGCTCTTTATTTGAAAGGTATCCACATGAGCAGAATGTGATATTTATGGATACGGATATTATTGCCTACGCCCCCTTTGATGATCTTTTAGCTGCTCTGGAGCAGCACCCTATACTATTATCCCCTCACCGTATGGAACCGACTCCTGAGCCTCTGGGGTACCTCCAACACGGTATTTTTAATACAGGATTTTTGGCGCTGCGCAGATCAGAGGAATCCCTACGTTTTCTTGAATGGTGGGGACAACGGTTGTATAGCTACTGTCATTATCATGCTCCTTTCTTTGTAGATCAGAAGTGGGTAGACCTGGCTCCAGCTTTTTTTGATATCAAAGTTTGGAAGCATCCGGGCTATAACGTGGCGGCTTGGAATTTACACGAGAAATGCCGGAAGATTGTCAGGGAAGAGGAAGGCTACTTTTGGCTGGAAAATGATTTCCCGTTCGTTTGTTACCACTATTCTGGGATGCATGGGATGCTGCAGTATTGCATGGACCAATGGATTCCCGATAAAAGCAATCCGCTGTACCACTTGCTTCAGGCCTATGTGGATGAACTGGAGGTTATGGGAATGAATGAGCTCTCTGAAGTGCCTTGGAGCTACGACTATTATTTGGACGGCAGTCCGATTTCCATTGAGGAAAGAAAAGCTTACGGTAAAAATGTTCAAGCTTTTGAGTCTGGTATAGATCCGTTTCTGGGCAGGTCTGAAGTACAGTCGGAGAATGGGGATGAGTGGCTGTGAAGGGGTTAATCGTTTGTGCCGGAAAAGGTTCACGTCTTAGACCCTACACGCTCAACAGGCCGAAAACGATGATACCAGTCGCGGGTAAGCCGATACTGTTCTATGCCATTGAAAAGCTTGCAGATGAAGGGATTCATGATATCGGAATCGTTATTCATCCTTCTCAGGAAGCCGTCATTTACGATGCGGCCGGTACCGGAGAGAAGTTCGGCGTCACTCTGACTTATCTGTACCAGAACGAACCGAAAGGGATAGCGGATGCTGTTGCTACAGCCGAATCCTTTATTGGGACGAGTGATTTTGTCCTTATGCTAGGCGATAACTTGGTCAAGGAGCCGCTTGGTCCGCTCATGGATCAACTGCGGCTAGCCGAGGCCTGTATCCTGCTTACGGAAGTGGTTGACCCTCAGCATTATGGAGTTGTCGAAATTAACGATCACCGGATTGTAAGACTGGATGAGAAACCGAAGTACCCGAAAAGCAATCTGGTTATAGTCGGTGTCTATGCCTTTAAATCCGGAATTTTTGACCACATTCGCAACTTGACAGTCTCTTTAAGGGGAGAACTGGAGATAACGGACGCAATACAGCGGTTAATTGACCAGAAGAACAAGGTGTCTTATGTAATTACACACAAAAATGTTTCTGATGTAGGGAACACAGAGCGATGGCTGGAGGCTAACACATGGATGATGGATGAGGTCTGCCAAGGGAAGAAGCTGATCTCTTCGGATGCCGTTCTTATAAAGTGCACTCTTCATGAACCCGTAATTATCGGTCCCGGGTGTAGGTTGGAAAACTGTTCTATTGGTCCTTATGTATCTATGATATCTGGTGCCCATTTGGTGGAATGCAGTATTGAACGCAGTATTTTACTCTCTGATGTTACCATTCTAGGAACTGGGCAAGCCTTCAGCAACAGCATTCTAGGAGACAAGGCATGTATAAAGGGTCAAAGTGGCACCTTCGCCAAAGGACGTTTTATCCTTGGGGATCACTCGCAATGCAGTTGGCTTGAAGAATAATCTATTCGGTTTATTTAAGGGGGAATAAGGCGTGAAAATCATTCCCAGAAGACTTGCGGGCGTATATGAGATCCGAATGTCTCCTTTTCACGACCATCGGGGGATATTCATGAGGACTTATGAAGAGTCGACCTTCTCGGCTTACGGTATTCATCAGAAGTGGGTTCATGAGAATCAATCGGTAACGTTGAAAAAAGGAACGATTAGGGGGCTACATTTTCAATACGCCCCTTTCTCAGAGACCAAGCTGGTAAGGGTTGTTACCGGAGCTGTTTTAGATGTATTTGTAGATTTGCGGAAAGATTCTCCCACCTTTGGACAGTGGGACAGTCTGGAACTATCCGAAGATAACCTGTCTATGGTTTACATTCCACGGGGGTTTGCGCACGGTTTCTGCACGCTTTGTGATCACTGTACCGTACTTTATAAGGTGGACCATGTGTATACTCCGACTGCCGACAGCGGAATTCGTTGGAATGATCCTTCGCTAGCGATAGATTGGCCCATCCAGGATCCGATTCTCTCTAGTAAAGACAGTAATTTACCGACACTGGACATGTTTGTAAATCAGAATAAAGGGATTGATTCGGTATGAGAATTCTAGTGACCGGAGCAGGAGGGTTTATCGGAAGTGTATTGTGCAAGCAGCTTCATGCAGACGGTCATGAGGTGGTTCGTATGCTTCGGAAACTGCAGAAGAAGGAAGGGAAGGCAGTCGATAGCTACGAGGATTACGAATGTGATGTGCTCTCCGACAGCTTTCCCGACATACAACTGAGTGGGGATGCTATTGTTCATCTTGCGGCAGCCAACGATATTGTTTCCAAGAATGGGCGCGAAGGGATACGGTTATCTGTAATCGGAACAAAAAATGTACTGGATTTTGCCGTAAATAACAGAATTGATAAAGTGGTTTTCTTTTCAACCATACAAGTATTAGGGTCGGAGCTCGAGGGACTTATTACGGAGGAATCTGCTTTCTATCCGGAGAATGACTATGCTGCTAATCATATGATGGCAGAAATGTACACGGAGATGTATGCGCGGAAGGGACTGCTTAGAGCTGTCAGCATGAGGCCGACCAATGTATATGGATACTTCACACTTCCAACGATAAACCGCTGGAGTTTGGTGCCGGCTTGCTTTTGCAGGGAAGCTTTCTTTGACAAACAGATCACTTTACGTTCCTCGGGAAAGCAAATAAGGAATTTTGTCAGTGTGGATAGTGTGGCAGGGGCAACAAGAGCAGTTCTTGCCCATTTCCCGGCTTCCTATGATGTTCTGAATATTGGCTCACAATGTCATATGACCATTCTGGAAGCTGCGGAATTGGTTAAGGAAGTTCATGATGAAATGTATCCACATCCGGTTCAATTGCTTATTCAAGGGGAGCAGCCGCAGCAAGAGAACCGGTTTGAAATTTCTTTGAATAAATTGGAGGATCGGTACGGATTTGGACAGCACCTTGGGAGAGAAGAACTGCGGAGACAAATTCAGTTGATTTTCCTCGATTTGGAACAGTTGCCACCGACAAGTGGAGTCTGATCAAAATAGCATGAATAAAGCAGCCTTGTTCGGTAATTCACCGGAACAAGGCTGCTTTATTTTAAAAATATATGAGAGTGACAGGGATGGGGAGGCAGATGAATACAGAGATGACCCTATTTGATCAAAATCTAACGATTATGGAGTTTAACGGACTCCCCCAATTAGCGGAAATACTGTCCGCAACACAGTCCACAACACAGAGGTGTGAAGTGAAGTGAAAATAGCTTAAAGGGATCCGAATTTTTGTGTCATTAACTAGAGCACTGTTCGTACTGTCTGATCTGTTCGCGACATACCTCGAGCAAATTTTCCTGCTTCGAATAAGCCTTATACCATTCGACAGTGTTAACAAGAGTGGTATCCAAATCCCAACGTGGATGCCATCCAAGGGCAAGCTTCGCTTTGGAACAGTCCAGCTTCAATAAGGCTGCTTCATGCAGCCGGTTGTCGGCTTGCACCTCATAGGTTGCTCCCTCTCCCCATAAGCTGCAAAATTGCCGAACCACCCATTCCACACTTCGGGCGTCTGTATCCTCCGGGCCGAAATTCCAGGACTCCCCAAAACGTATCCCCTCTTCCAGAAGTCGTTGTCCCAAGAGGAGATAACCGCTGAGCGGTTCTAATACATGCTGCCACGGTCGAACAGAGCCGGGGCTTCGAAGCACTAGAGGAGCACGACTGCAGATGGCCTTGAAGCAGTCCGGAATAAGCCGTTCTGAAGCCCAGTCCCCACCTCCGATAACATTCCCCGCTCTAGCGGAGGCGATGGCCACTCCGTGTTCTTGATACCGATCGGGATGAAAGAACGAATTCCGATACGAGGAAGTGACCAGTTCGGAACACGCTTTGCTATTGGAATAGGGGTCGAAGCCCCCCAGAGGATCATTCTCCCTATATCCCCATAGCCACTCTCTGTTCTCGTAGCATTTATCCGTTGTAATGTTTACAAAGGCTTTGACCGCTCCTCCTCGAAGAGCATTCTGACGTACTGCTTCGAGTACATGTACCGTACCTAAAACGTTGGTGGCATAAGTATCAACAGGCCGGCGATAAGCTTCTCTGACGAGCGGTTGAGCGGCGAGATGGAACACGATATCCGGGTCGGCCTCGTGCATGGCCGCTTCAAGGCGGCCGGAATCCCGTATATCTCCTGTGACAGAATGTAGAAGCTGATTACTCTGGCAGCAGTGAAAGAGGCTGGGATCGGTCGGTGGAGCGTCAGAATATCCGGTGATTCTGGCACCTAGCCGGTGCAGCCAAATCGATAACCAGGTGCCCTTGAATCCAGTATGGCCGGTAATGAACACCTTTTTGTCTTTCCAAAAATTTATTTTTTCCACGGCGCATTCCCCGATTTCCATAGTTGCTCCAGATAATTCTTATCTCTCAGAGTATCCATGGGATGCCAGAAGTCTTCGAATTGATAACCCATTAACTGACCATCGCGTGAGATATTTTCCAAGGGTTCTTTTTCGAACACGGTATGATCACCATCGATATACTTAAAAACCTGAGGCTCTAATACAAAAAAACCAGCATTAATCCAAGAGTTATCTCCTTTAGGTTTCTCTCTGAAGGCTTCTACCATGTGCTGATCATTTAACTGCATGGCCCCAAATCTGCCCGGAGGCTGGGTTACAGTTACTGTGGCGAGCTTACCGTGACTGTGATGGAAGGCCAGCAAACTTGTAATGTCTATTGAAGAGAGGCCGTCTCCGTAAGTCATCATAAAAGTCTCATCCCCAACAAAATCCGCAATACGTTTCAGCCTGCCTCCCGTTAGCGTTTCCAGCCCTGTGTCTACAAGCGTAACCTTCCAAGGTTCCGCCTTATGCTGGTGGATGAAAGCTTCACTCTTATTCGTAAAGTCAAAAGTGATATCGGAATTGTACAAATAATAGTGGGAAAAGTACTCTTTGATGATATTGCTTTTGTAGCCCAGACAAATGATAAAATCATTAAACCCATAATAGGAATATGATTTCATAATGTGCCACAGTATCGGTTTTTCCCCGATTTCTATCATCGGTTTAGGTCGAAGATGTGATTCTTCGCTAATGCGTGTTCCATACCCTCCTGCGAGTATAACTACTTTCATATAGACGCTCCCCTTTCGTTTAACGATTAGATCCATTGATTTAATACCTGCATCAGCGCTGCCTGATCGTACTTTCTTATAAGCAGATTGTTGGACAAAATCTTACGGATCCATTCCCGTGAAGACGGGTCTCCATTACACTTCCAATTGCATAAATCCAAGTGAGTCTCCCATTCTTCGGGAGTAGGATAAAGCCCCAATTGGTTGAGCAGCTCCAGACGGATCCGGTCAGCTTGCATAAGCTGTTCCCGTGACATCGTTCTGGTAATCTGACCTTCATGGTGCCTGTAAAGTAGATGAATCTCCTTTAAATTGGCCATACGGGTAATGCCCGACAGTCTTGCCCATAAGCGGTAATCTTCGGCATGCTTGTAGGAAATTTCATAGAGGGGACCTTCTAGTCGCTCCAGGATGTTCCTTCTCATCATTACAGTTGGATGCGCCAGGCAACACTGGAGCAGCAAAGAACAGGCAAGAATATCGGGTTGAGTGGGGAGCATCGAAACTGGAACTTCGGGTGTGACTTTGCCAATGATCCGGTACTGCGTTCCGCAGACCCCGATATCGGAGTGGACGTTCATAAATTGAAGCTGTGCCTTGAATCGATTAGGCAAACTGTAATCATCCGCATCCATTCTGGCGATAAAAGCTCCAGAAGAAGCGGCGAAACCGCTGTTAACACAGGAAACGATTCCGCTGTTCACCGGGTTGTCGATTAGTTTTATACGTGGATCGGTTAACTGATGAATAATTTCCAGGCTGTGATCGGTTGAACCATCATGAATGATGATCAGTTCGAAATCTGTATAGGTTTGGGACAGGATACTCTCTATCGCGACCCCTAGATAGCGGGAGGCATTATATACCGGCATCAAGACAGATAGGTTGGGCATCATCGTTCTCCTCCTTTTATAGTAAATACAAATAGAAGGGATACAGACACGGACAAATGCACCGGACATCCGCAAATATTTAGCATCCTTTGGGAAACGATTATTACGATTATAGGCATACTCCTTATGCGGAATATGCCCTGTATACATATATGTAGTAGTAGGTTATTCAGTCAGGAGGGTTTGACTTGAGGATATTACAGATTGCACCGAATCATGAAACCGTTCCTCCGCAAAGGGATGGGGGAACAGAACGGGTTATTTATGACCTTACTCAAGAGCTGAGCCTCCGTGGTCATGATGTTATTCTCTATGCTCCGCCCGGTAGTTCCGTTTCCGGATCGGTGATTCATTACCCGTTTGTCGGTGACTATCAAATCAGCTCTTATGTATCGGAGACTCTTCCTAACGGTATTGATATCATACATGACCATACTTTTGATTCCGCGATCAGCCGGATCGGAGTAAACATTCCAATGGTGCACACTATCCACCTGCCCGTCCATAATTCTGTTCATTTTCCGGTGTATGTGAGCCGTAGCGCATGGGAAACAATAGGCGGTCGAAACGGCTGGTATGTGCATAACGGGATTGTTCTTGATGATTACCAGTTCAGTCATGAAAAAGACGATTATTTGCTATTTATGGGCAGGCTTATCCGGGAAAAGGGGATTATCGAAGCGATGGATCTTGCGGAAACCACCGGACAGCGTCTGATTATAGCGGGGCCACCTCATGATGAAGAGCTATTCCTGCAAGAAATAACACCTCGATTAAAGCAAAATCCATTGCTGAAATATGTAGGACCGGTCGGTGGAACGATTCGCCAGGATTTGCTGAAACATGCGAAATGCCTCCTTTTCCCAATACAGTGGGATGAGCCGTTCGGGCTGGTCTTAATTGAAGCGTTAGCATGCGGCACTTCAGTGCTTGCTCTGGGGAAAGGAGCAGTACCCGAAATATTAGAGCAGTTCCCCCAAATGATGTGCGGCTCACTTACGGAAATGACACACAAGCTTCTCCATAATAATGCTCCATATTCTCCCGAGGAATTGCGGAAGTACGTCGGAGAACAATTCTCCAGGTCCAAAATGACGGATGATTATTTATGGATCTATCAAAAAGCAATGAATCAATAGTGAAGCAAGGAGGAATCTTCGTGTTCGATAATAAGACATTACACTTTGACGGTAACGAATTGATCAGGTTCCAAAAAACTTGCGATATCAGCAACACCTTTACCTACGAATTTTGGGTGAAGGCGGAAGAGGAGCAAATTCTAGATCCAGAAAGTAACGTTGGAGCGGACGGCTTACATGGGAGAAAGTATGTGGTCGGACCTGATTTCTATCCTGTAGGAGCCGCAGGCTGCGGTATTTCAGTGGGTACAAACGGGATTTCGGTGTACGAACATTGCGTGAATCACCTTCCCGCCAGACTTGTTTTCCCTCATGACTTCTCGGATTGGCAGCATGTTGCCGTCGTCTCGGATAACAAGAAGCTTCAACTTTATATTAATGGACACTGGATTAAAGAAGAAGGTGCTGTTTGTAAAGTCGATCAGCTATTCCCTTCGCTTGGGCTTGGGGGCCATTTTTACGGCATGTTCAAAGGGGATGTCAGGGAATTCCGCTTATGGTCCTCAGCCAGGACAGGGGATGAGATTAATGCTTATCTGTTTTCAAGTCTGAACGGGGAGGAAAAGGATCTATATTTTTATCGTGATCCTGACAGGGGTATATCCGTAAATTATGGAATCAAAAGAGATCTCGCCGTAAGCGTGATTATCCCCTCCCACAATCGCTATCCGCTGAATCATTTTTCATTATTGTCATTGGATAGACAACATTTTCCTCCGCAGCAAATGGAAGTAGTGTTTGTGGATGATGCTTCTTCCGATTCTACAGCGTCCGTGTACGAAATAGTAAACCCGGGCTATTCCTTAATTTGTGTTCAGTTGAAAAGCAATAGGGGAAGATCAGTGGTGCGCAACCTGGGTGCACGTATTGCTGTAGGACGTACATTTATATTTGTGGATGCGGAGATGATTTGCGATCCTGAATTTATTAGGGCACATATCAATCATCACCTAAAAGGAGAACGGAACGTTGTTTCGGGAGCCATGCGGTCTAGACGTATCTATACTGTTGCTGACCCCAACTATTCCTCAGACCAGATAACGAATATGAAAGAAAGCTATTCCGGCCATCCTATAGCAGCTCCACTCATAGACCGCTTTATTCAGGGTGATCGTACTCCCGTTCAATTGCTTCCCTTTGAAATGATGTTTGATCCTGCTCATTTGCAGCGATGGAGCTTTGGTAATTCTTATTTCGAAAATATACTGTCAGATTATGGGAATCGGTTTAAGCATTTTGAATACTCATGGATAAATATGATTACGAATAATGTTTCCCTTACGAAACGGTTTTTTGAAGAGGTTGGAGGTTTTGATGGACACTTTGAAGGTTTCGGTTGGGAAGATTGGGAGTTTGGATACCGTGCCGCCAAAAAAGGCGCAATTTTTATCCATAATGATGCAGTGATAAATTTCCATCAGGAACATCCGATTCAACCAGAAAATATTCTGCAATCACGCCGGAACTATCTGAAGTTTTGTGAAAAGTATCCGGGTGAGATAGAGATTCAATTGCTGGTGCTGACCATGATGCCGGACTATATTACCCTGCCTGAGATTAATGAATATTTGACGGGGCTGGGCCGAATTCGAGCCATTTATCCCAAACGCTTCAAGGCATTTAATCACTATGTGGATACGGCCTTAAATCTGCTTCTTCATAGGCTGTGGGATATGGAAGAGATATCGTTACCCGTTGCAGCTATCGATATTAGTGAAGAAGAACAGATTGCCATACAAGCCGATTTATTTGCCATTTGGGAGTTAGATTCCTTCCCCAAACTCTTGGAACTTCATGAACGGTTATCCAGATACTGTATCAATTATAATGTATAACCTAAAAAGAGCCGAAGGGCTCTTTTTAGTTAAAACTATTTTTATATTTAAAATACACCTAGTGCATTCATTACTTCACGAAAGGAACGGGCATAACGATTTGGAGAGAGTTCAGTTGAAATATGCTTAACTCCTTCTGCTCTAATGGTGTTCCGTAGTTCCCAATTCCCCATTAATTCCAAGGCCTCTTGTACGGCCTGTTCGATATCCCCTTGAGGGTATAACTTGCCGGTAACGTTATGTTTGACAGAAATACGAACCCCGTCCGAATCAGAGCTGAGCACCGGACATCTACAACTGATCGCCTCTGCAACGGCATAACCGAATCCTTCGAGCAGGGATGTGGAGAGTAGAATTCCGCCGGAGTCACCTATCAAAGAGAAGAAAACCGGCATTTCTCGATTCGGAATGTTATCCAGCATCATTAAGTTTGGTCCAAGACCGAGCTGTTCTACTTTAGCCTGCATACGCTCTTGCTCCTCCGGAATGATTAGCTGTGAATCGTAGAACATCCATAGCCGAGCGGAGGGGTAGCTTTTAATGATTTGGTGCGAAATATCCAAATAATCCAGCCAGTTCTTGTTCGGTTCCAGCCTACCGATCCACGCAATCACTGGAAAAGGCGGCGGATCATTTGGGGTATAGTGGAATAAATCCATGTCCAATAAGTTGGGAAAGATAAAGCGCGGTAAGGAAGGAAACATTCCCATAACAAGCTCCATTAAATGCAAGGTAGGAGGTAGAATAAAAGCGTTACAATGAGCGAGAAGCAACGGTTTAGCTTTCGTCAGTAAATTTACAGCCTCCTCTTGTATTCCTAATCCTTGTGCTTCAAAAATTAAAATGCCTCTATACCCCATCCTTCTGAATCGTTCGAGCATTTCATAATCTGAAGCTACGATAACCGCATCATAATTGTGGGTATGAATGATCCGCCAAATATCATCATCTCTGGAAGTGATATACACCGTGGTACCACTGTTGTTATGAAGCATTGACCCTGCCCTTGAATAGAGAAGATGGCATTCGATATTATGCTTGGATAGTTCATTGCAGCGCATTCGATTTAGCGTTTCCATTCCCCCGCTTGCAATATAAAAGGTAAACAGGATCTTCAATGGCTCCCCCTCCTTTACAGAAATTTATATCTATATAAATACAATACGTTGGAGATGGGATGAGGTGTGGGTCCCTTGAACCTGATTAAATATTTGGTTATAGAGTTCATTTCTTTACTCCCAAATCCTTTCAGCATAGCTTGTGGACAAGGAGGCAATCCTAACGATTGTTACGTCAAAACATCACAACTTTAGAGACGGAGGATGAGTACATGTTGCGATCTACAATCAGCAGGTCCCTTGCAGTGGCGCTTCTACTCGGTATGGTTGGGGTCACAGGCTGCGGGACTAATGATGCGGCTGGAAATAATAATGTCCGTACAAACAATGTTCAGACTGCTAAAGATGGCCGTTTGAATGTGAACTCAGTAAAGGGCAGAAATGGAACAGATAACGTCACCAGACTCCAAATGAGTCAGGACTTGGCTGACCGAATTACAGCAATGAGAGATGTTCGTTCAGCTAATGTTTTGGTAGCTGGAAATAAAGCGTATGTTGCCTTAACACTGGATGAGGCCGGTACCGGTACGCGTAGCGGAAGAGCAACAGACTCTTCCCCGCGAACCTTGGCAACGGGTAGAAACAGTGGCGGCATGCTAGGAACTGGTGGTTCATTGACTGGTAGAGGTGGTACAACATCCGGTATGGATGGAACAACGTACGGCATGGACGGAACAATGACAGGTCGAAGTGGAACAATGACAGGTATAGGTGGAGCCATGCCCGGTACAGGCGGAGTAATGAATGGTACTGCAGGCGGTAGCGGTGCTGCCGGGAATATGGGTACCGGAAGTATGGGAACCTATGGTATGGGAACCGGCGGCATGGGAACTAGAGGTGTGGGGACCTATGGTGCAGGAACCGGCGGCATGGGTACTGGTGGCATGGGGAACATGGGCGCTGCTGATGCCGATACTTTACCTAGAGATCTTAAGGATAAAGTTACCGCTGAGATTAAAAGAAATGCACCTCAAATTAAGACTGTGTATGTTTCTGATAATCCAGAATTCGTACAACGTGTAAACGGCTATGCAGACAATGCCCGTGGAGGATACCCTCTTCAAGGCTTTGTACAAGAATTTAGTTCGATGGTGGAGCGTATTTTCCCTGGTAACAACACTAACCGGTAAAAGTTATAATTCTTGAAAAAAAACATCTTTAAATCATATGGAATTTATCCTTTATAACGGATAACACTAATAACGCAGCCACTTTAACGCCTTAGGCGTACGGCTGCGTTATTTTTAATGTATAACATAAATCATTTAGAAGGTGATTTTTTTCCCTTGAACCCAAACGTCGCATAGATTAAGCTCGGCGTCGAGAAGGAGGATATCTCCCTGCTTACCAGCTTCCAAAGACCCAATGATCCGTTCAAGGCCTAACGATACAGCAGGTGTAAGACTTGCCGCCCGAGATGCAGCTTCAAGGGATAAACCGACCTCTTGAACCAGGAAGCGGAAGCCCTTTATCATGGTAAGTGTGCTGCCAGCGAGGGATTCAGGTTGATCTTTAAGGGTAGCTATACCTTGTTGTACCAAAACAGGCAGATCGCCAATCTTGTACTCACCATCACTTAATCCTGCAGCCGACATCGCGTCTGTGATCAACAGCAGATTATCGCCCTTTAATTGGGCCAGTATAGAGACCACAGCAGGATGTACATGTATACCGTCTCCGATAATTTCCGCACGTATGCGATGATCACCCAGAACGGCTCCGACTGTGCCCGGTTTACGGTGGTGCAGTGCTGTCATTGCATTGAATGCATGCACTGCTTGATTTAACCCGGCCTCTGCTGCTGTAATGACCTCATCATAAGTGGCATCGGTATGTCCGAGTGCTGCTGTAATGCTGTGTCTGCGCAGCCATGAAATAGCGGTTAGTGCGCCTTCCCGTTCAGGAGCAAGAGTGACCTGACGAATGAGTCCTGGATAATGGGTCTCCCACTCTTCCAGCCATTCGATATTCGCTAGAACAATGTGCTCGGGATTTTGCGCTCCAGGCCACTTAGGGCTAATAAAAGGTCCTTCCAGATGGACTCCTGCCAACTGGGCATAAGGCATGTTTCGGGATCTATAGGCGTCAACCTCGGACAACACTTGATCAATTGCAGCTTTCGGAGCAGTCATAGTCGTAGCAAGCATGGTTGTAGTTCCTTGCGAACAATGAAATTTCGTAATGGAGTTCAGCGCCTCAGAGTCGCTATACATGAAATCATGACCGGCTCCGCCATGAACATGCACGTCTACAAAGCCGGGGATGAACAGCCCTTCTTTTTCAATAGTGAAAGGCCATGCTGCATAGACAGCGGGCAGCCATTCTGCTTCACCGACATAAAAAATTTGCTCTGCAGAAACTGCTATCACTCCACGCTCCAATATTCCGCCGGGAGTAAGCACTTTTCCGAATAAAAGCTCACCTTCAAGGGTATTTATTTCAACCATTTTCCTGCTCCTTCATCTAGCAACACAACAACATTGGGATGGCTTTGCAACAAGGATGCAGGACATTGAGTGGTAATAGGCCCCTCAATTGCATTTTTAACAGCCTCAGCTTTTTCCTCGCCACGAACGAGAAGAACAATTTGTTTAGCTTTTAGAATACTTGCAATACCCATGGTTACAGCCTGACGGGGTACTTCAGCAAGAGTAGGGAAGAATCGGGCATTCGCTTCGAGTGTTTCTTCTAGCAGATCCACCACATGTGTACCGCTGCTGAGACTGGCATCCGGCTCATTAAAACCTATATGACCATTACTACCTATTCCTAAAATCTGCAGATCGACAGGTCCGTGTTCCTCCAGCATTTTATCGTAGGCAAGACATTCAGCATCTAGATCTTCTGCATTTCCGTTAGGGACATGCGTCCGGCTGAGGTCGATATCAACGTGGTTAAACAGATGCTCGTTCATAAAACTACGGTAGCTTTGGGAATGTTCGACTGGTAATCCTACATACTCATCGAGGTTGTAAGAAGAAGCTTTGGAGAAGCTTACGAGGCCTTTGTTGTACATTTCAACCACGCGGGCATACACACCTACAGGCGAACTTCCGGTAGCTAGGCCAAGCACAGCCTTTGGGTTGCTTTGTAGTAGGCTCACAATTAAATTGGCACCGGTTTGTACGAAATCCTCGTCATTTTGAAATTTGAAAATATTCATTTCATTTGACCTCCTCGTTTATGGCGATACTGTTGGACATTCAGATAAGATTGCTCGAGCTTTGGAATGTAATCTTTAAAGCGGGTACTGACCATCCCAGTGAATAAAATATCAATAATGTGAAGCTGGGCTATACGTGAAGCCATATCTCCACGACGCATTCCCTGTTCAAGCGAAGATGAAAAGAGAGGGATATCGGCATTCGTGGCTAAAGTGCTGCTCCCATAGGAAGTAAGGGCAATTGTACTTGCTCCGCTAGCTCCAGCGCAGGAAAGGGCATCAATGGTTTCTGGAGTTTCTCCCGAATACGATATGGCAAAAGCTACATCCCCTTTAGACAACGTTGAGGCTGAGGTAATCTGCATATGTGAGTCGGAAAAAGCGGTGCAGTTCACACCGATACGAATCAGCTTTTGGTAAAAGTCCTGAGCTACAATCGATGAAGTCGCCATCCCATATAGGTCGATCCGTCTGGCTTTACATAACAAATCAACGACGCTTTCAAGTCTTTCTATATTCAGCAGTGACGTAGTGTCTCTTATTGAAGCCAGATGGTTCGACTGCATAGCCTCCACAATAACCGAGAGCGGATTGCCTGCCACAATATCTTGATAAGAAGAGCTGCCATCCTGCAGTCCATAATCACTTTGGGCAATTTCAGCAGCAAGCTTTACTTTAAAATCGGGAAATCCTTTGAAATGAAAAACTTTGCAGAATCGTGTTACTGTAGCCGGACTGGTACCGCATTGCTCTGCCAGCTCTCGTATTCCCATATGAATAACCTCACCGGGGGAGGCTAAAATGCGTTCCGCCAGCTTACGTTCCATATGTGAAAGCTTGGACATTTCATGGTCCAGCGCATTTAGGATCGGAGCCATAACTCACCTCATCTTGAAAATGAATGCGAAGAAAATAATAATACTGAAATTATTTTTATTATTATGAACCAAAACAAGAAAATTATTTTCATATTTAGAATAAAATAAAATCACTGTGGATGCAATAGTAAACTTACCCGGGATGACCAATATTTTGCGAAAACTTACCTGGGAGTTAATAAGATAGACAAATGGCTGCGTTAAAACCCGGTGATGATTTTCATACTGCTTCATCCGACTTCACTGTGCTTTAACTCGAATGATGCCGTAGCCCTAAATCCTGTACAATGTGCAGAATTTAGAGTGAACGGGACTGGATAAGGATGAAATCCTGCACATAGTGCAGGAATTTAGTGAGAATGGAGCTGGATACGTATGAAATCCTGCACATAGTGCAGGAATATAGAGAGAATGGGGCTGGAAACGGGTGAAATCCTGCATATAGTGCAGGAATATAGAGAGAATGGGGCTGGAAACGGGTGAAATCATGCAAATAGTGCAGGAATATAGAGTGAATGGGGCTGTATAAGGGTGAAATCCTGCATATAGTGCAGGAATATAGAGAGAATGGAGCTGAATACGGATGAAATCCTGCATATTGTGCAGAATTATAGAATTCCCCAGTTCAAGCTAAAAAAAGACAAGTATCCTAGGACGGGACACTTGCCTTAAATGATGGATTTACTTTTAATGAACTGTTTGTGATTTGCCGGAGGTTTTTCGACGCAGCAGCTCCCAGCCAATGAAAAGCAGCAGTAGCAGCTGAGGGAGCACAGTTTCCAGAGTAGGATACAACCCAAGCCAGCTTACTGAAGGCCAACCGTTCTGCACATGTGCCGGTAATTTACCAGCGACTTGCAGAGAGTGAAGGCTTTCACCCAGAAAACGAAATACTAAGTAGTAAATCAGAACTGTAGCCGTACGGAAGAATGCTGCAATCGGGAGCCGCGCACTAAGCGCAATAATGGCATAGCCCATAATGATAAGAACAAAAAGTGCGCCTGCAATGCCAAGCAGAAGCTGTGAGGTTTCAATAGAAGGGGCCATTCCGACGTAAAAAATTGTCGTCTCGGCTCCCTCGCGTAAAATAGCTAAGGCAGAGATAGAGAATAATGACCATAGACTGCCCTTGGCTAAAGCTCCATCGACCTTTCGTCCAACATAGCTGTTCCATGCGGCTGTATTCGACTTTTCATGCAGCCAGCGACCGATGGTCAGCATCATAACAACAGCAACTAGACCTGTAATCCCCTCAATCATTTCTCGTGCTCCACCGGAGGCCGCACGTGAGATGCTGTAGGTTAGAACAACGGCGAGTACGATACTTCCAATTAGACCGGAAGCCGCACCGGACCATACCCATTTTTGAGCATTGCGGCTATCGTTCCGCTTCAGATAAGCGAGGAGGGCAGCCAATACGAGGATAGCTTCCAATCCCTCACGCAGCAGAATAAGTGCGGCATCCCAAGCTGTATAGCTGGACTCCCCAGCCAGAGGTGTTAATTCTGAGAGCATATTATCTAGAGCAGCCAAGGCTTGATCCAGTTTCGGCGGATCAGATAATAGGTAACCGCTGACGGCTGCACTCTCGTTTTCGATATTGTTATAGACCGTAGGGGAAGCAATTTGAACCTGTCCTTCGGCAGAAGGCCAGGCGATAATGAATTGCCCCATAACCCCTGCTGCTGTCGCGCTGTCACCGTTAGCCGCATCGGAACGTGCATCCTTCAGGTAACGGATTAGTCCTTCTATTGAAGCGGATTCACCGACCGTCGTTGGGTTTGTTTGGTTGATTTTACCTGTGCTGTAGTCAGCAAGCAGTGTATATAGCGCCTCGGCTTCAGACTTCGCCGAATCCTCGCGGAGCGGCTCTGCCTGCAGCGCAATGCGCAACAGGCTCAGCTTCGTCTCCAGCTGGCCGTAGATGGCGGAATTGTCTTGGCGGATGGCGCTTTCGGCAGGCTTCCAGCCATCTACAATGGCGCTGTATGCCTCTTTTGCCGCCGCCCAATCGGCGCGAAGCACCGCATCCCGCGTGCGTTCCACCGCGGGCAGCAGCTGCGCCGCCGTTTCACGGCCGGCGGCACCGCCCTTGCCTTCGCCGCCCGTGCCGGAGGCGGCGCTGACGTACGCGTCCACGGCTCTGGCGAGCGTGGACAGCGCGGACTTGGCGGGCGCTGGCGTATCGCCGCCCGCCGCAAGCTTGGCCGCCGCGTCTGCGAGCGCGGCGTCAACGGCAGCAGCCGGACCGGCGAGTGCCGGGTCCGGAGTGCCAGCCTGCGCGGCGCGCCATAGCGCCGCGAACGTCTCTACATCCGCTGCTGCGGCGTCCCACTGGCCCTGGCCGGCTTCCACGAGCGCGCTGCCAAGAGGCGGCAGCAGCTCATCATGCCGGCCCGCTCCCTCCGCCGCAAGCACTGGCGCGCACAGCAGAAGCGCGCACAGAAAACCAAGCAGCACTGTAGCTTTCAGTGTACGAAATCTATTGTGTAGCATCCGGTAATCCTCCTTCAATAATAAGCATGTTACGGGTGTAGCCATTAACCCAGCAAAGATTGGCCGATATAACCGCCTTTTCGGGTCCCCGGGAAACAGGCAAAAACAGCGCTGCCCGTGTGGGTCATATACTCGTTCAGCTTATCGATTTTAGATAGGCGCTGTTGAATGGATACGAACTGCTTAACCAGATCGCGCTGGAAGCTTATAAAAAGAAGTCCGGCGTCCAACTGCCCGGTCTTAAGATTCATACCGCTTGAATAGGAGTAGGATCGACGCAGCATTTTAACAGTACCATCTCCATGTGCAAGTGCTGAATGAGAGTTTTCTGGGATAATAAGTTTCCCCGATGCGTCAGTTGCTTTCAAATCAAGATCATCGAACTCATCCTTGGCTCCGATCGGAGCACCGGTTTGGCGGTGCCGTCCGAAGGTCGCTTCCTGATCACTCAAGTTTGAACGGTCCCACACCTCGATACGAAGCATTACACGGCGTACAGCCATATAGGTGCCGCCATTCATCCAAGAAGGGCCATCCCCGCTATTATTCCATACCACTGTGTCCATCTCTTTACGATCAGTGACATCCGGATTTCCTGTCCCATCTTTGAAGCCAAGCAGGTTCCGTGGGGTTGCTCCCTTAGGGTCCGCTCCGCTTGAACGCTGGAAACCCTCCTGTGTCCAACGTAGAACAGCCGTCCCACGGGCAATCCTCGCCAGATTGCGAATAGCATGAAAGGCCACTTGCATATCATCGGCGCAGGCTTGCACACAGAGGTCTCCTCCACACCACTGAGGTTCGAGATTGTCTCCAGTGAATACCGGAAGGTCCTGGAATGAAGCAGGCCGCTGTGAGCCTAAACCTAATCTCCCGTCAAAAAAGGACGGGCCAACTCCGAAGGTAAGTGTACAGCGGGAAGGAGATAATCCATCTGCTTCACCTGTGTCAGTGGGCGGAAGATTGGGGTTGTCATTTACGTTTCCTATTAGTTGGCCAGATGTGAGGGAGGCTGCAGTAGTTGTCCACGCCTGGAAGAGCTTCTTAACATCCGAAAGGTTGGTGGTTGTTAAATCAAAGGCTGCAAAACATAAGAAATTTTGTGCAGGAGTAAGAATTCCTGCCTGATGCTCACCGAAGAATGGGATGGAATCGGCAAGCGCCGCAGAGGCTTGGACTGCACGGTTTGGTGCTGCTGCGCTTCTTGCAGCAATAATACTTCCAATACCGCCTCCCCCTAGCAGGAGACCTAGTCCACCAACACCAGTAAGCCGCAGCATATCGCGGCGGCTTACTTTTTTGCCTGTAAATCCAGTCGAAGAATCATTTTCTTTGCTATTTAGTTCAGGTGAACTTGGCCCTGGGTTTGACGGGTTTTTATCTTTCATGCCGATCACACTCCTAAAATAGTTCCCATATTGGATAAAGGCTCGGCCAATGCATCCAGGCTCTGGCTCAATTTGCGCACTTCTTCTTCTTTCAGCTCTTCATAGGAAACGTATCCTTCCCCAACTTTGAACGGTGCAAGTTCAGTCTTCAAAGCAGCAAATCTTTCACCGATTGTTTGCTCAAGTGTCGGATCAATTTTGGCCAGTTCGGGTTTAAGCAGCTCGTATATTTTTTCGGCACCTTCAACATTAGCAACAAAATCGTACAGATCTGTGTGGGAATAACGTTCCTCTTCACCTGTTACCTTGGAGGAGGATACTTCATTCAGCAGCTCCACAGCGCCGGTTACAAGTAGGTTCGCGTCAATATCTGCCGTTTCAACTTTCGCCCGAAGCAGCTGAGCATCCTTTAATAAAATGTCGGCTGTAGTTTCCATCCCTTTTGTTGTTTTTTCCACCCAAAGTGATTTCTCAATCCGGTGGAACCCCCGCCATTCGGTCGCATCTACATCATTCTCTCGGGCATCAATATTCGGATCCAGATCGCCCAAAGCCTCTGCAATCGGCTCGATTCGCTCATAATACATACGTGCTGGTGCGTAAAGGGCTTTGGCTTCCTCCAGTTTGCCTTCCTTTACAGCGTTGATGAAGTTCTCTGTTTCCTTTACAAATGCATCGCATTGTTCAATTACATAAGTCCGATACTTGTCGATCGCTGCTGTGAAATCAGCTGCAGCTTCTGTAGTTCCAGGGGCAGTTGTAGCAACCTGAGCATCAGCTGTAGTGTTACTGTCAGATGCAGTGTTGCCGTTATTCTCATTGCTGCCACAACCTGCAAATAGGATCGATGCCGCTAGCAAACCTACGGGAACAACATAACTAAATTTCAAAATAAACACCCCTTTTATATGTATGGTTGATAATGATTATCAATTAAACTGAATTTATCATAAATGCCTAGTCTTTTACTGTCAATAAAAAAATGTGATAATTCTCACATTCGTTATCAGAGGGACAGATATCCTCCAAGTAAGCTTCTTACATGGGGTAAATGCTTAATAAATAAGGAAACATACCAATGTTTAGTGAGAAAACAAATTGAGGTTTTGCTCCACACGCAGAAATTTATTTTAATTTTGAGATTTATGTTCGGATGAGGGTTGGAGAAATGAAGTGATGGGAGCAAGGAGTAGGAGTAGGAGTAGGAGTAGGAGCAAGGAGCAAGGAGCAAGGAGTAGGAAGTAAGGAGAGTACCTTTGGTAGTTAGTGTTTTAATTGCAGGATGTGCAGTTATTTGGCACGTAGGAGCCACCCTATGAGAAATAATTGCATTTTGTGCAACTAAAAACAGCTGAGAAGCCTATTTTGGCATATAAAGGGGTTTTTAGTTGCACTTTCTACAACTAAAACTCTGAAATTCGGCTAAAAGTCTATTTTAGTTGCATTTTCTACATCTAAAACTTATCGGGCGTGAGCCCATATCCCCACCTAACTCACCATCCCTCTAAAACTCACCATCTCCCAAACTCACCATCCCAACAAACTAATATTCCTGATCTTTACCCTATAGAGCGCTGTGAAATACGGCATTCTGGTATTGGTTTTTCGGTTTACTACTTTATACGTTTTTTGGTTTTTGATACCCGTCCTACAAGCTGAAGTAGAGGCTTAATGAAGTTTTATTTTCCTATACGAGAGGGATATTTTTTTCCGCCTTGCAGAAATGGAAATTAAAAGATTAACGCCAGCGGAGACAGCCAGTCTGTGGAATTCATATTTAACAAACTCAATGGTAGTCTGGGTTACCAAGTATTTCACCGGAAAAACACAAGATAAAGAACTACACGATATCCTTGAGTATGCAGAAGAGATTGCCACTATTGAAGTGGAAAAGTCAAAAGCTTTTTTAGAGAATGCTAACCATCCATTACCCCAAAAGTTCGATAATACGGATGTGGATGTAGAGGCACCGGCAATTTGTACCGATAACTTTACTTATCAAATTGGGATTGGTGCAAGCTGCACAAGTTGTTTATTCAATGGCTTTAAACACTTCGGTACGTAAAGATATCCGCTTGAATTATCAAGAATGTCAAAAAAATACAACGGAACTATTTATCAGACTATCAGATTTGTCAATAAAAAAGGGGCTGCACCTGGCTGAGCTCCATATCCCCATTCCCAATCATGTTGAGAAGGTAAGCAAACAAAGCTTCTTAGCAGGGTGGTTTGCAGATCGCCGGCCGATTAATGCGATTGAAATTGCCTTGCTGGAATATAACTTCAGATCCACTGAATTTCATAAAACGTTTTTAAAAAGCTTTGCTCAAATTACAAAAAATCCTGAGTTAAAAGAACATTTCGTTCGCGGTGATGAAATTTATCAAAAACATTTGGAGATTTTCCAATCTCCATTTTCGGAGAGACTGATGTTGTTTAAAATGTCTTTATTAGTTGCGTCTTCATCGGGTCAATATGGAGAAGACAGACTTCCAATGGCTAAAGAAAATCCGACAGTACCTTCCTCCATGTGATGCATTATGGATAAATCAGGTCGTTGTTGAATCAAAAATATATTAAAGGGATTACGTTTATTATTTTAGAAATCCTGGTGGATGTTCAGGCGAATTTTAACACAGTGATCATTTTGAGCTTTCACGGTCAAATCCATAAAGCTATAGAACAAACCAACTACCAATACTTGATGTTTTATCCCTGTCTTTATTTTTTTGCGATATGGGATGCCTTCAGAGATGCGGGAGGGGGGGGGAAACCTTTGCTTTTCTTCCTTTTGTAACCTGTGCTTATTTGGTAACGGTTGGATTGATTTATTCCAACACTCTTCGGATTTTTGGAGTATTGCTTGGTCCTGTATGGTTGCCTATGGCTTTTACAATTCCGGGGATATTAGTGGGTTTAATTGCCCGAAAAGCCCTGAATTATGGAATTAAAGTGACGCATTAATGAGGAGCATGCTGATAGCAGGCTCCTTGAGGTGTTTTTTTACACTGTGGAGCGCTCTATAATACGGTAATTGAGCTTTTGGTATACGGGCTCGGAGCTAACGTCCCCGTTAATCTGTCCAAGTATAATCCGAAAAGCAGCGGCACCCATCTCAAAGAGTTGATTATCTATAGTGGTCAGACCCAGCAGTCTGCCGATAGGCTGATTATCGAACCCGATGATCGCTAAATCCTCAGGAATACGGATGTTGTTCTTTCCAGCTTCTATAATGAGACCCGCAGCAACATGGTCCCCTGTAATAATGAGGGCATCAGGCCGTTCCTTCATGTTCAGCAGTCTGTGGAGTACAGCCGCTCCGTCATCTTCGGTCAAACAATCATATAACATCCATTCACTATGAACAGCAAGTCCTCTCTCTGTAAAAAAATCATTGTATGCAGATTGTCTGATAGAGCTGCTGCTGCCATTCCTTCTTCCCTCACAGTACCCTATATTGCGATAACCTTTATCTACCAAGTACTGCAAACCGTGACGGAACGCTGAGTAGTGTTCAATATACACAGAAGAGAAGCTGCGTTTACCGCTATCCTGGCAGGTTACGATAGGTCCATATTCGGTATATTCCTCAATCGTTGCGGGATCTAAGGCGGTGGATACGAGTACAACACCATCAATTTCCTTATTGCGGAGCATGTCCAGCACTTTGAGCTCCTCTTCAGGACGGTAGTCCGTTTGGCACAAAATAAGTCGGTACTCAGCCAGCAGCGCTTCTTTCGCCAGTCCGTCCATGATCACGGAAAAATAAAAAAAATTAATATGAGGCAGAATTACCGCGATTGCTTTGGTACGCCCAGTGATCAAGTGTACAGCATTCATATTACGGGAATAGTTCAATTGCTCTATCGTTTTGAGTACGGCGGCCCGTTTATCCGAGCTTACATAAGGATGATTGTTAAGTACACGAGAGACGGTAGTCACGGATACGCCGGACATTCGAGCGATTTCTTTAATGTTTGCCATCGGTGTGCAGCCTCCCGGTGAGGTGGTATCATTGTTCCTATTTTAACATATCGGCCCGATTCGGATTCCCTAATAAAAGACTTGCTATGGAATCCATTTCATACTTTACAATAGGTTTGTAACCTCTACCGGATAAAATCGGCGTGACCGAAAGGGCGTGACGAACCGGTAATATATTAATCCTCCGCACCGCCGCCGAAGGCGGTATTTTTGTATCCGCTATCGCCCATTTTAGCCCTTCCACAGCACCATTAACATCTCCCATACATAGTATGATTTGACTGTATCCCTTTACCTTGTTATACCAAACAAACCCGAGCAAGGAGGGGTGACACCATTGAAAGGGAACGAACATCACAGCAAATTTTTGTTGACACATCGTGAACGCGAAGTTTTCGAGCTTCTCGTGCAGGACAAAACGACACGCGATATCGCTGGTCTCTTATTTATCAGCGAAAAGACGGTTCGCAACCACATCTCCAATGTTATGCAAAAACTAAACGTTAAAGGCCGTTCGCAAGCGGTTGTCGAGCTGATCAAGCTTGGGGAGCTGAAAATATAGCTGCCGTGCCTTCGCAGGTGACGCGTTTAAGCCTTCTTTTACCTTTAGGGGTGAGGGGAGGTTTTTTGTTGTGAAGGTGAACATTAAGCGTATATTGGTCGATGCGTTAGGCATTCGATTGATTTCTATTGAAGAAGGCTTTGATTCATTTAAAGACAACGACGAGCTCAAGTTTCAGATTATATCAGCAGTGAACCAGAAGCTCAGCGAGCAGATTAGTCCTTCATCAAAAGTGGAATTAGGCCGTAATAAATGAAGTAAGCATGAAGTTGAAGCGAGTCATCAACGTTGAGTCTACAACTACTACAATCACAGCTAACAAAGTCATTCCAGAACAAGGAAGAACAAATCAATTTGGGGGAAATAATAATCACCTTGAAACTAAGTACATTCGCCTAACCAGTGCATATGATATTTTTATAAACTTTGAAGGGATTGAGAAAAATGTACTATGCTCCTTATAGGTATCAATATCCTTATTATGTTAATGTGCCAATGTATAACTATGGAAGACAGCCTGTGTACTGGACTTTTCCTAATCAAAATGTAACCCGATTTGATTCTTTTCGCTCTTCCAACGGTAATGAAAATATGTTGTTAACAGATTATGGACCAAAACCATTTGTGGTCAATATCAATGAAGCCACAAAGCAAAACAATACCTATCGTACTGCTTTATGGACAGGAGCACATTTACAAGTTACTTTAATGAGTCTCAATGTTGGAGAAGATATCGGTTTGGAAATGCATTCTGACGTTGATCAATTCTTACGTATTGAGCAAGGACAGGGAATTGTTCAAATGGGTGAGAGTAAAGAGAATCTAAACTTTCAAAAAGAAGTCTTTGACGATTCTGCAATACTGCTACCTGCTGGAACATGGCATAATTTAACCAATACAGGTAGAATCCCGCTTAAACTTTACTCAATATATGCTCCTCCTAACCATCCATTTGGTACTGTTCATGTTACCAAAGCAGATGCAATGGCTATGGAAGAAGGCTACGGTAATGGCAATGGAAAGGGTATTCTCCTGAAAGAGCATATGAAACAGTTGAAGAATGGGAACGTACAGGAGAATCCAAACTTCTTCAGCAAAGCAAAACCATGATGAAATAGAGTAAAAGTATATTCAAGAATAGAATCGATTCTTTAATCAACTAATAGGAACGTTAGTTCAAACAACAGCGGCGGTCAACGACTTTACTTTCTCGTCGATGGTTACCGTTTTATTAATATGGTCAGGATATCAGCTTTTTTGGAATCAACAATTAAGGTTACATGAACTTTTATTATTAATGTATTTCAAGCCACATCTCCTTGTGTTATGCAAAAACTAAACGTTAAAGGCCGTTCGCAAGCGGTTGTCGAGCTGATCAAGCTTGGGGAGCTGAAAATATAGCTGCCGTGCCTTCGCAGGTGACGCGTTTAAGCCTTCTTTTACCTTTAGAGGTGAGGGGAGGTTTTTTGTTTACCCACCAAACAACTGAGTAGTGATTTAGATCACAATCTATTTTTTATGACATGATAAATTAAAGCTATTAAGGTAATCCAGGAGGATCTGTAATGACAAGATACGAACAACATAGGCACTTTCTAAAATCTAATTTCCATGAATTTAAACATATAAAAACCGATAAGATCAAAGGACTTACACAACCGCCAATTGTTAAGCCTTTTGATTCGAAATCACTAATTATTGATTTGCCAAAGGTCAGCAAAGACGTTGTGTGTAAAGAAAACATTTTTGATTGTATAAATCAAAGAAGAAGTACAAGGTTTTATTCCGAGGAAACTTTAAGTCTGGATGAGTTATCCTATTTATTATGGGCTACCCAAGGGATTAGTGGTATGAATAAGAACGGACTTACGCTGCGAACTGTACCCTGCAGTGGGGCGACACACACATTTGAAACCTATTTAATTATTATGCGAGTAGAAGGCATTCAACAAGGGGTCTACAGATACCTTCCTGTCGAACATAAGCTCTTATTTATGTTTGAATTAGAAAAAATTGAACAGAAGGTTGATGCTATTACTTTAGATCAGCCATTTGTCCCTAACTTTGCAAAAAAAGCTTCTGTACTGTTTGCATGGAGTACAACACCATACCGCTCCGAATGGAAGTATGATATTTCAGCTCACAAAAAAATCCTCATCGATGTTGGACATGTATGCCAAAACCTTTATTTATCCAGTGAATCTATCGGTGCAGGTGCTTGCGCAATTGGAATCTATGATCAAAAGTTGATTGATGAGATTTTAGAATTAGACGGTGATGAAGAATTTGTTATCTATCTTGGTGCAGTAGGGAAGAAACGAGAATAGCTAATAAATTAACAACTTTACAATTTCGCAACCTATCGAATTCACGGGATTTTAGGGTTCGTGTGTCCTGTGGCTCACATTCGTCTAGAAGTCTTTCGTAGATTCTTGCAGCCGTAAGTCGTTTCCATCACTGGACAGGTGCGATCCTGCTGACGATTGTATTTCGGTATCTCAGCATCTTCTAGAGCATTTTGCGGACAGTCTGTCTAGCGATTTTTAATTGCTAATCAACTCGCGAATGGACCACCCATCGCCTTCTTTTACCTTATGGTGAAGGGAGTTTTTTGTTGTGGCAGTTCATGGGAAAGCTGATTTCGCAAATCGCTTATGATAAAATAAGAATATGTAGAATTATACAAAAGAGGCTCACAGATTGTAATAGATACTTTATGAAACGCTGATGGATAAAAGGGAGGGGATGTAATTGAAAGACCCAAAGATGTTGGAGAAAAAAGATAAACTGCTCGAGTTGTTGCAAGGCTTTTGCCGCGAGCATCTGGATGAAGAATATGAGCAGGTAGCTGTTAAAATGGTAGAGAAGTTAGGGCGCAAACGGACGGTTCCTTTTATGTCTGGGAAGCTGGAGGTCTGGGCAGCAGGTATCATTCATGCACTGGGCACGATTAATTTTCTTTTCGACAAATCTTCTCAGCCCTATGCATCAGTAAGTGACATTTGTGGATATTATGGTATTGCACAAAGCACAACCAGCCAGAAATCTAAAGTGATTCGCGATATGTTGAAACTTAGCCACTTCGACAGTGAATTTTTAACCAAGAGTATGCAAGAGAAAAATCCGTTCATAAATTTATTCTCTGTAAATGGATTTATTGTCCCGAGAGATTGATAGATTTCTGTGATAATAAAAGGTTCCTGAGAAGGATGCCAACAAGGAATTTTTCAGCACTGAACCTGGTAGCATTGTTTATCACACGTCCAATAAGGAGTGCATCATTCACGAAGGTAATGGATCAGATAGGAATTGATGCTCTAAGGATTGAAAATGTGGTAGTTGATGTGGGAATACTCCCCAAACATTAATAGATGACTCCAAAAGCATTGGAGCCCTTTGAGGTTAAACAACCTTGAGGGCTCCTTTTTAATTCCCAGTATTTAGAATAGTTGATATACTAGAGGAGGAAATGAGATGCAAATCCAGTTGAGTATGCGTGACGAGAGAACCATTGTCATAAAGCTTGAGAAAATTGGTGTAAATTTAAGTTCATAATTGAATTTCACTTCTTTAAAGTACGTAATAAATTTTTTGAAGAGATTTTTTGAAGTGATTGATTTAAGGAAGACGGATGGACTGATTTGAACTATAAAGTCGATGACTATGAAACCGAAGATATTAGGTTTTACTACAAGGAAATAGAAGTAATAACAGTAACAAGAATGTAGTAAGTTCGGGAAGTCCGGACCATCATATAACACCGTATTCACGCTGCGGGCCATACGGCCCTTCGTCTGCAGAGGCATTTCGAGAAGTGGAATCAGCAGACAACCCTGCACTGACTAAGTCCGTCGGACCCGGGGCTAGCGCCCCTTAAGCCAGTGAGGGTTCGTGAATACAACAACGTTATAAGAAATCAATGCAAATCAATTAAGTGAGGGTTGACAGAATGAAGATCGAATTAAAACCACTAACAGAAGCCGATTTTTCGCTAATCGTAGAATGGGTAAATGCTCACGACGAAGATTTTATCTATCAGTGGGCAGGAAATACTTATAGCTATCCATTAACAGTCAAACAAATAGAAGATCATTATAGTAAAGGGATCAATGCAATAGATGCCGGTGTTTTTATTTATAAGATCATTGATACTTCGACACAAGAAACTATTGGCTCAGTCCAGCTATGTAGGATGGATCTAATAAAAAGTGAAGCAGTTGTAGGTAGATTTTTAATTAAGTCAGAACAATATCGAGGTATAGGCATAGGAACCACAGTACTAAAAGAATTAGTTCGAATAGGATTTGAAGAATTCTCATTGAAAAGAATAAAACTAAATGTCTTTCATATCAATACGCAAGCGATTCGTTGCTATGAGAAAGTTGGCTTCATTAAAGGACAGATACATCAAAACGTATACCAATCATTAACCGGTGAGTCTTGGAATGGAATAGAAATGACCCTAGAAAAAGAATTGTGGGAGTAAATTCATAGAAGGCATTGACATCCTATAACAATGTGTTCACGTATTGGGGGACAAGCCCCCTCGGTCCCGGGAGATAAGTTGAAGAAGTGATTTCCGGGACACATCCGCACCACCTAACCGCATCGCGGCCGCTCACTACGTTCGCTTAAGGTGGTGGGACGTCGTGAACACGGAACCGTTATGTGAAACCTGAGCAAAAAATGGTAGACCACAAAAGAATAAAATATTAGTTACTTTATGGGGGAGAGAGCATATGATTATCAATCAAGGTATTGAATTTGGAGATAATATAGATGGAATTACATATAGAGATAGACCGGGAGTATATGCGGTCATTGAAAAAGAAAATAAAATAGCGGTGGTTAAGACAAAAGATCGTATTTTTTTACCTGGCGGAGGAATTGAAGGGGCAGAATCTTATCAAGAGTGCTTAAGAAGAGAGTGTTCTGAAGAACTTGGATGTGATATAGAAGTTGGTTATTATATAGGGAATGCTGCACAATATACTTTTTCATTCAAAGATAAGCAACCACTCAAGATTATCGGACACTTTTATTTCGTAACAATAACTGGTTTAAATAACTTAAAGATTGAAGATGATCATGAATTAGTGTGGCTATCTTCTGACAAAGCAATACAAAGTATGGATGTTGAGTTTCAAGCTTGGGCAATTAATGAGTATATAAAACTAAGATAAATGACAAAAAGATTAGATCAAGTCGTTGATCGAAGAGGGCTCAGGCATCAGATAACATCGCATTCAACGTTGCGGACCGGGAGAGGTGTTTCGGGGAAATGAATTCACCGGACACATTCAACCGGCAAAGTGGCAGAGCCACCCGGACCTAATATTTGGAATGGGATACAATTCCATTAAGAGCTTGAATAAGGAATACTGGAGGTTACCAAATGTCTAAATATATAAAAATTGAAGGGATAGTAGAAATTAATGATTATCAAGATAATGATTTGTTTATTGACGAATTTATAAAATTTGTAGAGAAACACAAGTGGTATTTTGGGGGCGGAAGTAAAGAAGTAGATGAAAATGGAGAAAATATATAATCATAGTTAGAGCCAAAATAAAGCTTGAATAATAGCTTGAAAAGGGCAAAGAAAAAGACTAAAAAGAAAATCGAAAAAATAATAAAGTACCATAAAGACGAATTGTAAGTATGACCAGGAAGCAGGAGGCATCGGATAACAACGTATTCACGCTGCGTCGCATACGCTCCTTGATTCGCTCGAAGCAGAGATGCGAGGAAGTAGAATCTGGTGAATAACCACTGCGAGGCTAAGTCTTCGACCCGGCGCTACGCGCCTTAAGCCTCTCGGGTTCGTGAATACAACAACGTTATCAGAAATCGTGTGAAAGACAAATTAATAAAATCCAAGGAGTTAGAAACATATGAAAATTGCATATCTTGGGCCAAAGGGAACATTTTCAGAAGAAGCGGCTACACAATATTTCAATGATGATGAAGTAGAATTCTATATGTACGATACAATTCCAGATGTAATTGAAGCAATTGGAGAATATAAAGTAGATAAAGCAATTGTTCCTCTAGAGAACACAATTGAAGGAACTATTAATATGACAATTGACTCTTTAATCTCCTTTGATAAATTGTTTATCGAAGGAGAGTTCATATTGCCAGTTTCCTTACATCTGCTTGCTAATAAGGGAACGAATCTTTCTGAAATTAAAGAAGTATGGTCAATTTCTCCAATACTAACTCAATGCAGGAAGTACATAAGAAAACGTAATATTAAGAGCTTACAGTATGATAGTTCGGCTTCTGCTGCTGCAACATTAAAAAATATCGGAAGAATTGATGTGGCAGCAATTGGTTCAAGGTCATTGGCAAATATATTGGACTTAAACATAATTGATTGGAATATCCAAGACAATGCTGACAATCAGACACGATTTATTATTATCAGTAATAATAAAAATACTGATACAGATTTAAAGAAGACTATGTTTGTAATAACTCCAGGTCAAGATCAACCAGGGATATTATCTTCAATATTGAATGTATTTACCGCTCTTGTAATAAATTTGTCATGGATTGAATCACGTCCAACGGCAAGGAAATTAGGAGTTTATAGATTTTTTCTAGAAGCAAATAACCACTGTAGCGAAATGACGATTAAAAAAGCAGTTACTATATTAGAAACTTTAGGGCATGAGGTTCGAATAATAGGGAGATATAATGCTTTTGAAAGTAACTCAATGAAGTCACACGACATCTGATAACAACATATCTACGCTGCGGGCTAACGCCCTTGGTCTGGCCGAGGGAATTCGGGGAAGTGATTCAGCCAAACAACCCAGTGAGGGTTCGTAGATACACCAACGTTATATGAAATTCATCCAAAACATTATAAATACGAGGTAAAGCCCATGAATAATTGGATTTCATTACAGGATGATGAATACAGAATAGTTTGGAATAATTTCTATAAACACTTTTCATTCAAACCAAGTATATATCCTAAGGATTGGCAGCATGAATCATTTTATTATTCTCCATATTTGCAAGACGTATCTCCAAGAATATCTTTTTATCCTGATGGTGATTATTATTTATTCTTAAAGACAGATTTTAGTTTTGGTTATTTAGGCCATCCTTGGGAACATAGCATTACAATATTTGGTGAAGAGCTAATACAACAATTTATTAAACATAAACCTAAGATTTTGGGTGGGATAATTCGAAGAGGTAGATGAACTTCATATAACATAATATTCGTGCATCGGGCCATTCGGCCCTCGGTCCGGCAGAAGGGTTTCGAAGAAGCAGAAGCAGCCGGACACATCCGACTTCGTCGGATGTCGTGAATACGGGAATGTTATACGAAACCACCTAAACAATTGGGACATACAAGATGAAAAATTTTAAGAGGTGAGTATATTGAATTCGAATTTATTAATTAGGGAATTTGTTAACGATGATTGCAAAACAATATCAAACATTATTAGAGATAATTTATTAAATGTAAACATCCGAGATTATCCAGAAAAGATAATAAATAATATGAGTAGAATATTCACGCCAGAATATATAGTTGATATCTCCAAGGTTAGAAAAGTATATGTTGTTGTTGAAGGTACGAAAATTATCGGTACTGCAAGTCTTGATAAAGATACTATATATACAGTCTTTATTGATATTAACCATCATAATAAGGGATTCGGACGAATCCTGATTAATTTTATTGAACGAATTGCTCTTGAGTCTGGGACTATATCACTTAAGCTTCCCAGCAGCATTACTGCACAAGGATTTTATGAGAAGCTTGGATATCATGCAATAGACTCGATAGAGTCTGAAGAGTTTGGTAGAGATATAATTATGATAAAGAATATTGTAAAGGAATAAGGTCTAGAAGAACTATTAAGTGATTTTTAAGGATTTTGAATGTAAATTCGATGAAGTAGGTGTCTTCGTATAACACGGTATTCACGCGTCGGGACCTGACGGTCCCTTGGTCTTCAGAGGCTTTTCAAGGAAGCGAAGACAGCAGACAACCCTGCACTGGCTAAGTCCGTTGGACCCCGGGCTAACGCCCCTTAAGCCAGTGAGGGGTTCGTGAATACAACAACGTTATATGAAAGTGCTGAAATTCTTGAAAGGAAATGATTTAATGACCAAATTTACTTGTCCATGTTGTGGATATAAAACACTAGATGAAGAACCACCCGGAACATATGACATTTGTAAGATTTGTTTTTGGGAAGATGATGGAGTTCAATTTGATGATCCTGATATGCAGGCGGGGCCAATGTAGTGTCATTAAGAGAGGGACAATCTAATTTTCTTAAATTTGGATCTTGTGAAGAGAGATGTAATAAATTTGTAAGAAAACCACATGAAAATGATGTATTTGAAGGGCCAAAGAAAATTTAATTCATCTATTCAAAGATTTTAAAAAGGGTTATAAAAGTGATTGAAAATTGACTTGTATGTATACCGAAGAAGTCAGCACTTTCATATAACACAGTATTCCCGCTGCGGGCCATTCGTCCCTTGGTCTGCAGAGGATTTTCGGGGAAGCGTGATCAGCAGACAACCCTGCACTGTCTAAGTCCGTCGGACCCGGGACTAACGCCCCTTAAGCCAGTAAGGGTTCGTGACTACAACAACGTTAAGCGAAATCATCCAAGGAGATTAAACATGAATAAAAACAAAAGAAAAACTATAATACTGGATACAAATATTATTATAAAAGATCCCAATAGTATTACACGTTGGACACCGATGGTAGATATAATAGTGCCCGATATAGTTGTCAGAGAACTTTTCTCATTATCTAATCATGGAAGAATATCTAAAAATCTTATTCATCTATGGGAAGAGTCAGGATACAAGCAGTTTATTAAAGAAGTTGAAATTGATAATTTAGTAATTGATAGAAGGAAAGTATCTTCTCCAAATACTTTGTCGCGAACTGATTTATTATTAGCTCAATACACTCAATCATTAAGCGGTAAGTCAGGTTCTGATGTTTATCTTGCTACAGAAGATAGAAAGTTAGAGGAATATTGCCAATCCATTGGTGTAAAAACTTTAAGGATCTCCGATTTTTCAAGAATAGTATCTGAGTATGTAACAACTGATCTTTCTGAAACAAACGAAAGTATTGGAAGTGAACAAAAAAAATTAATTAGATTCTGGGTTGTTTCTTTTTTAATTTTACTTATTTGTACAGGAATTACTCTTTATTTTCAGGACAAAATTATTAAATACATAATAAATAGTTTTCTTCCAATGCTACATAAGAACTATAAAGTTATAATTCCTTCTTCCTTACCAGTTATAGGCATTCTATTGTATTGGTTTAGATCTTTACAAAGAGGACTGTATGGTCTGGTTGAGACTGGTGTAGGAACAGTTGGAGCTATGTATATCTTTTCAATTAATGACAATCAGAATAACATCAATTCGTTAACTGTAATAAGTATTATTGGTAGTCTATATGTGATTGTAAGAGGTTTAGATAACTTTTATCAAGGGATAAAAGGATCCAAGCTAGAACCGTATGTAAGAAAGTTTTTAATGGAAAAACAAAAGAAATAACTTGTAAGAAGAATCACAATGACCTCGCTTAACAGCATATTCACGCATCGGGCATACGCCCTCGGTCCGGCAGAGGAATTTCAGGGAAGCAGGGGCTGCTGAACACACTTGGCATTCGCCAAGCGTCGTGAATACGGGAACGTTATAGGAAATAGCTGCAATTCTTATATAAACCTATATACAAAACCGATTAAGGAGAATTATATGGAATTTCAAATAGAAGTAGATAATCATGTAATGGAAGAGATTGACCCGGAATTTGATTTTGTAACCGACTTCCTTATCCAAATGAACGGCAGTACAAACTCTTTTTGTACCGTATCTCATAGTGATTATTTATTTATACAATGTGCGGGTTCTAAATCAAAAATGACAATAGAATATAGAGAACCAGATAACGACGGATTCAGGCATTTTGTAATAGGCGTGAGGAGTATAATCGAGACAAATACGAAGGTTTCTTATAGCGGAGGAGAAATAAAAGTAAGGACTAATGAAGTCTTAAATTATGAACAAGCAGAAGAGCTATTTAAAACCTTCATTAATGAGAGAAGAATATTGGATAAGTACGTACTAAGAGAAACAACAAAAATGTTTAAAGACTTATAAAGCCCATTTGAGAGTATATTCGAAGAAAGCAGATACATCTGATAACACCGTTTTCCCGCTACGGGGCATACGCCCCTTGGTCTGCAAGAGGAATTTCAAGGAAGTTGACTCAGCAGACAACCCTGCACTGCCTAACCGCGTCGCGGCCGCCCTTCGGGCTTAAGGCAGTGAGGGTTCGGGAACACACAAACGTTATAGGAAATCAGCGCAATTCAAAACACTTTTAAAAGCGAGGTAAACATGATAAGGGGTTTATTATTAGCAATGATGTTGTTGGTTACTGCTTGTAGTAACAATACGAATACAGATCCAAAACTAACAAGTAACGAGGAACAATTAATAGCTGAGTTGGGCTTTGACGAAGATGTTTTTAAAATTCTAAAACTAGAAACAAACAATGAGATTAATCAACTCACAGGTTACGATGTGAATTACAAACCTTATAAGGTAGAAGGTGTTGTATCATCTACTGAACAAGGAAAAGAAACATTAAAAATATTAAGAGAGAAACTAAAAGGAAAAGATTACATTGCATTTCTGGAATCATCGCAAAGTATAGGTATTATCAAGGGTAGAGATCAAACCAAAATTATTAAGATCATGGGGACAGAAGGACCAAATTATGATTTGTTAAATGAAGATATAATTAAGTTCTTTAAAGAGTGGGAGAAGAAATATAACTTTAATATTCTATACGCTGACGATAGTGCGGTGCATATTGAACTGAATAAGTTACCAAATGATTTTGTTATGTTCGCAAATGAAATTTACAACTTTTGTCCGGATACCGTTGATTCGGGTAGTGGAAGTATTGAAGGACTGATTGCAGAAATAAAAATGACAAATGGAGTAGTCTTTTGGTGGGACTAATCAGGGAAGGCGCTGACATCCTATAACAAAGCATTCACGCTGCGGGCCATACGGCCCTTGGTCTGCGAAGGATTTTCAAGGAAGTTGACTCAGCAGACAATCCTGCGAGGCTAAGTCTCCGATCCGGCGCGACGCGACGCGCCTTAAGCCTCTCGGGTTCGTGAATGCGGAAACGTTAGATGAAATTACCGAAAAAACAGAAAGGAATATAAACATGGGAAACGCAATATCACTACCTAAAGAATTAGAACATTTAGTTGACTCCTTACATATGTCAAATGGATTAACATCAATATTTATTGAGGTTTTAGCTATTAATGGATCATTATTAGCTAAAACAAATAGAGAAAAAGAACTAATTATCTGGTTGGCGCAACGTGATCAAGCAATAGTAGGAGCAGGTAACGTGGGTTTTGACATAGATGAAATGCCCTGGACAATTGATTACTTTGAAAGTGAAAAAGGATTTATCTTACGAGCTATTTCGAATGCAATGGATGGTTTAGGATGGGAAAGATTAAGTTATGAACCGCGTAAAGATTGGGTTATTGGATGCTTAGAAAAATTTCGGCAAATGATAAGTGCTTTTGATAAAGAATATGTAAAATCAAATAATTATTTAGTATGGACTGAAATTGAAGTAGATGATGATTATCCAACGATCCCAGTAGGATATTCCAAATGTGAGACACATGGAATTTACTTGTCATGCCATAGGTGTATTCTTTGCAATAATATAATTTAAATAAAACAATGTTAGTAATTCAAAGAGGTCGGTAACATCATCTAACATTGCATTCAACGCTGCGGGCCAGGAGAGGCATTTCGTGGAAGTAAATTCACCGGACACATTCAACCGGCTAAGTGGCGGAGCCACCCGGACCTTCGGTCCTTAAAGCCGCTTGAAAGTCGTGAATATAACAACGTTAGGTGAAATTACTGAAAATACAGGAGATAACATGAAGAAGATTTGGACTGATTTCAATGGCCCCACTCCTAATAGACTAAGAATCTCTAATCTTGACATGGAGTATTTCAAGCTTTCAGATGGAGAATTAATTAGTGAAGTAATTACGGTCTCTAAAGAAATTGAAGAAGCAAGAGAAGATGGATTTAAGAACGGAAAGCTATTCGGAACATGGACTGAGAGGGATAATTTAATAAGAAGAATGAGAGCTTTAAAAATGGACCCCAAAAAAATAGAAGAGATAACAGGAATACCTAGAGCCGAAATCATAAGAAGATATTAGACTTTTTGGTCATTCGATGAGGTCAGAACCCTACGGATTCGTGAATACGGGAACGTTATAAGAAATCGGGGGAAACATAATCTAAGTTCGCTATTAATAACCAAGGATCATAAAGGGAGAGGTGAGAAGATATTAAATTACTTTTTATCTGTAGCCGTAATAAATGGCGTAGCTTAACTGCTGAGAAGATTTTTGATGGATTCAATGGCTATGAAATAAGATCGGCAGGAACGGAAGAAGGAGCAAGAATTAAAGTTACTGAAGGACACATTGGATGGTCGGACATTATTTTTGTAATGGAGAAGAAGCATACGAGAAGGCTTAGAGATAAATTTCCAATGAGTCTAAAGAATAAACGATTAATCTGTCTTGATATCCCAGATGATTATCAATTTATGGACGAAGAATTAATAGAAATATTGAAATCAAGAGTATCAGAACATATTGAATTGCCAGAATAATTAAGTTCGAATGAATAGAGTTAGTAATCAAGAAGCCCCCGACATCTTATAACATCGTATCTACTCTGCGGGCCATTCGGCCCTTGATCTGCGGAAGAAAATTCGGGGAAGTGGATTCAGCAGACAACCCTGTGAGGCTAAGTGGCTACGCCACCCGGCAGCAAGCTGCCTTAAGCCTCTCGGGTTCGCAGATACACCAACGTTAGACGACATCAGAAGAAATGGAATGAAAACCATGAAAACAGAAGAAAAATTTCTTGACATAACTTATTTAAGTCAAGGGAATAAAGTACAGAGGGAATCGCATCGTACTCTTACAAATCTTAATATATTTAGTATCTTGAAAGATTATGATCCTATATTAGTAGGGACTATTCCCATTGATGTCGATATACAAGGTAGTGACCTAGACATAATCTGTGAGGTGTATGATTTTAATAAATTTGAAGAGGTATTATCGAATTACTTTAGGGGGTTCGATAATTTTCATTATGCTTATAAAATAATAAACCATACTCCTAGAGGTGTGTGTAGCTTTACATATAACCGATCAATCTTAGAAATTTTTGGTCAACCAATTCCAAGCTCTAAACAAAATGGATATAGACACATGATAATTGAATATCGAATCTTAAATCTATTGGGAAGAAATGGACATGAATTGATAAGGAATCTTAAAAAAGCTGGTTATAAAACCGAACCGGCCTTTGGTGAATTATTAAATCTAAATGGAGACCCTTATGAAAGATTGTTAACGATGCATGACTGGAATGATGAAACATTAAAGGAATATTTGTGGGTGAATTCAATTGACGTCGTCTAACACCGTATTCACGCTGCGGCCCCTGACGGGTCCTTGGTCTGCAGAGGCATTTCGGTGAAGCGGAATCAGCAGACAACCCTGCACTGGCTAAGTCCGTCGGACCCGGGGCTGGCGCCCCTTAAGCTAGTGAGGGTTCGTGAATACAAGAACGTTATCCGAAACACCTGAAACACGTATAGAAATGAATTAATAAGTTTACTCGGCGAGTTTAGAATCTGGCCCTCAGTGCTCTTAGGTCCTATAAAGATCGAAGAGCTGAAAAGTTCGAGGAGCTATAAAGATCGAGGAACTATAAAAATCGAAGAGCTATAAAGACTGAATTGTAAGTATCTCAAGATGTCAGGTGCATCGGATAACACAGTATTCACGCTGCGGGCCTAACGGCCCTTGGGTCTGCAGAGGCTTTTCGAGGAAGTGAAATCAGCAGACAACCCTGCACTGGCTAAGTCCGTCGGACCCGGGGCTAACGCCCCTTAAGCCAGTGAGGGTTCGTGAAATTAACAACGTTATCGGAAATAACCTTAAGGGAGAATAAAAGATGAAAGTCAATTCATTTGAATTGATGTCTTGGATATCAGGCAAAACATCTGCAGGTCTGAGTGCTATTCAAAGCCAAAAGCTATTTCTAAATGGAGTTTTATTTTCATCTAATATTCCAAGTGTTTATACTATCGGCAATCTAATTCAGATTGAGATTTGTTCCGAATGTTTTGAGCCGGAATGTAGTAGTAGTGGATATGTTCAAGTATTTGGTGAGGATGAATTAATAATCTGGAAAGAACCATTAAATGAAATATCCGATATTAGAGAAGACCCGGTTAATGAATTAATTCATGGCACAGTATTTTGGGAGAAAGAATTATTTTATTCTTTTATGAATGAAGTCATGAATAATAACTCCGTTCATATTGAGAGATTATCAATAAAACAAGCAATTGACTTATGGAGACTAAACGCATTATCTTCAATATCATTTCCTAGATATTATGATTTTGATCGATTAGAAGAAGATATTATGGGATTCTATTCATCTGAATTAAGCTCGGAAGAGACTAAGCATCTTTATTTTAAATCAAAGAACAATCTTCTAAAACTAATAAGCAATATTAATTCAATTAGGATTGTTACAATTGATGAGAATGCAATTAAGTTAATAGCAATGATTGAAACTGATCCATATAAAGAATGGAATTGCTTGTATATCAATGATGATAAGATCATTTATCCTATCGGAGATAATTATGGGTTTTATATAAATGAGATATTAATACGTTGACTCGAGGAAGAAGTTACTTCCAATAACATAATATTCGCGCTGCGGGCCATTAGGCCCTTGATCTGCCAGGGGTGATTTCGAGGAAGCTGATTCAAGCAAATACATCCATTCCCCTAAGATAAGAGCTATCTAAGGGGGATCGACGTCGTGAATACAACAACTTTATCTGAAACCAATGTAATAAGAAAAAGGAGCGATCTATCCAATGTTTTATTTACAATGGTATGAAAACTTAACTGAAGAAAAGAAAACGCAAGCTGATTTAATCATTGCCAAAGTAATGCAATTTGATAAATATGATAACGGATTAGCGATTGCGTATTCTGAAATTGAAAGAAACTCGCCAGCTATGGCAGAGTATAGATTTGTTCATTCATTGAGAAAGACATTGGATGATTTTGATAAAGATCCTAGTATTTTTGTGACCGGACTTGAAAAGAACGGTTATCCAATCATTAAGGACATTATCAAAAAAATAAATCAAGCAGGAGTTTCTCCACAAGAGCTAAGTACGCTGCTTAAAGTCTTTAATTATGAAGGTATCATGGATACATTTTATAGATTTGAACATACCTACATGGATGATTTAGATGACAATGAATTTTCGTCATTTGTAATTTCGGAAGTTGGTACTGACGGTGAATTGACAGGTAGAATAGTCGATGTATATGGATGGCTATCTTTTCTAAACCCAAGTAACAAGTGATATTGTAAGGCATTTCGAAGAAGACATTGACTTCAGATAACAATGTGTTCACGCATCGGGGGACAAGCCCACTCGGTCCCGGAAGCTAAGTCGGGGAAGCGATTGCTGGGACACATCCGCACCGACTAACTGCGCAAACGCAGCCGCCCTAACGGGCTTAAGTCGGTGGGACGTCGTGAACACAAGAACGTTAGCTGAAAGAACCGAAGAATAATAACATTCAATTGGAAGATACAATAAGCTTAATTGACATTTGTGAAGTAATTCAGGGATGTTGTATAAATACCCCAAGGGCAATTCAGAATTAGGAAATTATAACATTGATATGTGAGGTGCAATAATTATGAAACAGTTCCCAACACACATTGTTGCAGTATTTGGTATTGCAGAAAATGAAAAAGAAGAAATTTTACTTTTAAAACATCGAGGCCGTAATATTTGGATGTTTCCAGGAGGACAAGTTGAAGTTGGTGAAAACCTAATAGATGCTTTAATACGTGAAACAAAAGAAGAAAGCGGTATGGAAATCGATGTGGTCAAATTATTTAGTGTTTCATCTAACACCTGTTCATATCAAGGATATAATGGATATGACATTGTACCAACTAAGGTTGTTATGGGATTTATTTGTAGATATATTGGTGGTGAGTTTTGTGATTCGGATGAAACTACAGAATCACTTTGGGTATCAAAAGATAAAGTTTTAGATTTAATTGTAGTTCCTGATTTTATAGACAAGTTTAAAGGTTATTTAGATTTTACGGGTGGTATTGAGTATTTAGAATACATAACAAAACCAGAATATAATTTAAAACTTAAATGCCTAATATAATTGACTATAAGGAACTTAGACTAAATAGAGTTTTGTGAGTAGCTCAAAGAAGTCGGTTCCATCAGCTACGCCCATTAAGTCAGTGAGGGTTCGTGAATACAAGAACGTTAGCTGAAATCTTCATGAAAATTACTTTAAACAAACTTTATATTGAAGGTGAATTCATTGAAGCGAATAGCAATAGATATGGACGAGGTAATTGCAGATTTTCATGCAAAGCACTTACACTTGTTTAATACCAACTATTATGAATCTTTAACCATTGAAGACTTGAAAGGTTCGAGACTTTGGAAGATACGTCCTGAATTCTCAAAGGAGATACTAGATTTTGTGGATGATCCAAGTTTTTTTCGTGATCTGAAAGTAATGGAAGGAAGTCAGGAAGTAATTAGAGAACTGAGTAAGTACTACGAGATATTTATCACAACAGCTGCAATGGAACATCCATCGTCATTCCAAGCAAAGTTTGAATGGTTAAATGAATATTTCTCTTTTATCCCACAAATGAATTATGTTTTTTGTGGTAATAAAAGCATAATTAAAGCTGATTATCTTATAGATGATAGTTCACGACACTTCCAAGGATTTCAAGGACAAGGAATACTATTTTCTGCTCCCCACAATATTTATGAATCAGGTTTTATTCGAGTTAATAATTGGTATGAAGTTAATGACTATTTTTTTAATAATAATAGACAAACAAAATAATATAAATAAAGAGATTTTGGAAGTACACTCGAAGAGGATACAGACATCAGCTAACACAGTATTCAAGCGGCAGGCCTTAGGGCCCTTGGTCTGCAGATGCATTTCGAGGATATGAAATCAGCAGACAACCCTGCACTGGCTAAGTCCGTCGGACCCAAGGCTGGCGCCCCTTAAGCCAGCGAGGGTTCGTGAATGCAAGAACGTTATACGAAAACTTGGCTACTGCTATTCAGAGAGAGGGTTGGTCGCATGGTTCAATCAATGCTTCTTGAAATAGATACAACAACTTTTGAGGACGATATTGAATACAAAATCTCACAATGTGTTCGTACAAACAATAACATCTCGATAATAATTGATATTGTATACACATTTGAATTTGAAGTAATTCAATCTTGGGAGATCACTTGCATTGAAGTAGAAGATCATGAAATTAAATTAAGTAGCAATCATAGAATGCTTTTCACTGATGATCATTCGGAAGTTATTTCAATAAACATAATCAGAATATGAATATTATGAATTGTAATAGCATTAAAACCTCAAAGATTCCTTGTAATAATATGAAACAATGGAATGATGGAAAGTTCGAGATTGTCGACAATATAAAGGCATTAATCTTTGATGAATCGTACTTAATCGCAAAAAACTTTATTGCAAGAGACTACAATGACTTATTTAGTATTTCAGGAAGGCCAAGTCTTCGTATACAGTTCACAATAATATTAAAAGAGAGAAGGCAGATAACTATGAAATTTACTGGATTGTGTTTAATCACAGAAGATGTAATTAGTCTAATGGAATTTTATAAGAATATTTTACAAGTTGAGGGTGTAGGAGATGAAATCGCAGCACGTTTACGTGTCAAGGGAGATTATCATATTGATATTTGTTCGAAGCAAGGAATGGAGAATTTGGCGCCTGGAAGTACAAGTGGAATCGGTCATGGTGGATGTACTATTGAAATAGAAGTTAATAATGTTGATGAAGAATATGAACGATTAAAGAAGCTTAATGTTAAATTCATTAAATTACCAGAGACTTACCCTTGGGGAAGAAGATCGTTATGGATTCAAGATATGGATGGAAATATAGTAAACATATATACAAACGTAAGTTCAGACATGATTAAATGATTTGAGTGTTTCTCAGAGATGTCCGGGGCATCGCATTTCCCACTGCGGCCCCTAACGGGGCCTTGGTCGTCAGAGGCATATCGAAGAAGTGGATTCAGGCGACACACCCGCACCACCTAACCGCAGTCGCGGCCAGTCGGGAACCGGATTCGCCTATGGTTCTGTGCTTCTTTAAGGTGGTGGGGCGTCGGAATGCACGAACGTTATGTGAAATACATAAAGAGCGAGAAAGTGCTTAAATAATGAGAAATCTACTGAGGGGGACATTAATATGATCCATCCCGATTTATATGAATTTGAATATCTATTTGAATGTGATGCTACCGGAATAGAGCAAGGAATCCCTTGGGTATATTGCGGTGCGACATTTGATCTATCAAGATTAAATCGCAGTATCACCTTCTCAATAGAAATTGGTGGAAGATGTAGCACTTTAGAATTGTTTGCAGATCAGAATAGAATTATTACTCTTAAACTTGAAAACATTAAAGAGATTCAAATAATTAAAAACAATATCTCCGAAGGATTAAAGCTTGAGTTTGATGATGATAACTATGTATTGCCATTATTAATCAATACAAAGCCTGAAATTTATGTAGATTGGGGAACATCTTTAGAGCTTCAAAGGTAATCTAGAATTTTAGAAGAAGCCAATGTACTTCACATAACACCATGTTCACGCTTCGGGCCATTCGGCCCTCGGTCCGGTAGGAGTTAGATATGAATTCGGAGAGGAATAGTCAGTAGTGAGGAAGCATATTCAACCGGACACATCCGCACCGACTAAGCGCATCGCGCCCGGCGACTTCGTCGCCTTAAGTCGGTGGGACGTCGTGAACACATGAACGTTAGGCGAAATTGCCTAAATGAATATAATAATATCTCTACAATCAAGTCTAAGGAGATAAAAATGACGAACAAAAGAAGGGTAATAGAAGTTGTTTCATATAACGTTGAATGGAAAACAGAATTTGAAAAAATTAAGCAAATGATATTTAGTTATATCGGAGATTTAATTTTAACTATTGAACATGTTGGAAGCACATCTGTGGTAGGTTTATCAGCCAAACCGATTATTGATGTTGATGTAGTAATTGAGAGATATGATGTTTTGCCGAGTATTATTAAACGATTAGCACAAGAAGGATATCAATATGAGGGGGATTTAGGAACAGAAGGGCGAGAAGCATTTAGAAGGAATCATAACGATGGATGCATGAAGTATCATCTTTATGTATGTCCTAAAGACGGAAAGGGATTTGTAGAACATATTGCATTTCGAGATTATTTACGAGCAAATGAAACCGCTCGTAAAGACTATGAATTATTGAAAATTAAACTTGCTGAAACTTACCGATATGATATAGATAATTACAGCCTTAAGAAGACTGAATTTATAAGTGATATATTAAACAAAACCATATATAAAGCAAGGGAAATATAAGTAATGTAATTATTAGGGTGAGATTTCGAGGAAGCGATCTCAGGTAGACAACTCCTGCGAGGCTAAGTCTTCGACCCAGTCGCTAACGCTCCTTTAAGCCTCTCGGGTTCGTGAATAGAAGAACGTTATACGCAATTTCTTGCAATGCATCTAAACATAATAATAAAGGATGTAATTATAATGGAAATATTATTCGTTGAGAATATATCAGAATCATATTTATTAGATTTACTCGAATTATATAAACAAGAAGATTGGACAAGAAATAGAAAACCGGAAGATATTAAAGTAATGATACATAACTGCAAGACCATTGGACTGATTGATAAGGAAGTGAATAAATTAATTGGATTTTCAAGAGTAATTACAGATTTTGTCTATAGAGCGACGATTTTCGATGTAATTATTTCAAATGATTATCAGGGCAAAGGACTTGGAAGATTATTAATTGAAAGCATAGTAAATCACCCACAAATTAAAGAAATTGAAAGAATTGAATTATATTGTTCGGATGACAAGGTAGAATTCTATAACAAATGGTCTTTTAATAAAGTAACTGGAGTGACTAATTTCATGAGAAGAATCAATAAACCTATGTGAAGTATTTCAAGAGATCAATGAGGCATTTCAGTAGCAAGGAAGTAGTATCAACCGGACACATCCGCACTGGCTAACTGCGCAAACGCAGCCGAGCCTTCGGCTCTTAAGCCAGTGGGACGTCGTGAATACGAGAACGTTATATGCAATCAGGCTAAAGATGAAAGATTTTCGGAAACCCATTTCAAAGGAGAATCTTATGATAGAAATACTAGAAGAACCAATTGGGAATACGTACAAGCAGTAAAAGTAGTGAAACACTGATTGAAGAATTAAAACCATATATAAAAGAGATCAAAAAACAGGATGAATGGCCGGGTACACGATTATTTGGGCATTTCGCAGATGTATATTATTTTGATTGTCAGCAAGAATTAAAGGAGTTACTAATAAGTAAAGCAGATCGATTATATCAATGGATGCAACCCGAATTATTAGAAGATTTATGCTTTTTCAAAAGTAAAGAAGAATGGTTAATAACAATAGCGCATGAAAACCTAGGAGTTATTAAGACAACAGATCGAAATGAAATATTATGGATCAGAGAAATTGAAGGAATCATGATTTATTAATAATGCAAGGCAAGAAGAAGTGAGAATAGTATTTCAAAGAAGAGCCTGACAGCATATAACATTACATTCCTACGTCGTCGCTACCGCTCCTTGGTCGCCAAGAGGAATTTCTGAGAAGTTAATTCAGGCGACACATCCAACCGGCTAAGTCTGCGACCCGGCACTGCGTACCTTAAGGTGGTGGGACGTCGTGAACACGACAACGTTATATGAAACCAGGGCGATAAAAAAAATCGACAATGTCAAGGAGGGAAGTAAATGAATGATGAGAAGGCTGCCAACTTCATTTGGAAGCATGGAAGATTGCTAGAGAGAAGAATATTTCAATATGTTTTCCAAGGGGGATCAGAAGAAAGCATTTTGATTGCCCTGAAGTCATATCAGAATGATGATGGTGGTTTCGGAAACGCAATTGAACCTGATTTACGATCGCCTGAGAGTCAACCACTCTATGTAGAGTTTGCACTTCGATTATTATATGATTGCAACATAAAGAGTGAAGAAATAGCCCTAAACGTTTGCGATTATATCTCAAAAAATGCTGACCTAGAGAGTGGAATTCCAACTATCTTTCCTTCATCATCCAAATATCCGAGAGCCGAACATTGGAATGCTCCAAATTCAATCAACCCATCATTCAGCAGGCTTACTGGACTTGTCGGACTTTTGAAATGGCAGGGTATTAAGAATTCTTGGTTAGACAATGCAGTAGAAGTATGTCTAGAGAATATTTCTTCGAAGAGTTATGAAGATGCACACACAATTTTAACCGCATTTTGCCTCTTAGAAAGTTTACCCCAATCGGAATTTATCAGAAAATTATTTCGGAAATTATCTATTGAACTATTTGCAGCAAAATTCTTTCGCTTGCATGCTGATTCTCTGGGCTATGGACTTTCTCCGCTTGAATTTTCACCATCACCAACTTCTTATTGTAGGTCAATATTTTCAAAAGAAATAATAGATCAACATTTAAGAGTTTTAGAATTCCAACAAAACGATGATGGCGGATGGCAAATCGGATGGGAGCCGCCGGGAGAAACGGCTAAATATGAATGGCGAGCATATTTGACTTTGAAGAGTTTAATGATTTTAAATTCATACAAGAGTACATAACATTTGGTGGTCTCGGAGAAGGCGTTAGCATCATATAACAACGTATGAGCTTCACTTCGAAGTTGAATTTTAAAAAAAAGGAGATCAATAAATTGATTATAATGAGAGCAGAGGAAACAGATGTTGAAGATATTTTACAATTACAATGTGAAGCCTTTATGGTTGAAGCAACACTATACAATGATAATAATATTCAACCATTAAGACAGACAATTGATGAACTGAAATTAGATCTTTGCAAACAAACAGTACTAAAAGGAATCGTAGAGGGTATTATTGCTGGTTCTGTTCGAGCGTATGTTTCTGGTGATACTTGTTATATTGGAAGATTAGTTGTCCACCCTCACTTTCAAAATAGAGGAATTGGAACAAGATTACTAAATGAAGTAGAACAGATATTTATTGGATGTATGAGATACGAGTTATTTACAGGGCATAAGAGCGAGAAGAATCTTTATTTGTACAATAAGAACGGATACAAGATTTTTAAGTCTCAAGTAATTAATGAGAATTTAACAATGATGTACCTTGAGAAGACAAGTAATGATATGTAGGCAAATTCAAAGAAGAGGCTCCTTCAGATAACACTGCATTCACGCTGCGGATCGCAAGCGACCTTTGGTCTGCCCGAGGAATTTGGAGGAAGAGGATCAGGCAGAGCCACCCGGTGCTGCCCAAGAAAAGAGGTCAATAAATGATTTTAAAACTTTTAAAAAAGAACAATCCAATTTCAATTTTTTGGGAGTGGTTTGTTAAGAATGAGTCATATATAAATAAAGATTTTGAATCAAACAAGGAAACCATTCTTGATGAAATAAGCGATAAACTTAAAGAAATTGATGAAAATTTAACATTTGAAATAAGTCATGATAAACCTGGAATGAATAGAGAACTAATTATTTCAGCAGATGGAATTGCTGATTCTTTTGAAAATGTTATTAATTTATCAATAAAATTCCTAGAACACCCCTACCTCTAAAGGTTGGGGATAAATCGGCGGTTTAAGAAGACGAACATATGTGCTAATATATCCCTATAACCCTTTTGAAAGGAGATGTGTGGCATGCTGGCATCGGATCAAGATTTTGGTACACAAAAACGTGTCCATAAAGCCTATAAGTACCGAATCTATCCGACAAAGGAACAACAGCAACTCATCCATCAGATGTTTGGCTGTTGCCGTTTTGTGTTCAATCATTTCTTGGGACTATGGAACAATACCTATGCGACAACTGGAAAGGGTTTATCCTACAACACCTGTGCCACACAACTTCCTGCTCTCAAAGGCCAGTTTGATTGGCTCAAAACGGTGGATAGCATCGCCTTGCAATCTGCCGTTCGACACGTGGCAGATAGCTTGGATCGGTTCTTTAAAAAACAGAATCAGGCTCCACGGTTTAAAAGCCGTAAGCATCCCGTGCAAAGCTATACCACGAAACAGACCAACGGCAACATTGCAATGAAAGAAAACAAACTTAAGCTCCCGAAGCTCGGTTGGGTTCGGTTTGCCAACTCCAGAGCCTTAGAGGGACGTATCCTTTCTGCGACCGTGCGACGAAATGCGGCTGGTAAGTATTTTACATCCATTGTCTGTGAAGTTGACATACATCCCCTGCCGCAGAACAACAAGGCGATTGGCATAGACCTTGGACTCAAGGAGTTTGCGGTCTGCACCGATGGATTACGTGAGGCCAATCCAAAGTGGTTTCGTCACTACGAGAAGAAGTTAGCCTTCTGGCAACGCCGCATGGCTCGTCGGACGAAAGGCGGCTCCAATTGGTTTAAAGCCCAGCAGAAGGTTGCCCAAATCCACGAGAAGATTGCGAACGGTCGCCATGATTTTTTGCACCAACTCACCACCAGGCTGATCCGTGAAAACCAAACGATCAGCATAGAAAATCTTCGTGTGGCAAATATGCTCAAAAATCATAAGCTGGCGAAATCGATTGCCGATGCGTCCTGGGGCGAGTTCGAACGCCAAATTACATACAAGGCGAGTTGGTACGGACGGACGGTTAAGATGGCTGACACCTTCGCACCCACCAGCCAAACGTGTTATGTGTGCGGCTTCATCAACCAAGAAGTGAAAAACCTTTCGGTGCGGCAGTGGACCTGTCCATGTTGTGATGCACTTCATGATCGGGATGAGAATGCTGCACACAACATCATACAAATGTCTAAATAGCAGGATACATTCAACTGTGGGAACCACAGGGATCGCTTGGGATTCGATTTTCCATTTTGGGAAATAGAATTATCACAACTCTGCTTCATTGGAAGCAACTACCCAAGAATCCTCCACCTCTACAGGTGGCGGGAGTGTTCAATCTTCTTGATTCATTAATTGGAGAATATGATGCAGTATCAAAGATCGGAAATACAGAATTTCATAACCTTGAAAGTATCGACGAACCAGAATTAAAACGATTTTTTGAATTAACTGAAATAATTGATTCTCTGGCATAGTTCAATGAAGTCTTGGGCTTCATATCTGAAATATGGCGAGACACTTCAAAACTTAAAGGAGCAGTATGAGAATTATTGGACTAGTAAGACACTTTAAAGTCGTTCAATCTAAACCCCAAAAACCATGGATGACTTCGGACGAGTTTGACAAATGGATCATTCAATATGACCAGTGTGAAATATATAAGGATCGGCTCGATATCAGTGAATACAATTGGGATCTTTGTTTTTCAAGTGATCTGTCTAGAGCTATTGAAACTGCGAAAACTATTTATCTAAAAGATATTATACATACGGATTCCTTGAGAGAGATAGCAATTCGATCAGTATTCAGAACGCAGTTAAAATTACATTACAACATTTGGATTTTATTAGGACGAATGGCTTGGTTAGTTTCACATCATTCACAAATAGAAGGGAAACAAAAAACCCTTATCAGAATTCGAAAATTTGTAGAACAGTTGGAGATTCTGGAAAAACCAAATTTACTAATAGTCAGCCATGGAGCACTTATGTTTTATTTAAGAAAAGAATTAATTAAACGGGGCTATAAGGGGAAGTCATTTATAAAAGCCAAGAATGGAATATTATATACTTATGGAAGACTATTATGAGTGTTAATTCGAAGAAGCGCCATACATCTTATAACAATATGTTCACGCATCGGCGGACAGGCGTATAAAACCTTTAAGTTCACAAAATCTATCGTAAAACCAAAGTTCGAATGGAGGAAACTCAAGTTTTCGAATAACAGGAATAGATCGGGATTTCTTTGTAAGGCATTATAAGGAAGAGATCTATGATAACGGAATACAATGTAGGGATATGATTCGATTAAGTCTTGATTTGTAGAGAAATTTGAGTATATATCAGGAGGACTTATGATAGTCAGAATGACTCAATCAAATATAAACGATTATAATAAACCATACGAGGGTTTTGCAATTTATGGAAGGATTGTACCGAAATATGAAGATGGCACATGGTCATATACTGAAGAAATTTTTAAGGAACAGTACAATAAACAATATGACATGGAAAACATCGATAAAAGCTATATAGAAGATAAGAACAAAGCTGTTTATTTTTACTATGATGAAGATTATTGTGTTGGGCAGATAAGACTTCGTACAAATTGGAATGGGTTTGGATTTATCGATGATATTGCTGTTGCAAAAAATAGTAGAGAAAAGGGTATTGGGACTGCCTTAATAAATAAAGCAGTTGAGTGGGCAAAACAGAATGGTTTAATCGGACTAATGCTCGAAACACAGGACGTCAATCTTTCAGCTTGCCGGTTTTATGCTAAAAACAATTTTATTATTGGTGCTGTTGATTGCATGTTATATTCGAAATTTACAACGGCTAACGAAAAAGCGATTTATTGGTACAACAGATTTTGAAAAACAATTAATAAAGAGACCAATCGCAGCGTATAACAACGTATTAACGCGGCGAACTTGGCGGCTCTTGGTCTGCAGAGGCTTTTCGGAGAAGAGGAACCAGCAGACAATCCTGCACTGGCTAAGTCGGCAGAACCGACCCGGCTGCATTCGCGTCCTTAGGCCAGTGAGGGTTCGTGATTACGGAAACGTTATAGGAAACTGCTGCAAACCAAGATTTGTGGGGAGAAGTAATCGATGCAAAGATATAAGAACAAAATTGGTAAGCAATTCATTTATGAATCCTATGACACACTTCTAGAATCATGGGATATCGATTTTGAAGAAAGAAAAATTGAAACTGCATATGGAACTACACATGTTATAACTGTAGGTAATTTTTCTAATCCTCCATTAGTTCTATTTCATGGAACTGCCGATAATTCAGCCATGATGTGGGTTTATAATATTAAAGAGTTGGGTGAGAGATTTTTTGTTATAGCAGTGGATGCTATTGGAGGTTCGGGGAAAAGTGAACCCAATGAAAACTATTATAAGAATTTCAATCAAGTATCTTGGATTGACGAAATACTAGAAGCGTTTGACATATATAAAACGAACATTTGTGGTGTTTCATATGGTGCATATTTGTCATATCAGTACTCTTTGAAGAGACCAGATAAAGTTGAAAAGGCAATATGTATGGCGGGAAGAATTCCTTCAAGTCAATTTGAAGTTCTATCAAAAATGATGTTTGCATTTCTGCCAGAAGCATTATTTCCGTCGGAGAAAAACAGTAAGAAGTTATTAAAAAAATTAAGTGGTCCCAACTATTCTGTGTTTGAAAAAAATGAGGTACTAATGAAGCATTGGTACTACTTGTTGAAATACTTTAATAATAAATCAATGATGCAGCACAAAATCGAGATAACCGAGAATAATGAATTTTCAGTTCTAAAGGATAAGACACTTTTCTTAATTGGTGAATTTGATAGATTATCAAATTATCCTAGAGCAATAACGAAACTTGAAGATAACAATATTAGGTACAAGATTATTAAAGATGCAGGACATGCAATTAATCATGAACAAGCAGAAGTTGTAAATAAAGAAATAATAAACTTTTTAATTTGAGTAAAATATGTGAGCAACTCATGAAGGCGGCAACATCTTATAACAATGTGTACGCGCATCGGCGGACAATCCGCCTCGCTCCCGGAAGATAAGTCGAGGAAGCAGTTGCCGGGACACATCTGCACCGACTAACCGCATCGCGGCCGCTCGCATTCGTTCGCTTAAGTCGGTGGGACATCGTGAGCACGGAAAAGTTAGGCGAAAGTAATGCAAACTCAATATTGAAGGTGAAGCATCGATGGCAGAAGAATTGATTGAAACATTACGGTCAATACAGGATCGAAAAGTTCGATTTATTCGATTAGTAGGGAATTCTTTAATTATATATTGTGATTGTGAACCAGGTAACCAGAACCAAGGATTTAGTATTTGGTTAGAACCGACATGGCATTTTAGGAATACTGAACGAGTGATCACCGGTTCAAGAGAAGCTCAAACCGAAGATGAAATAGAGCATTCCAATATTACAGAACAATTTAAAAGCCTGTATTTCAAGGCAATACAAAAAATAACTATAGAACCAATAACGAATGATGTAGTGATCGAAATAGAGGAAGGGAATATATTAAAAACATTTGTTTCTGATCCGAATGACGAGGAATCATGGCAGATTAGAAATTTTAATAAAGGCATAAGAATTATAGGAAACCCAAGAGATATACAAATTATTAAAGACCTATCTTAAGTAATTTCTATGAAGGCATTACCAACGCCTAAACACCGTATTCACACGGACCTGGCGGCCCTTGGTCTGCAAGAGGCTTTTCTGAGAAGTGGAATTAGCAGACAACCCTTCACTGGCTAAGTCCGTCGGACCCGGGGTAGGCGCCAGGTTCGTGAATACAACAACGTTATCGGAAATACCAGTAAATTAACAAAGGAGATCAAATGATTACAGAATACCTGGTGGGTTGATGGAGTTAGGAGAATCAGTTGAAGAATGTAACTATTCACAAAGCTAAGGAATGGTCTGTAAGATACCATAATAATAGGAGTTTAATGATGAGAAGATTATTTAAGAGCAATATTTTTGGTGCAATTATTATGGCTCCATTTTTTATTAGTATGTTCTTCATGGAGCACTTTTGGTTCTGGCTGACATTTTCTTTTTACATATTACTTTTTGGAATCTTACTTATTATTTTAGGATTTGTCTCAAGAATGCAAAAAATTGAAAGCTCAATAAAAAGATTGCTTACAAGAATTGTAGTAACGATTACTGGAATAGGTTTAGTAATATTCTTCACACTGGTATTTTCCTCTGGATTCTTAGATATACCGGCATACCTATCAAAGGATTATAAGGTAATAAGGGGCAAACCTGATTACATCTCAAGTATCCATTCAAAAAGTGTCTTTCAAACAATAGAAATAAATAACATCTCATTAAAGAGCGTATATATAATACCTGAAGATAATTCATTTATTGAATATAAGGCATATTACTTACCAAATTCAAAATATGTTATTAAATTATTTGAGATTAATTAGTTAGTCGAAGAAGCCGCAGACATCAGCTAACACCATATCACCTTCGGGCCTCTGGCTGATGACCCTTATTCCAGTGTGGTTTGTGAATAAAAGACGTTATAAGAAATCAGCGCGGAGATATATAGAAAAAATCAAAAGGAGGAATGGACTTGTCAGAAACCGAGGAGGAAGTCCTTACTGGTGGGAATATAAATAAGGTAGTGAAAGTTGGGAACACAGTTCATCGGGAGGCTAATTCCAATCCTTATGTGTATGAATTGCTAATACACCTTGAAAAGGTCGGCTATCCCTATTCTCCTAGATATTTGGGATTAGATGATAAGAATAGAGAGATTCTATCTTACCTTGAAGGAGTAGTTCCGGGGAATATCTACCCTGAAATTGAAGGATACATGTGGTCGGAAGAGGTTTTATCCGAACTTGCCAAGCTCTTAAGAAGATATCATGACGCAACGGTTGGGTTTACACCAACTACGAAATCTAAAAATGAATATCCAGTGAAGTCTTTACATGAAGTCGTTTGCCATAATGATGCTGCTTTGTATAACGTTGTATTTAAAGACAAACTTCCTGTAGGGATCATCGATTTTGACATGGCTGGGCCAGGTCCACGTATATGGGACATTGTTTATACTTTATATACATCTGTTCCACTGGCAGAGTTTGAACCAAGTCAAAATGACAACGTAGTTGAAAAATATAATAGAGAGCATCATGCATCAGCGAGGAAAAGGCGTGTAGAAATATTCTTTAAGTCTTACGGAATGGATGTTCCAACAGACCTTAAGGAGTGGGTAATTTCCCGTATTAAATTCATGTGTACTACTTTAACTGAAAGTGCCGCGTCCGGAGATCCAGCATTTATAAAATTAGTTGAGGAAGGTCATCTTGCTCATTATGAGAAAGAAATTGAGTTTCTTGAAGAACACTTCGATGACTGGATGTAATTTTTAGACGCAAATGGCATTATAAGGCAAAAATAAAAAACCGCATTCACCGGAAGATATTCCGGTGAATGCGGCCTTATGTAAATAGAATCAAACTGTATCTAATGAATTAGAGATTAATGATATTTAACAATCTTAATACGGGCTTCTTCCTCATAGGTAAGCAGATCTCGAGCTTGCGGAGTGTGTAGATGACGCTCTACGGAGTATTCAATGTTATGGTAGTCTTCATCTCCGGAAGCCATCCAAGGCTGCCAAATTCCCGTTACCCAATTTTTAAGATCTTTAAGTCCTGCTAGCATATTCTCCATCCTCCTCGGGTGGTGCACATCATTGGGGTTGCAGCTATTTTGGTTACGCTTACATTATAACACAGAATGTAATTTTTGAAAGGTGTGTCCACTACAAACACACAAAATTCACAAAGAACATTATGTTTTATAAGAGTTTTGTTCTTCTTGGGAAGAATGATGTCTCCCTGTAGGAGACGTGGTTGAGACAGCCCTACTGAATACTGGAATTGTTACATAATCCGCTAATTCTTGGGGATACTGTATGTACTAATTGTAAGAGGGGGGTCAACCTTTATGAAACAGACTCCAGATGTAACTCTTAATTTCCAACATATTTTTCATCAGTTTGAACATTGTGTAGACCTGGTACACCGGACATTTCCAGAAATACATACTGATATTTTGTACTTTCCCAACTTAATTAGCAAGATAGCCTTCTCAAGTATGATCCTAGAACCGTTTGCTAATATTCAGCTTCAAGAGGTAGACGAATTATTCAAACAATCTCAATTTGTTGAAGTCTTTCATTCAAAAGAAGCGGTTGTAGGTGTTTTGGAGGGGAAGGCAGCCATCTTTAACCAGGGAAAAGTATTTCTGATTGATATTTACGGTCCAAAAGATCGGAATATCGAACAATCTGGAACGGAGACAGTGATTACAGGTCCCCATGATTCTTTTGGCGAGTCTGTGAGTACGAACCTTTCCTTAATTCGTCGAAGATTGAAAAGCTCGCATTTAAAGGTTATTGAATATTCTGTCGGCGAGGTTACAAAGTCTAAAATATATATCCTTTATATCGATGGTTTAGCCAATATGAATTTTGTGAAAGAATTGGAACATCGGATTAAGATCATTGAAATCGATGCGGTAAATGAAGGCGGAGTGCTGGCTCAATTAATCGAAGATAAACCCAATTCCATTTTCCCTCAATATCTAAGGACGGAACGGCCCGATTCTGCTGTGTCCAAATTAGTTGACGGTCGAATTATAATGCTTGTGGAAAATAGTCCGACAGCCATCAGCGCCCCCTCTTCATTTTTTGAGTTCTTTTCCTCCCCGGATGACTACTATCAGCGTTGGACCTTAGGGACTGCACTGCGATTATTAAGATTTTTAGCCTTGCTGATCACTATTACTTTCACAGCCTTGTATGTGTCTGTAACTACCTATCATTATGAAATGATTCCGGAGTCCTTACTTATGACCTTGGTTGAATCCCGTAACAGGGTGCCGTTCCCGCCCGTGTACGAGGCCTTGCTTATGGAAACCATGATTGAATTACTACGGGAGGCTGGTGCGCGTCTTCCTACAAAAATCGCACAAACGATTGGTATCGTAGGCGGTATTGTCATTGGACAAGCTGCTGTACAAGCGGGACTGACCAGCAATGTTCTTATCATTGCTGTAGCCTCATCGGCTATTGCCTCTTTTGTGATACCGAGTTACGTCATGAGCGCGTCTCTCCGATTAATGCGCTTTGGGCTGATCATAATGGCCGGTATTTGGGGCAATTTGGGGTTAATTATGGGCGTGGCACTGATCATCATTCACATATCCGGTCTTACAAGCCTGGGAGCCCCATATTTGATTCCTGTTGCACCGATGAAGGGGACCGATTGGAAAGATATTTTCATCAGGGCCCCCTTTTCTCAACTTAAAAACCGGCCCTATCAGACAAAGAGCCCGAATCAAGTACGGCAAAAAATTCGAAAATAGGATGATTCCCTTTGAATGAGAATGAGAAATTAAGTCCTTTTCATATAGCTGTATTGGTATTCATGAGTCAGATGGGTATTGTTGTATTTACCTTGCCAAATTCATTGGCCGTTTACTTTGGTACAAATGGATGGCTTTTTTTATTAATTTGCTTTGTGGTATCTACAATCAATATTTACTTTATCTCTTTGGTATTCCGACTGGGAAAAGGCCGCTCTGTCTTTGAAATCCTTGAACGATCCATCCCGAAAGCAGTGCTCTATCCTGTTTACATTGGACTAGCGTCCGTATGGATATTATTCGGAAGTATGATCGGTAAAAAGTATGTACTTTTATTTCAAATGATGGCCTTCCCCACAACGAATCCAATGGTAATCAAATTGGCTATAGATATTCTTGTCTATCTGCTGCTCATTAAAGGAATATACAATATATCCAAGGCAGCTACGTTTTTCTTTTGGATAACGCTCTGGATGTACCCGTTAATGTTCATGTTTTTGCCCCATTTTCACTGGATACGCCTGACTCCTTTTATCTTCAAAGAGGGCCATGATATGGTCAAGGGGGGGGTCGATATCTATGCCTCTTTTCTTGGGTATGAGCTTTTTATTCTTTTATTTCCTTACATGGATCAAAAAAAGAAGCCAATGTTAGCCATTTATTCAGGGAATGCATTTGTAACCTTTATATATATTTGGTATAGCCTTACATGTTTTGGCTTATTCAGCTTGAAGCAATTGAAGAAGTTATTATTTCCTTTACTTGATTTGCAAGCCCTCCTTCGCTTTCCGTTCGTTGAACGGCTTGAGAATCTTCTATTTGGCTTCTACTTATTTCTTGTTCTGATTACTGTGGTTATGTATTTGTTGGCGGCACAGGAAGCTGTACGGAGAATAACTCCGATAGCCAAGTCTCACTTCTTTGTCTTCATAACGATTGCAGTTGGCTATGGTATTTCATACATTCCCAAGAGTATAGATCAGGTAAATGACTGGATCATGAAGCTGGGTTATACTGTAACGGGTATTGGCTTTGGCATCCCAATTATAGCTATCCTTGTGCTGCTTATACAGGGGAAAGGAGGGCAATCCCATGTCTAGATTATTAGCGGCTATTATTATGATGTGCATGCTAACCGGATGCGGCACTGAGCAAAGGATACTGGAAGACCTGGGGATGATTCAGACCGCAAGCTATGATCTGGAAGAGAATAATAAGCTCAGGGTGACCATCAACATGCCAGTTTCAGCAACTGACTCGACCATTAAGAAGATGTTATTGACGGCCGTAACCGATAGCAGTAAAGAAGCAAGGCTTCTTTTTTCTAATCAAACCGAACTTACAGTGGTCAGCGGCCAGGTGAGAAATACATTATTTGGCTTAGATCTGGCCAAAGCTGGCATTCACAGACATGTAGATACGTTATTACGCGATACTTCTATGTCGCTAGGAGTTAAAGTAACCATCATCAATGGTAAAGCCGGTGAGTTGCTCTCCAAAAATTATAAACAACACTCTGAAACAGGACAGTATATAAATCGTATGTTGGAGAAAAGGGGATCCGGGAATGGTATTATGCCGAGTTCTCTGTATCAGTTCACCAGGGATTACCACGATGATGGAATAGATCCCATAGCACCGATCGTAAAAGACACGGGGGAAGACGCAGAAATGGATGGAATTGCGTTGTTTCAAGACGATCGTTACATGATGAAAATCCCTGCTAAGAAGGCATTGATCTTTACCCTTTTCAAAAGAAATCTTAAACAAGGGGAAATCATTATTCATCTGGAGAACAAGAAAAACCCAAAAGATATCGTCATGTTAAGTAATATAATGAGTAAACGTAAGGTTAAGGTGCATCATTTAGCAAATAACCGCTTCAAGGTCGACATCAGCGCTTCCATCCGAGGCTCAGTACTTGAATATACCGGTAATAAAGATCTGGTTAAAAAAGAACAACGTCACAAAATTGAAGAGGAAATTTCCCAGTATATCTCATCCCAAGGTGAGCAGATGATTAAAGACATGCAGAAGAATAAGGTAGATAGTCTGGGCATTGGACAATATGTAAGAAACAGCCTGTCCTATGCGGAGTGGAAAAGTCTGAATTGGCGCAACGTTTACCCTCAGGTTGAAGTAAACTGCCATGCTAAGGTGCTTATTAAGAATTATGGGAAGTATAGTTGAGCTTTAGGTTGACCTCCTCTACCTTTTGGGTGAAGGAGGTTTTTTGTTCAAATTATAAATATACAAAATGCAATAATAGGTGTAAAATTTAACATGCTCATTTGTGAATAAATGTGCAAAGATACATAGACAGAATTTGGAGGCTGGCGAGAATTTATGAGAAACACGACTTTCAGTAAAAGATTTTCCATGCTGTTATTTGTAGTATTGGTTATCAGTGCGATTACGGTTGGCTGCGGCACAACTAATAATACGAGTACGGAAGGTTCGGAAACGCCATCATTATCACTGGGCTTGCTCCCATCCATCGATGCCATTCCCTTCATCATCGCTCATAACCAAGGCTTTGACAAAAAGCATGGCGTGAACCTGAACATTCAGACCTTCAAGAGTGCCAAAGACCGCGATGTGGCTTTTCAGGCAAATAAGGTAGATGGTCTTAGTGCCGATTTGATCGCAATTTCGATCTATAATGAAGCAGGACTGGATGTTAAGATCACAAGTACTACTTTTGGCGAATTTGACCTGTTAACCGGGAATGATGCGATTCAGGAGATTAAGGATCTGAAGGGCAAGACCGTCATTTTGTCCAAAAACACTTCTACCCAATATACCGTTGCTACGATCCTTAAGCAGGCGGGTTTGACGGAAGCGGATGTTAAGGTAACCGAGGTACCGCAAATTCCGACCCGATTAGAGCTGCTCAAAAATAATAAGGCCGATGCAGCTATTTTGCCGGAGCCTTTTGTCACCATGGGGAAAGCAGCAGGTCTGCGCGTACTTAGCTCTACTGTCCAAGCCGGGGTAAATCCCTTCGTACTTGCCTTCCCGCAAAGTGTTATTGATGCCAAAGGGGAAGCCATTCAAGATATGTATGCGGCCTATGATGAGGCGGTATCGTACATGAAATCCCATGACCAATCCGAATATGTGGATCTAATCATCAAAGAAGTTGGTTATCCAGATACATTAAAGAATGATATCAAAGTGCCTGATTATCTGCCTGCGAATCAAGTGGATATCAAAGAAGTTGAAGCGGCTTTCGCTTGGGCCCGGGAAAAAGGGCTGCTTACTAAAAATATTGCGCCTGAAGATGTGATCTCCGATGTCCAGTTTAAGAAATAACGGGCTTCATATTAAACATCTTAGTATCGAATATAAAGGCGGGAGCTCTGTTCTGGGAGATGTTAGTCTAACGCTTCCGGAACATGCGATATACACCGTCATTGGGCCTTCGGGAAGCGGAAAGTCATCTTTAATGCGAGCGATTGCTGGTTTGCTGCCTGCTTACCGGGGAGAGATTCTGTTTAACGGACAATCGGTTCACCGCAAAGAAACGTTGATCGGGCTTGTCCCGCAAAACTATGGGCTTTTACCGTGGAAAACGGTTCAGTCTAATATTCAGATGGCGATGAAGATCGCCCATCCGTTGCAACAGCAGCGGGAACAGGAAGAGCAGATCAGACAATGGTTAACATCTTTGGGAATCTCGGAATTAAAAAGCCGATTTCCGTTATCCCTTAGCGGAGGCCAACAGCAAAGAGTTGCGATTGCCAGAGCTTTTGCCATATTACCAACCATACTGCTGCTGGACGAGCCCTTTTCGGCATTGGATGCGATGACACGAGAGGCCTTGCAGAAGATCTTTTTAGATAACTGGCTGGCTCACCCGGCTACAACATTGTTTGTGACTCACGATGTAGATGAAGCGATTTCTTTAGGGCAGAAAATTATAGTTATGCCATCAAACCAGAAAGACGCTCTGGAAATAGTTGATAATCATACCGTATTTCAGATGAAACATCAGGACAAGCGGGACAGCAATGAATTTTTTGAGCAAACTAAGCGGATTAGAAAGGTTATGCAGGAGAAATGGTAAAGAAACGGCGACTTCATCACTTGGCAAGACTCCTATTTGTTTTTTTCTGTATGAATGTTATTTGGTATATCGCTTTTTTACTTATGAACCATCCGATTCTCCCGAGTCCTTGGGCTGTGTACAACGCAATGATACATTTGGGAGCACAGGAGATTGCGCTTAATGTTGGTTATAGTCTGGTTAGGATTTTTGCAGGTGTGGTACTGGCTTTACTTATAGGAATGCTTATCGGTTTACTTATGGGCCGTTCCCAGGCTTGGAATAAGCTGCTGGATCCTGTTGTTTACCTAACCTATCCCGTTCCCAAAATAGCCTTATTGCCTGTTGTCATGCTGTTCTTCGGTCTTGGTGAATTCTCTAAGATTTTGATGATTATGCTGATTCTTCTCTTTCAAGTGATCATTTCCGTAAGAGACGGAGTGAAGGCAATTCCAGAGAATACTTACGATGTCTTAACCAGTATCGGAGCCAGCGCTGCTCAGAAATTTTGGCATGTGACGATGCCGGGTGCATTGTCCGTGATTCTGAGTACGATCCGAATATCACTCGGAACCGCGATATCCGTACTCTTTTTCACGGAGATTTATGGAACGGAGCACGGTATGGGCTTTTTTATCATGGACGCTTGGTTAAGGTTGGATTACGCAGAGATGTATGCTGGCATTATGCTGTTCAGTTTAGTAGGTTTCATGCTGTTTATGCTCGTGGACTATTTGGATTATAAGTTTATGCAGTGGCGGAATTAAGAAGTAAAGGGACGATATATTTACGGAATACATCAACGGATGTGTTCCTTTTTTTGTTATCGGAAGTAATAACCACCACCAGTTCATAGGAGGGTACCACTACGATATATTGCCCGCCAAAGCCAAGCGCCATGTGAAAAGGAACCTCAACGGAAGGATCCGCTTCATTAGAAAAGGAAGATACCCACCAGTGCCAACCGTAGAACCCCTTATAAGGTTTAACTGCCTCTAGTTGAGGAGTAGTGGAATGCTGTACGGTAGCAGGAAGAATAAGTTGACTGCCCTCCCAATTCCCTTGCTGGAGGTATAAAAGGCCTAGTTTAGCCATATCATTTGGTTTCAAATGCAGTCCAAAGCCGCCGGTATGAATCCCTTGGGGGTCCATCTCCCACCGATATGCTGTAATCCCAAGGTACTCGAATAACTGCTGCTCGGCAAATTTTACCACAGACTGTCCAGAGGCTTGTACCAAAATTGCAGCCAGCAATTGGGAGCATCCGGAATTGTAAACCATTTTCGTTCCTGGAGGATCAGCTAGCGGCTGTGAAAGTACAAACTGAACCCAGTCTGCACTTTTCGTCATTGTAGGGAATGAATTAAGCCCGCCGAACTCACTCCAATGGAAACCGGCTGACAAAGTTAACAGGTGGGCAAGGGTGATATCACGTTTTCGAATATCGTTATCCTCGCTGAGCTGGGGGAAAAATTCAATAATAGGCGTGTTCGGAGGCGGAACAATTTGCTGATCCATGGCTATGCTGACTAAAGCGGAAAGCATGCTTTTAGTGCAGGAGTTTATTTTGAAGAGTTGATGGGCTAACTGGGGCTTACGATAATGCTCAAAAAGAATGTTACCCTTATGAATGATCAGGCAGCTGCGTACATTTAGCTCTAGAAGACTCTGGGTGAGCGGTTGCAAGTTCAAGTGGTGTATGCCGTCCCCTCCTTAGGTTTTAATTTCATTATAAACGTAATCAGAATAGGTTATTCGATTCCGTATCTTTATAACTTCTTCACAGCATCCAAATAAGTTCTTCATAACTTTGAGTTATGCTATGTCCATAAGAACTAAGGAGGAGAACAATTATGAAAAAACTATGGTTGGGTTTAGCGGCATTGGTGCTAGTTATGGGGATTGGCACAAGTGTCTATGCGGCGGGTGCTGATAAAGATGAAAGCTTCTTTGAGAGAATGCTGCCCTTTGCGAAGCAAATGCATCCTGATTTAACCGACACTCAAATCAAGGATATGATGGATGACTGCCACTCGGGCAAAAATAAGGGTATGGGTGAAATGATGAACAATTCCAAGAATCGCAGTAATATGATGAATTTCTAATACAAGCTTGATAAGATAGACCTCAAGGTAATAACGAGGTCTATCTTTTTGATTGGAGGGATAATAATCGTGAATGCAGGGACTATTCTAATTGTGGATGACGAATACGATATTCTTCAAGTAATCAAGGCCTACTTGCAGAAGAATGATTATATTGTGTATGAAGCGGGTACCGGCACGCATGCATTGGAGCTGTTTGACAATCTCCAACCTGATCTGATGGTGCTTGATTTAATGCTGCCGGATATGTCTGGAGAAGAGGTATGCAGAACCATTCGTAAGAAATCCAACCTACCCATTCTTATGCTTACCGCCAAAAGCAGTGAAGATGATATGATTAACGGTCTACGGATTGGAGCGGATGATTATATCACGAAGCCCTTTAGCCCGCGGGAACTGCTTGCCCGTGTAACCAGTCTGTTAAGACGATCCCAGCTTCAGCTGAATCCGAAAGAGGAGGGGCATGCACTCAAATACGGGGGCGGACGTCTATCTATAAATTCGGAGCTGCATGAGGTTAAAGTAGATGGGGAGACGGTGGCTCTGACACCGATTGAATTCAAGCTGCTGGAGGTTATGACACGGCATCCCAAGAGAGCCTTCAGCCGCTACGAGCTGGTGAGTTTAATTCAAGGGAACGACTTTGAAGGCTTTGAACGGACCATTGATGTTCACATTAAAAATGTAAGACAAAAAATAGGGGATGATCCCAAGCGCCCCACGTTTATTGCTACAGTTTTTGGAATTGGCTATAAGTTTCAGGTGCCTGCTGATGAATAAGGGTGGACTGAGAAGAAGACTGCTGCTGTCTCATATGAGCGTGGCCTTATGCTCCTTACTGTTTATCATGCTTTTGGTAAACTTGGTGATGACCATTTCATTTGGAAAATATGTTGAGAACCAGCGGAAAGCGGAAGCTGGTTTCTTGCTGGAAGATCTGAAAGCGTCATACAACGCAACGGATTCTTGGCCAATGGATACGCTGATGACTATCTCTCATCAGGCCATGCAGCGCAATTATTCCGTTAGTATATACGATGCCGAAGGAAATGTAGTATGGGATACAGGGCGGATGGGAATGGGAAGATCCATGCATTCAACCGGGACGGAAATGGCCTCCCGTTATCCGATTATCAAAGATGGACTATCCCTGGGTACATTAGAAATGCAAGGGAACGGCGATGCAATGACTTTGCAAAATCGTAATTTTTTGCAGATGTTCAACAGGTTATCTTGGGGAGCCTTGATTTTAGTGCTTGCCGGAGCTTATTTATATAGCAGGTTTATCGCCGTTGGTTTAAGCCGGCCTCTTGTTCAAATTAAGAAGATTGCAGTGCGAATGAGGGAAGGGGATTTAGGTGAGAGAGTTATTCTTCCCAGAAAACAAACGGAAATTGAAGAGGTAGGTCTGGCTCTTAACTATCTGGCAGATACCCTGGAACAGCAGGAGAAGCTTCGTAAGAATCTTACGGCGGATGTTGCTCATGAATTACGTACACCCCTTGCCACTATCCAAAGTCATATTGAAGCTTTTCAGGATGGAATCTGGGCAGCAACGCCTGATAAATTGCAGGTCTGCCATAATCAAGTGATGCGTCTGGTGCAGCTCGTGAATGATTTGGAGAAGCTTAGTTCCGCAGAGAATCCAATGATTCAGCTAAAGCAGGAAGAGTTGTGCCTAAATGAGGTCATACAGGATGCTATTCATACAGTCGCTGGGCGTCTGGATAAAAAGAACAACTCCATCGTCTTCCATGAGCCGGAGACCCTATATTTGACCGGAGATTATGAGCGTTTGCTTCAAGTTTTTGTGAATTTGCTGAATAACGCCTATAAATTTACTCAGGAAGGTCTAATAGAGGTGAGGATCTCTGAGGACCTATCCGGGGTCAATGTTACAATTACTGATACGGGTACGGGGATTTCCCCGGATGAAATACCGTTCATATTTGAACGCTTTTACCGTGGGGATAAGTCACGGAACCGGAAAACAGGTGGAGCGGGGATCGGCCTCGCCATCGTTAAGGCCATTGTGGAAGCTCACGGAGGAGAAATTAAGGTTCGAAGTGTGCTAAATGAAGGTTCTGAATTTAACATTCATTTTCCTAAATGATCTCTTATTAGGAGTTGAAGTCTTCTTTGTCCTATTAAGGAGAAAGAAGGCTTTTTTTTGCTGTAATTTCCTGTCGTAAAGTAATTATGGAAAATTAATGAAATTATTATTATAATTAGAAGGATCCACAAAAAGGAGGATGAAATCTTTTGAAACGTAATCGCACTCATTTTGTTCAACAGACAGCTAAAGCCGCATTAATTTCTTCCGTAGCTTTCGGACTACTATTGCCTGCAGGACTTGCCGGAGCAGCTACCACCAAGACCAAGGAAGCTGTCACTGTAACTGCTCTTGCTGCTCCTGCTGAAAAAGCAGCTTCGGCCTCTGCTGATCCCGCAAAAGTTAAGTTCACAAAAGAAGCAGCCATTGCCAAGCTTAAGGAACTGTTCCCTATCCTTAAGGATGCAACGGTCTCCAACGTTCAGTTAGGCGTTAGCAATATGTATCCTGCACCTTTGAATCAAATGGTCTGGACTATCCAGTGGGAATACCGAGTCGGAAATGGGGGATATGGCTTCTCAAGTTCAGTTGATGCCATTAATGGGGATTTATTAAATACATATATCTCCTATCCGCTCTTAGAAAATGAATCGTACTATCCACCTAAGCTTACAAAAGAACAAGCCTTGGAGAAAGCCCAAGCCTTTATTTCCAAAGCTGCAGCATCCATAAAGAGCAGTGATCTGCAGTTGGATGAGAATATTAATTATAATCTTAATAATGGAGCCTTATTTGGCCCCATTCAATACTCTTTTAGCTTCCGGCTTCTGAAGAATGGTATCTATTCCTCAGCGGACAGTATAATGATTTCAGTCAATGGAAACGGGGATGTAACCCAATTCTTTAAACAGGGTGAGAATCTTGAGTATCCTAGTGCTAAGCCTGTGATCACTAAAGAACAGGCGGAGAAGAGTTTTGCCGACAGCTTTGATGTTGGACTCTATTATGTTCCCGTCCGTAAGAACGGATTGGTGAATAACTGGGTTCTGGGCTGGCGCCCGGTAGAACAAACTCTACTTCCTATTGACGCCCTCACCGGGAAGAGATTGGATTATGAAGGCAGCAATATGGCTGCTGTACCGATGACTTACACGGATGTCCCGCAGGGCAAGAATTTGTTCAAGCCAAATAGCACGGGGAATGAGCTTACTGCGGAACAAGCAGCTATTTTAGTGAAGAAGGTAGCTAATATTCCAGCAGATTACAAACTCATCTCCCAATCTCTAGGAAATGACTATCAGAATAAGGATATGAAGCTTTGGAGATTGACTTGGGGCAATGATAATCGATTTAATGGAGGTCCGCCTTCACAATCTTACGCTGAAGTAGATGCACAGACTGGTGAAATATTGCAGTTTATGGTAGATCAATATGCTTTTGATACCACTAAGAAACCGGCTGCTCCTGCAGGAAGCAAGAAACTGACGCAAAAGGAAGCCAAGCAAAAGGCTTTGGAGCTTGTTAACCAAATGTATAACAAAGCAAGCACTAACCTGAAGTATGTTGAGCATGGCGGAACTTGGGAAGTGAATCCAGACAAAACCGGATACCGTTATCAATTTATTCAATTCTATAAAGGAATTCCTGTGGCCGACAGTTTTGTTACTCTCAATCTGGATTTATACGGAAACGTTAAATTCTTCAGCACCGCTCGGAATATTGGGATTGAAAAGGTCACTCAGGAACCCGTTCCAGTAATTACGAAGAAAGAGGCCCTCGCAACCTACCAAAGCGAGTATAAATTGACGCTTCAGTATTACACTATTGGCGGAAATATGATTAATAACAGCTACACTGCACCTAAAATAAAGCTCGTGTATTCCGCTACCCCGCTGGATGTCCAAAAATCTATGGAGATCATAGATGCAACAACGGGTAAAAGGGTATCTGTCTATGAATTCTACGGGGTGAAGGGATCAACGGCTACGACCGATCTTAAAGGACATTCCGCAGAAAAAGAACTCTCAGAACTTGTGCGATACAATGTGATTACCCCAGATGCGGACGGGAAAGTAAACCCGGATCAGGAGATAACCGTGGGAGATTGGATTACATTAATCGTAAAAGCGTCTACTCCTTATTATGAAGGTTATTATGGCGGAGCTGAACGTAAACCTGTGGCAGGTGTGAATCCTGAGAGCCCATATTATAGTGCAGTTGTGTTTGCTGTAGACCGCGGATGGCTTAGCCGGGATGCTGTAGTACAAACCGACAGCAAGCTTACCAGGGAACAACTGGCTGTCCTGCTGACCAGTTTTGTGAAATACAACAAAATCTCAGCTTTCCTGGATAAAGACAGCACTATAAACCAATTCTCTGATATCTCTTCGATTAGTAATAAGGGCGCAATCGCACTTGTCGTAAAACTTGGACTGATGAAGGACGACAACGGCAAGTTTAACCCGCAGCTGCTCGTAACCAAGGCTCAAGCCGCTTCTGTGATTATGAAGCTAGTGGAGCTGCAAGGAAAAACCGATCAGAAGATAGGTCAAAGTAGTTATGGGTATTAGTATCAATAGCAAGAGGCAGCTTCTCACTTCAAAGCTGTAAATAGGTTAAAACTAGCCCGTCCCCATATTATTGGAGACGGGCTAGTTTTTGTTTTTGATCTCTAGAGGCCTGTTTCAGCAGGTTATGGGCAAGCGAAGGACACTCGACTTCGAGAGTCACTTTTGGCAACCTTCGAAGCAGGATTTCGGTAAAGACGTTTACGAATTTTGTATCTTCAAGTAGGCATCTTTCATCGCTCCATACCCTGCATCGACGATGAGTGTTTTAGGCAATCTCCTCAGCATCTTTTTTATCTTCTCGAAGTGAGGCTGGTAAAGTTGGCACATGGTATATTGAATGTACATAGAAATCTCTACTTTGAAATGGTTGGTCGCACTTCCATTCTACTAAAGAGAGGTTTCTTCTTGCTGCTTTTGGAGAAGATTTTGGAATGGTTTCCGCTGAAAGTAGCGGAGAGGACGGAATGATTGCGGAAAAGCGGTAGCGGTCGCCTTGGTCTCCGGATTTTTACCGCTAAGGAAAATAAATAAAATCTGGAGAGCACAGCGATTGGAGCAACGGTCCGTTCGCGGAGCGTCGCTTATAAAAAAACTTAAGTCTTACTCAAAACACAGGGGTGTCCCACCGCCATTTTAATGGCTGTTGGGACACCCCCCCTTATTTACTTTCCAAGCTGATTATCCAATTCTTTGATCGGATTCTCATGAGAATGCTCTTCGGTCTCTTTGCTGCTCAAGAACCAACCTAATGTAGCGATAAGAACGAGTACAACGTAGAATGTTGCTTTCCACCAAGTGCTGTGTGCGAAGTCCTCGGATAGAACTCCTAACGATGGGTGAGCCAAGGTAATAACTGCCAGCTTGATACCTACCCAGCCGACAATGAAGAAGGCAGCTGTCTCAAGACCTGGACGGGAATGCAGCAGCTTGACGAAGAAGGAAGCTGCAAAACGCATGATGACGAGTCCGATAAATCCGCCGGCAAAGATAACGAGGAATTGTCCCCCATCTAGTCCCCCGATATTAGGGAGTCCGCTTACCGGAAGAGCAACAGCCAAGGCAACCGCTGCTAGAATGGAATCGACGGCAAAAGCTATATCTGCTACCTCTACCTTCAATACAGTAAACCAAAAGCTGGACTTCTTTTTATTCACAGCAGCATCCGTACCACTTTCAGTAGCTTCGTCTGTGGTCGACTTATTGAATAATACTTTTCGGAAAATATGATTTAAGGCGATAAATAACAGATAAATAGCACCAATGGCTTGTACTTGCCAAATGTCTACCAAGTAGGAAATGACGAACAGTGAACCGAAACGGAATACAAAAGCTCCGGCTAAACCATAAAAGAGTGCCTTTTTTCTTTCCTCGTCAGGAAGATGTTTCACCATAATCGCCAGCACAAGTGCGTTATCTGCTGCGAGCAGTCCCTCAAGTGCTACGAGAACTAACAATACCCATCCATACTCCAATAATAAGCCTATTTCCATTGTTCTTTTCTCCCCTTTATTTCGATTGAATATCCTTGCAGGATTTAACCATACAGATATCATGACCAAATTTATATAAAAAAGACCTTTACCAAACAAATCAGCCTTTGGAATAAAGGACTAACTTGATTGGTAAAGGTCTCGCTAACAATAGTTGATTGCCGATAAAGCCGGAGAATATCCTCATATTCTCGTATTGACGACTTTATCTAACAGCTACTCCCCTTTACGGGATTATATTCAATTTAGGATATGAGTATTTAGTATTTGCAAAGATTTCTTAACAAGATCATAACCTAGTTGAGAATCGTTGTCAACATTCACTAGAAATAAATCCAAAGTGTCGAGCCATTAGATAAAGTTTGTAAACGGAACCATGATATGTATGAGTCAGATAACATAACATCTCATGTGTCAAAACTGCAAACATCATGAAAATACATGATTTTTTGCAGTAATGTTAATTGACGATAACAGGAGATGAAAATATGATGTAGCTATTAAAGGTAATTCAAGTAGGTTGATGTCAAAGAATATAACACAACTTGGATATCAATTCTTAAACAAAACATTTAATTAGGAGGTGGGAAAAATGGAGCCGCAGCTATCATCATGTCTATCAATTGAAGCGGAGGATGAGATTAGCCGCCATCCTTGCTACAACGAGGAAGCCCACCGCTTTTTTGCCAGGATGCATATCCCGGTCGCTCCCGCCTGTAACATCCAATGCCATTACTGTAACCGCAAATTCGACTGTGTGAATGAAAGTCGGCCGGGCGTGGTAAGTGAGGTGCTTACCCCAGCCCAGGCAGAGCAGAAGGTAAAGGGTGTAGCTGCCCAATTAATGCAGCTGTCGGTAGTAGGTATAGCTGGCCCTGGTGATCCGCTTGCCAATCCTGAGGTAACGTTCGATACCTTTGAAAGGGTAAAGAATCATGTTCCCGATGTATCCCTTTGTTTGAGTACTAACGGGTTGACGCTTTACAGGCATATTGATGAGATTGTTAGCCTAGGTATCCGACATGTAACCATTACCATTAACGCTATCGATCCTGATGTCGGCCGTGAAATCTACCCTTGGGTATTCGATGAAGGAGTAAGGTATGAAGGAAGAGAGGCGGCGGAGCTGCTGATCAGCCGCCAGCTTCAAGGACTTGAATTGCTTGCGGCGCGTGGGATTCTTGTGAAGGTCAATTCGGTAATGATCCCGGGTATCAATGACCAACATCTTCCCGCAGTTTCCAAAAGAGTTAAGGAGCTCGGGGCCGCTTTGCATAATGTAACTCCGCTAATCATCGCGCCGGGCAGCCAGTATGAACGTGACGGTCGTAAAGCACCCCGGCCTAAGGAATTGAACAATTTGCAAGAGATACTCGGCCGTGACGGTATGAAGGTCATGCGTCATTGCCGCCAATGCCGTGCCGATGCCATTGGGTTGCTTGGACAGGATCGGAATCAGGATTTTGTTCTCGAAAAGATGGAGGCGGACCCGGTAGTCAATGAGGAGGCCCGGGCTCAATTTCAAATGGAGTTGGACAGCAAGATCCGGCAGCGAATGAAGGCCAAACAGCTGAAGCAAAGCAGCCTTCAAGAAGGCGGGCATACGACGAGAGTCGCTGTATCCACTAGGGGTGGAGACAAGGTTAATCAGCATTTTGGCCATGCCACAGAATTTTTGATTTATGACACCGATGGAGTGAATGTAAAACTCCTGGGTGTCCGAAAGATACAGGCTTATTGTCACGGTAAAGCCGACTGCAACGGTGACAAGGACGCCACTTTAAAGGAAATATGCTCGATATTAAGTGACTGCCGTATTCTTCTTTGCTCCGGTATTGGTGATGCGCCGCGTGCAATCCTGAACAAAACTGGTATTTTGCCGCTCGTCCGTAAAGGTGGAATTGAAGACATGATTCTGGAAAGTGTGAAGTACAGCTCTTATTTCGAAAATATGAACATATCGAAGGGATGATGAAAATGAGACAAATAGCTTTCTACGGTAAAGGCGGTATCGGTAAATCGACAACTTCACAGAACACTCTGGCTCAACTGGCTACAAAATATGGTCAAAAAACAATGATCGTAGGTTGTGACCCTAAAGCCGACTCCACACGGTTAATCTTGAACACCAAGGCTCAAAACTCGGTGCTTCAATTGGCTGCAGAAAGAGGAACGGTTGAGGATTTGGAACTTGAAGATGTAGTTCAACTAGGTTACGGCGACATTCTTAATGTAGAATGTGGCGGGCCGGAACCGGGAGTAGGTTGCGCTGGTCGAGGAATTATTACAGCTATTAACTTCCTGGAAGAGCAAGGCGCTTATGAAGGACTTGATTTCGTATCCTATGACGTGCTTGGTGACGTGGTATGCGGCGGATTCGCAATGCCGATTCGTGAGAACAAGGCGCAGGAAATCTATATCGTATGTTCCGGTGAGATGATGGCCATGTACGCTGCCAACAATATTGCCCGCGGTATTCTCAAATACGCCAACAGCGGCGGCGTGAGATTGGGTGGATTGATCTGCAACAGCCGTAACACGGACCGTGAGGATGAGCTCATCATGGAGCTTGCCCGCCGCCTGAATACACAAATGATTCACTTTGTACCTCGCGATAATGTGGTTCAGCATGCTGAACTCCGCAGAATGACTGTAGCTCAATACAGCCCTGAGCATCAACAAGCCAAAGAATACGAAATGCTGGCCGAGAAAATTCTGAACAACAAAATGCTGACGATCCCAACCCCGATCACTATGGAAGAATTGGAAGATCTGCTGATGGAATTTGGTGTTATTGAGGACGAAGAGACAGCTATCAAAAAAATGCAAGCCGCTGCAGGCCAATAATTTAGGATCGTCCGGTGAATAGGAGTGGAGAGACGGCTGTTCACCGGATTGGATCAGTAAAAAGGAGGGTCCATTATGGGATTGGATATCGAAGCAAACAAAAAAATCATTGAAGAGATGCTTGAGGCCTACCCGGAGAAAGCGCGGAAGGATCGGGAAAAGCACTTTGAAATCAATAATGAAGAACTTATAAACTGCGGTAAATGCTCTATTAAATCAAATATGAAATCACGTCCGGGCGTTATGACCCAAAGAGGATGTGCATATGCAGGTTCAAAGGGTGTAGTATGGGGCCCGATCAAAGATATGGTTCATATCAGCCATGGTCCGGTTGGCTGCGGACAATATAGTTGGGGAACACGCCGGAACTATGCAAACGGAACACTGGGTATCGATAATTTCACTGCAATGCAGGTTACAAGTGATTTTCAGGAAACGGATATTGTATTCGGCGGGGATAAGAAGCTGGAAGTCATCTGCCGTGAGATCAAGGAAATGTTTCCGCTGGCAAAAGGAATCTCGATTCAATCCGAGTGTCCTGTCGGCCTGATCGGGGACGATATTGAAGCTGTATCCAAAAAAATGTCTGCTGAGCTTGGCATACCTATCATTCCGGTTCGCTGCGAAGGCTTCCGCGGTGTAAGCCAATCGCTCGGTCATCATATTGCCAATGATGCAATCCGTGATTTCTTGATGGGTAAGAGAGAACTTGCCGAATGTGGTCCTTACGATATCAATATTATCGGGGATTATAATATCGGCGGCGACGCTTGGGCCTCACGTATTTTATTAGAGGAAATGGGTCTGCGTGTTATTGCGCAATGGTCCGGTGACGGTACAATCAACGAATTGGCCATCGCCCATAAGGCGAAGCTGAACCTGATCCACTGCCACCGTTCGATGAACTATATGGTTACTACAATGGAGAAGGAATACGGTATTCCGTGGATGGAATACAACTTCTTTGGCCCTACCAAAACAGCTGAAAGTCTGCGGGCCATTGCTGCGCTGTTTGATGAGCATATTCAGGAAAATTGCGAGAATGTGATCGCTAAATATACACCGCAAATGGATGCCATTATATCTAAATTCAAACCTCGTCTAGAAGGTAAAAAAGTAATGCTGCTTGTCGGAGGCTTGCGTGCCCGTCATACTCTCGGTGCATACGAAGATCTGGGTATGGAAGTTGTAGCTACAGGTTATGAATTCGCACATAAGGATGATTATGAGAAGACCTTCCCGGAACTTCCGGAAGGAACGATTATTTACGACGATCCAACGGCTTATGAGTTAGAGGAGCTTGCGCAGAAACTGGATATTGATTTGATGGGCTCAGGTGTAAAAGAGAAATACGTGTACCACAAAATGGGTATTCCCTTCCGTCAGATGCATTCCTGGGATTATAGCGGTCCGTATCATGGTTATGACGGGTTTAAGATTTTCGCCAAGGATATGGATATGACGATTAATAGTCCCGTATGGAATTTAATCAAGCCAGGCAAAACAGAACTACTCCATAAAGAGGAGGCGGGCGTATGAAGGACAGAATAGAAATTCCAGACCATAATTCGTTATTTAAGTCCGAACCCTATGTTAAACAACGTGAAGGTAAAAAGGCGTTCGAGGCTCCATGCAGTGAGCAAGAAACCATGGAAGCTCTCGCCTACTCGAAATCGTCAGAATACAAGGATAAGAACTTTGCCCGGCAATCCTTGGTTGTTAATCCTCATAAAGCCTGTCAGCCGCTGGGAGCTCTTATGGCAGCACTTGGATTCGAGAAAACATTGCCGTTCATTCACGGATCTCAAGGTTGTACCGCATATTTCCGCAGTCACTTGAGCCGCCACTTCAAGGAGCCGGCTCCGGCTGTATCCTCCTCTATGACTGAGGACGGCGCTGTATTCGGTGGAATGAGCAACCTCATTGATGGTCTTGAGAATAGTGTGGCTCTCTACAAACCGGAGATGGTAGCTGTATCGACAACCTGTATGGCTGAGGTTATCGGGGATGATCTTCAGGCTTTTATCTCTAATGCGCGCCTGAAAGGTGCTATCTCGGAAGATCTGCCTGTACCGTATGCCAATACACCAAGCTTCTCGGGCTCTCACATTACAGGCTATGACTCAATGCTGAAGTCAATCATCAGCACACTATACAATCGTTCCGGCATTCAGGCTGCTCCCGGCAGCGGCGAAACGACCGGGGAAAAGCTGAATCTTATTTTAGGATTCGAGCCGTATACCGGAAATTTTGCGGAGGTTCGCAAAATCCTGGCTGCTTTTGATACAGAGTATACCTTCTTGGGTGACCACAGCGGTAACTTTGATTCACCGGCTACAGGAGAATACTCCTATTATTACGGGGGTACAAAGCTCACGGATGTACCGAAAGCGGCGAATGCGCTAGGTACACTTTCATTGCAGAAATATTCCGTGAAAAAGACGATGGAATATATCAACGGTACATGGAAGCAACAGACCATTTCGATGTCGACACCGATAGGGATTACAGCGACCGACCGGTTAATCGAAGCGATAAGTGAACTTACAGGACTTCCGATCCCTGACGAACTCGTGGATGAACGTGGACGTGTAGTTGACGCACTGACAGACAGCCATCCTTACCTCCATGGTAAACGTGTGGCTTTGGTCGGTGATCCCGATTTGTTAATCGGTCTAATTCAGTTCTGTCTGGAAACCGGTATGGAACCTGTTCATATTATTTGCTCTAACGGAGATAACGGCTTCAAAGAAGAAGCCGAGGCATTGCTTGCAGCCAGTCCATACGGTGCTGAGGCTACGGTCTATATCGGAAACGATCTATGGCATATGCGCTCCTTACTAATCGATAATCCTGTGGATCTCGCAGTGGGAAGTTCCCATCTGAAATACGCCGCCAAAGACGCCGGTGTACCACTGATTCGTGTAGGCTTCCCCGTGTTCGACCGTCATCATTTGCACCGTTATCCGATCATTGGTTATCAAGGTGCTTTGAATCTGCTAACAACCATTGTGAACACTATCCTGCAAAATTTGGACGAGGATTCCTCCGGCTTCAACCACGATCTAGTCCGTTAGTAAAACGGCGATTATGAGCCGTTTGCGAACTGTGGTTTATTGTTGAGTGAGCCGTTGGGGTTGGTCGTTATGTTGAGAAATAAGTAGTGATTGATCGAGCGGAGCGGGCGGAATTGTCTTGGAGGAGCGTTAGTGTCCGCCCGAAAGCTTTCCGTAGGAAAGCTCGCTTCGAAAGCATATGCTGTTCCCGGATTTCTACCGTGTAACGGTTAGAATCAGGAAATCTGGGAACAACAGCGGCCGGAGGGACAATCCGCCAGTAAAGCGATAATTGAATTACCCTTTATCTAGGTAAGGAGCATTCAGTTACAGCGAAGGAGGTTAACGATGGAGCCCATTCGAAAAGATGAGTTAGAAGCGAAAGATTGCGGAAGCCAAGCTCCCAAATCCAAGCCCTGTCCAAGGCCCAAGCCAGGCGAAGCGGCTGGAGGCTGCTCCTTCGACGGAGCTCAAATCACCTTGCTTCCGATTATGGATGCTGCACATCTTGTACACGGCCCCATTGCCTGTGCCGGTAACAGCTGGGAGAGCCGGGGCACCCTTACAAGCGGTCCCTCCCTCTCTCAATACGGCTTTGCTACGGACATGAGTGATAATGATATTATTTTTGGCGGAGAGAAGAAATTGAAGGATAGCATTGACTATATTGCCGGGCGCTTTGCGCCTCCGGCAATATTTGTATATTCGACATGTGTAACGGCGCTGATTGGTGAAGATATGGATGCTGTATGCAAAGAAGCGGCAGGGCGTCTTGGAATTCCGGTTATACCTGTCAACAGTCCCGGTTTTGTAGGCAGTAAGAATCTGGGTAACCGGCTGGCAGGTGAAGCGCTCCTTCAATATGTAATTGGTACAGGGGAGCCAGAGGATGACACTAAGCTCGGAGTAAATCTAATCGGTGAGTATAACATTGCAGGTGAGATGTGGGATATTGAGAAGTTGATGAACAGTGCAGGGATTACACTGATGTCTCGGATAACAGGAGATGCCCGGTACAAGGAAATTACATGGGCGCACCGTGCCAAGGTGAACATGGTTGTATGCAGCCGGGCACTGCTGGGTTTAGCCAAAGAGATGGAGTCAAAATATAATATTCCTTATTTCGAAGGCTCGTTCTACGGAGCAAAGGAAACGACCTATTCCTTGCGGCAAATGGCATTTCTGATGAACGACCGGGAGATGGAGCGTAGGGTAGATCGGTTGACGGAGCGTGAAGAAAGCCGCGTTATTCAAGACTTGCGGCCTTACCGTAAGATACTAAAGGGGAAAAGAGCGGTGCTTTATACCGGTGGAGTCAAAAGCTGGTCGATTATATCCGCACTCAAGGAACTGGGTATCCAGGTTGTAGGTGTTGGCACGAATAAAAGCACAGACGATGATATAGCCAGAATTGCTGAACGTGTAGGTGACGATACCGAATTTATTCCTGAAGGCGGAGCCAGCCGCATTCTCAAAACCGTGAGAGATCGCAAAGCAGATATCATGATTGCTGGCGGTCGGAACATGTATGTTGCGATGAAAGAACAGATTCCATTTATAGATATCAATCAAGAGCGGCATAGAGCATATGCGGGGTATGAAGGCTTATTGCGGCTTGCGAAGGAAATGACTTATTCCCTGGCCAATCCGATTTGGAAGCTTGCATCGAGTCCTGCCCCTTGGGACAAGGAGGTGCCTTATGACCGTTAATAAGAGGATCAAACCCGCCTCAGTGAATCCGCTCAAAATCGGGCAGTCGCTCGGAGGAGTTCTGGCGCTTCAGGGCTGTTACCGGGCCTTGCCGATTATTCACGGACCGCAGGGTTGTTCTGCTTTTCCCAAAGCTTTATTAACCCGCCATTTCCGGGAACCTATTGCTGTTCAGACCTCCGCTTTGCAGGAGATGGACGTTATCTTTGATGCTAACCGGAATTTGGAAGAGGCATTGAATACGGTACTGACTAAGCATCGCCCTGATATTATCGGCATTATTGGCACGGAACTGATGGACGTTGCCGGGGTGGATTACCAGTCCATGCTGAAATCCTACAAACGGGAGAGAAACCTGCGGGGAGGGCTTGCCTTTTCTGTGACCTTGCCGGATTTCAGCGGTTCCCTCGAGTCTGGATTTAGCGGGACTGTGGAGGCGATGGTGGATGAGCTGATTCAGCAGGCGGGACACCGGAATCAGAGAAGCGTGAACTCCCGTCAGATCACCTTACTGCCAGGTTCATTTCTCACACCTGGTGATGTTATGGAGATCAAGGAAATGATCTCAGCTTTTGGGTTTGAGGTTATCACTGTACCGGATATATCAACTTCCTTATCGGGTCATCTTTTGACAGGATTCTCTCCTTTGACCAGGGGAGGCGTACCATTGGATTCTATGCTGCAAAGTCTACAATCCGGTCTTACCATTGCCATTGGAGGCAGTATGGAGCGTCCGGCAAGAAGGCTGCACAATGCCATTGGGACACCATACAAAGTATTCCAAGGCGCAATGGGTCTTAAGGCATCTGATGATTTGCTTCATTTTCTGCATCAGATTAGCGGGGAACCCGTGCCGTTACGTTATTGTTGGCACCGTGAGAATCTATTGGACAGTATGCTGGATGCCCATTTTCAATTTGCCGGGATGTCGGTTATAGCTGCACTGGAACCGGACCATTTGTACTCTGTATCCCAGTGGCTGGATGAGCTGGGTGTGGAGCAAAAGGCGCTTATTACTTCCTGTGAGACTCCGGTAGTTTCGGGAATGGAGCGCGAGGTATGGGTAGGTGATCTTGATGATGCGGAGGTTCTTGGGAATGGAGCTGATTTATGGATCAGCAGCTCCCATGGTCTAGCAGGAGCAGAACGGATCGGCGCTGCATTTATGCCGGCAGGTTTTCCGGTGTGGAACGAGCTTGGTGCTTATATGTCAACCTCTGTTGGCTACCGGGGTGCGATGGAATGGACGAATAAAGCAGGTAATTTGTTAATAAGAAGGGAGGCGGTGCGCCGTGAAAGTAGCGTTCGCCACAGATGATGGAATCCGAGTAAATGCACATTTTGGGCAAAGCCCGATGTTCGCTGTCTATAATGTTACGAAAAGTGGTGGAGAGCTGTTGGAGCTTCGCAAGCTGCCGGATGTTCTGTTTCAAGATGAAGCGGGTAGGATCAATAGCCGCCTAGAAGCGGTGGGTGATTGCACTCTCATTTTCTTGATGCAGATTGGTGCTTCTGCTGCCGCCCGGGTAACACGCCGCAAAATCATGCCTGTGAAGGTGCCGTTTGGTAGCCCGGTAGATGAACAGGTGAAACGACTTGTTGAAATGTTGCAAGGCAAGCCGCCAATGTGGCTGGCTAAGGTACTTCGTTCAGAGGAGGAAGGGCAGGAAGGAACGGAAGGGGAGAATTTAAATGGAACCGATGGCTAGCCATGATATTGCGCTTGCGGGGATGATTTTTCAGGAAGGCGGAGCTAATAAACGTCGTAGTCGTACAGTGGCAAAGGAACAGGATATGGATCAAGCCACTGTGGAGGCCTTTACTCGCCGCTTATGTAATCTGTTGGACACCGAGGATTTCTTTGGCAGACATGCCGAACTTTCCAAACAGGAGAAGATAGAGCGATTATTTCTGGCCTCGACTGAGGACAAATCACAATCTGATTTTAATTGTGCTGTTTCTCCAAAGGTACGTCTACAAGTACCTCTGTTATTTCAGGCAGTAGCCGGTGTAATGGAAGAAAAGAGCGGTGCGATTATCCAGAGTGCAGCCGAGATCAATGGAGAAGGTTTCGGTCGGGCGCTGCTATACAGCGGGCGTATTATTTTAGTTATAAAAAGCCTGCGTGCAGGGTTCCCCTTCCCGTTCACTTCACAAGAAAAGGCGATCCGGTATGGAGTAAGCTGCGTGGAGGAAGGGCTTGCCTTTTTAGAAAAATATAATAACATGACAGCTCTCCACGGTTCGTTTAGCCTGGAGGGTTAACTGCGGATTCATACATCAGTCACAGGGGGGAGCGGGATGGAGCAGCAGCTTGCGGGAGGGTTGGAGCTGGAACGGTATGCCCGACAGCTGAAGCTACTTGGGGAGAACGGTCAGAAAGCACTCAAGGAAGCCACAGTGATGATTGCCGGCATCGGCGGTCTCGGCGGGACCGCTGCTTTGTATTTAGCGGCGGCAGGCATCGGGAAACTTATCTTGGCCCACGAGGGCATCATTCTTCCACCGGATCTGAACCGGCAAATCTTAATGGACAGTGAGCATTTAGGCATGGAGCGGATGAGTACGGCAATTAAGCAGCTGAAGCGGCTTAATCCTAACGTTGAAATAGAAGGTTATAATTCCAAGATTGAGTCTGAAATCGCAAGACCTTGGGTAGAGAACGCCGATATTGTAATTGACGCTCGATATGATTTTCCAGAAAGATATGAATTGAATCGTCTCTGTGTACAGACCGGTACGCCTATGGTAGAGGCGGCAATGTATGGGTTTGAAATCTCTCTAACTACGATACTTCCAGGTGTAACTCCGTGTCTTGAATGCCTTTATCCGGATCAACAGCCCCAGTGGGAACCCTTTGGGTTTCCGGTTTTGGGAGCTACCTCCGGGATTGCGGGTTGTCTGGCAGCCCTCGAGGCCGTAAAATGGGTTACAAGGGTAGGGACAACTTATGCGGGCGTAATGCATCGCTTCAACTCACTCGACTTCGCCTGCTATAGCGTCCGAATTACCCGTAATCCGAATTGCGCTTGCTGCGGAGAAGGAGGTAAACCGTGAAAAGTCTCAAGCTATGTGACACGACACTTAGGGATGGAGAACAGGCGGCTGGAGTATCATTCACGAGGGCAGAAAAACTGGAAATCGCAAAGTTGCTGTCGGAGAGCGGTGTAGAGCAAGCAGAGGTTGGAATTCCTGCAATGGGCAAGAGAGAGCAAGAGGATATCGCGGCGATTGCGGAGCTGGGTCTTCCCATGAGGATGATGACCTGGAATCGGGCAATGACCAGCGATATTGAAAAAGCGTGGAATACCGGGGTGAATTGGAGCCATATCTCGATCCCGGTATCGGACATTCAGCTGAATGGTAAGCTAGGAATCAGCGAATCGGAAGGACTTGCCAGACTGTTGCGGGCAGCAGAATATGGTCTGCGTCTAGGCATGACGGTATCAGTGGGGATGGAAGATTCTTCACGGGCGAAGATGAGCTTTCTGGTAGAGCTGGTGAACTCGTTGTACAAAGAAGGTATACGTTGGTTTCGATATGCGGATACGGTATCTGCCCATCATCCGGGTGAAATGGCTGAGCGGGTCCGTACTTTGCTTGGAGAAGTACCTGCGGATGTAGAACTTGAGGTACACTGTCATAATGATTTTGGGCTTGCTACAGCGAACACGCTGAGTGGCATTGCCGCCGGTGCAACCTGGGCAAGCACCACAATTGCAGGTATAGGTGAGCGTACTGGAAATGCCGCGATGGAAGAAGTGGCACTGGGTTGGCGTTACCTGTACAAGGGGCAGTGTGCTGTTCGTCCGGAGATGCTGAAAAGGTTAGCCGATACGGTGATAGCCGCCTCCGGTCGCAGCGTTGGAGATGCCAAGCCAATCGTAGGAGAACTAGCTTTTACCCATGAATCCGGCATTCATGTGGACGGACTCATGAAGGATACGGCAACGTATCAGACCTTTGATCCTTCGGAAGTAGGCAGGTCACATCACTTTGTACTCGGCAAACACTCGGGCAGCGGGGGAGTATCCCATGTGCTGAGTAATCAAGGTCTGGAAGCGAATGCTGAACTGTCGGGACGACTGCTTGAACGTGTTCGGGAATATGCAGAGATCTATAAACGTAATGTTCCGGAAGCTTTACTACTGGAATGGTTCATGGAGGAGCAGGAGCAGTCCCGGGGTGTTGTTTAATAGATGTAACAGGGTTGTTTTACAGGACGTTTGAGTCTTGTGAAGCAACCCTTTTTTTATGCGCAGTGAATGAAGATCGCCAACTAACTACACTTTACACCTCTGTGCTGCGGACTGTATGAACTAGACTAATAAGTGAACACGGTAAATGCACCCTAGAATAATAAAATAAACTCTAGAAGAGGTGGAAGCCGTGGCCGAGCGTCAATGTTATAGCAAAGAATTCCTTCGAATCGCCCTCGAATGGAGGATTCCGCCAAATGAGATGTAAAAGTACAATTGAATCGCCCTCGGATGGGGGATTTCGCCAAATGAGATGTAAAAGTACAATTGAATCGCCCTCGGAAGGGGGATTTGGTCAAATGAGATGTAAAAGTACAATTGAATGGCCCTCAGATGGGGAATTTCGCCAAATGAGATGTAAAAGTGCAATTGAATGGCCCTCGGAGGGGGGACTTGGCCAAATGAGAGGTAAAAGTGCAATTGAATGGCCCTCGGAGGGGGGACTTGGCCAAATGAGAGGTAAAAGTGCAATAGAATGGCCCTCAGATGGGGGATTCAGCCAAATGAGAGGTAAAAGTGCAATAGAATGGCCCTCAGATGGGGGATTCAGCCAAATGAGTTGTAAAAGTGCAATTGAATCGCCCTCGGATACCCTAGTTTTGAGTTTGCTCCATATTTATTCTCCTTTATTGCAGTAATAACAAATTTGTTCACTCTGGGCAGAATGTTCACTGTGCTTTATGTTGGTTTAGTTCACTTAAATTTGAATTATACAATTGAATTAGCAGGCGGCTTCCTTCATGTTGAGATAGGAGGAGGAAGTCGCGGGCTAAGCCCATCCGTCTTATTGATAGCGCTTGCATAATTGTTCTGATTCATCATTTTATTGAAGGAGGTCGATTTATTCAATGCTTCGAAAAATAAGCTTTCGATGGTTTATGGTGCTTCTAGTTGTCTCAACAGCGTTCAGCTTTCAGGTGCCCATGCAGACAGCAGCTGCTGAGAGTGGTGAAGTTCCAGAGCTTAGCAATCAGCAATTAATAGATAACGACTACATCCTATACTTTGTGAATGCAGGCGATACAACCCCGACAACCCTTGAGGGCAACGACAAAATGGGGCTGTATGCAAGTGTAACCGAACAGGTCTACGGAGCAGACCCTATTACGGGGAAAAGCTGGGGCTTGACTACTTCCACAACGGGTACGAATGTTTCGGACACTACTACGAAAACAGGCAGCCTAAGGTACTACAACGGTACACAAGTCAGATCCAAAGCGATCAGTTATAAGTTTGAGCTTCCTTCGGATAAATATGATATTACCTACGGCTTTTATAATCCTTGGAGCAGCCGTAATATGATTCTCCTAGCAGAGGGCCTAAATGTTGCTGGCGGGGACTACGATTCAGGAACCCAGCAATTAAAAGAATTCACCACCCGTGGCCTCGCAGTTACAGATGGAATGCTGAACGTGTCTATAGCGGGTCCATCCACTGGTACTCTGACTAATTATAATGATCCTCTGATTAATTATATTATCGTGAGAAAAAGTGTGATTCTGGAGTTTTCCGACCTGCAAAGCCTTATTGATAGGGCTAAGGGGCTTTCGGAACAGCCGGAATATACAGTATATAGTGTTAATAAGCTTAAAGCGGTCATTGAGACCGCTCAACATTTTATAGACAATGCACAAGCACAAGGTACAGATGTGTCTACCCTTCAGAACGAGCTTCACAGCTACAAGATAACCTTAAATGATGCTATTGCAGCTCTTGCAACGTATTCCGCTAACAGTGCTTTTACACCGGGGGCTGTATGGACGGATACGAACGGGGCTCCGATACAGGTGCATGGCGGTGGAATTCTGTATGATCAAGCAAGTGCAACCTATTACTGGTACGGAGAAGATAAAACGCTTGGGTATATGCCTACGAGAGGGGTGCGTGTCTACAGCTCCAAGGATCTTTATAATTGGAAGGATGAGGATCTGGCTCTGACTGCGATTGAATCCATGGGCCAATTTGATACGGACCCGCTGATTTCAGCTTTGTATGCAGGCAGGGCAGATAAGGCGGATATTTTTAATGATATTGGTACTATGCGCGTCATGGAACGGCCAAAGGTTATTTATAACGATGTGACCCATAAATATGTGATGTGGCTGCATACGGACGGTCCAAGCACTACATCGACAGCGAATTATGCCAAGGCTGAAGCAGGTTATGCTTTGAGTGATTCTCCGACAGGACCCTTTGTATATGGCAAAAGTGAGCGGATGGACCGCGTTCCTGAAGGTGCAACCTATAACGGACAGCCGAACCAACCCGGAATGGCCCGGGATATGAACCTCTTCAAAGATGACGATGGCACGGCTTATCTGATTTATTCCAGTGAAGAGAATATGACTATGTACATCTCCAAGCTGAATGAGTCTTATACCGATGTGACCGGATGGCATAAAGACGGGAATGAGCAGCGGGATACGACTTACAAATCACAGTACGGCGTAGATTACATTCGTGTGTTTCCAGGGGCACAGCGCGAAGCTCCAGCCATGTTTAAGTATCAGGGGAAATATTACATGATCACCTCAGGTGCTACCGGATGGGCACCAAATGCTGCCCGGTATACGGTGGCCGATCAGATATTTGGGGAATGGAGAGCGATGCGTGATCCTTCCGTGGGTACGAAAGCGTCCACTACCTTTGATTCACAAAGTACCAATGTAATTACACTGGATGCAGCCAACGGCAAATATATCTTTATGGGAGACCGCTGGAAATCAAGTGACTTGGCAGACTCCCGCTATATCTGGCTTCCGGTGGAGTTTGGACAAGATGATCAAATTACTCTGAAATGGTATGATCAATGGAACTTGTCCCTGCTGAACCGTATGGGCAGAATTACAATCAATACAACGTTGCCCAAATATGTACCTATGGGACGAACTCCAATTCTGCCTGATGAATTATCGGTTACCAAGTCCAACAATGTCACCGAGCAGATGCCTGTCAACTGGACATTGAATCCCAGCCAATTCTCAAAACCAGGCAGAGTCACCGTGAATGGGAATTTGCCTTTGCTGGAGAATAAAGAGATTGCCATAACCTTGGATGTTCTGCCTGAACATGCGGTCTACTTCGTCAATGCGGGTGGTGCTGTTACTGAAGATTACACGGCCTGGACTAGTTACATGGGGGATTCAATACTTAATAAAGGAGTTCCGGATCAACAGTACAATCCACTTTTGGGGCAAAATTGGGGTTATGTAGGGGATTCTACCAACACTTCCGGTTCGGCTTCAGATGATATGTTCACTAATTTACGATATCTTAAATCCAATTCAGGTAATGATATCACTTATAAATTTGATGTGAGCGGCGGAGTATATTCGATTTATACCGGACTCTACGATCCATGGGCTCAATATTCTAATGGGGGTCGTAAAGCCGATATTATTGTGAACGGACAGACGATGACTTCAGCTTATGTCTTTTCGAGTGCAAAAGATGTATTAGCCTATCCTAATGTAGTTGTGAATGAAGGAGGAATTGATCTTACGGTTCATCGGTCTGCATCAGCAGCTACCTCAAGCTCGGACCCGCAGATTAGCTGGCTAATTATCGTCAAAGAGCCGTCAGCCCAAGAAGTGGCCGATTCTCTTACCCCTGTTACGCCACCTGTGATGGATGCTGTATCACTGAATCTGCCGGCAGTGCCTGTTGGTTACAGCTTAGCGATTCAGCAATCAAGCAATCCTGCGGTAATTGGCTTGGATGGAGTAATTATTCCACCGGATGCTCCAACCGCAGTGGAACTGATTCTGGAAGTGACGAGAGAATTTGACGGGTCCAAGGGAACCATTACGATTAACGTTACCGTACCTGCAAGATCTGCCAGCGCTCAGGAAGTAGCGAACACACTTACTGAGATTGCTACTCCGGCTAAGGATGACGTTAAGGTGAAGCTTCCAGAGGTTCCTACTGGGTACACTGTGACCATCAAGGAAACAGGTAATTCTTCTGTTGTTCAAATGGATGGAACCATTCTGGCCCCAATCAAGTTGACGCGAGTCGAGCTGACGCTTGAGGTAACGCGGATCTCGGATCATACCAAAGGAACCGTAAAGTTAACTGTAAAGGTACAAAAAAGGCATGAGGATAAAAGCAAATCATAACCTCTAAATGAAACGGTGCTCAAAGGGATATTTCCCTGAGGGCGCCGTTTTATGATGTTATGATTGCCAAGCCATTCTGAATTATTTTATTGTTATCCAATTGGCTCCGTGTGGTTAAGATATATTAAGCACACAAGGAGGCAGTGACATGAACCCCAAATGGTGGAAGGAAAGCGTCGTGTATCAAATTTATCCCATCAGCTTCATGGACAGCAACGGAGATGGAGTTGGAGATCTGCGGGGGATTATTTCCAAGCTGGATTATCTGCAGGAACTGGGGGTAGATGTAATCTGGGTATGCCCTATTTACAAATCGCCGAATCATGACAACGGCTATGATATCAGCGACTACTGTGACATCATGAAGGAATTCGGGACGATGGATGATTTTGACCGGCTGCTTCGCGATATGCACTCACGCGGCATGAAGCTGATGATGGATCTTGTCCTTAACCATACTTCCCACCAACATGCTTGGTTTGTTGAATCAAGAAGCTCCAAGGATAATCCGAAACGGGATTTTTACATTTGGAAAAAAGGCAAGAACGGGGGACCGCCCAACAACTGGGAGTCTTATTTCAGCGGGTCGGTGTGGGAGCATGATCCACATACGGATGAGTACTATCTGCATCTCTATTCCAAGTACCAGCCGGATCTCAACTGGGAAAATCCCGTGGTCATTGATAAGCTGCATGAAATGGTACAATGGTGGCTTAAAAAAGGGGTAGACGGCTTTCGCTTTGACGCGATTGCCCATATCGTCAAGACCATGGGCTACCCGGATGCCCATAATCCTCACGGTACGCAAACTGTCAGAGCTTATGAAATGTTCTCCAATCTAGAGAATGTTCATACTTTGCTGCAAAATTTGCATGATAAGGTGCTTTATTTTTATGACATTATGACGGTTGGCGAGACCTCTGGGCTTGGTCCGGAGCAGGCACTGGATTATGTGGGGGACGGTCGACGCGAGTTGAACATGACCTTTCAGTTTGAGCATATGTTTCTGGATGCAGCCTCTGCCGGCAGCGGGAAGTGGGACGTTGTACCGTGGAACCTGATCGATCTGAAAAAAATCATCACCAACTGGCAGGTTGTTCTGCATAACCGCGGCTGGAATGCCAACTATCTGTGCAACCATGACCAGCCCCGCTCGGTGTCCCGATTTGGTAACGATCTTTTTTACCGGATTCCTTCAGCTAAGATGCTGGCAACCTTTACTCATATGCTTGAAGGCACACCCTATGTTTATCAAGGGGAAGAGATTGGGATGACGAACGTTGCTTTTGAGTCCATAGATAACTATCGGGATGTAGAGACACTTAATTATTATGAAGAGAAGCGCAAGAACGGAGTTCCGGAAGAGCAAATCATGGCGGCCATTCATAAAAAGAGCAGAGACAACGCTCGTACACCTATGCAGTGGGATAACAGTAACGATGGAGGATTCACAACAGGTGACCCTTGGCTTAAGGTCAACTCTAACTACATGGAGATCAATGCAGCCCACGCGGTTAAAGATCCAGATTCGATCTATCACTATTATAAGAACCTGATTGCGCTTCGAAAAAAACATAAGGTCATTGTATATGGTGAGTATGAGTTATTACAGCCGGATGATACGGAGATTTATGTATATACACGGACACTTGAGGATCAGCGCGTGCTGGTCATTCTGAACTTTTTTGAACGGGAACCGATTATGGAGCTGCCGCAAGAGATACTAACCAGTCCGGGGGAGCTGCTGATATCTAATTATGAGCCGCAAAAAGATGAGGATTTAAGCCGCTTGAAGCTTCGTCCGTATGAAGCCAGGGTATATTTACAGCGTCTGAGTTAAGCCACAAAAAACCCTTCAGCTTGCCGAAGCAAATCTTGAAGGGTTTTTGTTTGTGATGTTCAATTAGAACTTAGAATTCTAGAGCATTTTTACCAAGCTGTAATTTTTCTTACCTTTGCGGATAATGATGAAGCGGCCGCCGATAGCTTGAGCCACTGTAACTTCCAGACCTACATCGCTAACGCGCTCACCGTTCATCGAAATTGCACCTTTTGTAATATCCTCACGCGCCTGACGTTTGGAAGGCTCAATACCCAGATCAACTAACCAATCCACGATATTCTTAGACTCCTGCGTAGCCTCGAATGTCGGCATGTCTTTAAAGCCTTGCTCGATTTCATCAGCAGTGAGCGATTTAATATCGCCGCTGAACAATGCTGCTGTGATACGTTTCGCCTGTTCCAGCAATTCCTCACCGTGTACGAATCTGGTCATTTCCTCGGCCAGTTTCTTTTGTGCCTCCCGTTTATGCGGCTCCGTTTGCACCTTATCAGCCAGGTCGTCAATTTGCTCCTTGGTAAGGAACGTAAAGTACTTCAAATGCTTTACTACATCACGGTCATCGGTGTTAGCCCAGAACTGGTAGAATTCGAAAGGTGTTGTCTTTTTCGGATCCAGCCATATCGCACCTCCTGCTGATTTGCCGAATTTCGTACCGTCAGCTTTCAGCATAAGCGGAATCGTCAGGCCGAAAGCTTTCGCCTCAGATCCTTCTCTTTTCCGAATCAGATCAAGTCCGCTGGTAATGTTGCCCCATTGATCGGAGCCGCCAATTTGCAGCTGCACGTCTTCATGCTGAAATAAATGCAGGTAATCAAGCGACTGCAGGATTTGGTAGGAGAATTCGGTAAAGGAAATACCGCTTTCCAGTCTGCTCGCCACAACATCCTTTGCAAGCATGGAGTTAACGGTGAAATTTTTACCGTAATCACGTAAGAATTCGATCACATTGATTTTATGTGTCCAGTCATAGTTGTTGACCATACGAATTTGATTATCGCCTTCGATAATGAAGAGCTTTTTCATTTGTTCGGTAAGCGCATCAACGTTAGCTTGTACTTCTTCCAGCGTTTGCAGCGAGCGCTCGCTTTGGCGGCCGCTTGGATCACCGATGGTGCCCGTTGCTCCGCCAATCAGAATCACTGGACGATGGCCGGCAAGCTGGAAGCGTTTGAGCACCATAAATGGAATCAAGTGGCCAATATGCATGCTGTCACCCGTTGGGTCTACACCGCAGTATAACGAAATTGCTTTTTGATTCGTCAAATCCCGAAGGCCTTCAGCATCCGTTTGTTGATTGATGGCATCGCGCCATTCTAGTTCGTCCATAATATTCACAGTCATAACACTCCTCAATTTATAGATATTCTTATAACGTAATGACTAACCGTTGAAAAAACAAAAAATCGCCCCTTGTCTATTGTAGACATAGGGACGATTATACACCGTGTTACCACCCAAATTGCACTAATGGAGCTTATTTTTCGCACCACTAATGCCACTTATCAGCGAGTTATCGTTCGCCACTTCCGCTCGGCATTACCCAAGATACTCCAGAGTGTAATTCGTCAACTTAGTGTGTACCGGGTTCCATCACCCCCGGCTTTCTGAGAACAGGGACTAAGCTGCTACTAGGCTCTTTCAACGTATACCGTATATAAGATTAAGGAAAGTATAGTTAATTAGTATTTCAATGTCAACCACATCCTCAGCTGTGAATTCCGGAAGAATACTTACATTTTTTGAGTTTGTCCATTAAAGACGGTACAATTGCGTTACAATATATGAATAGAGATACGTGGTTTGGCAGGAAGCAGCCTGCGGGAGGAGATACAATATGGGTGATTGGTATAAGGAGAGCTTCGGAGAGGACTATCTGATTGTATATAAACACCGTGATTTCGGAGGAGCTAGGCGTGAAGTCGAACAAATGATTGGCTGGCTGGATTTGCCCCCGGGGGCTAAAGTGCTGGATCTTTGCTGTGGTATGGGCCGTCATTCCCTTGCACTCTCGGAAGCAGGTTACGAGGTAACCGGTGTGGATTTATCCGAGCCGTTGCTTCGGGAAGCGCGTGCTCAAGAGGGATCGGAGAAAGTAACCTGGCTATGCTCTGATATGAGGGGTTTGCCCCTGGCTGGAGGATTTGATGCGGTGGTCAACCTCTTTACCTCCTTTGGATATTTTGAAGAAGATGAGGAGCAAATCAAGGTGCTTCGTGAAATCAGACGGATGCTGAAGCCTGGCGGGAAATTTATTATTGATTTTCTTAACCCATCATGTGTAATTCGTAATTTGGTTCCGCACTCTACCCGGGAAGACGGGGACATTCTGATCGATGAGAAACGCCGGATTCAAGACGGATATGTGAAGAAGGATATTACCATAACCTCGAAGGAAGATGGAACTCCCCGCCAATACCATGAGTGCGTGAAGCTGTATCCGCTTGAGAAATTTCAGGAGATGATTGCGGTAGCCGGCTTACAACTCGAAGCTGTCCATGGCAGTTATGATGAGGACGAATATGATGCTGAGTGCTCTAAGCGAATGATTTTTCGAGGCGTTCGGGCGTAGATGGTAACCGGGAGAAGATTTAAAGAAGACGAGGGCTCTATTCGAGGGGCAGTTATTACTCCAAGGGAAGGGAATATCCTGCAGATATCTGTGCCCATGGACCCGCCTCTGCGGCAAGTGAACAGCTATCTACTTACTGACACAAACGGCGGTGTTACCATTATAGATCCCGGGCCGCACAGCCAGATGACAGAGCTTGCTTGGCAGGGCATCCTTCGGGAGCTGAATTTGTCATGGAGCAGGGTACAGAAAGTCGTTATTACCCACCATCATCCTGACCATTATGGATTGGCCGGATGGATGCAGTCCCTCAGTGGTTGCAAGGTGTGGATGTCGAAGCGAGCCCATACCGAAGCTCTGTTCATGTGGGGGGAGACCTCCCAGATGAATGAAGTACTTCCCTTGTTTTTTGCTAAGCATGGTATGCCAAACTCTATAACTGATGCGATTAAAGAACACTTGGAACACTTTGAGCCACAGGTTACACCTCAGCCTGAAGTGTCCTATGTATCACCCGCGGAGCCTTTTGAAATGGGCAATCAACTATGGAGGCCAGTAGTTACTGGCGGTCATGCTCCGGGACACTTGTCCTTCTACAATAGGGAAAGCGGGTATATGATTTGCGGCGATGCCGTCCTACCGCAAATTTCGCCTAATGTCAGCCTGCTACCGGGCAGCGATCCTCAGCCGCTTCAGACATTCCTTCTAGGGTTGCGAGAGCTTAGCAGTTATCAGGTCAGTATGGCATTTCCAGGACACCGTGAGCCGTTTACAGGTTTTACTGAGAGAATCCACAGTCTGCTTGATCACCATGAGGAGCGGTTGGAGGCTTCAGAGGCCCTCATTACAAACGGACCCTTAAGCGGATTTGCAATCTGTGAAGATCTGTTTCGGGGCCGGATATCGAGCACTCATCAGATGCGGTTCGCCATGAGTGAGACCTTGGCGCATATGATTGAACTTGTACGCCGGGAGAGGGCAATGATTATAGAGTCGAGTAGTGGATTGTTATTCACGGGCATGGAATAGATTAGTGTTGAAACACAACAGGGGATGTCCCGCCATGAAAATGGCTTTTGGGACAGCCCCTGTTGTTTAGTGTGGATTGACGTAGGCACTTCGTGTGGACGCTCCGCCAACAGTTCGTGATTACAATCGCTGTGCTCCTACTCCGAAGCTAATTTTCCGGCTCAAAATCAAAACTAATGCTTGACCGAAAGGAAAAGGTGTAAAGGGATCACGTGCGGAGTGGAGGGATAGGAGAAGCTAGTAAAAGGTGTTTTTGGAAGAAATAAAGGCTTATTTGAGTAAAAAACAGGCGATTAGGAAGTTTGACGAACTCCAGTCACACTATAAGTTTCGCAACCCTTTGAGACTTAAATAGCAGCAATTTGGTGATCCACCATCCGAGGGCGATTCAAGTGTACTTTTACATCTCATATGGCAGAATCCACCATCCGAGGGCGATTCAAGTGTACTTTTACATCTCATATGGTGGAATCCACCATCCGAGAGCGATTCAAGTGTATTTTTACATCTCATTTGGCGGAATTCCTCATCCGAGGGTGATTCAAGTGTATTTTTACATCTCATTTGGCGGAATTCCTTATCCGAGGGTGATTCGATGGAATTGTTTGCCATAACGTTGACACTTGACCTCGGATTCCATCTCATCTTGAGTTGATTCTATTATCCAAAGTTGTATATACCGTGTCCACATATTAGTCTAGTTCACTGAGTCCGTACCATACTTCAATTACGAATGAATAACTCAAATAACGGCCATATGGTCCGTTAGAGACTAGATCCAAGCTTGCACTATTTTTCCGGCGGTTGATCCAGTTCTCCTTCAGAAAAATTTCGGGGGAACGCTACCGCTTTTCCACAATCACTTCGTTCTCTCCGCTGTATAAGCGGGGGAAGTGTAACTTGAGTCCGGTGTCTTCACTTGCCCCTAACGTGCTGAAGTAGCCGTAGTGACCCAAAAATGTAAATCAGCGATTCTCCAATAACCGGAGAATCGCTGATTTACTTTAGAATGAAGTCTGTCTCCGGTAGTAAAAAAATCTACTTTTGGATCATAAGAATCTTAATATTTTCTTATTCAGGCTTTTCAATGTTACTTCCGGCTAGCTTCTTGGCAGCCTCTTCGGTATCCTCCGGAGCATGCGGCAGCCCAAGATCCTTCTCTCTTTCCGCCTGCTTGCGATGTGCGATCCGGCTGCTGGCCGCAGCGGCTACAGCGCCTACAATATCATCGAGAAAGGTGTGGATTTGTCCTGTTTCTTTATTGTTCAGTCTTTCCAGTACACCCGGCTTCAACTTGTCAACGTAGCCGTAATTGGTAAAACCGATACTGCCGTACACATTTACTATGGAAAAAGCCAAGATTTCGTCCACTCCGTAAAGCCCCTCGTCATTCTCAATCATATCCTGCAATTGGGGAAACAACTTTCCCTCTTCAGCCAATACATCTAATTGAATACCCGTTAATACCGCGTTTTGCACTTCTCTTTTGCTAAGTACCATCTCTACGTTGTGAATACATTCTTCCATCGTTAAATTCGGATAATAATGCTTCTGCAGCAGCATAACGAGATCCGCAATTTCTTCTATAGTTACTCCACGCTTGTGCAGCCAGCTTTTTGTCGCCTCTGCAACGGCCTTGCTGTTCAGACTGTAAGGCATTTTTGCGTCAGCCATTTTCAGTCCCTCCAATTAGTGAGTCATTAGTTATAGTATTCTTTCCAGTGAGGGTTCTGTAAATCCTCACTGTCTTGAAATTGTACTTTTTCAGGTTGTTATTGTCCAGAGAGAAGGGGCGAAATCGGTAAGACTGCGCGGATCTCAAACTTTAGGATAAGCTGTTGTTATTTTTTCGCGGAAGGGCTCGTATACATAGCAGTACAAGGCTATCTAATTTCTGAAAGGGGTAATTAATCATGACACATATGCAAAAAATTCGCGGGATATCCGCAGCCTGCCTACTGGCAGTTCCTCTGGCTCTATCCGGCTGCAGCTTACTTGGAATGGACGCGTCTTCCTCCGTAGATCCGCCGCCAACTGAGGTAGAGGCACAAATGCTGGAGATCAGCGGCGATACCCTGGATTCCGGTGTACTCGGCCCTGTTACCTTGGATGCAAATACGTTGGAGGCTAGTGCTCCGGCGGCAGCAGACAACAGTTCTACCGCACCTCGAACAACGGTATATCTCGAGGATGGGAATGGCTTACTCGCTCCGGTTTCACTTAGCTTACCGTCCGGTGAAGGGGCAACAACGCTGAAGGACGCCCTAACCGCACTGGTTAGTAAAGGCGCTTATGAAGCATTATTGCCGACAGGATTCCATGGTATGCTCCCAGCCGGGACTACAGTGCAAAATGTTACTGTGGACAAGGAGAAAGGTCTGGCAGTCGTTGAATTTAACGCTAAATTCAATGATTATGCTGTCCAGGATGAACGTAAAATACTGGAAGCAATCACTTGGACACTGACAGGTGAAGAAGGAATTAAAGGGGTACAGCTTTGGGTAGACGGTAAGAAACTCAATGAAATGCCACTAAATGGAACACCGCTGGATCGCCCATTATCTCGGACTCTGGGTATCAATCTGCCGAAAAGCAATACACTGGATATGAATTCCAGTGCGGTTACCGTTTATTTTTCAGCAGCATCACCTGAAGGTGTTCAGTACTATGTACCGATGACTCGATTCGTACCCGCAGGACAGGAACCGGTCAAGGCTGCTTTGGGTGAGTTGCTATCCGGACCTGAGTCAGGGGATGGAGTTGAAACAGTAATGACTGCCGGGACTATAATTGATTCTGTTGAAGAGGGACAAAATGGTGTAGTTACGGTATCACTGAAGGATGATATGTTCGTTGACGGTGATAAGGTGCCCGCAGAAATGCTTCAATCCGTTGTACTGACTGTTGCGCAGAATAGCGAGGATTCACTGGTTCAGATTCGGCTGAATGGAAAGGATGCAGTTACCGGAACGAATGAAGTGGATTACGGAAAGCCGGTTTCGGCTCCTCAATATTTAAATGAGTTGCCGCTGTAGAAAAAATTTCCGACAGCATAAGTGAAAAACGTTAGTTCAAATTAAAAGGGTAAAAAGATGCTTTTGTGCCTGCTCTTTGGTAGAATAGGGAATGCTTAAATGAGCTAATGTAGGAGGCAGAAAAGATGAGATCAAACGGGCGGCATGACGACCAGCTTCGGTCATTGACGATAACAACCCAAACTAATAAATATGCTGAGGGCTCCGTGATTATTGAAATGGGAGATACCAAGGTCATTTGTACAGCAACTGTGGAAGAGAAGGTTCCTCCTTTCCTTAAAGGTCAGGGGAAAGGCTGGGTGACCGCCGAGTATTCCATGCTTCCAAGAGCAACTGGGACGCGCAACCAACGCGAAGCAGCGCGGGGTAAGTTAACCGGACGCACCATGGAAATTCAGCGCTTAATTGGCCGGGCACTTCGGTCTGTGGTGAATTTGCAGGCACTCGGCGAGCGCAGCATTACACTGGACTGTGATGTTATTCAAGCAGACGGCGGCACGCGGACGGCTTCGATTACCGGTGCTTTTGTAGCGATGGCCTTTGCCATTAACAAAATTGCGGTGCAGCACAAGCTCCCTGTATTCCCGATTACCGATTTTCTTGCAGCGATCAGTGTCGGTGTAGTGGGTGACAAAACGCTGCTGGATTTGAATTATGAAGAGGACTCCAAAGCCAAAGTAGATATGAATGTAGTGATGACTGGCGGCGGTGCATTCGTGGAGGTTCAAGGAACAGGGGAGGAAAGACCCTTCACTCGTCAAGAACTGAACCGTTTGCTTGAGTTAGGTGAAAAAGGGGTAACTGAACTGATTGCTGCCCAGAAGGAAGTATTGGGAGCCATTGCGCTCAAAATCCCTGCCGGACAGCCTGGACAAGAGGTATAGAATGAAACCGTCAGGCGGCATTCTTATTGTTGCAACGAAAAATCAGGGCAAGGTACGGGAGTTTGAGCATGCCTTTGCTCCTCTAGGTCTCTCAGTGAAGAGTATGTTTGACTACCCCGATCTCCCGGATGTAGTAGAGGACGGTGCCACTTTTGCCGAGAATGCGTTAAAGAAGGCGAAGACCGTAGCCGATGCCCTCGGATTTCCGGTTCTTGCAGATGACTCCGGGCTTTGCGTAGATGCGCTGGAGGGCAGACCGGGTGTCTACTCTGCGCGTTATGCAGGTGAAGATGCAGGCGATTCAGATAATAATCTTAAATTGCTAAGCGAGCTGGAGGAACTGAAACAGGGCGAGGATACTGGACAGCCCTTGCTCAGCACTGCCAGATTCGTATGCGCGTTATCTCTATATGATCCGGCGTCGGGTCAAGAATTAACGGCTGAAGGTACGGTTGAGGGTTGGATAACCTCTGAGCCGGCGGGTGGTGGCGGCTTTGGTTATGATCCGTTATTTTACTTGTCGGATTACGGGAAGACTATGGCGGAGCTGACGCTTACGGAGAAACAGCTGATAAGTCACCGAGGCGCTGCACTGCGATTGCTGACGGAGAAACTGTCTTCTAGAGGCGGTCAGCTGTAGTTACCAGCCTGTTGTATCCATCATGAATTACACAAGCTTGCAGATGAGCCTCGGCTTTAACTGCAAGCTTTTTTTGTAATATGAGAAAGTATCATAACCTTTCCTAAACTGAAATACACTGAATATATGTGTCTGGCCTTGTTTTGCGGCAAAAAACTTCTGCAACGCTTTGCATTTTATTTCGTTATAGTAGTATATAGCGGAAGGTGGTGGGTTCACCGATGACGGTCTGGATGTTTTGGTTAGTCGCAGCCGGTGTCCTGTTTGTAGTTGAAATGATGACGCTTACTTTTTATCTGCTTTGGCTCAGTATCGGTGCTTTGATTGCAGGATTAGTGTCACTTTTATTCCCGGATGCAGTCCTATTGCAAGTCCTGATCGGCTCTCTTGTAGCACTGGGTCTGACTCTGTTCTCGAAGCCGTTAGTGGAGAGATTTCGTAGCTCGCGCGGGTTCAATGATACGGATATTGTCGGGAAGCAGGGGATTGTTGTGGAAGCTATAGAGCCAGGGCGGTACGGGCAGGTAAAGATTGGCGGAGATACATGGAGTGCAACCTCTGTTCAGACACTTGGCAGAGATGAGGTTGTCAAAGTAGTAGGAAGAGGTACCACTATTATCGAGGTAGAACGATGGGAGGAAATGAACTAATGGAATGGGCAATTATTGTAGTAGTTCTTGTTGTAGTTGTTGTCTTCATTGCTCTTACGGTCAAGATCGTACCACAGCAGCGGATCGGAGTCGTAGAACGTCTCGGTAAATTTCACCGTCTCTTAACACCGGGTCTGAACATTCTGATTCCTGTTATTGATCAAGTACGTACTTATCATGATCTTCGGATTCAACAAGCTAATGTCCCCCCGCAAACGGTAATCACGAAGGACAACGTACAGGTACAGATTGACACCATTATTTTCTATAAGGTTGTTGGCCCTGAAGAAGCAACCTACGGTATCTCGGATTATGTATATGGCGTACGGAACATCTCGACTGCAACGATGCGGCAAATTATCGGTAAGCTGGAGCTGGATGAAACGTTGTCCGGCCGTGAAAAAATCTCCACCGAAATCCGCGTAGCTCTCGATGAGGCTACAGAGAAGTGGGGCGTACGGATTGAGCGTGTGGAAGTTATTGATATCAAACCGCCGCTTGATATTCAAGAAGCCATGGATAAGCAAATGAAAGCAGAGCGTAGTAAACGGGCAATTGTCCTGGAGGCAGAAGCCGCTAAGCAGGATATGATTCTCCGGGCAGAGGGCGACAAGCAGAGTAAGATTCTGAAGGCGGAAGGCGATAAGGAAGCACGTATCCGTCAAGCCGAGGGTTCACGCCAAGCGCAGGAACTGGAAGCACTGGGTCAGGCTAAAGCCATTCAAGCTATAGCCGAAGCTGAGAAAATCCGGATTCAGCTGCTCAGTACCTCCGGGCTGGATGAACAGGTTCTCGCTTACCGTTCCTTTGAAGCACTAAGTGAAATCGCTAAAGGACCAGCGAATAAAGTCTTCCTGCCAACCAGTGCAGTAGAGACATTAGGAAGCTTGGGAGCCATGGCTGAGATTTTTAAAGCAAGTAAGGAAGGCAAGTAACAACCAGTGAGTGAACGAGCTGGTTTTACAATTGTAGAGTATTCCGTTAAAGTAAAAAGCAAAACTAAGCATATGTGTAACACATACCCTATGCTAAGAAGTTAGTTTTGCTTTGCAAAACTTTAAAGGAGAGAAATCCGTGACGCAAAAAGAAATTTCGCCTCTAGTTGAAGCCTTGGGGCTGCAGCCGCACATTGAAGGCGGCTGGTACAAAAGACTTTGGAATTCTTCATTTGAAATCCCGCAAGAGGTATTAGGCGGCAGCTATTCCGGTTCGCGCTGCTCGGCATCTTCTATTTATTTTCTGCTCCATGTAGATGAAGCCTCGGAATGGCATACGGTGCTCTCTGATGAAATATGGCTGTGGCATTCCGGCAGCCCTATTGTATTAAGTCTGGGAGGCAGCGGAGACAAACCGGAAGATGTTAAGGAGTATATCCTGGGCTTGGATGTTGCTGCCGGTCAGCAGCCGCAATTGGTTGTCCCGGCGGGTGTATGGCAAGCGGCAAGACCGCTCGGTGAAGAGCCGGTATTGGTCTCCTGCATTGTTTCACCAGAATTTCACTTCGATGACTTCAAAATGATTGAGAAATAAAGAGAACGGAGGCGATTAACGCCTCCGTTCTTTTCTCATTTTTGGTATTGAAACGTTGATCTGATATACTTATTTTTGGTAAGTGAACCAAACTACATTGGGCTTGGAGGGTTAAACTATGAGTCAGTTGAACGGACCATTTTCAGGTGGACCCACGTTAAATGACGGTGTAACAATGCCATGGCTAGGGTTGGGTGTATGGCAGACTAAGGATGGCGATGAGGTTATTAGAGCCGTTAAATCGGCCGTAGAGACCGGTTACCGCAGTATTGATACAGCCGCAGGGTACAACAACGAAGAAGGGGTAGGACAAGCTATTCGCGAGTGCGGAGTTCCCCGTGAAGAGCTGTTTATTACAACTAAAGTTCGCAATCCCGATCAAGGTTACGACTCCACATTGAAGGCATTCGAAGTCAGCCGGCGTAAGCTGGGACTGGATGTGATAGATCTTTATTTAATTCATTGGCCTGTTGCAGGCAAATATCTGGAGACTTGGAAAGCTTTAATCCATCTGCAAAAGGAAGGTCTAATCAAATCCATAGGTGTAAGCAACTTTCAGATTCATCATCTGAAGGATATCATTGAAGCCACCGGAGTTGTTCCTGTGGTCAATCAAGTGGAGTTCCATCCGCTGCTGACCCAACGCGAACTGCTGAAATACTGCCGCGAGCAGGGTGTTCAGCTGGAGGCTTGGAGTCCGTTAATGCAGGGGAATCTTGAACTGCCGCTTCTCCAAGAATTAGCTGGTAAATACGGTAAGACACCGGCACAAATTGTTCTGCGCTGGGATTTACAGCAAGGTGTAATCACAATTCCCAAATCAGTTCATGCGGAGCGAATTTCTGAAAATGCCGGCTTCTTTGACTTCACTCTCAGCGATGAGGATGTAAAAGCTCTTGAGGACCTCAACCAAAATCGTCGTTTTGGCCCGGATCCCGACAATTTTAATTTTTAAACATTAGAGTAGCAGGTCGGCGCGCGGATTGTAGGTCTGACACGGAAATGTTGTATAAAGTGCAGCAATTGATGTGTTTTAGGTCGGCTGGGCGCGAAGATGTTGCATAAAGTGCAGGAATTATAGTGTTTAGGTTGATCTGGCACGGAATTATTGCACAAAGTGCAGGAATTAATGTGTTTTAGGTGAACCTGGCGCGGGAATGTTGCATAAAGTGCAGGAATTTATGTGTTTAGGTGGATCTGGAGTGAGAATGTTGCATAAAGTGCAGGAATTTTTGTGTTTTAGGTCGATCTGGAGCGGAAATGTTGCATAAAGTGCAGGAATTTATGTGATTTAGGAAGAACTGGCGCGGAAATGTTGCATAAAGTGCAGGAATTTTTGTGTTTTAGGTAGATCTGGCGCGAGAATGTTGCATAAAGTGCAGGAAAAAGGCGGTCCAAAGGGTTAACCTTGGACTGCCTTTTTTGTATCTAGGAGAATGAAGTGTACTCAGGAAGGGCTGCGCCCACTCCTGCCTAGTTTTCTCATTAGAAGGATTCCATGAACAATTACCAGCATACTACAGACCATAGCCATGACTTCTGCGCCCTGATCACTGGCTGTAAGCAGGTCGAAGATACCGTGCCATACGATTACCGGGATAATACTCCAGCGGCTCCCCGCACAAATCCAAGCTAGCACCACCGAGCCGTAAGTCAAACTGATCGCCCACCCGAGCACCCCAAAGCCCATACCAAGATAGCTTTCGTTAAACCAGAAGGCGGGTAGATGCCAGGCCATCCAAATAACAGCTACGAGCAGCGCTGAAGTAAATAATGAATAACGTTTATGAAGTTCTGGTAGCAAAAAACCACGCCATCCGCTCTCCTCACCTATACCGAAGGTAAGCATCCACACCAGGGAAGTCATCCATATATTGAACTGGGGTGGAAGGTCAGAGGTCAGGCCAAATGTATGAACATCCGGCAAACTGCCGGTAATAAGGGTATGGGCCAGTATGGCTACAGCCCCATAGATCAGCGGTAAGCCCGCCGCGATAGCCAGCCACTTTTTGGGAAATGCAAACGAAAAGGCAGTTTTACACCAGGCCCTAAAACCCGTTCCACCCCGAATCTGAACACTAACAAGTGCTCCAAGGAGAGGACCGAATGAACCTAGATAGAACTGCCCGGGGAGCAGTGGCACTCCCGCCGTGAATTGCTTATTGATCAGCAGCGGAAGCCAGCAAAGCCAGGTGAAACCAAAGGTTACAGCCAGAAACAGAAAGATTCTCCTGTTCTGAGTTCTGTTCTGCTGAGGTTTTGAACGGAACGATACTTGCATACCGGAAAAGCTCCTTCACTAAAAAGATATAACATACTCTTATCTTTATTTGTAGAGGATTTTGACCCGGATGAATGTGGAGAATATCACTTTATGACTACGTTATAAGTCCGCAGCCAGAGGTCAACTTGAGACAGATAAGCGAATAATTGCGGGCCTGACATCAGCTGCCCGAACCAGGGAAGATTGCTGGAGGATTCCGGCGATGCAGCAATTTCACGGATTTTAGCCGCATTAATTAAGGGGAGAATAGGAGAACTTGCGTCATCCAAAATATTCAGCATTCTCTGCCGTACCGCGTTTAGATAGTTAGGGTTATGGGTTTTGGGATAGGGACTTTTTTTACGATAGAGTACATCATCCGGCAATACGCCTTCAAGAGCCTTACGCAATATACCCTTTTCCCGGTTACCAACGGTTTTTATTTCCCAAGGAATATTCCACACGTATTGAACGAGGCGATGATCACAATAAGGAACCCGGACCTCAAGCCCAACTCCCATACTCATCCGATCCTTACGGTCTAATAATGTGGGCATGAAGCGGGTAATATTGAGATAAGACATCACGCGCATTTGAGCCTGTTTGCCTGTTTCCCCTTGAAGTTTTGGAACTTCAGCCACGGCATCGCTATATTTGTCACCCAGATATTCCAAAGGTCTAATCCATTCATTCATTTCCGGGGAGAGGAGCCCTGCGCGCATTTTGGGTGCCACCGACCATGGAAAAGTACCTGAAGAGAGCATTTCCTCCCGATGGAACCAAGGGTACCCGCCAAAAATTTCATCGGCAGCCTCACCTGAGATGGCTACAGTCGCTTCTTTCTTGATCTCCCTGCAAAATAAAAATAGTGAAGAGTCAACATCAGTCATTCCGGGTAAATCACGCGTGTAAAGGGCATTATCCAGTGCCTCTACGAGCTCCGGTGTGTCGAACGCTATATAATGGTGGTTCGTATTCAGTTCTTCGACCATCCTCTTAATCCAAGGACCATCGGCTCCGGGCTGGAAGGAATGGCTTTTGAAATGCTTGTCATTATTCACATAATCGACGGAAAAGGTATTGACACGACCTTGACCCGTTCGGTTGTAGTAACTAACCGCAAGTGCTGTTAGGGCGCTTGAATCCAGTCCTCCAGACAGCAGTGAGCAGACCGGAACGTCCGAAACAAGCTGCCGCTCAAGTGAATCCTGCAGTAGTTCACGAACTTTGGCTGCCGTTTCATCTACGCTGTCGTTATGTGCAAAGCTCTCCAGCTTCCAGTAAGCATAGCTGCGCAGCCCTTCACGGCTGTAGATCATGGCATGCCCTGGCCGGAGTTCATGCATATCCTTATAGACCCCGTGTCCCGGAGTACGTGCCGGACCGATGATAAAGATTTCGGCCAGACCCTCCGGGCCAACAGCCGGCTGAACTTTTGGATGCTGCAAGAGTGCCTTGGGCTCCGAACCAAACACAAAGATATCATCGACCTGACTGTAAAATAACGGCTTTACACCTAGCCGGTCGCGTGCAAAAAAGACCTGTTCATGTAAACTATCCCAAATGGCGAAGGCAAAAATCCCGTTCAGCTTCTCCACACAATCCGGTCCCCACTCGATGTAGGCATGAAGCAATACTTCTGTATCGCATTCTGTACGGAAATGATGGTTCCGATTCACTAATTCTTTTTTAAGCTCTGGGGCATTATATAATTCACCGTTATATACAATAGCGTACATATTCTCCTCATGGCGGGTAATCATTGGCTGAGCACCGTTCTCGGGATCAATAACGCTAAGTCTGCGATGTCCAAAGGCGCAAGGTCCTGAAATCCAGGTCCCTGCTGCATCCGGTCCGCGGTTTGCCAGGGTTTCGGTCATTCTCACCAGCAGCTGTGAGTGCTGTGTCAGATCCCCGCGCCACTGGATAAATCCGGTTATTCCGCACATGATGATTCATCCTCTCTTTTGTGCGATTATTGTCCTTTCTTTTTTGCCAAGTAATACAGATATATGCCTAAGGAAGGGATAAAATGTATGTCCTTATCCGAACACTAGAGGTGTGGTAAATTTGCCAGGAAGGATGGATGACAGGTGTATTACATAAAAGACGCCAAAATTCGCAGAATGTTGGATTATGACGGTGCACCCTGCGCAGAAGTAGGAGTGTTACCTGGGGCTGTGGAGGATTCTGCTCTTTTGGTGTATATCGTAGAGGATCGTCATGAAGAAGGCTTCGAAATTGTCCGAATTCTGACCAATGATGCCGATATGTCTTCAGATTGGTATGACAACAACATGCACAATGCGTTTGAAGATGTGACCGTCAGTGCTTTTGAAGGCAGTACAGTCATGGGGCCTGAAGAGGAGCGTTCCAGATTCCAGCGGGATTTGCTTATTTTTGGGGATTTGAAAAAACAGCTGGAAGAGCATTTCGAGCAATATCCGTAATTTGAGCCTATTTTAGTTCTCCACATATATAAAGAAATGCCTGCATCGAAAAGGAGAACCCGTCTAAGTGGCGGGTCTCCTTCACATGCAAGTGTAAAGCGAAGGAGAACATAGTAGATTATGCAAATACTGAAGAATAAGTTTATACTTTATTTTAAAAAGGCTTGATAAATTTTCTACATGCGATATAATAGATAACGTTGCCTTAAGTACATAATATGTGTCCCGGTAGCTCAGCTGGATAGAGCATGCGCCTTCTAAGCGCACGGTCAGGGGTTCGAATCCCTTCCGGGACGTAAGTAACAGCCTTCCTTCGGGAAGGCTGTTTTACGTCAGAGGATGAGAACCCCGATGGGTTCGTTGAAGCATAAGCATCGTTAGCCCAATCATCGCAATCCGCCCGAATGGGCGGTATCCCTTCCGGGACGTAAGTAACAGCCTTCCTTCGGGAAGGCTGTTTTACGTCAGAGGATGAGAACCCCGATGGGTTCGTTGGAGCATAAGCATCGTTAGCCCAATCATCGCAATCCGCCCGAATGGGCGGTATCCCTTCCGGGACGTAAGTAACAGCCTTCCTTCGGGAAGGCTGTT
>NZ_JAUSTK010000014.1 GCF_030812855.1 Paenibacillus wynnii
AGGTTGCCCAATCTTCTGGCAATTCTTTTTTAGTTCCTTTAATGTAATTTCCATTTTTGTCGTTTGCCATCAGTCAGGACCTCGCTTTCCAACTACTTTAGAACAAATGTTTGTATAACCATTGTACAAAATTTCCTGCAAAAATTTCAATAGGCACGACTTTGTTGCTCTGAAGCAAGAAAAAATTAAGACCGCCCTATCCATCCCCCACCTACCTTTGGTTAAAGGAAGAGGAATTTCGGGCAACTTGTTAAAGTAAAAACTAGGGATAGTCACATATGTGAATTCTCTATTATAGCCGGGATTATGCTGACCATTTTTCGTGTGATCTTCTTTAATTTCACGGAAGACTTCTTCCGCTGGGTGTAGGCACACAGGATAACTTTAGTGAGCATTTTAGGTTGGCAGCGGTCGCCCGATTACACCGCTAAGGGTAATTCAATAAATCAGCAACGTTCCTTTCGATGGAGCGTCACTCACAATACCTACTGAAATTTGCTCGAAAAAAGGGCTCTTTCTCAAAATCAGTGCTAGACTTTCCGTTTGCTTCACTGTACCGGGGACGATTTCGATCTAACTTCGCCTGATGCTCACCGGGTTTGGGGAATTACGCCTTACAGTAGCCGATTCGGGGTTGCGGACCAGTCCTTCGGCGAATTAGAGGGGAAAATGCCCGCTAATACCGACCGAAACGCCTTTATTTGAGATGAAAGGGAAAATACCCCTCTAATCTTAGCCATGCCGCCCCTACGAGGTAAATCCTCAAAATTAGCGGGCGAAATCCCTTCTAATTACCCAAACGGGGTGCCGGGCACAGAAATAGAGGGGGAAAATCCCTCTATTAGGATATAACGGCTTTCTGTCCTTCCCGTCACCTGTCAAGCACGGATTTTGGTGCTGAGCCAAAAAAAGAGCTGTCTCACTAGCCATTTGTATGGCTTTTGGGACACCTCCGTTTTTCCATTTATACAATACCAACGCCCCGAGCCTGCTGAGCAGCCCGGGCGGCTCGAAGTCTGCTGTTATCATGCGGGATGCATAGAGGGGTTCCGTACAGCGGGTCGGGGATAATTTCACATTTGAGGCGAAAAACCTTTTCAATTAACTGCACGTTCACCACTTCACCAGGAAACCCCTGCGCTTCAATCTTACCGTCCCGGATCGCAACGATATGATCGGCATAACGGCAGGCAAGATTGATATCATGAAGCACCATGACGATGGTCCGTTGATCGCGGTCGTTCATTTCATAGAGCAAGTCTAGCACTTCGATTTGATGCGTCAAATCCAAGTACGTGGTCGGCTCATCCAGCAGGATAATCGGTGTCTCCTGCGCCAAGGTCATGGCGATCCATGCCCGCTGCCGCTGGCCACCAGATAGCGAATCGACAGTCCGCTCCGAGAGTTCACTCATACCGGTCGATTCTAATGCATTTTTCACGATAGCCTCATCTTCACGAGACCACTGCTTAAGCCAGGTTTGATAGGGGTAGCGGCCTTGTTTGACCAACTGAAGTACCGTTAATCCTTCAGGGGCAGTTGGGCCCTGTGGAAGAATAGCGAGCTTGCGCGCAACTTCCTTTGTGGACATGGCGGCTATATGATCTCCATCTAATAATACTGAACCGTGCTGAGGCTTTAAGAGCCTCGCCATAGAGCGAAGCAGTGTCGATTTACCGCATCCGTTGCTGCCAATGAATACGGTGATTTTTCCTTTCGGAATGGACAGATTTAAATTCTCGAAGATGTAATGGTCTCCGTAGGATAATCCGAGCCCTTTGGCTTCCAACGTACTCATAGCAGTATTCCTCCTGTCTAATAGCGATTTCGGTTACGGTACAGCAGATACATGAAGAACGGTGCGCCAATCGCCGCCGTTAATACACCAGCGGGTACGTCACGCGGTAAGAAGGCCGTACGGGCTACCAGATCTGCCACCAGCAAAATTAACGCTCCAAGCAACGCGCTGACCGGAAGCACACTGCCAAAGGATGATCCCACAAGCTTACGAGCCATATGCGGTGCCATTAATCCTATAAAGGCAATGGCCCCGCCTATCGCAACGGCAGACCCGGCTAGGGCCACACTTAGAACGATTAATATCAAACGATGCTTCTGTACATGGGCACCAGCACTGTTTGCCACATCATCACCAAGCATCTGAATATTGACATTGCGGGCCTGAATCCAAGTGAGCGGCAGTAAAATCAGCACCCAAGGCAGCAATGTGAGCACATCCTTGTCCCACGAAATACCGTAGATGCTTCCACTCATAAAAATTAAGGAACGATCCGCCAGCTGCATAGGACCCGAGATAATTAACATATAGGAAACGGACTTAATAGCAGCCGATAAACCTATCCCAATTAGAACTAGCCGCAGCGGTTCAACCCCTTGCTTCCAGGACAAGACGTACAACAACGCAGTAACGGTGAGCGCTCCACCAATAGAAGCCAGCGGCATCCAATGAATCGACACCGTACCACCCGCCAGGAAAATAAAAAGAACGGCACCCAGTGAAGCCCCCTCTGTAACTCCTGTTACATCCGGTGAAGCCAAAGGGTTGCGAATAACTCCCTGTAAAATGGCCCCAGCTACTGCCAATGAAGCACCAATTAACGTCGCAATCATAATTCGCGGCAAACGAAGTTTCTCTACAATAACCTGATCCATGGGCTCTCCACGACCAAACAGTACCTTTATTACATCAAAGGGCGAGATAAATTGGCTGCCGACGCCTGTGCTGATGATCATAACAGCGATACAAAGCACACCTAACAGAAGAGTAATCCAAACCGCTTTTTTCTCTATTAAAATAGTAATCTTGGAATTGGCTGATCGAAGTGATTTGTATTTGCCCATTACGTTCGTCTGCCTTTCCTAGCAATATATACAAAGAATGGTACGCCAATAATCGCGGTCATAACCCCAACAGGAACTTCCTTCGGCATGGCAATGTATCGGGACCCCAAATCGGCCCCCACCAGCAACAATGCACCAAACACAGCGCTATATGGCAGTATCCAACGGTAATCAGTACCCACCAGATAACGAACGATATGTGGAATGATGATGCCGACAAAAGCGATTGGACCTGCTACCGCTACCGAGGCGCCTGCAAGCAGAATAACTGCGACCGCAGCGAGCAATTTAATATGTGCAGTGCTTTGACCGAGTCCCTGTGCAACATCGTCACCCATGGCAAGCACATTTAGATGCCGTGAGAGCAGCAAAGCGATGAGCATGCCCGCACCCATATAAGGCCAGACGGTTACCAGTTGATCCATGCCCCTTCCAGCAACAGAACCGACCAGCCACACAAGCACCTGATCAAACATTTTGCCGTCGGTTAACATTAGCCCCTGAGTAAGCGAGGCAAAAAAAGCAGTCATCGACGCTCCCGTCAATGTGATCTTAATTGGAGTCATGCCGCCTCTACCTATGCTTCCCATAAAAAAGACAATACCACCGCTAACAGCCGCACCAATCAGCGCTACCCAAGTAAAGGCCTGCAACCCTGATATCCCCAGCCACGCTGACGACATAATGATGAAAAAAGTAGCTCCCGAGTTCACTCCGAGCGTACTTGGGGAGGCAATCGGGTTACGTGTCATAATCTGCATGACTGCCCCGGCAACAGCTAAGCAGGCCCCGACAGAAGCAGCGATAAGTGCTCTTGGAACACGTGTAGTGCGAATGATCAAATGTTCGGTACTGCTATTATAGTGGGTGAATGATTCCCATACGGTTCTAAAGGGAACATCCGTAACCCCGAAAATGATACTGCATACAATAACGGCTGCAAGCGCAGCTATCGAAATCATTAGAAAAATAGTTCTCATAGTATCCACTTTCTTTAAAATAAACTTAAATTTTGAGTCAAGATATGCTCTCGTAGAATTTTAGAGTAGACACGTGTTATTGTCAATGATTCTGATAATCATTCTCATATTTTTATTGACATAATAACTTTATACCTTTAAAATTTGAAATTACGAGTGATAATGATTCTCAAGTACAGATCGCCACACCAATCTTAGGGGGAAAAAATGATGACAGCAAGATGGAAACAAACAAAACGTACACGTACTACCTGGGTGAGTATACTGGCACTAATTCTAGTCGTGGTGCTATCCGGATGCGGGAATAATGCAGCATCGAACAATACCAGTCAGGCTAACTCCGCAACAACCGATAATTCGGCCGCAGCTGCAGACAGTGTCGATCAGATGCGTACGGTTAAGCACGCTATGGGCGAGACAGAAATTACAGGAACACCGCTAAAGGTTGTTGTACTGACAAACGAAGGTACGGAAGCAGTGTTATCCCTTGGCATAAAACCTGTTGGTGCCGTTAGATCTTGGACGGGCAGCCCCTGGTATGATCACATCAAGGCTGAAATGGAAGGCGTTACTGAGGTTGGTGAAGAGAGTCAACCTAACCTTGAGCTGATTGCCGGTCTGCAGCCGGATCTCATTATCGGTAATAAAATGCGCCAGGAAAAAGTCTACGAGCAATTGAAAGCCATTGCCCCAACCGTTATGGCAGAGGATCTGCGCGGACAATGGCAAAACAACTTCAAGCTTTATGCGGAAGCACTGGGCAAAACCACTGAGGGCGAAGCACTGATGGCTGCATATGACACTCGGATTGAAGATTTCAAATCAAAAGCCGGTGACAAGCTGAAAGAGACGGTATCCGTCATTCGTTTTATGGATGGCAAAACACGCGTCTACCATACAAACACATTTTCAGGAATTATTTTTGAGCAAATTGGCTTTGCCCGTACGGATATGACTAAGAATGCAAAAGACACCTTCGTTGACGAAATTACAAAAGAGCGCCTGCCGGAAGCGGACGCTGACCGTATATTCTACTTCACGTATGAGACCGGTGACGGAAAAGCGAACCAAACAGAGCAAGAGTGGACCAACGATCCGCTATGGAAAAACCTGAGCGCTGTAAAAAATGGTCAGGCCTATAAAGTCAGTGATGCCATTTGGAATACTGCCGGCGGTATCAAGGCTGCGAACCTGATGCTTGATGAATTGTATAAGCTTTACGAAATTAAATAATCAACAATTAGAGCCTGCCGTCTCCATGGTAAGGCTCTTCTTATTTTCAACCCTCAGATTTCCTTAATATAGGGTCCTTTGGTAGAATGGGATAAGCCGCCCAGATCAAATCCATCGGCGCAGAACTCATCAGCTTCAAAAAGGAAGAAAATGGCGTTGAGTATATTTGGAATGGAGATACCCAGTATTGGACAGGCCATTCTCCGGTGCTGTTCCCTATTGTATGTGCAGTTAATAACGGAGAGATCAAGGTAGACGGCAAATCCTATCCATTAAAAAATCACGGTTTTGTAAGACATAATGAATTCGAGTTAGTTGAAGCGAGTGAATCACGGGCGGTATACCGTCATACTTATAATGAAACTACATTAGAAATATACCCTTTCAAGTTTGATCTATATATTACATACACGCTCGAAGGCAATAAACTGGAGATTGACTATCGGGTGGATAATATCGATGAACAGGAAATCTTCTTCCAACTGGGTACACACCCTGCCTTTAACTGTCCACTGGATGAGGGCGGCCATATTCAGGATTACTATCTGGAGTTCGAACAGAAGGAAACGCTTGAGCGGCTGTTCATGAATAAATCCAATCAGCTGATTAGTGGAAAGTCAGAGGTTGTTTTAGAAAATGAGCACATCCTGCCTTTATCCCATGAAATGTTCGAAGAGGGCGCATTGGTATTCCGTAACGTAAACTCTCACAGGGTTGCCTTAAAAAGCAAAGAATCCACCAAAAGTGTAGTTCTGTCCTATGAAAACTTTCCCTATATGGGTGTGTGGCAGCCAAAAAATGCTCCCTTCGTATGTGTAGAGCCTTGGCACGGTATCGCGGACGCAGATAATTTCACAGGCGAACTCAAGGATAAGGAAATGATCATCTCCCTGAATCCGGGAGAGAGGTTCAAAAGTTCGTTAACCATCGAGGTTAACTAACATTATGGCCCCTGACGGGAAGCAGCATATTTACAGTAAAAAGGCCTACCGGCAGCGGTAGGCTTTTTTATCGCCGTTTTATTTGGTTTGCAATAATTCAATTTCTTCAATGGTTCCTAGGGAAGCTATCGCTCCCTTACGGGTTACTGCAAGAGCACCTGCGGCATTGGCAAAAGATATCGCTGACTTCATGTCCTCTTCAGTCCATTCCGTAATCGGCCGTCCTGCTTCCAGTATTTTATAGATAAACGCACCCATAAATCCGTCGCCCGCTCCCGTTGTATCCACTGCAGTTACTCGATATGAGCTTACAATACCCGACAAGGTCTGTGAGTGGAAATAGGTTCCTTCAGCATCCAGTGTAACAAGCAAGAGCTTAATGGGGAACCGTTCCAGCAGCACGGCTGCCCCCGCTTCCAATGTGTTGCAGTCCGTCAGGAAAAACAGTTCCTCCTGTGAAACCTTGATAACATCAGCTAACATCAATCCATCTTCCATTGCTTTTCTGGCGTGACAGTCATCCATCCACAGTGCTGGCCTCCAGTTGGGGTCGTAGGTGATAATCGCTCCCTGATTTTTAGCCATCAAAACCGCCTGGATCGTAGCCGTATAGGCTGGTTCAGACGTCATGGAGATCGAACCGAAGTGAAAGATCCGTGTTCCACTTAGAAGTTCGTGATCGACTTCTTCGAAGGAGAGAGTTTCATCCGCTCCAGGCTGGCGGCAAAAGTGAAACGATCTTTCGCCCTGAGCATCTAGATGTACGAATGCCATGGTAGTATGCGCCTGGTCCGTAAAGACCAGACCTTTATCGTCTATTCCTTCAACTATAAGCGTATCACGCAAGTAAAGTCCGAAGGGATCATCCCCCACTTTACCGATAAAAGCTGTTTTTTTACCGAGACGCGACAGGGCAGCCAACACATTGACTGGCGCTCCCCCAGCATTGCGCTCAAACATGGGATTTCCAGCAGGAGACATGTCTCCCGGCATGAAATCAATCAGAAACTCACCGAGCGCAACCACATCATATACCATATTCTATGACTCCAATCTTGTTGAAATAAGTTAGCCTGTCACCAATCAGATGGTTAACCTTTTACCCCTGACATAGTGATTCCCTGGATGTAATAACGCTGTAGAAATAAGAACAGGATCAGAATCGGAACGGTTGATATGGTGCTTGCCGCCAGAATCTTCGACCAGTCCGTTCCTTCCACCGATGAGAAGGCGGCAATGGCTACCTGAATCATCTGCTTCTTGTCATCATTAATGACTATGAGCGGCCATAAATAGGAGTCCCAGTTGCCTAGAAAAGTCATCAGACCGAGCGTAATCATCGGAGGTACGGCAGCGGGCAGTACAATGTTGGCAAAAGTGCGTGGCATAGACGCTCCATCAATTTTGGCCGCTTCCAGAATCTCATCTGGGATTTCCGCGAAAAACTGTCGGAGCAGGAAAATGCCGAAGACAGACAGCATTGAAGGAATAATCAACGCCTTGTAAGAATTGAGCCAGTCGAAATAATGCATTAGCAAATAGTTAGGAACAAGTGTCACCTCACCCGGAATAATCATGGCTGACATGAATAGGGCAAAGATGACCGCCTTCCCCCGAAAACGGAGCTTAGCGAAAGCAAAAGCCGACATAGAGTTAATCAGTAGTACCAGCACCGTAACGAGCGAAGCTACCATCAGCGTATTGACGATATAGCGGAGAAACGGGTTACGCTCGTTAAAGATAACATCCTTGAAATTTTGCAGCGTTGGATGTACAGGAACGAACAAATGAATATTGAAACTGTTCGCGTATTTGAATAATTCCTCGTAAGGACGCATGGCGCCAGAAATCATCCATATGATCGGTATAATGGAAATGACAGCTAATATGATCATCGCCGTATATTTTAGAAAGCTTGCAAATCGATTCATGTCAGACCCTCCTAGTAATCCTCATTTCTAAACAGCCTCATCTGTACAAGAGAGATGGCCAGCACAATGGCGAAAAGAATAAATGCCGCAGCCGTTCCGTATCCCATTTGCATTTGCTGGAAAGCCATTTTGTAGATATAGTACACTGCAGTTTCAGTAGATCCGTTAGGCCCGCCTCCGGTAAGTACAAATATAAGCCCGGAGATTTTGATGGCATCAATCGTAGTAATGATAACTACAAATGCCATAGTCCGTTTAAGCAGCGGTAGTGTAATGAGGAAGAATTGCTGTATTTTGCTGGCTCCGTCTACTCTGGACGCTTCATATAAATCCTGCGGAATGTTGTTCAACCCCGCCAGAAAAATAATCATAAAAAAACCGACGGCTTTCCACATCCCGAGCATAATGACCCCGTTCATCGCTGTATCCGGATTCGACAGAAAATTGGTTGTCGGCAGATGAATCAATTCAAGGAAGTTATTCAAAAGCCCATATTCTTTATTGTAGATCAGCTTGAATACCGTCGCCGCCACCGCTGTCGAAATGACAACAGGGATGAAATACAGCGTGCGGAATAGACCGGTCATGACAACCTTTTTTTGAATCAACAGCGCCATGCCGAGGGAAATACAGGTCTGAATCGGAATGACAATAATTGCAAAATAGAAGGAATGCTTAAGGCTGTTCAGGAAATCCATATCGGTCAACAACGACTTGTAATTGTCCAGGCCAACAAAGCTTTTCGTGGAGCCCACCAGGTTATAATTCTGAAAGCTGATTATAAACGCCTGCAGCATCGGGTAGAACACAAAAATAAGTAGTAAAGCGAGAGAAGGAAGTACAAACCACCAGGCAGTCATTTCCTCACTTTTTTGAAAACGAAACGGTTTTCTTTCACGGGCAGTCTTCGTCGTCGGTTTCGTTGCCGTTACTGTACTTGCCATATTTATCTCATCTCCAATTCATCTGCTGCGCCAGCGGGGTATTCCTTATTCTCAGGAGCACTCCGCTGCCCAAGCGGACTTAGTTGCCTGTGGTTACGGCTTATACACGAATACATTCATAATGGTAAACACTTTGCCATCCGGAGTAAGGGCCTTAACCTCGGCCTCTCCTTCTTTGAAGCCCTTGATGATGCCGGTTGTTCCTCCGTCACTCTCTACCTTCGCGATGGTCTCATCACTCGATTCCCAGACCAGCTTCTGCGAAGCCGTGAGCGGCAGCACCGCTGCCAAAGCCTTTGCGCTTCCGCCGACCGGAACGTCGACACTGTCTTTGTTCAGAAGCACCCGCAGCGGTACCGTTCCATCCGGAGCCTCATCCCGCCAAACCGTTCTCATGGGATGAAAAGCTGCACCGTCCAGTATTACGCTGCCTTTAGATAGATACAACTCTATTTCACTGCTGGTGGCATCCGGGAATATAATACTGGAGAGCACCATCGTTCCGTCCCCGGAGAACACTTCCAGCGTGGATTCATCCACATAGAAGCGCAGTTTGATTTTACCGTCTACAGCCTTTAGGGCCGCGTCAATCCGCTCCGCAAAACCCGGTTCAAACGAACTGATGCCCGATTTAGTACGGTCAACTGTTAAGGTTGAAGAGGCGGTATCGTAAGAGACTACCGTTTCTTGATCCCCCCCTTTTCTCACCTTAAAACCGAATGCAGCATCTTCTCCCACGGTAAATTCCGTATTCAGTTCATAAGAAGTACCATTTAGCGACGAAAGGGGATTGACGCCTTCAATCAGCTTCTGTGTTTCCAGCTCTATCGCCTTGCCTCGAAGAATGTCCAGTTCCTTGACCGGTTCCTGCGCCAACCGCAGCCCTTCACCGGGGACATCTTTGAGTGTCAGTACGCGCGGTACCGACATATTGCCTTTCCATGGATCGGTCGGCATATTAAAGGGATAACGCCAGTTGGACATCCAACCTACATAGATCCGGCGTCCGTCTTTCTCTGGAATATCCGAGTAAGAAACGGCAGCGTAGAAATCTCTGCCATAATCGCTCCAGAGTACCTTGGATGGGTCATTCTCATTCTTGAAGGTCCTTCCATCAAAGGATCCGATGAAATATTGCGCCGTGGAGCCTTTCGTCGCTGTGTTGTTGCCGATACTTACGGCGAGCACCCACTTTTTGTCCGATGTCCCTTCAACCGGTAGTTCGAATAGGTCCGGGCACTCCCATACTGCGGCATGCGAGCCTTGACCTTGGCCGAATTCGCCGGTCATCTCCCATGTCTTCAGATCAGGTGAAGTATAGAATCTGACTTGTTGGTCTACCGAGACGACCATTACCCATGATTTGGAGGGCTCATGCCACAACACCTTCGGATCTCTGAAATCCTTGAGAGCAGGATTCGGAATCACAGGGTTACCCTCATACTTAGTCCATGTCCGTCCTTTATCGGAACTGTAAGCGATACTCTGCGACTGCGTCCCCCCTTTGAAATGGGTGAATATCGCAACCAACCCGGGTTTTCCGTCAAAAAATCCGCTCGTATCATTCCAATCCACCACGGCGCTGCCCGACCAGATCTCTCCTAGCGAATCGCGCATAAGCGCTACGGGCAAATGCTGCCAATGTATCAGGTCCGTGCTGACCGCATGTCCCCATTGGCCGCTGTTCTGATAAAACTGGTGATACTCGCCTTCAAAATACACCATGCCGTTCGGATCGCTCATATTTCCCGTTTCAGGTGACAGGTGATACTGCGGCCGGTAAAGCTCCGTATAATATTGAGGGTCGGCATTGAATTGAAAGGGCTCAGTCGCAGATTTGGGCTGCTCCCCTTTTCCGCAACCGGGCAGGAGAAGAAGCAATAATACCAGGCTAACAAGCTTTCTTTGATAAGTGACCATGACGTCCTCCTATATCCGGTTTAGACTCCAAATCTTCAGTGACTGCAATATTACCGCTCCACCCTCCGGCTTTATTTGCAGACCCCCTGACATTACGGCTGGATATATACGGCTGGTAAATACAACATCCCCGTCATTGACAAACACTTCTATGGAACACCGGTCAACGAAGACGTGCAGCTTCAGGAGTTCACCGGAGGATGCAGGCAGAAGGGCTTCGCTGCTCTGGACTTCTCCACGGCCGGACCGATTGCAATCCAGAATCAGCCTACTCTCCTTAGGAATATAAGTGATAACCGTTGCCTCGCTCCCGTCTTCCGACGCCAGCAGGGTAATATCCAGCTGGTGTGCTGTGCTATCCGCACAATTAAACTCGGCAATCCATTCAAACCCTTGACCGTCTTTCGTCTTCCAGGAAGTGGTCTGTCCGCCCTCTAACAGCATGTGGGACACGGATTCTCCATTCCCCCGCAGCTTCTCAAGCTCGGGAACCGGCACCTGTGCCAATGTTCCGTCCGGCTTCAGCAGCAGCTCCCGGGGCAGAGTCATCGCACCATACCAACCGCGCGATTCATTGACCATCGACGAACCCCAGCGGTCCATCCAGGCAATCAGGATTCTTCTGCCCTGGTCATCCATGAGTGTCTGTGCAGCATAGAAATCCGGTCCGTAATCCAGCTTAGCCGCAACCTGCGGGGTGAATTGGCCGGCGGCATAATCCATTTCTCCGGTCATATACAGGTTTTTTACACCCTCCATATTCATGGGTGACAAGATCAAGGCATGTCCATCACCCAGCGGGAACAGATCTGGACATTCCCACATATCACCTTGGGTTCCGTCACTTTCGGCAGCGACCCCCATGTATTCCCACTTTTCCAGATCTTCTGATCGGTACAGCAGTGCTTTACCCTTGCCCGCTTTCCCGGAGCCGATAATCATATAGAAGGTTTCATCGTGACACCACACTTTCGGATCACGGAAGCCGATATTCTCTTCATCCGGCGAACTGTGAATTACCGGGTTAGGATGTTTGCGGAAAACAATGCCGTCTGTACTGCTGGCCGCACACTGCACCTCCATAGGCTGTCTTCCGTCAACATGTCCTGTATAAAACAGGGTCAGCTCACCTTCATGTTCTACGGCGCTGCCTGACCAGCAACCGTAACCGCCCGTTTCGCCCAGCTCGTACGGCTCCGTCGGAGCCAGAGCAATCGGAAGGTGGCGCCAGTGCACAAGGTCTTTGCTAACGGCATGCCCCCAATGCATGGGTCCCCATTTGTCACTGTAAGGATGATGCTGATAAAACAGATGATATTCCCCTTTGAAATGCACGAGTCCGTTCGGGTCGTTCATCCATCCGGCCGGCGGCATAACATGATATTGAAGTCTATATTCGTCACGTTCCGCCTTATCGGACGCGGCTGAAACCGCCTCGTCAGCAAGCAGAATTTGCTTCATATGCTCCTGTGCCTGTTCTGAAATGTTCATGTTGTATGCTCCTATCCATTGGTTTCTTGAGTTAATTGTAGCTGAACGATAATCAAAAAAATTTCAATATCATTGGGTTTTGACTTGCAATTTCTTGATAGGACCTCCGGAAAACCCGCATAAAAGCAAAGAAGCCATTCCCAAAGCAATGAACGCTCTGCCTAGGAATGGCCTCTACTAATTTTCAAAGGAGTCAGCGAAATTCAATCGCCATTATCGATTCTTTAACAAATAATCCTCTCGGTATTCCTTCGGACTTTTACCGTTGTTTTTTTTGAAGCATGTGCTGAAATAGCTGGAGGTGGAGTATCCGACAAGCATCGCAATATCGGTCAGTTTCAGTTCATTTTCTTTAAGCAGCTGCTCTGCCTTCGTAATTCTAAGGTTGGTAACATACTCGCTGAAGGTAGTCCCTACATACTGCTTAAACAGACCCGACAAATACGTTTCATTTAAATGGAACATGTCCGCCAGAGAGGAGAGGGTTAGCTCATAGCAGAAGTTATCCTCAACATATTTACGAACCGCCTCCATCATATGTTGTCCGTTTGAAAAGCGCGTCTTCTTGACCTCGTCCATAACCAGCCTGGAGAGCTCGTATACTTGACCCATAACTTCATCCCGAGATTTGTAATCCGAAATGGTCATTTGGCAGTTCCATAAATACTTTTGCAGCGAGGAGCCGCCGATTTCGAACTTTTTGGCTACCGAGCTGAACAGAAGCAGCAGCCGCAGGGCGAGAAAGGTAAAGGCGAACACCGGTGTTTCGCTTTCCGTGGAAAAGATGGTCTGAATCTGCTGTCGGAAAGCGTTCATATCCAGGTTCTCAATAGCCTGAACCAGCCTTCGTTCAGCCTCCGGAGTAAAAGCATGCGTAAGCTCCAAAACACCGTTTAGTCCGTTTCCGCCCTGCTTATGAACTGTACTTTGGCTCCAGGATAATATACAAGAGGCGTAACCGTTCTTCAGTCGATGGAGTCCCTCTACTTCCTCCCCGACTCCCACTACGCTTTCAAGTTTTAAATAATCGCCGATATTTCGCTTAAGCTCCGCAATAAATATCTCGGTATGGTTATGTTTCTGTACGCCCTCCTTATTTACAATAAGGAAATACATAATGGAAGAATGAGCGATATCCAGGAAGGGATATATCCCTTCCCACTTAGAAGCCGTCTCCCGGCACAGCATCTGGAAAGCCAGATTCAGCAAATCCCGGCGCTCCTGGGGATCGCTCATTCTGCCTGGCGGAATTCTCATTTCAACCGCCGCAAATTGAGCGTGTAAACTGTCAACGGCAAGCGAGGTCAACTTCAGCTGCTGCAGCCGTTCCTTGACGGCGGGCAGGCTGTACCATTCCTCTTTGACCAACTGCAGCAAGTAGTGCTCCTGCAGCAAGCGCAGCTGCTCATTCTTTTGAATAAGCTCCAGTTGCAGGACTTGAATATTCTCTTGCTCCGCACGGATGTCGTCCGCAAGTCTGCCGAGCATCTCGGTCAAATCGCCGCGGGCTACAGGCTTCAGGAGATAGTCCTTCACACCAAGTTGAATGGCCGACTTTAAATACTCAAAATCCGAGTACCCCGAAAGCACTACCACCCGTAAGTCGGGATAATGCTTCTTGCAAATGTTGATGAATTCAATGCCGTTCATTTGCGGCATGCGAATATCGGAGATGACTACATGCGGCAGCGGACCCTCCTCCAGCAGCTTAAGTGCTTCGATTCCACTGGAAGCCTCCGAGACAATCTCGAACCCCAATTCTCCCCAATTAATTTTAGCCTTAATGCTGTTACGGACACCCTTTTCATCATCTACAAGCATAATCTGGTACATAACCTCAACTCCTTATCAGCGGCAACTTCAGCGTAATAGCCGTGCCTGCGCCTTCTTCCGATTCCAGCACCACTTCAAACAGGTCGCCATAGTACAAACGGCAGCGGGAAAGAACATTCCGTAGACCGATACTATTTCCCTTGTCACTTAAAATTCCGACACCACTTTTCAGCTCGGTATCGGCAAGAACGCTCTGGATCAGCTCTTGCGGCATGCCAATTCCGTTATCCTGAACCGTTAAGAAAAGACACTCCCCCCGCAGGCTGGAAGAAAGAAAAATCTTGGCGGCGCCTCCTTTTTCCAAACTATACTTCACTGCATTTTCTACAAGCGGCTGTAATATGAATTTGGTGATCTGAAGAGAATCGGCTGCGGGGTCTTGAGAAATATCGACTATAAGATTGTCCTCGTGGCGCAGCTTGAGAATGAATAAATAATCACGGATATATCCCAATTCCTCGCTGACCCTAACGAGATCGGTGTCCAGTTTGAGCGAATATCTCATCATTTTGGCCAACGCTTCCGTTGCATCCATCACCAGATCTTCCCTCTTCATCGCCGCCAGACCACTTATTATTTCAAGCGTATTATTATAAAAGTGAGGGTTGATCTGTAGCAGAAGCGCCTTGTATTCGGCATTTTTCCGTCGCAGATTCGTTTCAAATTCAGTTTCGATCAAATATTTCAATCGGTGGGTCATCTGTTCGAAGACACTCGCTACGTAATCTACCTCACTATGACTGGCTTTGACTTTGGTTTTCGGCATGTCCTTCAAGGCTAGATCGAACCGTCCGTATTTGACTTGTCTCATCGCCCTTGCCATAGCGCTGAGCGGTTTTGTGATCCCGGTAGACAGCCACAGTGCGACGCTAATGACAATTATCAGGAGCACAAAGCTGGCATACAACAGGGTTTCCTTGGTTTGGGTAATGGTAGCGTACAATTCGGCTTTGGGAACTTCTCCGAGGATTATCCAGTTTTGAACCGGAAGCTTGCGGTAGAACAGCAGGTATTCCTTATCCTTTTGCCGAAGCGGAAATATCCCGCTGGTTTGACCGCCAAGATTCGCCTTTACATAAGCAATTCCCTCACTCAGCACCTTTTCATTTCCCTCAAGGTTCTGATTCAACACGCTAAGCCCGCCCTCAGTCAGTAAGAAGGCTTTCCCACTTTCCCCGAACCTGATCTTATCTATGTCATCGCGCAGTAAATTGGTTGGATAATTAATCTTGATGAGTCCGACATTGCTTAAGGACTGAAGCTGGACAAGCGGAATAACAAGACTGTTTACATCAACCACCCGCATGCTGTCGTCGCTTTGATCCGAATCCCTATGCGCCTGTGTCCACCGAACATTAGAATCCCTGTATTGCTTGTACCAGCTACTATCTAGATAGCCTCGGTCCTGTGTCCAGATCCCCCCGCTCTCAGACCTGAAGGTAGAAATTGAGAGGATATTGGAATTATTAACTGCATAGGATGAGAAAAATCCGCGCAGTTGCGTCTTAGCATAATAAAGCTCCCCGGGCGAACTCTCGTCGTTCAAGCCGGTCGTAATCCAGTCCTGTGTAATCCGGCTGCTGAGCACCTGCTTTCCGGTATCCTCTATTTGCGTCAGCAGCGTCCCGGCATGCGATGCGAATTGATCAATCGTTTGTAATGTAGATGTCTCTATGGATGATTGAATCAGCATCTCTGATTCCTTACTCAGAATAAACACCACCGCGGTAAAAGGAACAATCAGCAGTATCGAGAATACCAGCATTAACCGGCTGCGCAGTGAGTAGAACATAGAACCTTAGCCCCTCCTAAACCTTAATCCAGTTCCTATTGGAAAGTTATAATCCAGTATAGTAGTTAATTTCTCGGAAGGGAATGACTAATAAAAATCAGATTCTGCATAAGAATCAAAAAAAATCCAGAAGGAGACGGCCGGTTACCCGGACGTCTCCTTCTATAAAACATAGATATTATTTCTGTGGCAGACTTTCGTAAGCCTTATCAATTTTATTGATTGCGTCGGATACGGCAGCATCGATGTTCCGTTTACTGATCGTTACTTCTTCAATCATTTTGTTGACTGCTTCGGACATTTGCGGGAAGATCGGCGTAATTGGACGCGGTCTGCCGAATTTTTGATTTTGAACAACAAAGATATTTTTAGGATATTCGTTCAATTCCGGGAATTCCTTAGCTACGGAGTAGCGGGCAGGAATATCCTTGGTGATGGAGCTATAAGTCTTTGACCCTTCGGCCCCTGTTACCCAATTAACGAACTGCCAGGCCGCTTCCGCATTCTTGCTCTTGGACGATATAGCCAGTGACCAGCTTCCGTTTGCCACAGCCTGCTGTACACCCTTAGGCAGCGGAGCAATATCATAATCTACGCCCAGCTTGAAATTCGGAAACTTCTCGGCATAGTGACCAAGTGACCACGAGCCGTCAATAGTAATAGCCAGTTGGCTGTTAGGGAACGGATCAGGTGGATATTCCAAAGAGGACACCTTATCTTTGTTATAAAGATCGGAAAAGAATTGGAGCGCCTTTTTGGTTTCCGGCTTATCCAGATAGCCCTTGGATGTCGTTCCGTCCGGGCTCATGATCTCGCCGCCGAACTGCCAGATTATCGGATATTTGAAGTATGCTGTTCCCCCTGCATTGCCAAATCCCTGAGCAGGGTCGATACCGTAGACTCCGTTATCCGGATCATTCACTTTTTTGGCGGCGTCAAGCACCTGATCCCATGTCCAAGGCTCCTCCGGATTTTTGGAAGGAAGGGCGATACCTTTAGCTTCAAACAACTTTTTGTTGTAGAACATCGCGATTGAAGATTCCGTCAACGGGGCCATGTAAATCTCATTTTGGTAAGTATACGTTGCAATAGTTGATTCAGGAATGTCCTCCAGGTTTCCGTCCTTCTTAAAGAAGGCGGTTAACGGCTGCAGTGCACCAGCCTGAGCATATGAGGCCATGTTAGGACCGTCGATTGCCATAATATCCGGCGGATTGCCCGAAGCAATAGATGTTCTAAGTTTCGTATCATAATCGGCATATGGAATCGGGCTCATTTCTACCTTAATGTTAGGATGACTCTCGTTAAAGGAAGCCACTAATTTATCGTAGGCCGAGTTCTCGGCATCGTTACCGGAATTTCTCCAGAACGTCAGTGAGACCTTCTCGTCTTTTGGTGCGGGCGGGTTAGCTTCGGACTCTGTATCCCCTCCCTTATTTCCACATCCGGCAAGCATGCCGGCAATTAACATTACGCTTAAGGCAACTTTTCTTTTACTTTTCAATATTGCCCTCCCCTTTCTTGTTTTGGATGCCCTTACATCTGTATAATATCAAACGATTTTTCTTATTAAATTCATTATCCTCTGCTTTGTACTTTTAAAATATTCGGCAATCTACTAGGTTCCCTGGGTCTAATTTTACATCTACTAAAACAAAAAGAGAAACCCAGGGTCATTTAAATGACAGGGTTTCTCGACAAGCTAGACACCTTGGTTGGTGCCTTTCTTTTTTATCAATAAAAGCCAAGAACACTCCTACCTCTATAGGTTGGGGATGAATCGGCGGTTTAAGAAACCGAACATATGTGCTAATATATCCATATAACCCTTTTGAAAGGAGGTGTGTGGCATGCTGGCATCGGATCCAGATTTTGGTACACAAAAACGTGTCCATAAAGCCTATAAGTACCGAATATATCCGACAAAGGAACAACAGCAACTCATCCATCAGATGTTTGGCTGTTGCCGTTTTGTGTTCAATCATTTCTTGGGACTATGGAACAATACCTATGCGACAACAGGCAAAGGCTTATCCTACAACACCTGTGCCACACAACTTCCTGCTCTCAAAGGGCAGTTTGATTGGCTCAAAACGGTGGATAGTATCGCCTTGCAATCCGCCGTTCGACACGTGGCAGATAGCTTTGATCGGTTCTTTAAAAAACAGAATCAGGCTCCACGAAACAGACCAACGGCAACATTGCAATTAAAGAAAACAAACTTAAGCTCCCGAAGCTAGGTTGGGTTCGGTTTGCCAACTCCAGAGCCATAGAGGGACGCATCCTTTCTGCCACCGTGCGACGAAATGCGGCGGGTAAGTATTTTGCATCCATTGTCTGTGAAGTTGACATACATCCCCTGCCGCGTAACAACAAGGCGATTGGCATAGACCTTGGACTCAAGGAGTTTGCGGTCTGCTCCGATGGATTACGAGTGGCCAACCCAAAGTGGTATCGCCACTACGAGAAGAAGTTAGCCTTCTGGCAACGCCGCATGGCTCGTCGCAGGAAAGGTGGCTCCAATTGGTTAAAAGCCAAGCAGAAGGTTGCCCAAATCCACGAGAAGATTGCGAACGGTCGCCAGGATTTTTTGCACCAACTCACGACCAGGCTGATCCGTGAAAACCAAACGATCAGCATTGAAAATCTTCGAGTAGCCAATATGCTCAAAAATCATAAGCTGGCGAAATCTATTGCCGATGCGTCCTGGAGCGAGTTCGAACGCCAAATTACATACAAGGCGAGTTGGTACGGGCGGACGGTTAAGATTGCGGACACCTTCGCACCCACCAGCCAAACGTGTCATGAGTGCGGCTACATCAACCAAGAAGTGAAAAACCTTTCGGTGCGGCAGTGGACCTGTCCATGTTGTGATGCACTTCATGATCGGGATGAGAATGCTGCACACAACATCAAACAAATGTCTAAATAACAGGATTCACTCAACTGTGGGAACCACAGGGATCGCTTGGGATTCGATTTTCCATGTTGGGAAATAGAATTATCATAACTCTGCTTCATTGGAAGCAACTACCCAAGAATCCTCCACCTCTACAGGTGGCGGGAGTGTTCAAGATATTTACGATAATCAAGCTTAGCGGACTTCTCTCATCTTTTTATCCAGCATATCAAAGGCTTCGCGTATCTTCTCTTTAGGCACTCCTGCATACCGGTCCCCGATACTCACCTCATAATAACAGGACGATGTCCCCTCGATTTCTCTCAACACCTGTGCCAAACCAATCCCCGTGGACTCGTATATGGCTATCAAAATAGGGGCAAGCTTCTCTTTCGGCATTTCAAAATGAACATGGAACATATTCGATACCGGTTCTACAGGCAAGGTGGATACCGCCTCACACTGATTAAAGAAACCAGCAAGCTCCTTGGCCTCTTTATAGTACTGCCCCATTTTATGTACTCTCTGTTTGAAATAGTAATCAGCAGCAGTTATATAAGGATACAAGCTGATTAAATCTCCGCCATGCCGCCTTTTCCAAATCTTTGATTCCTGTGTGAAATCTTCGCTGCCCGCAAGAATAGCCCCTGCAATCCCGCCGATCCCTTTATAAAAGGATACATACACGCTATCAAACAGCGCACAGATTTCCGCAGCGGTCTTCTCATAATAGGGCAGAACTTCAAAGAGCCGCGCACCGTCCAAATGCAGCATGATCCCTTGTTCACGGCAATAAGCCGAGATCGCTTCAAGTTCTGTGTATTCAGGCAGTTGTCCACCAATCTCACGCTGAGGTAATTCGAGCAATAAACAAGCAATATCTTTATCCATGTTCATGACGTCCTCTAAATAAATCAGGCGATTCTTATCGGCAAGTAAAACAGGTTCGAGATGATGCAGTTCTTTCAAGCCATCCTGTTCATGGATTTCCAAATGGCATAAGGGGTGGTAAGCGACCTTTTTGAGGCCTTTTCGATCACACCATATTCTTAAAGCAATCTGCTGTGCCATTGTTCCGCTAGGAAAAAATACAGCACTTTCTTTACCCAAAAACTCAGCCATTTCCCCTTGGAATCCCTCAATCAGCTCCCCCGCACCATATATATCACTATCCATATTTTCATCCGCATCCTCAAAAGCTTCCTTTAATACTTGAATGTTTCTTTTTCCATGACCCGATAATGGATAGGTAGTTCGATTAAATGCCTCAACCAGCAATTGATATTCGTTCATTCAGCCTATTGCCCCTCTCCTAATACCCATGTTTATACCTATAAAAAGTATATCATAATCCACAATATGGAGATTAGAGGTTCACCTTAACGTTATTATTCCGAATATTGACGAATTTCAAAAAATATTATGCTTCGTTGCCTAGCTGACGGTGTAAAAGTGTACAGGCTATGCTACAATATTGGAATTGCAAAAGCAGTCATTAGGGAGGGTTATTGAAACACCATGCTCATTATTGGTATCGCCGGTGGCACCGGTTCCGGAAAAACTACAGTTGCCCGTTCCGTCATTGATCGTCTTGGATCGAGTAAGGTGACTTTTATATCTCAGGATAACTATTATAAGGATCATTCTCATCTTAGTATGGCTGAACGGGGATCCATCAATTATGATCACCCCTTTGCCTTTGATAACGAGCTATTAATTGAGCACCTCAAATGTCTAAAAGAAGGCAAACCCGCTCAGGCTCCGGTATATGACTTCACAATTCATGCCCGTTCTACTGTTGATTCGGTGAATTTAGAAGCGAATAATATCGTCATTCTCGAAGGACTTCATGTTCTTTCTGACGAAAACCTTCGGGCGCTGCTCGACATCAAGGTATTCGTGGATACGGATCCCGATGTGCGTATCCTTCGCCGGGTACTCCGGGATATCGAAGAACGCGGCCGCACGATTCAATCGATCCACCATCAATATTTAACCACAGTTAAACCGATGCACGAAGCATTCATCGAGCCTTCCAAGAAATACGCCGATCTGATCCTTCCTGAAGGCGGTCAAAATGCAGTGGGGATTGAACTGCTTACTGTATTGACCGAAAAGTACCTGACAGGCGACCAAAAGTGGGCCGAGGTTTAAACGTTGGCATTATAAAGCACCGTACTACGCAGAAGCAATTCTGCAGAGTACGGTGTTTTTGTGTGGAAATACAGCAGTATACATGCATAATATTCCTAAGTAACGATCAAACTACCTTTTAGCGTTCCAGTGAGCGCATTACATGACCCAGGGGGCGACAACTAATGGCTAAACCGGACAATCGGGCAGATAATGTAGAACATTTGCAGCAGCATATTCAGGATACAATCGAGAACCTTCGCGAAGGGGAAGAATATTTGAACGAATTCTCCTCAGAAATCAGCAGCGGGGAACGCAATCAAATCGAAGAAAAGAATGACCGCCGCAGAGTCAGCATCCAAGCTTTCCGCGAAGAAGTTAAAGACGAAGCAGCGCATCAACGCTCTGAAGAATAGGTAAATCGTATAGCTTATATTTGAACCTATAAAGCGGTCTAGTCCCGGAGAGCGGGAATGGGCCGCTTCATAGGTTCATTTTGTTGATTGACATATTCTTCGGAATATATCCTCAGAATCGGAAGCAAGATATGAACCTGACCACATCACGGATAAGGAGGGTATTTGATGCAAAACCAGCAGGATGAACAACAGCAGCAGCCTATTTTCTCTCAACCCCCTAAGGTTATCACCACCAAAGACACGCTATATTTAAAGGACCAGTTATCTTGGCAACTGATCGCTATGAAGAAATGCTACCATTTTGCCCGCGAATGCTCAGACTCTGATATCAGCCACGCCATTGATCGGGCCGGTCAAATGCACCAGCGTCATTACGAGATGTTGTTAAAACACCTGCAAAACGACAACACAAGCGAAATGAAGACCGTGCAGAAAAAGCTGCAACAATAGAAAGGAGTGACCTGACTTTATGAGTTCAAATGAAAATAAAAATGTCATCAAAAACCCAAAGCCTCCTTTTGAGCCTAAAGTAAAGGGTCCGGAGTTGAACGACCGAGATCGTGTAAATGACATTCTTGCTATGGAAAAATACTTAACCGACAGCTTTAACATCTCTGCCAGAGAAGCGAGCCATCCTGACCTTCATGATGACATCATGACCGTATTAAATGAGACCCACCAATGCCAATATGGGATGTATGAGCTAATGTTCCAGAAAGGCCATTATAAGCTCGAGGCCGAGGAACAAAATAAGCTGGATCAAGCCTATAAGCAATTCGACAACTACTCTACGCAATTCCCTTACAGCAGTACAAATATCCATTAATGCATTCACTATAATGAGAAAGGCATCCACCGCTAAAGGTGGGTGCCTTTCTCATTTAAATACATAAATTTTGACCTTAAAAAATATCATTTTGTTTTGAATGTGTTTAATCCGGGTAAAGAGAACTATTCTTTCATTAATTTTATTTTGCTCTGTTTTTCTTTGTCAAAAATTTGTATAGTAGTTTATATACTGTTCTTTATAACGAAGGGAGGTGGAAAATATGGCTAAAAAGACCTACATCGCTCCTGCAGTTCTAGAGCAGCAAGAAATCGTCTTTGAAACGAAGATTTCTGGAAACAACGGTTTGCATAACGGTAACGACAACGGTCAAGGCAATCATGGCGGCGGACCTGACTTGGGAACCAACCCAGGCAAGGGTAATAAATAAAGCGTCATGAAAATAATAGGTAAAGTACTCAGATGAAGGCGGGGTGTCCCATGGTTTATTCTTTTCTTCAACAGCTCTACATAATGAATGAATTACCAAGAGCAGATGAGACGATGTACCGGGACGATCTCGCCTACATCGAATTACAGGGTCTCTCCCCTCTAATTTATCAATTACTTAACGATAGCGGACAACTTGAACGCACGCCGCAGTTTTTTCAGGAACGGCTGCAGGCCGGGCGTAAAGAAGCTTTGTATCGCAATCTGCTGCTAAAAAAAGAAAGCTCGCTGCTATTTGAACGTCTGGAAGCTGCCAAGATTGGAGCTATACCTTTAAAGGGAACTCTTTTCGCCGAAACCTATCTCGGTCATTTGGGTGCCCGTTTCACTTCCGATATCGATATTCTGGTACGACCTGAAGATGTAGAGGCAACCATCGCTCTAGTGCACGAAATGGGCTATGATCTGGAAGACCCCATTAATCCGGACCATTTTCACCGCGTCTTCTATAAACAGCGAACATCAGCAAGCCTGCCCTCTATGATTGAAATTCATTGGAATCTAATCAAGAGCAGCAGCGCAAGCCTAAATACCGAAAACTTGTGGTCAGAAGCTCATTCTCTTCACCCCTATACATATATCAAACAGCTGTCGGTCAGGCATACTTTTTATACAATTTGCCTACACGGCGCCAATCACAGCATGGACTCCGCCAAGCATTTACTGGATATTGCGCACCTGTTGTTTACACGCGGAGATGAATTGGATTATTCCGAATTATTTAAGCAAGCCCGGGAGGACTTCACTCTAAGAAGAGTTCAAGAAGCTCTTGCTATCGTCTATGAGTTCTTTCCGTCTCTTCATACGGTCAAACCGCTGCCTTACACACCTAAGATGGGGAAGTTTGCCTCTTGGAACAACCGTTCAATCCGCAATTCCATTCATGTGGAAAATGCAGTTCATTGTTTCATATTCGCTTGGCGGACGGTAGACCGCGGAAAGTACAGAGTTAAGCTCGTTCTGAATTTAATTCTGCCCTATCCTTCACTTGCTGTGTATTCTCTTAGACAAGAGCAGAATATAACCTCCGTTAAAGCCTTGATCTATATGAAGTTATACCGCCAGCGGATAGGCAGACTTTTCAGGTTTCTTACTAAAAGGATAGGAGTCAAAACAAATGGTGGAGCTTAAGCTGGTTATCGCTGAGCAACGTTTGCTCACACACACTTCTGTCCCTTGGATTGCGGAATGGCTACAAGCCTTTTTCCCTATAGACGGAACTGATCCCGTTGAAATCGGGGCCGATCCGCTAATGCCTGCAATGAATGTTCATATCCATGAGGGTGGCTCACCGTTTGAGGGGAGCTTTCATGTTGAAAAGAATAAATCTGAAGACGGCTTGCTAATCTTTACCCGTCCGGATTATGTAATAACGGTTGATCCTTCTTTTAAAGAAGCCGAATTGACTGTGTATAATTCCTTTGCCTTGAAGCATGCCATGATGCACCTATACAGCTTATACATCGTCCATCTCGGCTGGGGACTGCTCATTCACTCTTCCTGTGTGATCGACCAGGGCAGAGCTTTCCTGTTCTCAGGACATTCCGGCGCTGGAAAATCAACAGCCGCCCGCCTGTCCAGTCCAAGGCAGCTGCTCTCCGATGAAGCGAGCATTGTTCGAATTACAGCAGACGGAGTTTCAGTATTCGACTCCCCGTTTCGAAGTGAACTGTTATCCGAAAGAACTCCCGGAAGCTGTTCATTGGCGGGAATATATTTGCTGAACCAATCCGAGCAGATCTACACCCAAGCGATTGCAGACAGGGAAGCCTTTATCCGTATTCTCGACAAGGTCTTCTATTGGTCCTACGATTCCGCAGAAACAATGAAAATTATGAAGCTTACGAAGATACTAGCTGAGCAGGTAGCTTTCCACGAGCTGTATTTTCAAAAAAATAACTTATTCTGGGAGAAAATATCATGATCATATCCGACAAAGTAAAACGTAAGCCTGGTCTGGACTTAACGCAAATGGATGGTGAGTGGATACTGCTGGACGCAGACCTTTGTATCGTTACAAGGCTGAATGAAACAGGCGGGAGAATTATTGAGCTTCTGGACCGGGAGCTGACTCCTGGGGAATTGGCTGAACGGCTTGCCTCGGAATATGAGATCACCCTTGAGCAGGCGCAGGCGGATCTGAAGAGATACCTTAGTACCCTGGACGAAGCAGGCCTGCTCGATAAACGTTATGAAGGCTAATTATTATAGTGCTGCAATCTCCCGGGCCATGGATCGTCTGGGTTTTATTGAGCTCCGATCAACGGGTACAAGTATGTTTCCATTTATACAGGAGAGAGATACCTGCTTCTTTCGCTCATGCGAACCGGCGCATGTAAAACCAGGGGATGTCCTGTTATTCATCAATGATGAAGGCGCCCTTGTATGTCACCGGGTTATCAAGGTAGATAAAGAACACAATGAAGCCCCTGCCTTTATCATTTGCAAAGGAGATACGAACCTTCTTCCGGATCCACCTGTACCTTCCGGGCAAGTGATCGGCAAACTAACGCATATACGCAAAAGGTGGCTGACTTTATCCCCGGATAACGGGTTCGGTCGACTGTGGGGCAAACTGATCATCGGTATGCCCCCTTTCGCTTATATACTTCATCGGGTCGCCAGATGGTATAGATGGCGGTCGAATCATTTATCCACCCGGCCTTAAGGGCCGGAGCAAGGAGCCTATATGCGCATCCTCTCTCGAATTACAGCCGGCTTTGGGAAGTCCCTTCCAGGAATACAAGAAAGCCGCCGTTCGTTTGGACGCTTGTTCCCCTACCTTTGGCATTATCGCCGTGCTTATTCCGCGCTCTTTATGACGTTGCTGTTCAATGTGGGGATGACACTGTTCTCGGCATGGATGCTCAAACATTTAACCGATGCCGCTTTGAATCGCGACACGGATCTAATTAAGCGGATACTTCTGCTGGGAATTGCCGTGTCTCTGTTACATATAGTACTGCAGTATGTACAGGTTCTGCTGCAGAACCGTACGGTGAACCGAATAGCCTTGGACTTAAGGAACGATGTCTTCGCAAAGCTGATGGAAGTAAAGTTTAACTTCTTCGGCACGATGCACACAGGTGAACTTGTCTCCAGAGTGACCCGCGATGTCCAGCAGACCTGCGGGGCTGCCGGCAGCTACCTGCTCCATTTATTGATTATGCCGATCAGCATTGCCGCGACATTTGTATATTTGCTCTATATCGATTGGAGGCTTTCTCTGGTCTGTCTGCTCCTTGCTCCCGCCGCCGGGCTGGCTGGCGGAGTGTTCAGTTTAAAGGTACGGCAGAACAACAAGCCGCTAGGAGAACTGTATGGAAGAATGCATGCTTTTCTGCAGGATGCTTTATCCGGGTATACCGTCATTCGAAGCATAGGACTGGAACGTCATATGAAGGGGAAGCTGCATAACTATGGCGAACAAATTATCGGATATGAAGACCGGGAAGCGCGCCTCCAAGGCGGATTGTACGCAGGCTCGGCCCTCATCGGTACGTCCTCCTTCCTCGTATGTATCGGTGCCGGATCGTTCCTTGTAGCCAATGGTTCCCTTACGGTCGGCTCTCTGCTTGCGTTTGTCAGCCTAATGCAGGTTCTGGTCTCCCCCTTCTCCGGTCTGGCCAGCCAGCTTGGCGGACTGCAACGTTCGTTGATTGCTGCTGACCGCCTCTGGACCCTTATGGACCAGCCGATGGATGAGCCTCTGCTTGCCGGAAATGACAAGTCAGCCCCGGCATCCCTATCGAACGCATCGGAGACAGTAAGTATCCGGCGGCATACTGGAATGATTGAGTTCGATAACGTCTCCTTCTCCTATCATGATGGAGACGATAATGTGCTCCGCGACATCAGCTTTTCAGTACCCTCCGGTCATACTGTTGCGCTGGTCGGTCCAAGCGGTGCCGGCAAAACAACGCTGTTCCATTTAACTCACGGGTTCCAACAGCCGAAATCGGGACGTATATTCATCCAGGGGCGCGATCTCACTCTTATGGAACGCCCCGAGGCCCAAACACTGTTCGCTTATGTTCCTCAGGAGACGCATCTGTTCGAGGGAACGATTCGCGACAATATCGCTTTGGGCAGCCTGAATGCATCCTACGCTGACATCGTCGCAGCGGCTGAATCTGCCAACGCCGATCCGTTCATCACCAGTCTGCCGAAGGGCTACGATACGGACGTTGGAGAGAATGGGTCCAGCCTCTCAGGTGGACAACGCCAGCGGATCGCCATTGCCAGAGCCATACTGAAGGATTCACCCATCCTGCTGTTAGACGAGGCTACATCTTCATTGGACAGCGAAGCCGAGTTCCTCATCCGAGGTGCCCTTCGCCGACTCATGGAGGGACGGACGACTCTGGTCATCGCCCACCGCCTCTCAACGATCCGCCACGCGGATACGATTCTGGTCCTCAATCAGGGACAGATTGTGGAACAAGGGCGGCATGACGAGCTGCTTCGCCGTAATGGCCTCTATGCACGAATGTATCGGCTGCAGTCCGATGACCTTCAGTTGGCTGAAGGATCTCTGATACCCTTTTAACGAACTAGGGAATAGAATCATCCCAATATGTGAACTGACAAAGAGCAGTAACACTGAATTCTGTGTTACTGCTCTTTCTATGGATCAACCTCAAAATCAGCGCTTGACTATGTAGCCAATTCTAACAGTAGAGGGCATCTAATTGCACTTTTACATCTTATTTGCCGGAATTCCCCACCCGAGGGCGATTCAATTGCACTTTTACATCTCATTTAGCCGAATCCACCACTTAAGGGCCATTCAATTGTACTTTTACATTTCATTCGGTGGAAATCCCCATCCGAGGACGATTTAATTGCACTTTTACATCTCATTTAGCCAATTCCACTATCCGAGGGCCATTCTTGTTTTGAGCCCTTTTTATTACACTCTTATTTTTTAGCCGCTAAGAACTCTTTGAACTGCTTAAGGCTTGTCTCCTTTTCCTGGTAACCTACAATAAATCATAGGCAAAACAAGGACGTCCTTATATAATAAATAACGGTAAAAATAAATAATTATACAGCTTTGGCTGATTGAAAGGGGCATTATCGTTGATTGTAATAAGCATCGTTATCTACATGCTCGGTATGCTGGTCATTGGATACTTTGGTTACAAACGCACCTCCAGCTTATCCGACTTCATGCTTGGCGGCAGAAGTCTTGGGCCCGTTGTTACCGCACTAAGTGCAGGAGCTTCGGACATGAGTGGATGGCTGCTGCTCGGTCTTCCGGGAGCCATGTTTGCTCAGGGACTTAGCGCTTCCTGGATTGTAATTGGACTTACCATCGGGGCTTATGCCAACTGGCTTTATGTAGCACCGCGTTTGAGGGTATTTACCGAGGTTGCCGGTAATGCTATGACCATTCCTGAATTTTTCCAGAATCGTTTTGAGGACCGCTCTAATATTCTGCGGTTGGTATCAGGAATAGTCATTCTTGTGTTTTTCACCTTTTATGTTTCGTCAGGAATAGTATCGGGTGCTGTCTTGTTCAATAATGTGCTTGGGTTTGAATATAACACAGGCTTGTGGATCATTACAGGAGTCGTTGTCGCATATACCTTATTCGGCGGATTTCTGGCCGTAAGCTGGACAGACTCCGTGCAAGGTACCATTATGTTTCTAGCTTTGATCATTATCCCCGTAGTCATACTGGCCAACACGGGAAGTCTTCCGGTAACGATTGACCGGATTCAGCAGGTGGATCCTAGCCTTTTAGATTTATTCAAGGGTACAACATTCCTTGGAATTGTCTCGCTGTTTGCATGGGGTCTAGGCTATTTTGGCCAGCCTCACATTATTATACGCTTTATGGCGATTTCTTCTGTGAAGGAGATGAAGAAAGCCCGCCGCATTGGCATGGGCTGGATGATTTTCTCAATCTGCGGTGCCATGTTCTCAGGTCTTATTGCCATTGCCTACATGGATAAAAACAATATTTCATTAAAAGATCCTGAAACGGTTCTTCTGGAGCTTAGCAAGCTGTTATTCCACCCGCTTATCGGCGGTCTGCTGATGGCTGCTATTTTATCAGCAGTAATGAGCACCATTTCCTCTCAGTTGCTGGTAACCTCCAGTTCGCTTACAGGTGATTTGTACAAAGCATTCTTCCGCCGCTCCGCCTCTGAACGGGAATTGATTATTGCGGGACGTCTGTCCGTTCTAACCGTGGCCGTAGTTGCAACAGCCTTAGCTTACTCCCGGAATGAGACGATTCTATCCTTAGTGGGTTATGCCTGGGCGGGTTTCGGCTCTGCCTTTGGTCCGGTAGTCCTGCTCAGCTTATTATGGAAACGAATGAATAAGTGGGGAGCACTGGCCGGTTTGATCGCCGGATCAGTCACCGTTATCGGATGGAATACCTTCGGTCTCAGTGATGTGTTGTATGAGATGATCCCTGGGTTTATTGTCGGAACTCTGGCCATTATCGTCACGAGTCTCATGACCCAGAAACCTACAGCCGGGATGCTGGATACCTTTCAGGAGTATCGTCAATCTCTATAATTTTATCCATACAAGAAGAAACGGCTTCGCCATCCCCAATGTGATCGGTATCCGTTTCTCGTAGAAATATAAGAAAGTATACTGAAAACTTATACTTTCTTATATTTAAAAATGGATCCCTACATTTAATGAGGGATCCATTTTTTATATCAATGAGTGCCTTAATTATCTTTTTACCACATTAAAGTTTTCCTGAATAAGCAGCCAATTTTGTGGAAAAGGGAGTCCCAGCTTCCAGTAGCTGATGCCTCGAAGCCCCAACTCTTTAATCAGATTAAATTTGGCTTGGATGGACCTGGCATCTTCAAACCATACCTTATGAGATTTACCTGAATCATCTATATAACTGAAATTTGGAGCTTGAGCGTTATAATCATACTGGATCGCTGCATTTCTATTTCTTGCTAAATCAATGGCCGCTTGCGGACTAAGGGCTCGGGCATAAGCCCCACCTGCTACATAAGGCAAGGTCCAATCATAGCCATATAAATTTTGTCCCATCATGATTTTTGCTGCAGGCATTTCGCTTATGGCATACTCCAACACTTTGCGGACAGGGCCTATTGGAGAGACTGGCATCGGAGGCCCCCCGCTATATCCCCATTCATACGTCATAATGACCACAAAATCGGCAACTTGACCATGCACTTTATAATCATGGGCTGTATACCACGGCCCGGTTTGGGTTGCACTTGTTTTGGGTGCCAGGGCGGTGGACAATAGAAAGCCTTCCTGGTGAATTCGAGCCGCAGCTTTTCGCAGGAATGCATTATACGCTTCACGATCTTCTGGCCGGAGAAACTCAAAATCAAAATGAATGTCTCTAAAATTCAATCTCTTTGCTTGGGCTATGATATTCTCCAACAATCTATTTTGAACTACCTGATCATTTAAAATAATCCGCCCCAATTCTGAGCTGAATTGAGCGTTTTCCAAATTGGTCAAGACCATCATCAGGATCACCTGATTTTGTGCTGCAATGGAAGCAAGATCATCTAACGGCGGTGCTTTTAGAGAGCCATCCCGCTGAACTTGAAAGCTAAATGGAGCAAGATAAGTGAGGTTAGGTGCTGCTTCCGCTGCAGCATTCCTTAAGCCTTGGGATACTTCCTCCCCTCTTGGCTCTATGTAGGCATTTATCTCTGCATTTCGCTTCGGCTTTGGCGGGATATACAATCGAAGTCCAATCCGTAAAGGCTGATCCACGGGAAGCTGATTGATTTCTGCAAGTGTGTTGACGGTCATCCCGAACCTTTGTGCGATACTATACAAGCTGTCCCCCGATACAACCCAATAATACATACCGGTAATCGGTATAACCATCGTTTGTCCAACCACTAACTGGCTTGGGGCGGACAGTTGATTGGCCTCGGTAATATCATCCATGGGTACACCATAGGCATTGGCAATCCCATATAGAGATTGCCCCGGTTGCACAACGTGAATTTGCATAACCCCTCCTCCTCATCCGTCCATGAACAAACGAATATGCCTTATTTTATTCGGGTGAATTGGAGGGTATGCTACGCTGGGATATGTTAGTTTATTTGGGTATAGACCGATAGCGCGGATGCTCCGATAGAACCGACTCAACCATTTTCCTCACACTGGGATGCTCCAATTGAAAAAACTGCGATTTATCTTCGCATAGTACGGCCACCTCCCCTTTCTCCATAACGGCCAGTGTATCAGAAACAGAGTAGGCAGCTTTGATGTCATGCGTTATAAAAAGGTAGGAGAGGCCAAATGACGACTTCAGTTCGTTCAGCAGGCACAAAATCTTCGTTTGATTTACCATATCCAAACTGCTTACTGCCTCATCCAATACGATCAGCTTCGGTTTTAAGGCAATTGCTCTGGCAATATTGATTCTTTGCAGCTGCCCACCGCTAAATTGATGAGGATACTTATGTCTATCGTCCGCTTTCAACCCCACGGTCTCCAACAGCTCTCCGATGGTCCGGTAATGCTCTTTCAGGGAAAGGGTTTCATAGTTTTGCAATGGCTCTCCGATAATTTGCTCCGCATTCATTCGCGGATTTACGGAAGAATAGCAGTCTTGAAATACGACTTGAAGATCTCGGCGAATACTTCTGCGAGTAGACTTATCCGCATCGTACAGATCGATGCCCTGGAATATGACCTGCCCCTTCTGCGGCTTTTCCAATCCCAAAATCACCTTACCTAATGTGCTTTTCCCTGCACCGCTTGTTCCGAGAAGGCCTAAACATTGGCCCTCTTCAATAGAAAGAGTAATGTCGGAAAGTACAGCTGCCGACTGCTTATTTTTAAAGAACAAATGGGATGGGTTATAACTATGAGTGATGTTCTCCACCAGCAGCAACCCCACTTTATCACCCCCTATTTATTGAGCTCGCATCAAACTTTTGGATGGTTGGTTGTTCCCTATCTGAATTCTGGCATCAAGCAATTCTTTGGTATACACATGCTGCGGATGATCAAATAGCTCACAGACCTCCGCTTTCTCTACAATCCGTCCATGCTGCATAACGGCAACATCGTCAGCCATTTCCGCAATGACCCCTAAATCATGAGAGATTAATAGAATGGATGTACCGTATTCTGTACAAATGCGCCTAAGCAGGCACAGCACCTGCATTTGATTATTCATGTCCAGCGATGTAGTAGGCTCGTCTGCTATTAGTACCGCGGGTCGCAGGCACATCGCAAAGGCGATCATAACCCGCTGTAACATTCCGCCGCTCAGTTGAAATGGATACTTCCGCATAAGCTCGAAGGCATCGGGCAAATTCACTTCTTGCAAAGAGTTGAGCGCCAGCTCTATCGCTTGTTTTTTAGTAAGCAAAGTATGCGTGCGGATCGTTTCGATGAATTGATCGCCGATCGTGAACAAAGGAGAGAACGCATTCATCGGGTTTTGCATAATGAGGGCAATCTCCTTGCCGCGAATACGCCGAACCTCCTCCTTCTTAAGCCCATTCAGTTCACGCCCCTGCAAGCAGATGCTGCCTTCCATACAAGTTGTTGTCGGGTCTAGTAGCTGTAAAATGGACAGGCAAGTAACTGATTTTCCGCTACCGCTTTCCCCGACAAGACCAAGTACACGGCCACGCTTCAGCTCGAACCCGATATTGCTGATGATCGGAAGCCTTCCTTCCGCTGTCTTCACCGTAACGTTCAAGCCGCTTACCTCTAATACACGCTCTGCTCCTGGACTCAATGGACTCATTCCTTTGTAACCCGTCGCTTAACCCCATAACGATCCGACAAGGCTTCTCCTAATATATTGAACGAAACTACAACTAGCAAAATCATGATACCCGGATATAACATTAATTCCGGATTGCTTCGAATATACGATTTCCCCTCATGAATCATGGCTCCCCACTCCGGTGCCGGCGGTTGAATACCAAGACCTAGGAACGAGAGCGCGGATATATCCATAATCGCCCAGCCCATTTCTAGGGTTCCCATGACCACAATCGGGGGAAGTACATTAGGAATAATATGTTTCCTGATGATCTTCCAAGGTGAGGATCCACTTATATGAGCCGCGATAATGAAATTTCGTTCCTTCAGGCTTACTACCATACCTCGGAACATCCGGGCATAATACACCCACTGCACCAGCATGATAGCTAAGACAGCCTGCATCAGTCCAGGACCAAATATCCCAATCAATCCAAGAATAAGCACAAGGTTCGGAAATGACATTACCCCATCGCAGAACCGCATCAGAAGGAGATCAACGATGCCGCCTTTATAGCCAGCAATCGATCCGACAATTAAGCCGATCCCTAAAGAGGAGATGAGGATAAGGGAGGCAAAGCCCAAGGAAACGCGGGAGCCGTATAAAAGTCGGGATAGAGTACAGCGTCCCAAGTGGTCGGTACCTAAAGGATAGCTTAGCGAAGGAGGTTGCAGCTTAAGTGCCAGGTTCACCAGAATAGGGTCATGTGGAGCTATCCATGGGGCCAATATTGCCAGAAAGAAAAAGACCAGCAAAAGACCCAGGCAACTCATGACGATCTTGCGGCTCCTTAAGGTGGTCCGTATAGTTGCGATCATGGACTTATACTTCCTTTCCGGGAAATCCGCGGGTCTATAACCATTTGCAGAAGATCCACGATCAGGTTACATACAATAAATATACAAGCTACAAGGAACACATAACATTGAATAACGGGTATATCCCTGTTAAAGATCGCTTCTATAAAATAACGTCCGAACCCCGGCCAAGAGAACACCTCTTCTACAATGATCGTTCCTGCGAACAATTTACCCATATTCATGCCCAAACCGGTAATCATCGGTGAAATTGCGATTTTTAATATATGCTTGCCCATAATAATCTTCTCTTTAATGCCCCTGGTTCTGGCGTATAACACATAGGGCTCCTGCATTTGTTCAAGAATACTGGTACGCAATAAGCGGGTATAGACAGCAATCAGTCCCAGAGCCAGCGTAAATGAAGGAAGAACCAGATGCAGCCACGTACCTCTTCCTTGCACAGGAAACAAATCCAGCTTGACTGATAAGAAAAAGATCAACAAGTACCCAAGCCAAAACTGCGGGATGGAAGCACCCAAAAAGGCAAGTAACCGACTGAAATGATCAAACACACTATTTTTATAAACCGCTGACAAAAATCCAATAGGTACGCTGATAAGTATGACTAGAAATAAGCTGCTAAAGGAGAGTTGGAGCGTTGCGGGCAGCCGATGCGCGACCTCCTGCCAAACGGGCTCCTTTGTAACATAAGATGTGCCGAAATCAAACCGGCACATCTTTATAAGGGATTGAACATATTGAACATATAACGGCTGATCCAGGCCGAATTCATGCCTTACCTCAGCCAACACCTCTTCTGTCAGGCGAATATTGGCTGCAGTTAAGTAAGCTTCAGCTGGATCTACGGGTGAGAGATTTATCATAATGAAAGAAAGTAGTGTAGCAAAAATAAAGATGGGAATGATGGCAAGGAGCCGTTTCCCAATGTAGCTGATCATAAAATCCTCCCTACCCTCTACTCCAAACGGTCAAGTCCTAGAAATGGATTCTCGTCCCGATTGGCCGGGAATATGAAGCCTTCCACATCCTTCTGGTAAACAGCTGTCTTCTTAATGTAAGAAATCGGCAAGAAGGATGCCTGCTCTTGCAACGTGTTCAAGATTGAACTATATAGTTGCTGGCGCTTACTTTCATCCGTCGACAGAAGGGCTTCCCTCACTTGCTGATCCAACTCTTGTTTCATGGGTAAGCTTGAGAGCGATTCCGAGATGCCGAAGCCTTTTTCGGAAGTAACATTGATAAAAGAGTGCGGGTCGTAAGGCGATCCGTAGTTGCTCCAGAAATACAAATCAAACTCGGCTGCACGGAGGCGTTTGATATTTGTGGAGATATCAAGCCCTGTAATGTTCAGTTTAACGCCGATGGCCCCCCATTCAGATTGGAGGGTTTCCGCCATCGGTTTTTGAACTTGGTCTGTTTTCTCATACAGCAGCTCCAACTCAAACGCCTTGCCATTTTTCTCACGAATGGATTTGCCGGCAGGCAGCGTCCATCCAGCTTCCTCTAGATAGGCTTTGGCTTTCTCCACATCGTACTCCAGCGGCTTCACTTCAAAATTGGTGTATGGGAGGTTCTTCGACAAAATGTTGTCGGCCTTCTCCTCTAAACCACCTGTAACCCCATCAACCATTGCTTGCTTATTAAAGCCGTGATGGAGCGCAAGCCGCACTTTTATATCCGCAAGAATATCATTAGTCGTATTCATAACCAGCTCTCTTGTGGCTATAGGCTCAGAAAGACTAGTTTCATATTTACCGGATGCTTTCAACTGTTTGAAGGCATCCATACTGATCACACCTTCCCCATAAATCAGATCAAGCTCTTTTTTCTCAAACGCGAGAACGCGTGTTTCTCCGTCCGGAATAATTTTAATGATGATTTTATTAACCTTCGGTTTGTCCCCCCAATAATTTGGATTACGGGTAAATTCCGCAGACTCGTCTTTCTTGTAATCAGATAACATCCAGGGCCCGGTGCCAACGGATACCTTTACACCCTTTGACGTATCACCATCATCCGGGAAACCAGCCTCGCCGAGAAAACGAACCGGACGTACGACCGACAATTCCTGTAAGGTTGGATAATAGACCTGCGTAAGCGTCATTTTAAATGTATATTCGTCCACTTCTTCAGTTTTATCAACAAAGTTTATAAATCCAAGCCAGCTATGATTTTTACGATTCTTCAAGATCGCATCAAAATTCTTTTTGACGACAGCAGCGTTAAACGCCGTTCCATCAGAAAATTTAACATCCTGGCGAAGCTTGAAAGTATACTCTTTCCCATCCTGTGAAATAGTCCATGATTCAGCCAGATGAGGAACGAGTTTACCTCCCTCTTTATAGCTAACCAAAGGCTCATACACCATAGATTGGGCAATCAATTGCGAAGGATTGTAAACATGCGGATTCATAGGGCCCACATCTCTTGGCCATGAGACCGTAATCGTTTTTTCCTTCTCTGCGGATTCGGCACCCGACTTCTGCGCATTATTTTGTGCGCTGCAACCCATAAGAGCAGTTGATAGGACAAGTAGAAAAATGACTAGCGTTTTACCTCTTGATACAAACATTAGTATATTCCCCTTCACGTCTCTATTGTTGATAATGATTCTCACTATCAATTGATATAATATACGATACATTTTTTTCTGTCAATCACCGCCAAGGCACATCGGATAGAAAAAACAGCCTAACCAGTTGTGGTTAAGCTGTTATAAATAGATTTAGCAATTAGCTGCATTACCTCTTTAAATCAGCCGATGCTGATACCACTTCTCCCCAAGGAATCGCCGTAGGAAAATCAATCCCCGGATGCCCCATTCACAGTTCATTGCCAACCAGAATCCAAGGAGCCCCATATGAAGAACAATCCCCAGAATGTACCCGAGCACTACGCGGAACAGCCACATCGACAGCATGGAGACCATCGAAGTATATTTGGAATCCCCGGCCGCTCTAAGTCCGGAAGGCATGATGAAGCTGATGGCCCATAACGGGATTTGAGCAATCGCGTTAATAAGTACTATAGTGAAAATTTCCCCAACAATCTCCTTAGGCGGATGGAACAACGAGAGAATCGGATGGAACAGTGGCATGATCAGCAGTGCCATCAACACGAACGAAAGTGAGGTCAACCACACAAATGATTTTACGAATTTCCGGGCATCTGCAACATTCCGGCGCCCCATACATTGGCCTACGACCGTAATGAGTGTAAGCGAAAGGGCACCCGCAGGAACCTGCATTAATCCGGCATAAGTTGAAGCTATCGCATTGGCGGCTATCGCATATGTACCAAGACCGACGATAAAAATTTGGGTCAGAATTTTGCCGCCGTTGAAGAAAACCTGCTCTGCCGCAAACGGTACGCCAATAAACATTATTTTTTTGAGCATAGAAACTTTAACAATCAATAAGTCGCGAAGGCGGATATGCAGACTGCTGTCCATTCGGAATAGATAAAACAGAGCGCAGAGCGCACCAATATACCGGGCCGCATTAATCGAAATGGTCATGCCTAGAACACCCATGTTCAGCAAATTAATAAATACGACATTCAGAATGACATAAGCCAGATTCATAATCAATGAAAGCATAAGCGATGCTCTTGTTCTTCCAATCCCGCGCAGGGCGCCGCATACCGCCTGTACCACGGCAATCCCCAAGTAGGATACACAGCTCCCGATCAAATACGTCCGGGCATTGTCCATGACCTCCGGCGAAGCCGCTCCGAACAACAGATTCAATAGCGGATTATGAAATAAAATACCTAATGAGCCGATAGCCAGGGCTATCAATGAGACGGAGGACACCGCCCCGGCAGTTGCACTGGAAACCATAAGTTGGTTCCCGCTGCCTTTATACTGAGCGACAACGACCGTTCCTCCGGTTGCAACAGCCACAAATATACTGATCAAAAAAATATTAAGGGAATCAATCATGTTCACCGCACTGATCGCCGCCACTCCTGAAGAGCTAATCATTGCCGTATTTACGAGATTCAGCCCCACGATAAATGCCTGATCGACCAAAATGGGGATAAACAACGCGATAATCTCCCGGTAATCCATAGATTCGCCAGAAAAATATTTATCCAGAAAACGGCTGTTCCGCTTCACACGTACGGCGGGTTCCATCATTCTATCACTTCTTTTACATTAGATTTGGACACCTTGTAATATGGGTATGAAAAAGAAAAAAGGCTCTTCAGGCTGAAGAGCTACAGAAATTATTGCTTATATCTTATTGCTTATATCTTATTGCTTATATCTTATTGCTTATAACTTATTGTCGTCATTCGATCGAACTCGAACGGGTAGTTTATGCGGACACAGTAGACGTTATACTGCGGAAATAGCCCCGATCTCATTGTATGCGGACTGAGATGCTGCTATTGCGTAGAAATAGGGTTAATAAGTCGCCGTATCCACCAATTAGTGCATCCTCTGTCCGCATGCGTTCCTAAAAACCCATTTGCTTGTTAATAAGGGCTCTGTTGTCCGCATATGGCCTCCAGCTCCTGTTTACACGCTACAAATGACTATGATCGAGAGCCTATCCCTCACTGGGAATTAGCCCCAAATAATGCAGATGATAAAATAAAATATATCACGTTGCTGTTGAAAGAACAATACTGGATAGGACCGTATAATAGTTGTCACGTAGATAAGTTGAACTTAGGATTATCTAGTTTGGATTTGAGCCGATGGGAAGTCACCCTGCTGCTCGTTATTTGCCAAATTGTTATATCCTGCGAGGTTTTTATCAATAAAAGCCAAGAACACCCCTACCTCTATAGGTTGGGGATGAATCGGCGGTTTAAGAAACCGAACATATGTGCTAATATATCCATATAACCCTTTTGAAAGGAGGTGTGTGGCATGCTGGCATCGGATCCAGATTTTGGTACACAAAAAAACGTGTCCATAAAGCCTATAAGTACCGAATCTATCCGACAAAGGAACAACAGCAACTCATCCATCAGATGTTTGGCTGTTGCCGTTTTGTGTTCAATCATTTTTTGGGACTATGGAACAATACCTATGCGACAACAGGAAAGGGCTTATCCTACAACACCTGTGCCACACAACTTCCTACTCTCAAAGGGCAGTTTGATTGGCTCAAAACGGTGGATAGTATCGCCTTGCAATCCGCCGTTCGACACGTGGCAGATAGCTTGGATCGGTTCTTTAAAAAACAGAATCAGGCTCCACGGTTTAAAAGCCGTAAGCATCCCGTGCAAAGCTATACCACCAAACAGACCAACGGCAACATTGCAATGAAAGAAAACAAACTTAAGCTCCCGAAGCTCGGTTGGGTTCGGTTTGCCAACTCCAGAGCCTTAGAGGGACGTATCCTTTCTGCCACCGTACGACGAAATGCGGCTGGTAAGTATTTTGCATCCATTGTCTGTGAAGTTGACATACATCCCCTGCCGCAAAACAACAAGGCGATTGGCATAGACCTTGGACTCAAGGAGTTTGCGGTCTACTCCGATGGATTACGTGAGGCCAATCCAAAGTGGTTTCGCCACTACGAGAAGAAGTTAGCCTTCTGGCAACGCCGCATGGCTCGTCGCACGAAAGGCGGCTCCAATTGGTTTAAAGCCCAGCAGAAGGTTGCCCAAATCCACGAGAAGATTGCGAACGGTCGCCATGATTTTTTGCACCAACTCACCACCAGGCTGATCCGTGAAAACCAAACGATCAGCATTGAAAATCTTCATGTAGCGAATATGCTCAAAAATCATAAGCTGGCGAAATCGATTGCCGATGCGTCTTGGGGCGAGTTCGAACGCCAAATTACATACAAGGCGAGTGGGTACGGACGGACGGTTAAGATGGCTGACACCTTCGCCCCCACCAGCCAAACGTGCCATGTGTGCGGCTTCATCAACCAAGAAGTGAAAAACCTTTCGGTGCGGCAGTGGACCTGTCCATGTTGTGATGCACTTCATGATCGGGATGAGAATGCTGCACACAACATCAAACAAATGGCTATATAGCAGGATACATTCAACTGTGGGAACCACAGGGGTCGCTTGGGATTCGATTTTCCATTTTGGGAAATTAAATTATAACAACTCTGCTTCATTGGAAGCAACTACCCAAGAATCCTCCACCTCTACAGGTGGCGGGAGTGTTCAAATAAGATTACGACATCCAATTCTATAAGCGTGTAATTATGCACCTAAGGATAAACCAAAAGAAACACTTGAGTTCCATCAACAAAAAAAGTGCGCCGCCGCATCCGAAGATGACAAACGGAACACTTTTTTATGTTTGTGTTGTGGTAGGTTTAAGCTGCCTTAACGTTTAGGATGCGATACCCAACATACGGAAGATTATAACCGCAGCTTGCGCACGATTAGTAATACCCTTCGGCCCGAATTGATCTGCATCAATTCCGTTAATAATTCCCAAGTTGGTCAATTGGGCTACAGAGTCCTGTGCGTAGGAGGCGATTTCACCCTTATCGGCAAACTGCTGCAGTGCCGTGTTGTTGTCGATCGTCTGCAGCAGACCCTTTGCTTTCAGGGCATTTGCGACCATAATCGCCATTTCTTCACGGGTGATCTCGCGGTTCGGTTCAAACTTGCCGTTGCCAGAACCCTTGACGAGACCTGTATTCACAGCGATGGTGATAGCGTCCGTGTACCAGACACTCGACTTGACATCACCGAACGTAACAGGTGTACCGTTACCCGTCAAATTCAACGCGCGAACCAGTATAGTTACAAATTCGGCACGTGATACATTTTGGGTCGGTGCGAAATTGTCTCCTCCCACACCTTTGAGAATACCTTGGGCTGCCAGGGCCTCAATGGCTGACTGAGCCCATACCACCTTACCTAGATCCTTGAATTCCACTACCGGTGCAGCAGTCGGAGCCGGCGTAGCGCTTGGTGCCGGTGTTGCCGAAGGCGTTGCGGTTGGACTTGGTGTAGGAGTTGGGGCAACAGGTCCCGGATTATAAGGCGGTGGCGTTTCTGCCGGTGTAGTTAGATTGTTAGTAATCCGGCCCTCAATGCGCGCGTTAATTACTCCACCCTTAAACATCTTCACGATATAATCGTAGAAAACGTCTAGATCTGTCGGTCCAGGTACAGAAGTACCGGCTTGTGTCAGTACGGTGTAGTTATCTCCGCCGGCAGCCATGAAGTTATTGACAACAGCCGTATAATTTTGGGTCGGGTTAATTGGCGTTCCATTCGCAAGCGTTAAACTTGAAATACGGGTAGCTACCGGAGCATCCATATTCGCCGTATACTTCAAGCCTGATATTTGCAGCGTTTTGATATCGTATGTTCCATCAGGTTTTACGAACCATTGCTGTTGGAGCAGGGTTTTGATCTGTGCGCCAGTCAGCGTCAGCTTCACTAAGGTGTTACCGAACGGCTGAATTTTAGCCAGATCACCAAAGGTCACATTTCCGCTAGGAAGATCGGCACGAATTCCGCCCGGATTCATGAAGGCAAAATCCGCAGGACCTTTACCATCGCCAAAGTCGGAGCTGCGCATCGCATCGGCGATTAGATTACCAAGTGAAGATTCCTTCGTGTAAGCATCTGTTCGTGTAATCTTTCCGTCCGTTGTCCCAACGGGTTTGGTCAACTCCGGATGAAGAGCTAAGTAACCGTTAACTAGAGCAACCGTATCTGCGTCAGGCGTTACCCCTTCATGGAATGTAGAGGTAACAACAGCAGATTTGCTCAACACATCACCAGTCTTAGGGTCAATGAGAAGCTTAATGTCCTCAAACGCCGTTCCATAGGAGTACGCTTGAACAATAAGCTTGCCATTTACTACTCCATTAGCCAGTGCGTGATTGTCACCCGCAACGATCACATCAACCGGAGAATTCGCTGGAAGTGCATTTGCCAGATCCGCAGCTTCTCCAGTGGTCACACCGCTCTTGGTTGAAGCGGGATCATGCGCAAGAACGATAATGGTTTGAACTCCCATATCCTGAAGTTCCTTGGCATAAGCTTCAACGGCAGTAACTTCTTCCTGAGGTGTCAGGAACTTCACGCCTGCTGTACCTGAAGGAGATACCTTACTCGGAGTAGACTTGGTGACCAGACCGATAAATCCGATTTTCACGCCGCCCACTTCCTTGATTACGTAAGGGTCGATAATCGGTTTTCCAGTGGTGCTGTTAACAGCATTGGCATTGATGTATGGGAAATTCACGCCCTCATGGGTTACTTTCGGATCTTTGGGGTCTACTCCACCATTTATCTGAGACATCAGGGCCGCAACCCCTTGGTCAAACTCATGGTTACCCAAGGAGCCCACATCGAAGCCCATCATATTCATCCATTTCAATGTTGGCTCATCCCGTTCCAGCGAGGATACCGGAGCAGATGCACCAACAGAGTCACCGTTATGGAAGAGCAATGAATTTTCATAGATGGCCCGAGATTGTTTCAAATAGGTTGCCAAAATAGCCGCTGTTCCGACTGGCTTATTACTAACGGTAGATACCGTATCGAGCTGGCCATGGAAATCGTTGATACCAATTAGGTGAACTTCAACGGGAATATTCACTTTGAAGATGCCGAAGCCTTTAATGTCCTTCTCATTGGTATAAGTCATATTGTTTGGAAGTACACCCTCTGCCTCCGGTGCCGAGATGAAGGTGGTATTTACGTCCTTATTAATAGACAAGAGCGACCAGTTATTATCCGCCGTAGGACTAATTGTTCCTACTTCGGAAATATAATCCATCAGTACCTGCCGGTTCTCTTCCTGAGAATCAATGATCATTTGTGAATCTTTGACACCGGGGAAGTTACCGCCGCCGCTCGCGCGGTAGTTATTCGTAACTACGATGAAATCCATATTTAGATCGAGCGGTTTATTATTATAGGTTATATTCGTCACACGGCTCGAGGCCGGGTTCTTAATGACTCCTTTCGAGTCGTATTTCGCCTCTTTCGTCACATCAAATTTATACTTAATACCGTCAATCACATCAAAGTTATATACGGCAAAAGAAGGATCAAGCAATGATTGCGGTGTTGTAAGAGCTGGATCAATCTTGTTGAATGCACCCGCACTCATTTCGAGCCATTCTTTTACGGTAGAACCTTTAACCTTGATCGCTTTCAGCGTATTGTCATACAGATACAGGTCGCTTGCACTTCGGATTGTTAGGTCACCCGCGGCAATGTTTGTATACTCAGTAGGACCGTTGCGTCCCGCTTTAAAAGGTGCACCCACACTTAGAATCGGGAGATCCTTGTACTCTGGAAGATTGGTGTTGATATACTTCTCTGCATACCATTTCTGTGCTTGCGTTACGATCTGGACCGTTGGGTCATCCTGAACCATTGCAAAATAGCTGTTCATCGGAGCCGTTGTCACGCCCAACTTCTGCCCGGTGTAGGCGATGGTGGCATTATGTGCAGTTTCAACCGCAGCAAACACGCCTGAATCTCCCGTAACACCAGAAATGGATCGGGTTGAAGCCTTGGTATTTTCCTTATCAACCTTCCATCCGCTGCCATCCTGAACAATCTTAATGTCGATCAGACCCAGGTTGCCGCCCCCATATCCGGCTTGAACAGCTGGGGTACCGTTAATGTGCCCATACACATTATCCACAACAGATACACTGCTGTTGTTGTAGGGTAATCCCGTTGCAGGATCTTTGAATGAGACGTCCAATTTGGTGTTGTCGCCAGTAGGAAATACCTTATGCGTGTGCGAGAACGTGATTGCATCAATGCCCGGCACCTTGCTCAGCGCATTGATATCATTCTCGGAGCCATCCCCTTGAACAGCACCTGCATCAAACCCGGTGTGTGCCATAGCAATAATGACTTGCGCTCCAGCATCTCGCATCTCTGGCACGAACTTCGCCGCCGTCTCAGCAATATCCTTAGTTATTACCTTACCTTCCAGGTTAACCTTATCCCACTCCATAATTTGTGGAGTGACAAGACCGAGTAGACCGACTTTAATCGTTTGATCCACACCATTGCTATCCTTTACCGTCTTATCAATAATAGTGTAGGGTTTGAAATAGTTTGTGACTCCATCGGTTTTATAGATATTGGCGTTCAAATACTCAAAATTTGCTCCGGTATTTGACTGTCCACTGCCTTTAATTGTTCGATCCAAAAATTCCAGGCCATAGTTAAACTCATGATTACCAAATATCGCTGCATCATAATCCATGGCGTTCATAGCGGCCATCATCGGGTGAATCATGGTTGGAGAATCTAGCAGTCCTGATTTCTTCGCCATGTAAGTTCCCAGCGGAGTTCCCTGAATTAAATCCCCATTGTCTAGGAGGAGGTTATTTACTTGTTCTGTTCTGGCTTGCTTAACCAACGTTGCTGTCCGATCGAGACCGACAGTTGCCGAGGCCGCATTTTTGAAATAATCCCAGCCGGTGACATTGGTGTGTACATCCGTTGTACTCATAAGCCTTAGATCAATAGTTGACGCAGCAGCGGCAGCCGCTTTTTCAGCAACCCCTATAGTGCCCAAGAAAGTTCCGCCCAAGACCTGTACAGATAGTACAGCCGTTGTCAACAAGGAAGCAAAAGGCTTATTCCATCGTGATTTCCATCCCATAAAGTGATTATTCCTCCCTATCATTTTGTTAGTTCCGTGATATCATATCATACACAAATGGTAGAATATCAATAATTTTGTTAAAATAAAACATATTTATGTAAGGTAACTTTACATAAATAATCATTTTATTTGATGTTTAGTTAATATATTTATGAATATATTAGAATATGTTAACTGCATGTTAAGTTCTCCATTAAAGATAGATCCCATATTTAATCACTCCATTTATCTGAACCTGAAACACTGAAATGGTAGGGAGTTTATCCGCTACACAAAAAAGCAGCCCTCCTCCAGTAAAAAACACATGGGGGATGACTGCTTTTTTTATTACAAACGATTAACGATTCACTTATTTAAAAAATTAGTCAACTATTCACCTGAAGCATACATCCAGCAATTTTGTTTGCGATAGCTGGAGGGGGAGAGTGCAGTATGCTTTTTAAATATTCTCCAAAAATGAGTGGTATTGTGAAAGCCAGCCCTCTCCATGATCTCCGAGATCGGAAGCAAGGTATCTCTCAGTAAAGTGGCGGCTATTTGCACGCGGTACTTGATCAGATAATCAATGACAGACAAGTTTGTGCGCTGGGAGAACTGATGGTTCAAGGTAGTGCGGTTAATATGAAACATTCGACTTAATTCGTTCAGGGTTATTTTGTTCGGATAGTTCGTATGTAAATAAATCAAAACATTGTTTACCATATCACATATACCAGTATCCTCTTCTGCTGCTAGAGTTCCCTCTTGATCAATCAGCTTTGAGAGGAGAATCAGCACTTCCAGTAACAGCGATCGGGACCGACAGGGCCAATTAATGTCACTTTGGGCCACAAGCGTCTCGTTCATTTGCCGCAAGAGCTTAGTGATATGTTGTGCATTTGCAGTATCTATTGTGAATATGTGGGGGAATTCGAGATTCCTCTTAAGGAATGGCCGCAGTAGGTAAAGGTCCTGCTCTTCCGTGACGGAGAAATCAGCATGCGGATGGTGGACATTCTCAAAATTGAATTTGCTATTCACAACTATTGGATCAAAATAAACTGATTTCACGGATATATCCGAGGAAACATTCAGCTCCGCATATTCATTTTCATGGACACACAGGATCACAGGCGAAGTAAAGGGCATTTGCAAGTTTCCGCATGATATGATACCCGATCCCTTCTCAATCAGTACAAGGCTCCATCTGCCGTAGCCCCGAGTATCTTCTATACAAGATTCATGTTCCGTGAAATATAGAGGAAGTGAATATCCAGAATGCACTTCTCTACCGATTGTTACAAACTCCAAAGCGTTCACCTCGGTTGGCCATTGTGAAATATTTTTCAAATCCATTTTATAACATTTTTGGTTTGTGTGATAGACCTGCAGGAATTCGAGTCCAAAGTGAACTTGTTTAAAAGCAAACAACTATTGCAGATACACCATTCTCGCTGCAAACCTGATCAGGTATGATGCCCCTATATCATAAATCGTTTGAGGGGAGTCATACTATGAAATTTGAAGTAAGAAGTAAAAGAGTGGTTGTATTACTTTTGATTATTATGTGTTGTGCTTTATTGGGGGCGTGTTCTAAAAATGATACCGAAAGTGGTAAGACTAACGCGGAAGCAGCCATCGCAAATGTAGCGTCTTCTGAACCGATCCAGGATGGTCCCTTGACTATTAAATACGTGGGTAATTCATGCTTCTATTTGACATTTCCTGATGGAACAACAGTCTTGACCGATCCCTACCCCGCGAAATATAAATCATTCTTTGGTCCAGCTCCTGATATGGAAGTGGACGCCTACACAATCTCCCATTATCATGATGATCATGTTCCGGATTTGAAGCAGCTTAAAGGCGATCCCAAAAGGCTTGTTTCCAAGTTGATGACAGAGCCCATTAAAGTCGGCGGTGTAGAAGTAACCGGGTTCTCATCCAAGCATGTATCAAATTTAGGAGACAATGAAGTATTCGTATTTCGTTTCGGTGATTTGAAAATCGTACACATGGGAGAGACAGATAAGATAGAATCACCAGAGGCGTTGGAAGCCGTGAAAGGTGCGGACGTCGTACTGACATATGCGGGAGAATACGGCCCGGAAACATTGAAAAACTCCGCTATATTTCAGTCGTTATACAATATGGATGTAAAGGTCATCATTCCACAACATTTCAGTAACAATCCAGAAGCGATATGGTATGGAGAGCCGACAATGGATCAGATTCTAAAAGAAGTGCCGCAAGGTGTTGAAACAGTCAAGTTAGATGAACTGGTTGTGACGAAGGACATGAAGAAAGAGTTTGTTGAGCTGTCCCAAATGAATGCTAATTAATTGATGTGAAAGAGAAAGAAGCAGACTAATTAGGATGTAAACAAAAGAGACACCCATCAAGGCGTGTCTTTTTTGCACTTTATATGGAGTCTAACCTGAGAAGAGTGCCTTACACTTGTTTAAATTCAATCCAGTCGATCTGCAAGCCTGGTTTGATGAAATCCAGTTTCAATTCATACAGGCCTGCTTCCAGTTCGATTTTCACAAGCTTCTGTCGGATCCATTTGCCTTCGGTTCCATTCGTTTGAATGGTCGTCATCAATTGATCATTCAGTGTCACATTACAAGCGCTTTGAGCCAGCTCAGGTTCTGGAGACATGATGTTGACAATGACCCGGTATTGTCCGGCCTGATCCACATTCATAAAGGTCGAACCGGTTACGGAAGGTTTTACCTGTGCATTTTGGGAGAGTGCTTGTGCTTGCTCCACCGGAAGAGATGGGTTCGCTTTAAACGTTTCGACCGTCTCCACAATCTCCTGCTTTCTGGAGAATACCGGTGCATGCATAATGAATTCACAAATATTCATAGCGGAGCGCTGAAGTTCTCCTCGGGTTAAGGAGCCATTTTCCAAGGACTCCAAGGTATTGTCTTCATAAGCATTGATTTCCGCCCCATAGTTACTAACCACCATATAAAGATCATTTTGGGCGCGAACCATCCAGTTCGTATATTTTCGATCCGCGGGACCTCCATGGGCAACATCATTCATAACAGCCCACCAATCCGTCATCACAATGCCTTTAAAGCCCCACTCCCCGCGAAGAATCGTGGTATTCAAGTCATAATTGGAAGCCGCCCAATGTCCATTAACGGGGTTATAGGAGGTCATTATCGAATTCGCACCGCCCTGCTTCACCGCAATCTCAAAACCTTTCAGATAAATCTCCCGAAGGGCACGTTCGGAGACGACCGCATCCACCTTACTGCGATACTTCTCCTGGTTGTTACAGGCGAAATGCTTCAGTGTGGCATTGGAGCCGCCTTTCATAATTCCCCGAGTGCATGCTGCTGCAAATACCCCGGAAATCAGCGGATCTTCTGAAAAGTACTCAAAGTTGCGTCCATTGAGCGGACTGCGACGGATATTCAAGCCGGGTCCAAGTAAGGCGTCTATGTTGTTTCTTAATAATTCCTGGCCTTCCATGACATACAATTCTTCGACCAGTTCCGCATTCCACGTTGCAGCAAGCAGGGTTCCGATGGCAACCTGAGTCGCTTTCTGCCCGCTATCCATCCGAATACCGGACGGTCCGTCTGACGTACAAGCAACAGGGATTCCGTAATTGAACAACTGATCACTTACGCCTCCGAAAGCCGATGCCGTACCCGGAGTCACGAGCGGACTGCTCATGCCTTCTCCTCTGACAATCGTAGCCAGATCCTGATCACTGAGCTGGGCGATAAAGGCCTCCATGCTGACTTTCTGTTCATATACATCTCTTAATTTATATCCTTGATTGCCGGTTTGCTCCAACGTTTCAGGAAGACTCTTCTCGATCCGATCCGCTAAAGAAATCTTTCGCTTCGGTGCCTCAACAGAGATAAGTTCATACGAACCGTCTTCCTTTCGAACGCCTGGTTTCATTCTTGTATAGCTTTCGGTCGGCGCCATCGCCTCTTGCAGCTGCTCCACAACCAGGAGAGTTTCCACGTTGTAACCGTTTTGTCCTTCAGTACCTATTTCCACCAGACTTTTGATACTGGATCCCACATAAAAGCGATACATCCCGGCTTCTAGCACATATGCAGATGTATACCCTGTCACACCGGAGTCATCGTAAGAGGCCATAGAAAGAACAGAGAAACTCACGGTAAGACACTGGGATTCACCCGGTTGAAGGACTTTTGTCTTTCCGAATGCTGCCAGTGCTTTAGCCGGCTGTCCCAACTTTCCTTGAGGCGCTTCGTAATAGACCTGCACGACCTCTTTTCCCGCAAAAGTGGTTCCCGTATTGGTTACGGTTACGTCAATTTCAACGTATTGTTCTCCTTTTTCGGTGGTCAGCTTGGCTTCCTCAGGCTCGATGGTAAAGGAGGTATAGGATTGACCATAACCAAATTCATACTGAACCTTATCCGGGCAAAACGTCTCAAAATAACGATATCCCACATAGATATCTTCCTGATAAACGTTTTTAAATTCATTGCCGTAATTGCGTGTAGAAGGATAATCCTCGATAGAATAAGCGATCGTATCCGTTAATTTGCCACTCGGTGTAACCTCTCCGGCCAGCACGTCGGCAATCGCATTGCCCCCTTCCATTCCACCCTGCCAAGAATAAATGGCACAAGGAATCGGGTGCACATAACTTTCATCGTTCATCCAGCTCATATCAATAATATTCGATACATTTAGCACAACGATGGTTTGTTCAAAATGGGCCGTTACCTGCTTCAGCATCCCTTTTTCTTCTGCTGTTAATTGGTAGCTTCCCGGCGCGTCCGCATTATCCTGATCTTCTCCCGCCGTACGTCCGATCACAATGATCGCCTTGTTCGATTTGCTTCTTGCCTCCGACACCAGCTCATCGGTTATAGGCATTTCCTTCTGGTGCCACGGCTCTGCGGCCCAGCCGCCGCCACCATTATCAAATGGATTTTGCTCGATCCACTTTTCATAGACAGCCGCCAGTTCTTCGTTGACGGTAAGGTTCTTTTTACTGCGAAGGCCGTCCAATAGGTTGGTCGTATAAGAAACATGGACGCTCCCGCCCGAACCTGTACCGCTGCGATAATAATTCACCTGGGTTCTACCAAAAATTGATACGCTTTCACCGTTTCCCAGCGGAAGCACCTGTCCTTCATTCTTTAACAGCACCGCGCCTTCTGCAGCTACCGTTCGACTAAATTCAGCAAAACCTTCTAATGGAACTCCCACATTCTGTGTGCTCAATTTGTTTCCCCCCGATTGTCATGTCCTATAAGAATCTTCTCTGAAGTATCAAAGCGATACTATTAATATACAAGCACTGCTCTTAGAAAAGCAAAATATACCACTCTTGTATCTTTACAATACGAAAAAAGACACCGGTTGAAGTGTCTTTAGTGCCCCTATCCAAAGATAATGGCGTTAATTTATTTGCGGCGGCGCTTCGTCATTCTTGTATACATCACCAAGGCGACAATTACCATTGCGAGTATACCCATATTACTTGCTGTTTCAGGCGCCATCCCTAGGAGGCTGCAAACGTTGGTAACCAAACTGTTAGTAAGAAACGCAACCAAAATCAGCATCAATGGACGCCAAACATTGTATCCTCTCATCCTGCCACACTCCAGACTCCATTTTTCATCTAGTGTCCATTATATCATCAAGGCCACCAAGGTACTATGTAATGAACATTTCACCCGTAATGACACGAACGCTACACATTCGATCTTCCGATTCTATTATTGTATGTTTGATGCAATTTCCACGAAAAAAAGCCCGGTAATCATACCGGGTCTCCGTTACTATATAGGATCAGCCCATGAGGACATCGCATTAAGTGAAAATATATTCTCCTGCACCAACCCGGATCGTTTTCCCTTTTAGCTTTATAGAATCCGTTTCAACAATCACCTGTTTGAATTGGTTTTCGTCCCCTTTTACGAAATCAAAAAACTTATCACCAATCTTAAGGGAGACGGTTGGCACTTTCGACTCTGCGGCAGACAATTGGAATATATCTGCCCAATGCTCAGCTGTTGCTGCTGGATCTGAGACACGGAATACCGCTCTTATGATCTCAGCATTACCAGCAGGATGAGGCTGAATGATGCCGGATGTCGTTAACCCTTCCAATCTTTCCGCATCAGTCCCTTTCCATTGAATAATAAACGGATAGACTAATCCTTGAAAATCACCATCAATGGTCATCATTCGCCACTCTATTAATCTACCCTTGTTATCCAGACGTTTACCATTCATAATAGGCGACAATGTTAAGCCTGCCGCTTCTAAAGAAGCAGCCATTTCTTCAATATCATCCGTTCGGATAACCACTCTACTCAAAACTTCATGCTCCGGTAATGCGTCAACCGCATCCTTTACCACACGGTTATGTTCCGTTGCCTTCGCTAATTCTAGATTCTCAATGCCTAGAAACTCGATATAGGTTAACCCAAAATAACTTAATGTATTAAAGGTTCCCCATTCCTTATGTGAACCTCCCCTGAAGGCAACTAACCCGTTTTTTCTAAAGATCTCAACCGGTTTGTCCAATTCATTGACATAATGAACCAGATGATCCCAATTTTTCATTGCCATTGTCTACCTCACTCCTAGCTCAGTTGTTCGCTTAACGGCTGCAATGACACTTCTTTGCAGACCAGCCGCGAAATCACTGCTATTCAGTTCGTATAGTCCATGAATACCTACACCGCCAGGCGAGTTATTAATATCTAGCAGTTGTCTTGGATGTAAACCCGTCTGCTCCAGCATGACGACAGCTCCAGTGATATTCTCTAGCGCAACCTTCCACGCTAGTTCCCGAGGCAATCCGGCAAGTACTCCGGCATCCGCAAGAGATTCAATGAAATAATAAATATAATTCGGACCAGCCACACCATAGCCAGTGAAAATATCAATGAATGCCTCGTCCAAATATTGTACTTTTCCAAAGCCGAGTAAGAAATGATCTACTTGATCTTGGGTTGCGTAGGCATTTAAGGCAACCCCGCTATAACCGTAACCCGTATCGGTTAACGTATTGGGAATGACTCGAATAATAGGACGTTCCGCTCCAAAATAGCCGGCCAGCTTCTGGGTCGTAATACCCGCCACAATCGAAACGATTGCGGCAGTTGGTGCAGCGAATTGATGTACAGCTTGTCCCAGTGCAGTCAAATTGTCCTGTGGTCGAACTGCAACCACAATCATATCTGCTGCAGCGAGACAATTCTCTTGAGAGCTATCCGTGTTCACACCGTAAGTCTTATTCAAAAAATGAAGGCGCGCCTCATTGATATCCGTCACACTGATCTGATCTGCACGTACAGTTTGATTGGATATACAAGCACGTATGATAGCCTCAGCCATTTGTCCGCCACCTATAAAGTGAATCTGCTTATTGGTCAACATGTCCACTTCCTTACTTAATTGTTATTCCAAGCTTCCGGCAGAATGAAACCATCATATTTCTCAAGCCCAGTGATATACTCTTCAAATTCTACTGACTCATAGGCAGCTTTCAAGTCTTTGGCCCACTGTGTGTTTTCATCAACCTTGTTTGTCGATACAATGATTCTGTGCTCCATTGGCGTATTTTCTATTTTCAATGCATCTGTAATCTTCTTGTCGCCGGAATTCGCTATATAATTTCCGTTTACAACTCCATAATCAACATCCTGCAGAGATACTAGAATTTGTGCAGGGTCCAGAATTTTAATATCAATATTGTACTTGTCAGGCTCCATGCTGTTGATGTTAAAGTCAGCCACACCCGCCCCTTCTTTAATCTTTATCCATCCCAGTTCTTCTAGAATACGAAGAGCACGCTCCTGGTTAACTGGATCACTCGGGACTGCAACGGTTGTACCATCTTTTACGTCATCGAGTGTGGTGTGGTTTATGGAGTAAAGACCTTGTGGTGCACCTGGCACATAAGCAATTCTAATCATATCCGCATTGATTTCTTTATTAATCGCCTCCATATACGCTGTACTTTGGAATATACTTGCGTCAATGGAGCCTTCCTTCATGGCCGGGTTTACCTGCATGTTTTGAGAGAAGGTTTTAATATCAACGGTGTAGCCTTGCTTCTCTAGAATCGGCAGAATGGATTGGCGGAATTGCTCTTCATACGTCCCAACACCAAAACCAACGACAAGCTCTTTCTTCTCCTCCAGTATTGCACCTGTATCGGAGCCCTGCGCTTCATCCTTACCACAAGCCGTCAACAACACTACGCATCCCATTAAAATAACAAGCAATAACTTTTTCATACCTTTGTCTCCTTTTCAAAAACAGATTTTTGTAGTTGTCTCAGAGCCTCATCGGTTACTGTAAGCGGAATTGCACAGTTTGGAGAAAGAATAAAAGGTTGATCTTTCATTAAGTTTAGAGCTTCCTTGGCTTGCGTTTGAATTTGTGAAATGTCATTTACAGCAAATAAGCCATGATCCACACCGCCTACCTTTGTTGCTTTCACAGCCGCATCCAGTCCCGGATTCCCATCAGCCTTTGTATCCCAGCTAATCCCGTCTATAGGGTAGTCGTTAAATCTCTCAGGCTGGGCATGTGCCCCGCAAGTATGAAGGACATTCTTTCCATAGCTCGCAGCCTCCAATACAATAGAATCATAGGGTCTGGAAAATTCATTAAACATCGCTTCATTAAACAAGCCTGGGTGGGCTGTACCTGTCACAGCATAGAATAGACCATTTGACCCCGCCTGCTTAAGCTCCTGTACATAATCGGCTAAGGTTAATGAAATGACATGTAACGCGTGATGCGCTGCTGCTCTATGCTCTTTGAACAAAGATTCCAATGTGACTGGATTCTCAATACCAAATACAGTGTTGGTTACATATGCAGATCGGCCTACAATAAACAGCAATACCGTTAAAGGTGAAAAGACCGTTTGGATCAAAGGTGTATCCGGCAGCCCTTGACGAATTTTCCTCACACTTTCTAATTGCTCTAATAGAGGAGCTGAAAATACAGCTTTTTTCACTTCAAGATCCCAAAGATTAGCGGCGGTTGGAATAACGGTCGTTTGCTGCCTAGGAAAAACGGTTTGATAGTCCCGAAAGTCATATACATTTCCCCAAGCTTCAGCTAAATAGGTTGCTCTAGGATTAATTTTGACCCAATCCCAATCATACTTTTTTGTAAACTTGATCGTCGTTTCTGCCAAATCCTTCGCATTTTGTTCTTTGTCGATGAAATGACGCCAGCCGCTGACAATCGGACGATCCGCCTGTTCACCGGATAATATAGCGTTAAATCGATCCTTTTGGGTCCATTCACTCATTTGGCGTTCTCCTCCCATTTCGTAAATTACTAATAGCGGCGAATCTTTCTCGCTAAAGTGTTTCCTAATGACTGAATACCTTGTACGAAAATAACCAAGATAATCACAGTAGCAACAACTACAACCGTATCAAATCGTTGGTGTCCATATACAATAGCCAAGTCTCCGACTCCACCACCGCCAACCGTTCCAGCCATCGCCGTTGCACCAATTAACCCAATGGTCGCAGTCGTTAAGGATAGGATTAACGATCCGATAGCCTCCGGTAATAAAAAGTACCAAATGACTTGAAACGGCGTAGCCCCCATCGCCTCTGCCGCTTCAAGAATTCCCGGATTTACTTCAAGCAAGGAGTTCTCTACCAAGCGTCCGATATAAGGTGCGATATAGATAATAAGCGGCACGATCGCTGCGCTTGTCCCAATCGAAGTATGAACAATCAATCGGGTAAACGGAACAATGGCGACGAGTAATATAATAAATGGCAAGGAGCGGATAATGTTGATAACGGGGTTCAAAATGGAATACAGCCATTTACTTTCCAAAACACCGCCTGGACGGGTGACCACTAGTAATATCCCAAACGGTATCCCAATTAAGGCTCCCACAAACAAGGACATCCCTACCATATAAAGGGTATCAGTGATCGCCTGCATAAATTGGTCAGCTGTAACTGTAGTTGAAAACATGCTTTTCCACCCCCTCAACACCGACTCCGTTATTTTTTAAGAAAGACAGAGCATTGTTAACCTCAGTTGCCTCTCCATTTAACTGAATAATCATTTTTCCTAATGTCGTTTCTTGAATTTCAGTCATATTTGCAAATAAAATATTGACCTTCACATCATATGAACGAATCATTTGATAGATTATAGGCTCAGAAGCGCATTGCCCTACTAATTCAAGCTTATAAAGCTGACTTCCAGGTTCAGTTTTTAAGGATTTTAACACGCTGTTAGTAATGCTATTTTGAATAACGGTTTTTACAAAGTTTTGCGTGGTCGGATGCTTCGGATGTCCGAATACCTCTAGAACACTTCCTTGCTCGATAATACGTCCCTCTTCCATCACTGCCACCTTGTTGCAAATCTCCTGAATGACAGACATCTCATGGGTGATGATCATAACCGTAATGTTGTATTCTGCATTGATTTGTTTTAATAACTGTAAAATAGATCGGGTCGTCTGTGGGTCTAACGCTGATGTCGCTTCATCACACAGGAGAATGGAGGGGTTCGAGGCAAGTGCTCTTGCGATCCCGACGCGCTGTTTCTGTCCGCCTGACAATTCACTCGGATAGCTGCCCGCTTTATCCCCCAGTCCAACAAACTTAAGCAGTTCCAGAACACGCTCACGAATTTCGTTTTTATTCTTTTTCAGCAAAACTAGGGGGATCGCCACATTATCAAATACTTTTTTCGATTCCAACAGGTTGAAATGCTGAAAGATCATTCCGATATTTTTTTTGGCGGCGCGAAGCTCTTTCACACTGTATGCTCCTAAATCATGACCCTCGACAAAAACCTGCCCTTTTGTAGGTCTTTCCAAATAATTAACTAAACGAATCAATGTACTCTTTCCGGCACCGCTATAACCGATAACCCCAAATATATCGCCTTTTTCGACCTTTAATTGGATCCCCTTCAAAGCCTCATTGGAGATGCCTTTTCGAGTGTACGTTTTATAAACATCCTTTAATTCAATCATATTCATCCTCTCATTTCGTTTCGGATTTGGGGCCACACTTCCCCTTCAGTCGCACCAGTGCTTGATCAGCCAGTAAAGCAAAATATTTGGCGGCTGGTAATATTGCAGCCTCATCTACATCGAAACGGGGATGATGCAGTGCATAAGCGGGACCTGCTCCGATATTCACAAAAGCACCGGGTATATTCTGTAAATACAGTGAGAAATCTTCACCTCCCATTTGCGGTGCAATATCAAACACCTCGTAACCTACCTGATTGGCAATCTCTTTTGTGAAATCAGCCCAGTACCCATCATTTATAGTGGCCGGCGGACCTGGAAACCAATGCAACCTAGCTTCAGCCCCGGCTGCTGCTGCGATTCCCTCTATGATACGAGTCATTTGGTCTGGAATCATACGGCGTAGCTCTTCATTATAGGTTCGAACTGTGCCTTCTAATTCAACAATCTCCGGCAGTACATTCCAAGTGAATCCCCCATTTATCCTGGTTACACTTAGCACAACCGGTTCCCTTGCGCCGCTCTGGCGGCTTACTATCGTTTGAAGCGATGTAATGATTTGAGCCGCTGTTACAATAGCATCAACACCGTTTTCCGGGTATGCCGCATGAGCTCCAACCCCTTTTACTGTAATCTCAAAACGGTCAACCCCTGCGGTTAAAGCTCCGGTCCTCGTTCCAAACGTTCCTACAGGTAAGTCTGGTGAGTTATGAAGACCAAATATAGCAGCCACCTCATCAAGACCTCCCGATGCTATGACGCTTTCAGCCCCGTGTCCGGTTTCTTCAGCAGGCTGAAACAATACTCTAACCCTCCCTTGCAGCTCTTCTTCACGAGCTTTTAGCAAGTACGCAGCACCTAAAATGGTAGCCGTGTGAAAATCATGACCGCATGCATGCATTTTTCCTGATATCTCTGACGCAAAAGGCAATCCGGTCTGTTCTTCAATCGGGAGAGCATCGATGTCACAGCGTATGGCTACGATCGGGCCTTCCTTACGTCCAATTTCTGCGATAAGTCCCGTCTTCAAAGGGAGGTCCAATAGTTGAATATTGGCATCTGTTAGCCATTTCCGCAGTTTCTCTGTTGTCTTAAACTCTTCGTAAGATAATTCAGGCTCTCGATGAAGGTTTCTTCGAACGTCAATTAATTGACGACGTAATGCTTGTTCATTCTCATCCGGCTGTTTAGTAGACATGTACTTCCTCCTAAAAGTTTTGTGAATGAAATGAATGTAATGTAATGTTTATTTCGTTATTATTTTCATTTCAGAGCTGGCAAATAGACCGGATAAAGCATGATCAAAATCGCCGATAATATCATCCGCATCCTCTAACCCGACCGAAATGCGAATTAATCCATCCGTAATCCCGAACTTAATTCTCTCTTCCTTTGGGATAGAAGCATGTGTCATCGATGCAGGATGCTGCACTAAGGTTTCCGGATCTCCTAAACTGAATGAAATCATAGCTAATTGAAGTGAGTTTATTAATTTTTTCCCCTCAACTAGGCCTCCCTTAACTTCGAAAGAAACAATACCCCCCATCCCCTTCATTTGCTCTTTGGCCAGCTTATGTTGAGGATGAGATTCTAATCCCGGATAAAACACTTTATCGATAGAGGGATGCGATTCGAGATATTCAGCAATTTTCTGGGCGTTGCTGCAATGTCTTTCTACACGCAAGGCCATTGTTTTCATTCCTCTTAATATTAAGAAGGAGTCCCAAGCATTTAAATGTTGGCCCAAATCTCCCATCAGTTTTTTTCTCATAAACTGGATAGTCTCTTTTTTTCCTACTATAAAACCAGCCAATACATCTCCATGACCATTAATATATTTTGTTGCACTATGGACCACAACATCGGCTCCAAGCTCCAAAGGCTTCTGTAAACAAGGGCTCATAAATGTGTTATCGACAATAACGGGCAGCTGATAGGATTTGCAGGCTTCTGTAATTTTTTTAATATCAAGGATTGTTAATTTGGGATTAGAAGGGGTTTCAATATAGACAGCTTTTGTATTTGGTTTAATAGCCTTAAGCATTGAATGTATATCCGTGCAATCTACGAAATCGAACTGTATACCAAATCGAGGTGCCAAGGATGTCAGAAAGTTATAGGTACCTCCATAAACATCCTTTGTCACAACGACATGGTCCCCTTGCTTCAAGAAGCCGAGCAACGCAATAGAGATTGCAGCCATTCCACTAGAAACTCCTAAAGCATCTTCTCCACCTTCTAAAGCAGCGATCTTTTTTTCCAATGTTCGGGAAGTAGGATTTCCATATCTTCCGTAATAGACACCCTCTGCCTCACCACACACAACTGCTGCTGCTGTTTCTGCATCAGGGAAGGCATAGGCAACTGCAGGTACGATACTTTGTGAGATGGCACCTGTTTGAGGGTCAGGAAACTGGTTTTCATGAATAATCATCGTATCCATACTCCATTTTGTTTTCATATAAAACTCAATCCTCCCCGTTCACTTGAATTCCTTTTAATCTCTCCAATGCAGAAGATAGACTGCTTAAGATATGATCTTGCATCGCTTTTTCCGCACCGTCCCCATTTCTGTCGACTATCATTTGTAAAATGAGGTTATGCTCTTCATCTGCCTGTGTGTTCCAATCCCCATGCATGGAAACAAATCGGCAATATCGAAGCGAATGATCCCTTAAGTGATTCAAGATACTCACAAATGTTTTCAGTTCACTCATTTCAGATAAATAATCATGAAATTCAAAGCCATACGAAACAAAGTCCTGATTATCGCCCAGCTGAAAGGATTGTTTCATTTTTTCTATCATTTTTGTTAAGTTGTGAATATCTTTATCAGTGGCATTTATAGCAGCATTTTTAGCAATATATCCTTCCAGCATGCTGCGAATAAGAAATATTTCTTCAACCTCTTTCATGGTTACTGACGCCACTTTCAACCTTCCATTAGGTTGTCGAACGAGGAATTCTTCATTCTCTAACCTTTGTATCGCCTCTCTTAATGGAGTGCGGCTAACTCCGAGCAAAGCTGCCAAATTCTCTTCATGTACAACCTGGTCAGGCCTCAACTCACTATCAATAATTTTTTGTTTGAGTGCAAAATAGGTATTATCCTTGGATAGTCTGCGTGTCCGCATAACAGAAGTGTTCATAGCCCATCTCCTAATCAATAATCTTCTAGCTCTTATACTCAAAAGTGTAATTGTATAATTGTATACAATTATTTATTTAGTCTTTCAGGCTTTAATTTCCCTTAGCTTGATAATATAACCGTAACCTCACACATCCCCCACTCATCTCGTGGAGTTAGCCTTATAATACATACAGAAAACGATATTGTCCACACTTTTATGTCATTTTTAATAACATTATAACAGTTTAACTTAAAATTTAAGATAATTATCAAAGAAATTTAACGTTACGGCGTTATATTATATTACATACATATTGCTATTTGGTAAACCAAAGGATTCCTCCTCTCGCGACATTTGAAACTGACTCCATCTAGACACCCTTATAGGGTGTCTTTTGTTTAACTCCATATGGAGCCGAGCTTACATTTTAAAGCTTTATCGTTTGAATCCTCCAGTTACTTCATTCCAACTAATCTCTAAAAAAGAAACATCATCACTGGCAGCATGATCATGTGAGGTATGTATCATCTGCCGAAGTTCTGCATCATCTGGAGGACGCCGCCATTTCTTGTATCCCATTAATCCGTCCGTGAAAACTTGGATGCAATTAGGCCCGCTTGCGTCTCTCTCAAGACTCACCGTTAGAATAGACGGCCCCTCCCCCAAAACCCCATCACAGCTTGACCAACGGTTCCAGTGGGAAATTTCTCCCGTTAACAGACCCGGTATTTCAGTGCCGTAATCAAAAAGGCGGATACCCGTATCCCCCAAACATGCAGCCGTGATCTGCCCTTTCTTTTGTGCAGCAGAATAGATAATTTTCCCACAGACAAATGTAGTCTCACTGCCCTTCATACGTTTCTCCTCCAATACCTCGCGGAAGAGGCCTCCAATATGAGTCGGGATTTCATGACGGTTGATCATTGCAGTTGCCTGAGCGGTCATTCGTTGCAAACTTGAACATAACCTATACTTTACGTATTCACTATCCATAGAATTGAAGCAATCCGATTCAGACATGAATTGCAGCAGCGCATCTCCTAAATATTTTGCTGCTAGATTTCCGTAATAGGACTGACTGACTCCGTCGCATACACAGAACATAATCCCATCATTCGTTACTTTGTAGGTTAGGTAGTCCTGACCGATATCATCCCCTTGCTGTGTCTCCCTGGAGCGGGCATAGGTATACCGGATGGCAAACGGGCCTGCTTGCAGTACTGACAGAGGATATTCCAATCGTTGGTCAATCTGAAACAATCTCATCTCTATCATCCCTGTCCTATCGTATCGGTGTAGCAGCAGACATCTGGAAGCCCAAAGATACCATTTCCGGGCTGCTGCCAGGGAGCATCATAACGACTCCGCTCTGTAGGGAATACGAGAATTCCGACATCATCTCGCGGTAGCTTTCCGGAAGCGAAGAAGACATATTTCTGAGTTTAACCGCGTAGTCATCCTTCAGGGCCATTTCGGGATGAATCCCCTTCCAGCTCCGCGGATCTTGAATCGATTCTTCAAGAAAATCATCATTAATAAATATATTCTCGACAAGTACTGAACCGTCCGGCACGCTCATCTGCATAATCCGTCTGGCCACTGGTTCGGGGTCTTCCCCGGTATGCGCGCCATCAGTCATATGGCAAATTAATGGGGCCGGGCATTTCTGCATACGGGGCAGCTCTTCCCTGAGCATTTCCTCAGCTCTTTTGAAGGCGCTAGCCGTATCTGTGAATCGTATGGGCGTGAGCTCTGGCAGTGTCCCCGTCCCGGCAATTTCATCTATCGCCTTGATGCCTCCCAGTAGGTCGTAAACCTCGTCGCTATATGCAAGAATTGCGATTCGATAACGTGCCGCAATTCGACTTCCCTTGGTGGAACGAAAGACCATTTGTTTTATGGCGGAAACCAATGCTTTTTTTACGACATCAATTCTTCTGACATTATTCATTTCCATGCCCATTGAAGCACTTACATCAATTAGGTAGATAATTAAGGCCGGGGTGCTCTGTGTAGCTTGAACAGTAAAGTTTTTTCTCGGGAGCAAACCACCAGTTAAATCTCCAGTTAACGGCGAGGATTCATTTTGCCGATTAATTCGAACAGTCGGTTCGACAACGGGCGCTTTGTCAGTCACTAATTTAGTAATAAACTCTAGCTGTTTTTTTACTTCGCGTGCGTTTTGAAACCTTTGATCCGGGTGAGATTCCAGCAATTTTTTGATCAGAATAACATATTCATAGGGAACCCCAGAAGGAATTAACTCAAAGGTGGAGTGCGTTGAAGAGTAATATTTTCCTCCGCTAAGCAGGAAGTATAACGTCGCACCCAATGAATACAAGTCGCTTCTGAGGTCAGTCTGCCGATTCTCCAACTGCTCCGGAGCAGCAAATACAAGCGTACCAAGCGCAACGGTGTCATTTAGCTGTCCCTGCTTGAAAGTTCTAGCAATGCCGAAGTCGATTAGCTTCAAATTGTCATACTCATCAACCATAATATTGGAGGGCTTTAGATCGCGAAAAATAATTGGTTTGGGCTGTTCATGCAAGTAATTCAGGATCTCACATAGCTGCATTGCGTATTTGAGCACATGCTGCATAGACAGCGGAGAGGCATGTTCACCGTATATTTCCTGAAGCGTGTGCCCATTCACATATTCCATCACCAGATAACATCTGCCTTCAGCATCCGGCTCGAAATAATCAGCCACTTTCAGAATGTAAGGGTGGGACAGCTCGCTGAGAATACGCACTTCGTCTAGGAACCTGCTAGTATCAGCTTCCTGATCGACGTTGATTTCCTTGACCGCCCAAAGCTTGTTATTTAACCTGGAATCCCGCACCCGGTAGACAGCACCCATACCCCCTCTGGCAATAAGCCCCTCCACCAGATATCTCCCACCAAGAACCTCTCCGTTCGTTAACATATTACATAGTCCCCAATCCCTGTATGATCCATAGCTTCCTGCTTCTTAAGTGAAAAGAAGGGCAACGGATTATCTCCATTACCCTATTCAGAACATACTATTTAAATTGGCTCGCATTACTATTGATGGAACTTTCGGCACTTTCGTATCCTTTTACTGTATTATCCAGGAAAGTGGCATAGGAAGTAATTACATTCTTATATTCCTCAAATCGCGGTTCCATTCCTTTAAACTTCTCACGAATCGTATTACTTGCTTCACTTTGCCAGGTAGCGGCAAGTCCGTTCATCTCGTTTTTAATTTCTTGCAGTCTGGCACTGAGACTTTCATTGATGGATCTAAGGGTTCCAGCCGTATTGGATACCTCGGGTAATGAAATATTAATTCCTTCTGTTGACATATCAGCAGCCTCCTTTTCTTAATTGGTTAATTTCTTAGCAGAATTAATTATTTCATTTTGTGTATCCCGATACAGTTTGGCGCTCTGCTTCAGAAAATCAGAATATTTTAAAAGCAGGTCGTGCATATTCTTGAAGTCATCTTCAAATCCTTGAATCTGAGTAACATATGCTGTATTGTCGGCCCCTTTCCAAGCGGAACCCATTCCATTTACCTCAGTGAATAACTTGTTGTATTGTGCTGCGTACTCCGCAGCTTGACTGTCCATCTTCTGTGCCGCTGAGTCCAGCCGCGCAGGGTCTACTACGATCTTAGCCATTCTTCCTGCCCCTTTCAGATATAAAGAATTAAAATTTATATTAACATCAGCATGGAGCCGTTACTCAAACCCAGCTCACGTGCCGACATGTTAACATCAAGCACTGTTCCAGTGGTCTTGTCGCAGATGACGGTATCCTGAGAGCTGGTAAAGAATCCCCCTGATACTTCCGTGACTGCGGCTATCATCAAACCTTCAATCTCAGACAGGCGAAGATCTTGAGGAATAAACACATCAAGTGTCTGGCTTATCGCCGGGATATACACCTCAATAATGATTTTATCCAACGGGTACCGCCTCCTCCCCGAGTGCACTACTACTCAGCAGCTTGACCAGAACAGCCTTGCCGCGATGCAGCACGTAACCGAAATCATCCCCAATCTCCCGGTACATTTCATTCGCAAATCTAGCTGTCTTCAGTTGATATTGATCGGTAAAGCCGTCTCCAATCCATATCCCTTCACCCGCAGCCACATGCTCCTTATACCAAGCCTCATAAGAAATTGTAGCAATATAAGCGGCTCGTTCAGCCAGAACAAAATGCACCTGGTAGGCCGTATCACCTTTATCAAGCAGAACCTTCCATTTATTCTTGGCATCCTCCGATAGCTTGGACATCAAGGCGGATACTGAAAGCACAATGACCGTTAGCTTCTCAAACGCAGGAACCGGCTGACCTGCAGCCATCGCATCCTTAAAGGCATTATTCCGCTTCACCAGCGTATTGAACAGTTCAATAACCATCTTCTCTGCAGCATCGCTCTGGTCATCGACATAACGGTAATGATCTCGGCGCCCTTCCATAAACCGCCCCTCGGCATCGAATACCAACAACTTGGAAGTCCCTTTCTCCGCGAGCACCTCAACTAGTCCCTGCACGAAAGCGGTCATGTCAAGATCCCGAGAAAGCACCAGCTGGATATAGGATTGGCTAAAGTCCATATAAGACACTTCAAGGCTCTCTTTCTCCACACCTACAGGAATCCATCCGTCCTTCCGCTGGTGAATATCTTTCTTTAGAAACGTAAGGTCAACCTTATCTGGTAATATCGGTACCCGTTCAGCCGCATTTCCCATCCATTGGTTCGCACAGCTGCTGCAGCTGCTTCGCAATTCGCTTAGCACGTTACCACCGTTTGATTGAATATGGGCTAGCTGAAATTCATATACATTGTCAGTCTTGAAGATTCCTCTGCCCTTCAGTTTCGAAGGGTAGATACCATCGACATTGCCCAGCACACCCGAATAATCGGAAGAATCGTTAAGCTGAAGCACAAACAACTGCTTGAAATTCTGTAGTGTTTTGTACCGTACAGCACCTGTGTTAAGTGCAGTCAGAACAAAATAAATACCATATTTCACGCCTTCTCTGCTCAACAGCGAGATGCTCTCTTCCTTGCCTTCAAAAAGCTCGGTAAATGCGGAATAGTTATGGATAATAACGGTTATCGAAGGCTCCTGTTCCGTACAGCTGCGGTTATAAGAGCGGAAGTCACCTCCAAACGGGGAGAACCGTTTCTTTCTAGCTACTATTTTTCGCTGAAGCATTTGGAACAGATTATTAACTTTTTCGGTATCGTGGGAGAACATCACATCGCCCACATGCGGCGATTCCGAGAATACCCCCAACGTTTCCGAGCCAAAGTCCAGGATATACATATTTATTTCATTTGGAGTATGCTGCTCTATCAGCGAAGTGATTAAAGTGGTCATAAAGACTGTTTTGCCGCTTCCCGCAGCCCCATAAATGATTGCGTTCCCATCCCGGGAAAGCGGAAAGGTCATAGCCAGCTGTCTTTGATTCACCGGATCATCCACTTCGCCGATCACAGGATTGATATCGCCGTAAGAATCCGTGTGATGCGGGTACTTCTTTTTCAATTCATCAAGATAAATAACAGCAGGAATCGGCTCCAACCACAGCGGCCGCACCTTAATGCCTTCTTCAACAGCTATTTGGGAGAGATATTCATTAATCTTATTGATCTGTTTGCTCGGATTATGGAATCTTCTTTTCCGCTTGTCTGCAGCTACCTGCTTCACAATACGGCCCAGATTATCAACTACCGTCAAGCTTTGATCCTTCGTTTGTTCCATCCGGTCCGCGGGATAATACGGTGCTCCAGCCCATGCGGATTGCCCCAGCTCAAACAATTCATTGAAGCCTACCTGAATATAAAACCTCCCGGTTACAGACAATTCGGCGGCATCCGGCCTTTTGATTACATCCATACTGTCAGCCCGCTCTTGGACCTTCAGTGAAATGCGGAATTTGCTGTTGCTCCAAATCTGGTCATCAACCACGCCGGCAGGCTTCTGGGTTGCCAGAATTAGATGTATGCCCAGGCTTCGTCCGATGCGCGCTGCGCTTACCAGCTGTTCCATGAATTCCGGCTGTTGGGTTTTCAACTCGGCGAATTCATCAGAAATAATGAACAGATGTTGAAGCGGCTCTGTAACTTGGCCTTCCCGGAAGAGCTTCTGGTATTTATAAATATCGATGTTGCTTAATCCCAATCGGCTATTAATGTCCTGAAAAATAGACTGACGCCGCTTAAGCTCGCTCTGGATTGAAATTAGCGAACGCTTCACCGCAGCGCCGTCCAGATTAGTTATCGTTCCCACTAGGTGAGGCAGACCCGTAAACGCGCTTGCCATTCCCCCACCCTTATAGTCGATTAGTATAAAAGCAACCTCTTGCGGATGATAATTTACAGCCAATGACAATATATAGGTCATTATAAATTCACTTTTTCCTGAGCCTGTCATCCCGGCGATTAATCCGTGCGGACCGTGGAACTTTTCATGAAGATCAAGATTAAATAAGGCTCCTGAGGTATCCACACCGATAGGAGTTTCAAGAGACAGTACCGGATCGTTATCCTTCCAACGGGTCAAGGCGTTAAGGTGCTCCACCTTACCGACCTCAAACATATCCAGAAACGTCAACATATCCGGCAGGTTGTACTTGGAGCCCGACGTGTCGAGCCTAATATTGGCCAGATGGACAGCAAGTGCAAGCTCGTTACTGGTTTCATAAGGATCAGGGCAGAAAGATATTGAATTTCCAGAAATATCATCTTTGTCATAAATTTTTGAATTTTCTCCGTCACACTCAATGACCAGGGAGCACTCTTTAGGGAGATTCATCAGCTGATCATAAAGATGTAGGATACTGAATCCGAGATTTTTTTTCTGCTTTAATAATCCATTGATTATTTCCGCTTTGCCCGCTAGATGCCTGTCTGCAGCTATAATCACGTAATAAGGCACCACATCCTGAATTGCTTCATCAGAGGAGAGATTCTCCCGAGAGGACAGCTCCTTCTCCAAATAAGCGGATAACTCCTTCACTTCATTTAATCGGGATGCGACAAACCGCAGACTTCCTTCTTCATTCCATACATGGGGAAGCCATTTCACAAATTCCCAGATACCCTGTTCTTTGGTGTCATAGAGGAATACGAGCTTTAGCTCGTCATAGCTGTGAAGAGCGGTAAGTTGCAGAATAAATTGTTTTGTAAGCGTCACGGTAGCTTCTCTGTTTCCGATAATCCCGGTTACCCAATCCTCAGTCAATGACAGTGGCAATGGCACGTTATTTAGGAACTTAGGTTCTTCGATAAGAGTGTTCAATTCCTCTTGAAGCTCATCTTCATCCAGAGTAAATCTTTTTTCCGGATGTTTTATTTCGGCCTGCAAAGCAACGGCCCCAAGGCCCAGTCTAAGCGTTAAAAAGTCATTATGTGTGCGAGTTCGCTCCCATAGATTACGCTGCTGCTGTTCTATACGGGTAATACAGTCGCCTACAGTAACGAGGTTCTCATGCAGAATGTCACTCTGATGCACACACTCCTCAGCAATTTGCAGTCGAAGATGCTCCAAATACTCCTTGTATTTCACATTTCTGTTCTGTTCACGAAGTCTTCGCCGCTTACTTTCATGTTTTCTGGCCAAAATAGGCCATAATATTGTGCCAAGCAGCATACTCACTGACATTACCAGCGTTGGCATGGCATTTCTGACACTGCCTCCGGTATTAAGTACGGTCTGGAGCGTGAACAAACCTGTAAAGAGCGAGGCCATACCCATGGTGATGGACGGACCCAGCATTAACATGATCGGCAGTTGCTCCATATTACCGAGAGAGGGTGGAGGATCAATCACGAACTCCGCCTTCTTTATATCCCGCTTGAACCGCGGGGAACGGTAGAACCAGTCCTGGGAAGATGAGATCTCCTCCAGTTCCTCCTCTTCCTCTGCCACAGCAGCAACAGCCTGCTTAATGTAGGGATAAAAGACGGAGTTTTTGCTTTTAAGCTGCCCATCCGGATTGTTCACGGCGATAAAATCGAGACCCATAATCATTCTGAGACCGATAATATAAATCACATCACCCGGCCTCAACACTTTGCTTGTGACCCGTTCTCCGTTTACAAACGTTCCGTTTGCACTGTTCTGGTCCTGAATCGTTATAATAGCGCCATTGATCAGCAGTTCTGCATGAATGGATGAAGTATACTTATTGGCATAGTGAAGATCACAACTCTCTGCCCGTCCAATGGTTATTCTGCTGGATGCAGGAAGCCTCAGCTTCTTGAAGGTATTTCTGTCCGCAGAAACAGGCTCGGAAAATAACACAACATACTCATCTGTTCTCGTGAGATGAATATGGTATATATTCATGGGTTCAACGGCTATTTCCTTGACCGTGGACCTGTTGTCATCCAGAATAACCGCCTGCTTATTGGATTTTAAAATCCAATTCCCTTCTATGCCTTCCACACTGATGATGTTTTCTTCATAATTCTGATCATTTCTTTGCGTGATCCAGTATTTTCCCTTCTGTTTCTTAGGAAGAACACAGGTATAGATAACCGTGTCTTTAAGCAGTGATAACTGCATTCCTACCTCCACTCCCTATTAGAACTCTCTAAAAAACTCCGCTCTGGCTTCTTAGAGTAGTACTATTTGATAAATACAGGATCAAACATGGCAAATTCCACTTTGGCATCGCCGACACTACTCATCGTAAAAGTAATCTTATCAACATAACGAAGTGGCACAATCAAATTGGTGAGACTTTGCTTGGAGGTATAGTTATACGTCCCGTATAAGGTTGTTTGTCCCGCCTTATCCGTTGTATAGACGGTAAGAGTGATTGGTTGCGTACTCATGTTACCTAATTGGTGCTGAATCACACCCGCCTTTGCATTAAACTGTCTATACTTTTCATCCACCTGATATGTAATCTTTACTTGTCCCTTGCTATCCGGGGTATTATCACCTAACATCGCATACATATAATTGGAGTGGGTTGTCCCCTTCTGATCTCTAATTATTGTGCTGCTATCATACGCAACGGAGCTCAATGCACTTGTATTAACAACATCGGAAGCAGCAATTAAATAATCTATTCCCGGTCCAACAGCGCCGCCGGTTGCATAAACCTTCTTACCCGTTGAATTTAGAGTTATAGTCTTTCCATCACTGGAACGAGAAGGTGTGTAGCCCATGTCAGACAGCATGTAGCTTGGAAAATAGGCGTATCCCTGAAAGGTAAACGGTTTGTTTTGGCTATTAACGGTAATCTTTTTCCCATCTACTTCAACATTGTTAATGTTAAATAAGGCCCCTTTTAAATCTGCCGCAAATACAGTAACACCTCCGAACAATATTGCGCCACACACAAAGCCTGAGATAAACTTCTTCATGTCAATTCCTCCTTAACATAATATGGGCTTCACCCTTCGATTAGTTTTGTACAACGCTGGCCCCCAGAAAGCTGATGCCAATTCATTTAACTACTCTCCTGTAAGCTCTCTTAACATTCTTAGCGCCAGACTGTTATGACTGTCCAGTGCCTTCAATTGTTTAGATAGACGAATAACCTTCTCCGTATCGTCTTCAACGTTGTAAGCATTAAAAATACTATCCTCAAGAGCTTTGATTTTTTGATCCTTCGATATTGGCTTCACTGTTGCCACCGATTTCGTAGCCGTCGGTTTTTTTGTCGGCTTAACCGTTGGTTTTGCAGTTGGTTTAGTGGTTGGAGCAGTCGGTTTCTTTGACGGTTTTACGCTTAGCTTGGCCGTTGGCTGAATGGTCGGTTTGGCCACCAATGTAGCAGTCGGCTGACTGGAAGGCAAAGCAGGCTGCGGAGTCGCTGTTTCCTCGGCTATAACTTGATCTACTGCGGAAACAGCATTCACTGTTTCAGACGGAGTAGGCTCTGAAGTCTGGGCAACTGCATTCATTAATGGCTCTTTAGAGTCGGAATCACGCATCATTCCGCGTACAGTCAGACCTCCGCCGAGGAGAATAGCCGATGCCAATGCAACAATTATTCCGGCTCTCCATTTCCTCCTTACAGGTGGTTCTTCAGACTCTGGGGTTACCACTTGCAGTTGCTGCTTGGCGATCAGAGACTGGATTACGGCTGCCGCAGCTTCTATTTCATAGCGGACTGCAGAATTAACAAGAGGACTAGCAAGTAATGCTGTATAGGCCGCCAGTGCCCCATTCAAGTCTCCTTCACTTTCCAGCATTCTTGCCCTGCTTAACCCTGCTTCACTCCATTCCGGTAATACCTCGGCTGGAACCGGATGATGAAGCGGAAGGAGAGCCTCCGAATCTACTACATTCCCTGCTGGAATTTCAGGAATTACTATATTTTTAAAACTGACAGATGATAGTGCGATGAACCACTCTCCGAATGCCGGACATTGATACAGCGCATCACTATTCCATGCTTTGCGAAAAAGTCTAGCAACTTCGTTCCCGTAAGTTTCCACCAGCACCTTGTTGATCAAGACTACTCGGTCATGATCCTCCTCCATGCGCTCCGGATCAAAATAGCTCTCACCCCAGGCTGCTTCTCTGATCTCCGGATGAAACCAAACTAACATCTCTGCAAGCAATATGCTGCCGGAATAACGGTCGGCATATTTGTTCCAGAGATGCTGGTATTCGCTTCTTCTAGAAGAGTATCCGGGTGATCCTGTTGCCAGATATTCGGGTCTGTCGAGCTGAACCGCAAACATCTGCTCCATATCAATGAGCTGAATCCATGATTTGACTAATGGTGTTATCTCATGCAAGAGTCCGGGAATCATAACGTTCGAACCCGATAAATCTCCATGCGCCAACCCGCGCTGTTCCATGAAAGATAATACCTCAGCCAAGGATTTAGCGGTATGGAGCGCAGTATCCTTCGTGAAATCCCTTTTATCCAGCATGATATCCATCCAGGTTGGGCCATTGATCCATGGCATAAGAACCGCATACAACAGCTCGGAATGAGTTCCCAATAGTTCCATGTCCCGCTGTGGAATCAGCACAGAACGTTCACAGACTTGAAGACCCTCAATCTTAGAAAATACTGCAAGCTGCTCCGATAAATAGACATTGGAAGGCTGCCGGAAGGCGGGTTTGAATACCTTCAGTGCCTTGGAGAGGCCATCCTGTACACTGGTGAGTTTATATACCGTTCCTTGTCTACCCTCTTGACCGTAAGGAATTTCAATAAAGAATGGATGCCCCTGAACGGCATAAACCTTGCCGTCGATCACCAATTCATCATTTGTTTCTGGATTGAATGCCATCTAATTTTTCCCCTCTAAATTTGGCTCAACTCGTTGATAACCGACCTGTACCGGCCAGATACCTGAATCAATTTTTGTGAGCATAGAGACGCGCCTATACCTTTAAACTCTCTTTCCACTTCTCCGGAAATACTCTCTAACTCCATGCAGACTGATTGCAGGCGTGCGTTAATTTCTCTAATCTCATTTTGAATCCGTTCTCGTTCCCGTTGACGCTCACGTTGACGTTCTCTTTCCTGTTCCACTAAATTCAACATACCTTCAGTGCCTCCTATCAGAACATATTCGCTTGCTGATTCAGTTTGTACTCCGTAGACTGCAGCAGTTCACGACTGTTGTTCAAATACTGCATACACTGGCCTAGCTGGTTTGTGTGTCCAGTAAAGTAATCAGCTTTAAGCAAATGTCCCAGGTCCAATAAACTAATACGCCTATATAAAGAGTCAATCACATCATTAATGTCCTCTACCTGCCTGCCTAAACTAGACAGTCTCTGGGCGTAATGGGTTAACCGCATGAGATCTACTGACAAGTGATCTTCTTCTATAAAAGCAGAACGGGCTCCATAAGCTTCGCGAACGAGAGTTAACCATTTTGTCGCTTTTATTATCACTCCGTCAAACCAGCTAGAGATGCTTCCAATTTGCTCTTGGCTCCAAAGATTCAGTTTTTTCAATTGCGCAACGCAGCCATCTTTGATTGCTATGGCAACCTGCTTAGAACCTTTCTCCAGCATTACAAGAGATTGTTTAATGGAATCAACCACAAAATAGCCGTATCTCTTTATCCCGACCATTTCGAGAATAGTAGATATCCCTGCGAGCGAATCCGCAACAATCTGAATCGCGGCGATCGAAACTGTGATCTCCAGATCACGTTGCCTCTGCATCCATTGATCCATTGCCGTCGGTTTTCTGGCATTGTAGAGGTTCCCGGAAGATTCAAAATCAACGGAACTTAGGGAGTGCGGCCCAAACATACCATGGGTTCCCTCTTTGGTTTTCACAACAAGATCTACATAATCTACATAGCCGAGCGAACTGACAATGTCGCCCTCATGTACAATGAATGTATATCTGTCGCCTCTTAGTTCATTCTTCTGGCGTTCAGTGAGGTCATACCAGTAGACTGGCTGTCCGTTTACACTATACCCATAAACATCCTTATCAAGGTTGTTCAAGAATACTTCCGTAGCAAGATTATTACCTTTGGAGTGACCATAGAACGAGTATGTAATATCAAGTGGCTTACCATGAGCATCGGTCGAATATTTTTCAAAGAATGCATTAGCCTGTATTACCTGCCGTGAAGTTCCGGATATAGTGGAGTCAAAATTATCCGTCCAGTCAGCAAGTCCATCCAATAAATTATCGGTATCCTCGCGCTCACTGCCTCGGTATAAAAACCCTCGGTTTCCACTACTATCTTCCAGTGCATACCCTACAAAACCAGTACTTGCTTCATTCCCTTTGACTCTTAACCGATTGGCATTCTCATATCCAACCAGCTTAACATCACGTAAAGATCCGTTTATACCGATAATATCAGCGTAACTATTCTGCAAAGTTGTAATTTTCTCTTGGGCTTCCTCATTTCCTTCACTAAATTTCAGAGCCGATTTAAGCGCTTCATCTATTGTTTTATAATCATTAGGTTCTAGATTCGAGCTCTTTACATCTAAATCGATATAGGATAACTCTAAAAGGAAGTATTTTTCTCTGTTCGTTAGATCATTTACATTGATCGACATAACCTCACCCGCTAACGATTGATATTAACAAAATAGGATGCATCTTGAACTGGATCCTTACGTTCAAAGCTAAACTCCTGTTCAACTCCGTCCCCTAACCAAGCCCAAGCAAAATTGACAGTATGAGCAATACGGATAATTTCCTCTGCCTCTTCAAACTTCTCCGGCTTGATATACGCTATGGATATGATGAAATTCCGTTGAGTTATACTCTTCATATAGTTATATAGCTGATAAAGAAATTCCGCATCCTGACTTATGCCATAACTTGAATCCATCTTAACGACAACATCGACATATATATCTGCATCATATGATAAATCCCGATTAAAGTCCTCGGCGGACGTTCCGAGAAATGCAGCCCCACTAGGAGTATTCGTACCGCGGAAAGCTAACTTCACCGCCCTTTTTCTACTGTCAAATTGTTCGATTTTTAGCTTATGTATTTCAGTAAACGTATTACTAAGACTTGCCTGCACATAATTGTCGCTATAAGTATGTTTTGTGCTGTGTTCAAACACAAAAAATGGTTCTTTAACCTGACCTTTAGGATGAACAAGTAGTTTATCTCCACCATAAAGTTCAGCAAAGAAAGTACTACCCTTGTCCAATTGTTCCACTTCAAAAGACTGGCCGTACTTATCTTCCACATAACTGATCATCTTTTGTACTTTCTGATCTTTTCCCACGCACCCCGTCACTCCCAACATAGCTGCACATAGTACTAATAACAGCCGAATTTTTCTGTTCAGCAATTCTGTGAAGCCTCCCTTTTCGATTTATCTTAACTAAAGAAATCAGAGGATTGTTATCCATTTTAATATGCCAAGCACAACATCAGTTTTCTTAGAATTGTTCTTTACAATCATAAAGTTTTGATTTAAACCTGAATTCCACAAGATTACTAATAAAGAATTATACTCCAGTCCAGAGAAAATAAATATGACTTAGGTTCCTGTTCAGGAAATAAGCCCCGGTTTTTTCCCTGAAAACTTTCCCGAATGTTGTGTAATTCGCACTATAATTACATATTAGAATCAAACTTTAAGCCCTTAGGCCCACTGAAGAGCGGTGTATTCATGTGTTCATCGCATTATTATCTTCTCCTAATGTTCTTTCCGATGAGGATTGAAATATAAACAACAAAAAACCCGCTATTTAAGCGGGTTTTTAAGGTTGATCAACGCCGACCCAGCACATCCACAACTCGCCGATTGTTTACTAGGAGTTTGTAAGCTTCAATACCTTCATCAATTGGTACAATAGCCATGCACTTTCTTGACGTTGTGTTTTCTGGCCCGTCTGGAAATGGAATGGACTGTTCGACGGCAGTATTTCATTATCCAAGGCAGCTGTGTAATATGATTTCGCCCAATTCGGCAACTTATCAGGAAACTCTACCGAAGAGGTCTTATTTACTGCTGCGTCCGTTCCGCCATATTTCAGAGCATTCACCAGCATAACAATCATCTCTTGATGCGTAATTTCTTGATTCGGCCGGAAAGTACCGTCCGTAAAGCCGTTAATTAGACCCGCGTCGACGGCTGCATTTACCTGCTGTGCATACCAGATTTCTTTTGAAACATCCCTAAAGCTTTTAGAAGCCTGCAACTTAGGTAAAATGCCTAAAGTTCGATTGAGCATGGCAGCAAATTCAGCACGCGTGACCACCGAGCTCGCCTTGAAGCTTCCATCACTATAACCGTTGATAACCCCTCGGTTCGCTAAGGCTAAGATACTTTCTTTATACAGATTGCTGTTATCCAAATCATTAAATTCTACATGATTTTGAACAACAGTGTATACGGAATTCCCCTTACGCTTTAATGTGACCTGTAACATTCCATCTTTCCATTCCCAAGTGGTTGGAACCGGAACGTATGTCTGTGTAATCGGATCATAGGTTAAGCCTGCATAAACGGCATTCGAGTCTTTTGTTACATTAAAGTTCATCACATGACCGACATAATCAGAGAAACTTGAAAGAATGCGATCCTGGCTGCCTCCTGTAAGCTTAACCTCATATTCCACAGGACTTCCCAACGGAACAGTGGTAGAGCCCTTAAGTTGAGCACTCAACTTGGCTTTATAGTCGCTTGCTGCTTGGGCAATTGTAATGACAACCTTCTGATCTGAACCATTGTCCCGGGAAATGGAAGAGGTTAAGGAATACACGGGAAGCCGAAGCTTGCCCGATGTTGATTCTAGAATAAGTACAGCATCCTTTGAATTAATAATGATACTTGTTAATGAACTTGAATCTATCTGGAACTGGCTGCTTTGAGCTGCCGTTTTTTCATCAGCCTTGATAATAATCACCGGACTTTTTTTAAATTCGGGATCGCTTACGGCCTTTGAAATAAATGTCGGGTTCACTTCTGTCAAAGATACATGGGTTCCATCTGTGTTTTCTTTGATTGTTGTGACTATCTTGGCATCTTCAGGCTTGTTGCCGCCAACTACTCCGCCACCGCCACCGCCACCGCCAACTCCACCACTTCCTCCTCCGCCACCGCCGCTGCTACCTCCACCACTAGGATTCGTAACAGGAGGTATAACAACTAAAGTACCTGTGCTTTCACCTCTATGGATTGTTTGTCGGGTTAGGAGTAGCTTTTCTCCGGGATTCCCAAGGTTTCCGATCGTAATGGTAATGGTGCTATTGTTCAGATCAACGATCCCGCCCCCTAGAAGGGCTGTTTGTTCCTCATTGTATACACGTATAATATCACCGGCTACAAGGTTATTCATGACGATATTATCCGCTAGAACCATGTATTTGTGTACGGTAATGGATGATGCCGGGATAGCCGGTGTTCGTTTATCTTCCAATAGCGACTCACTATAGAATGGCGAACTGAAATCCTCATTTTCCATGAAAACGCCGATCCCAAAGGCTTCCGCCGGTACATCTTTCACTGGAATAGTCACGGAATACATCTTTTGCCCACCATTTACGACGGCTATCTCATCTCCCATGGCACCATCTGCATTAATAAAATACAAGTAATAACGGACACCTGGCATTTCAGCTATTCCTGGTTTCCACGTCACTGTACCAGCAAATTTAGATATGTCAGAGTTCGTATCCGTCATTAACAAATCTACAGGCAGATATCCCGGTGAATCATAGATGGGAACAGAGATATGAACGTCTAATATATGCTCACTGCCATAGGTATCCAGACGAACCACCGGATACAGCCCAATACTTACTGCTCCTGCGGGCAATCTTGATTGTGATATTTCATAAATAAAGAATGAATCCGTTGACAACAGATTCTTCTTATATATTCCGACTTGCTGAAGCTTATTGCCATTCTCGTCTAGATAGTACGCAGCATACCCCTTAATCCCATCCTGGTCGGCCGGCGGTACAAAGGACAAATACCCGTTAATCGTACCGGAATTCAAATCTTCATCCACGAAAACGGCATTAGAAGGCAAGCGGGCCTCATTCATAACAGACTGCAACTCTTCAAAGGTACTAAACTTATAAAGACGGTTATTTGTGGATACGAAAATGGTTTGATCTGCATCAACATATGCATCTTGGATGTACATTAACAAATCATAGGTTTTTGTAAAACTGTCTCTGTCGTAGACGGCACCATTACTGAACACGAGACTGCCGCGTGCGTATATAACCCCTTCTGGATAGGACCCGTAAAGCATGGAAGTCTGGTTGGCATTATACCTGCGTGTCCCATAGTATAAACTGCCTTCATCGAGAAATAATTTGGGATCGAAAGCACCACTATCCACACTTTTTCTTTCAAGCAAATCAAAATTTTGACTATTATATATAGAGAGGTTATAACTACCTACGCCATAAAGTATCTCTTGATCGGGGTCCAACAAGTAGCTGCCAGAAGAATAGATTGCTGTACTTTTTTCATTGTAAACCGTATCCGTAACAGAGGTATAGACCGCTGATGTCACGCTGATACCGCCTGCAAATGTTCGGCCATTATACAAAATACGATTATTGTTGTCAGGATAGACATTTAGCGGATAGTGCTTTGTGGTGATTTTGACAGCGCCCGCTTCTGTTGGAATACCGTCGCCCAAATCCATAATATTGATGTGGTTTTCACCTTTGAAGATGATATATAACTTGTTATTGAAAATCTTAATCTCTCTTGGGTTAGAACCAATAAACATCTTCTTTTCTACACTCATATCTTCTTTATGAATAATGACAAGCTCGTTAGTGCTCGCCACAATGGCGTAGATATAGGGGGAACTGTCCGAAGTGACCCAGTCGGTAATTGCCTGATCACTTCGGACGGAATAAGAATCCGCGGTAATAGTAGCCGAAGTCCTTTGTGCAATTGTAAGATCAATTCGTTTGATCTTATTGGTATCCTCATACCCATTCGCTGTGCCTGTAAGATATGCATGACCGTTCGAGTCCAGCAAGGCAAATTTACTGTTTGAAGGGAACAGAGCTAACGGAGCATAAGTATTTTTATCGTATACCCCTTCCGTGGTAATAACATAGGTGTCTGATACATCCAATATCACGGATTCGAGATAGTTGTAGTCGTTATTCGCTCTGGTGTATGTACCTGTGGTCTCTATCAAGTTGTTTTTATTAAACCGATGTCCGCCAAAATATACGAATTGCTCATCAATAAAAATATGTTTAAGCGATAACGAAGGTCCTCCAATCTCCATGCTGTCATCTATGTCCTCACTCAGCTTTTCTCCGGTCTCAGCGTTTATAGCCATTAATCCGCCATAAGAGGACAATTGACCCACATAAAGTGTATTGGATAAATCATCAACTGCTAGAGTTATTTTATTGTGAATATAATAATCATTGAACAATAAACTGGTTGTTCCTGTACCCTTATCATATTTGTAGATCTTACCGTTATTAGTCTCGTAGAAAAGATGATTAGAAGAGGCCGCTATCGAGTAAGGTATTTCTATTGTAGTAATCGTATCTGTAATATCTTGTGTAGCGAGGTCAACCGTCTTTATCAGTGTCGCTCCGGAAAGCGTGACTTGCAGAAACTGCCCATCCCGTGCAAGAGAATAAGGGTTAGAACCAATATTTATCGTTTTTTCAATCTTAAAATCGCTGAGTCGAATAAAATAAAGGTTATTATCGCCGCTAGAGATTGCGTAAATATAACCAGCTTCTTCGTCCAATAGCCAGTCGGTCAAATTATTCGGTAAAGTGATGAATCCGCGCTGGCTGCCGGGGCCACAACCCCTAATGAGTTAAACATAAATAACATTAGTAACAGTAAAATCAGATAATTATTTTTCACCTTTTTCATCCAACTACGCCCCTTGTATAATTTTGGTTTTCTACCAAATTTAATGATACTATGAGATACCAGTATTTTCTACTTTAATTTAGGGCGCCTGACCTCTTGACTCCTTATATGAGTTATGAGATTAGTGGGTTTAGCATATGGAGCAGAGCTTACACTTTTAAATAAATATCCAAAAAAATTATTTATAAGGAGCCCTCTTATGAGACGTACAATTCTTTTTCTTCTCGTTATTTTATACTCATCCGCATTAATGGCTTGTAGCAACAATGAGGAAGTACAAACAAGACCCTCATTTCAGATTAAAGAAAGTAATCAGGAACCTACTTTAAATACTGAACCATATTATTCCCCAGACCACGGAGAAAAAAGTGTTACGGAGGATACGATTACTTGGAACCAAGGAGGAGTTACATTATTAGCAAAAAAAACAAAAACCTCTATCGAATCCATAACCATTCAAAAAGGAAATCAAAATCAATCCGTTGCAATAATGGATAAGCCATATAATATTTCTTCGGTAGCCGTTTCAGCTGACGGTGAATATCTGGCAATAAGCCTGTATTATCAGAATGTTGGTAATAACGTCATTCTTATTTCTTTAAGTAATGGGAAGCAAATTATACTCAACGATCAAACCGGCGAAAGCTTCATTGAAACCATTCATACCTTTAATTGGTCCCCAAAAGAAGACATTTTAGCTTTCGCTTATGGTAATACAGGGTCCAGTAAAATCGGATTCTATAACGCAGTAACTAATACGTTCGAGACCATTCCCGGGGAGTATATTACTACACAATTTATTTTGTGGAATAAAGAAGGAGATATTTTAGATTTTATTAGTGAGAAACCAGCAGATCGTTTTACACTCTATAGATACTCATTAAACAATACACAGGTCGAAACCGTAGAATATATTTTGCAAAAAGACTTAGTGAAATTTTATGAATTTGTCCCAGAATATTTAAATAAATAGAACGAAAAAAGACACCCCTAAGGTGTCTTCACTTATACTCCATAAAGAAGCGGTATTAATGTGCGCCCAAAATCTCTTTTGCCATTCGAATGGTCTCTTCATCCGGTGGCCTGGTATGGAGAAGCGGGTATTCAATTCCAAGCTGTTCGTATTTAAACTTCCCCATTTCGTGATAAGGCAAGATTTCAACGCGCTCTACATTACGCAAGGTCTTGATAAAGTCGGCCAGCTTCCGAAGATCTGCTTCATCATCCGATAGGCCGGGAACAAGAACATGCCTGATCCAGACCGGAATATTAGCCTCGGAGAGAAAACGGGCAAAGTCGAGAATATGATCGTTTGGCTTACCGGTTAACGCGAGATGTTTTTGCGGATCGATTTGCTTCAAATCAAGCAGAACGAGGTCGGTAAACTTCATTAACTGCTGTAGCGTCTCAAAGAAATGGCCGCGCCGGGTAAAGCAACCGCCTGAAGAATCGATTGCGGTGTGAATGCCGTGTTCTCGTTTTAAAGCCTGGAACAGGGTAAGCAGAAAATCAGCCTGCAATAAAGGCTCTCCGCCACTGACCGTTACTCCTCCCCCGGAAAACTGCAGAAAAGGGAGATATCCGCGAATGTCTTCAACCAATTCCTGAACGGTTACGAGTTGGCCTTTTCCAATCGTCCAGGTATCGGGGTTGTGGCAATATAGGCAGCGCAGTAAGCATCCCTGCATGAACACAACGAATCGAATACCCGGTCCATCTACCATACCGGATGTTTCAATGGAATGAATGCGACCTTGGTGCTGCCCCATAGCGCTTCCCCCGTTAGATTTTTTCATGAAAGGTTCTGTTGATGACATCAAGCTGCTGTTCTCTCGTTAGTTTAATGAAATTAACCGCATAGCCGGACACTCGCACCGTGAGCTGCGGATACTGCTCCGGATGATCCATCGCATCCAGCAAGGTTTCTTTGTCGAACACATTGATATTGAGATGATGACCATCCTTGGCTGTATACCCGTCCAGAATCGCAGTCAGATTACGGATTCGATCTTCATCGCTTTTCCCAAGGGCCCCCGGAATAATCGAGAATGTATTGGAAATACCATCCAAGGCGTATTCATAAGGCAGCTTAGCTACGGAGGCCAATGAAGCAATTGCACCTTTCCGGTCTCTACCGTGCATCGGGTTGGCTCCTGGAGCGAATGGCTCACCTTTCTTTCTCCCATCCGGGGTATTCCCGGTCAGCTTACCGTATACCACATTGGAGGTAATGGTCAGCACCGACATCGTGGTCTTGGCCTCCCTATAAGTCGAATGCTTCTTCAGCTTGCGAAAGAACCGTTTCACGAGGTCAATAGCGATATCATCGGCACGGTCATCGTTGTTGCCGTAGGCGGGATATTCCCCTTCAACGATATAGTCAACAACAAGGCCATTCTCATCTCGAACCGGCCGAACATTAGCATATTTAATGGCGCTGAGCGAATCGGTTACGACCGACAGCCCGGCGATCCCGGTTGCCATTGTTCGCATCGTTTCCTGATCGTGAAGAGCCATCTCGATACGTTCATAACAGTATTTATCATGCATGTAGTGGATTACATTCAAGGTGTTAATATAGAGCTCCGCAAGCCACTCCATCATATAGTCAAAGGCGTCCATTACTTCGTCATAATCCAGTTTATCCGACAGAATTGGCCGCATTGGCGGGGATACTTGCACTTTCATTTGTTCATCCATTCCGCCGTTAATTGCATACAGCAGTGCTTTGGCCAGATTTGCCCGAGCGCCGAAATACTGCATTTGCTTTCCGATCCGCATGGCAGACACACAGCAGGCAATTCCATAATCGTCACCAAAATAAGTCCGCATTAAATCATCATTCTCATACTGAAGTGAGCTTGTCTGAATCGTCATGCGCGCACAATATTCCTTGAACTGCTGTGGGAGCCGATGGGACCAAAGTACGGTCAAATTCGGTTCCGGCGATGGCCCAAGCGTCTCCAGCGTATGCAGGAACCGAAAGGTGGTCTTGGTGACTAACGGACGACCGTCCAAACCGATGCCTCCGAGCGACTCGGTGACCCATGTCGGATCGCCGCTGAACAGCGCGTTATATTCCGGTGTCCTTGCGAACTTTACCATACGCAGCTTCAGGACAAAATGATCGACGAGCTCCTGTGCCCCTTGCTCCGTTAGCCTCTGCTCCTTTAGATCACGCGCTATATAGATGTCCAAAAAGGTGGAGGTGCGGCCAAGACTCATAGCTGCTCCATTCTGTTCCTTGATTGCGGCAAGATACCCGAAGTACAGCCATTGAAAAGCTTCCCGCGCGGTCTCCGCCGGCTTCGTAATATCGAATCCATAGCTGGCCGCCATCTGCTTCAGCTCCGTAAGGGCGCGAAGCTGTTCCGCGATTTCTTCACGTGCCCGAATTACATCTTCAGTCATCGTGCGTTCGTCGAAGAAGGATCGCTCGTTTTTTTTGCTTTTGGCTAGAAAATCCGTGCCATATAAGGCAACGCGCCGGTAATCGCCGATAATTCGTCCCCGGCCATATGCATCCGGAAGCCCTGTAATGATGCCCGCTTTTCTGGCGAGACTCATGGCAGGCGAATAGCCGTCAAATACGCCTTGATTGTGAGTTTTCCGGTAAGTAGAGAAAATATGCTCGATTTCCGGATCCAGTTCATAACCGTAAGATTCACAAGCATTTTTGGCCATTCGGATCCCCCCGTAAGGTTGAAGCGCCCGCTTGAACGGTTTGTCCGTTTGAATACCCACGATTACCTCAAGCTCCTTATTCAAATAGCCGGGTCCATGCGAAGTAATGCTGGAAACCACCTCAGTATCCATATCTAGAACTCCACCTTGGTCTCGTTCTTTCTTGGCGAGCTCCATGAACTGTTTCCAGAGTTGCTGCGTTGCTTCCGTGGGACCCGCCAGAAAAGACGGATCTCCTACATACGGTTCGTAGTTGAGCTGGATAAACTGGCGGACATCGATCTCTTCCTGCCAGCTTCCTGATTTAAAGCCTTCCCATGCCAGCATCGCGTTGTTTCCTCCTTTATCACCTTCGTCATGTTTACGAGATGTGCTTAGTATGATCCGTCTTAGCAAATATAAAGGAGGTACATAAATGGTTCGTTTGGGGGATATCGCCACTTTTACAAGAGTGTCTGAAACGGCAGAGACTGGAAACGGGGATAATAAAACGAAAGCAGGAAAAACTGTACTTTGTTAATAACGACTTTATTGATGTCAGGGAGGAAAATTGATGGCTGTCAAACAAAGCCAGGCAGATGGCAAGGAAAGCATGACAGGGAAGAATCGTTCCGCAGAGGATGAGGTCAACCGTCTGGTTACCCGTGCGAGGGCTTCGCAAGAAACGTTCCTTTCTATGAATCAAGAACAGATTGACCGCATTGTCCAGGCGATGGCACTTGCCGGATTAGATAAGCATATGTTGCTCGCGAAAATGGCGATTGAAGAAACCGGACGCGGCGTGTACGAAGATAAAATTACGAAGAATCTTTTTGCAACAGAATACATTTATAACAGCATCAAAAACGACAAAACCGTTGGAATTATTGAGGAAAACCCTTATGAGAATTACCAGCGGGTAGCCGAACCGGTTGGCATTATCGCCGGTGTGACACCCGTGACGAATCCGACCTCCACCACAATATTTAAAACGCTGATTGCCACGAAGACGCGGAACCCAATCATTTTTGCTTTTCATCCGTCTGCGCAGAAATGCAGTTCTGAATCGGCAAAAACACTGCTCGATGCAGCAGTTGCAGCAGGTGCGCCGGAACACTGTGTGCAGTGGATTGAGAATCCGTCTCTCGAAGCCACACAGTTGCTCATGAACCATCCGGATGTAGCCCTAGTACTCGCTACGGGCGGCTCAGCTATGGTAAAAGCTGCTTATAGTACCGGTAAGCCAGCGCTTGGTGTCGGACCGGGTAATGTCCCGTGTTTTATCGAAAAAACGGCTGACCCGAGACAAGCGGTCAACGATCTTATTCTTTCTAAAACTTTCGACAATGGCATGATCTGCGCTTCCGAGCAAGCCGTGATCATTGAGGAACCGATTTATGAGCAGGTCCGGGAAATGATGACGGACAACGGTTGCTATTTTCTAGATAAAACGGAAACAGATGCAGTATCAGGTTTGGTGATTACCGGGGAGAGATGTGCCGTCAATGGTGCTATTGTCGGACAATCTGCTTATAAAATTGCCGAGATGGCCGGTCTTCAGGTGCCTAAGGACACCAAAATTCTTGTTGCCGAATTGGAAGGCGTGGGAACGGACTTCCCGCTGTCTGCCGAGAAGCTAAGCCCCGTTCTGGCATGTTATAAGGTATCATCAGCCGAACAAGGCATTGATCGTGCATCGGAAATTGTCGCTTTTGGCGGTTTGGGTCACTCTTCCGTCATTCACTCCGAGGACAAGACGGTAATCGAGGCCTTTGCGAAAAGGTTACAGACCGGACGTGTGATTGTTAATTCTCCTTCGACTCAGGGGGCTATCGGTGACATTTACAACACTAACTTACCGTCACTAACTTTAGGCTGCGGATCCTACGGTAAAAACTCGACCACCTCCAATGTATCTGCAGTCAACTTAATCAACATCAAACGTGTTGCATACCGGACAGTAAATATGCAGTGGTTCAAAATTCCGCCTAAGATCTACTTTGAAAAAGGGTCCACGCAGTATCTTGAGAAAATGCCTAACATCTCCAAGGTGCTTATTGTTACCGACGAAATAATGGTGAAGCTGGGCTATGTCGAAAAAATCGAATATTACTTAAGAAAACGTTCGGATCCGGTTACTATCGAAATCTTTGCCGATGTCGAGCCAGATCCGTCTGTGGAGACGGTTGAACGCGGGACTCGAATGATGGATAACTTCAAGCCGGACTGCATTATTGCGCTGGGGGGCGGCTCGCCCATGGACGCAGCGAAGGCGATGTGGCTATTTTACGAATACCCGGATACGAGTTTCCATTCGTTGAAGCAGAAGTTCCTGGATATCCGTAAACGGGTCTACAAATATCCGCGATTAGGCGTAAAAGCCCAATTCGTCGCGATCCCGACAACGTCAGGGACAGGATCGGAAGTAACCTCGTTCGCCGTAATTACGGATAAAAAAGATGGACATACCAAGTACCCGCTTGCAGATTACGAATTAACGCCGGACGTGGCGATTATTGATCCGGAGCTTGTGTTTTCCCTTCCGAAAACGGCGGTTGCGGATACCGGGATGGACGTGCTGACGCATGCCATTGAAGCCTATGTTTCCGTCATGGCCAGTGATTATACCGATGGTTTGGCGCTTCATGCCATCAAGCTTGTATTTCAGTACTTGGAGAAATCATTTCATACGGCTGACCCAACGGCTCGTGAGAAGATGCATAATGCATCAACAATTGCCGGAATGGCTTTTGCAAATGCCTTCCTCGGTATTAACCACAGCTTGGCGCATAAATGGGGCGGAGAATACCATACACCGCACGGCCGTACGAACGCGATTCTGATGCCGCACGTCATTCGGTATAATGCCCAGAAACCGTCAAAATTCGCGTCATTCCCGAAATACCGCTATTTTATCGCCGATGAGCGTTATGCGGAAATCGCTAGAATGCTGGGAATGCCCGCCAGCACTACGGAAGAAGGGGTTAACAGCTTAATCATGGCTATTCGCAAGCTCAACCAATCCCTCGGCATCCCGGAAAAATTCCAGGATCTCGGCTTCGACCCTACCGATTTTGAATCAAAGGTCGACTTTCTGGCTGACCTCGCCTTCGAGGACCAATGTACAACAGCCAATTCCCGCATGCCCCTAGTCACAGAACTTGCAGATATTTATCGGAATGCGTTCTACGGTAGATTTTAGAAATTATTAAATAAGCCTCTCCTCTGAATGGTTGTACGAAATAACCATTCACCACGGAGAGGCTTTTTTTGTATGAAAGGCCTTAATAAACCAAGCTCATTTCAACCTTTAAAGGGTGTTTGACTAGACCAGGCTAAAGTCGTTGAATATATTGTTATTACCTATCTTATAAAAGAGGTTTCTAAAAATGATCGGGGGAATCATATTGGCTATCCGCTACAGCATCGTCATCCCAACTTTTAACCGAAACCAGCAACTGTTGCTCACACTCGCTTCATTTGAAGCACAAACTTATCCAAAACATCTTTTCGAAGTGATTGTAGCAGATGACGGTTCTACAGACGGTACGAGGGAAATGGTTGAAAGTTTTCAAGCAACCTTTCCTCTTATCTATGTATTTCATCAGGAACAACGCGGTAGATCTGCCATTAGAAACTTGGGGCTAAGGCGCGCGAAAGGGCGATATGTCATCTTCTGCGATGCTGACTTTTTGGTGTTGCCTGAATTCATTAGAACGATGAGCCGCTATCACCGCAAGTATCCGAAAGCCGTACTTTCAGGTATTCCTCACTCATGGGATGATGCTTATACCCATTATTACCCTGACTTTTCACCTGAGGAAAAAGAACATTGTCGGAATACACTTACTCAAACCGGCTTATGGAATCCGGACTTTGAAGCCGCAAATAATATTATTCCGCTAATATCACCCGAAGATATCCTTCATCAGAGTGATATTTTGTCAAAAGTTGTGTTCCCCTCTAGGGTCCCCCCCCATATTAAAGAACAATTTGCCGCAACAGATGAAGCTCCCTGGATGCTGCTTGTGACTCGTTGTGTATCTATCAGACGCAGCCAGTTGACTCGCATTGGGGGTTTCAATGAACGCTTTGTACTCTATGGTCTAGAAGACTGGGACCTGGGCTATAGGCTGCACCGCTTGAAGACCCGATTTCATTGCATACAAGAGGTTGTCGGATATCATCAGGAACACCCTACCTCTTTCAGAGGAAATACTATAAATATTGAAAATTTAAAAATCATGTTCGAGACCTATGGATTCAATGACTCCTCAATCAATTTATTAGCGCTTGTACCTCCATCCGAGGATCTGGAGGCTTACAAAAATACGCTGCGCGTATTGCGCAGAGGGTACCGATCTAAGTTAACACGTTCGTCCGCACTGCTGCTCCAGAGAACACTGCGAATTGCAGCCAAGCAGTTCTATCAGCAAAACAATACCCAAGCACACCAAAAATCACTAAGATGGATAAAAAAGAAAGCAACCGGACGGAAAAGCCATGTCGCGCACGTGTTACGGGAAATGCTGCTGAAGTCTGAGAAGCTGGTTGAGTAACTTGTAATTTCTGTCCCAACCCCTAAAAAAGACACCCATCAAGGTGTCTTTTGCTGTCTCCATACGGAGCCTCAGGTATGCTTATCGAATCCAGGTTTAAAAATCCATCCAGAAAAATTGAGAGACCGCAAGCAAGAGCCCAATAACATTCGCCACGATAAAAAACCACTTTTTGGCCCTTCGGCTTACCGGCTCTCCAGATAACAACGTCCAAAATAAAATTCCATTTAACACAACCATAATAATGAGAGCCAACCACCAATTAGCTGCCATCCCATTTCACCCCCACTACCTGAATCTTACCCCTAGAATTATATTATTACTGTTTACTAACTATTACTCACCGGTGATTCGTGTAACGATTTGCTCTGGTTACAGTCCGAATGGCATCCCGTTCATCGGCTGAAAGCGGTGTGTCTGCAGCCGACACATTATTCCGAAGCTGTTCCAAGCTGCTCGCTCCAGGGATCGCAACGCTCACTTCAGGTTCATCCAGAACATATCGAATTGCGGTCTGTGCCAGTGTACGCGTATCGCCTGCAAGCTCAATAAGTCTTTGTCGAACTTCGGATAACTCCCCACGGCTATAATCGAGATAGTCTCGTTCTGCCTTGTTCGCCCCTCCAGAGGTCAAGATGCCGCCTGCAAGCGGACCGCGTGCAATTAAGCCGACTCCATGTTCCACCAGTTGTGGTAGCACCTCCTCCTCAGGACGCCGATCAAGCATACTGTACTGGCTCATCAAGCTTGTAATACTCGAGCGACGGACATATTCCCTAATGACATTCGGACGTATGGAAGATATCCCGTAATAGCGAATCAGACCTTCTTTCTTTAGCTCCTCAAAGGCTTCAATCGTTTCCTCGATGGGATCCTCAATCGTTCCTCCGTGCAGTTGATACAAATCGATATAATCTGTACCCAGCCTTTTAAGACTTTCCTTCACAGCCGATAAAATATGAGCTTTGGACGGGTCCCATATCCAGCCCTCTTTACCCGCCATCCGACGATTACCAACTTTTGTTGCCAAGATGACGTCAGATCGGTGGTGCTTGATTGCTTTGCCGAGCAGTTCCTCGTTTCGCCCGTCATCATACAGGTCAGCCGTATCGAAAAAGTTTATCCCAAGCTCTAACGCCTCTTGTATGATGGAAACAGCCTTGGTTTCATCCGTTCCAAGGGACATACAGCCGAGACCAATTTCACTGACATACAGATCCGAAATACCTATGCGATTTTGTTTCATCAGTACTTCCTCCTTGTAAGCTTCTAATTAATTTATTTCATCGCATTTCCTTTTGAAAAAGTATATCAAAGAAACAACAGGATACTCCATATGGGTTATAAATTTTAAATACGAGTGATAGTAGAGTACCTTAGCTTTCCGGATCAGGAATTAAGAGTGTCATTGCAAACGACTATTAAATATCCCCTAAAAACATGAAAAGAGACCCCTCGGGGTCTCTTCTGATCATCCATATTGGACCGAGGGGAATGGCTAAAACTCCATCCAGAAAAATTGAGAGACTGAAAGGATAAGCCCAATGGCATTCACAATGATAAAAAACCACTTTTTGGCCCTGCGGCTTGTGGACTCTCCCTCTACAAACAAAGTCCATACCAGAATCCCGTTTAACACGACCATAATAATGAGCGCCAACCACCAATTAGCCATCACATGACTTCGTCCTCTCCTGAACGCGGAATTATTCCTAAAATTACTTCAATATCCTCTTTTTTGTCAAGTTCCTGAATTACTTATGACAATAAAATTATATGCTGACCGAATTAGAAACATATCCCCCGGTTATAAGTTCCTTAATCTGAGCAACCTGTATATAGTTGCTGATATTATGCGCGAACACCTGATAATGCGATTTCATGAAACATCTGATCCATTTGAATAGCAGAGTACGGTGTTTTCTGTTCCATCCACCAGTTCAGCATTGTCCAGAATGAACCTAAGATGTGTGCTGTGAGTACTCCAGTCGGAAGCTTTTTCAATAAATCCCGTTCGTATAGCTGATCAATCTCTTCTGAGATAACAGTCTTTAACATTTTTTTCATATGATAAAGGACCACTACGCCACTTTGTTTACCTACTACAGCAGTGTATATAAGCCTATGACTCTGAACATGTTGAAGCATAGCTAAACTAAATTGAAAATGTATATTGCCATTTAGCTTTTCTTCAGAACTAGATTTAGGTGAAATTTGCAGAAAATGAAATAATTGATCAATACATCCCCTTAACAACTTTTCTTTATCTTCAAAATGAAAATAAAACGTAGATCGTCCAATATTAGCCCGCTCAATAATATCCTGTACGGTAATAGCCTCGTAGCCTTTTTCCACTATTAAATCCAATAAAGCTTCGTGCAGTAATGCACGTGTCTTCTGAACACGTCGATCCACCGATTTCATCCAAATCCCCCTCCTACCTTGAACATATAAGTTGATAATGTTCCATATCTTACATTTGCTTCTGATTTGATTATTCCTTGAATATCATTGTAGCCGATATAATAAATTCCGAACACATTGTTTGATAAAGGGTATGATTCGGGAGGTTAAAAAAAATGCTTAAAAAAGTTGGCTTATCCATTCTTGTATTCTGTTTTGTCGTGATTGTAGTCTTCCTATTTATTATTCCATCGCCTATCGATCCTACTGCATGGAATCCACCGAAACAACGAATAGAAGAAGGACCATTACAACCCAATTCCCTACTAGAACGCACTCAAATCCTTACCCATGATTTAATCCAGCCTGAAGACTTGCTCTTTGATGAAGAGGGAAGGTTGTATACGGGTACAAAAGACGGGATGATTAACCGCTTAATATTGAATAATCAGGAAATTGAAAGTTTGGAAGTGATCGCAGAGACAGGCGGTTATCCATTAGGCCTGCAGTTTGACTCAGATGGCCATTTGATTGCAGCCGTAAAAGAAGTTGGGCTGGTCTCGATTGATCCCAATAATAATAATGAAATCACAGTTTTAACAAATTCTGTAGAAAATCAACCCATATCCTACGCCAATGAACTAACAATTTTAAATGAAGGGATCATATATTTTACAGATTCAAGTACTGACTATGACGCTGGATGGCCTTATGATTTGCTTGAAGGTAAGCCACATGGCAGATTACTTTCTTATGATCCAAAAACAAATGAAACTTCCATTATTATTCGTAAACTTCATTTTGCTAATGGGGTTGTATTATCTCCAGATGAAGATTATCTCTTGATAGCCGAGATGTTTCGTTATCGCATTCTACGTTATTGGCTAAAAGGTCCTAAGGCCCATACCACCGAAGTGTTCACTGAGAATCTCCCTTTAATGCCTGATAATATATCGATTGATGATGAGGGCGATTACTGGATCGCCGGAAATAAACGTCTGCCCATGATTGACGGAATGCAATCCAAACCCTTTCTCAAGAAACAGATAGCCAAGCTTCCTCACGGACTATTAATGAAAATACCTACTCAAAAAAGTAATCGATATGGTATTGTACTTCGCATTGGATCAACTGGCGAGATAAAATCCAGTTATCATGACCCCAGTGGTCGAGTCTTTTCTATTAGTACCGCATTAAGAAAGAACGATACAATTTATCTAGGTACTTTAATGGGGGATTACATCGGGAGATTTGACTTAGGGGAGGAAAGCGAATGATACAATCGAGTGTTCGAAATCGAAAAATGTTGATAATGATCCATATGGTCAGTATCAGCCTGTGGATGGGTGCAAGCTTTTTCTTATTACTGGGTGCTGTACTGAATTCAGAGACTTGGGTTAAAAATCTTCATCAATTTATTTTAAATCCATCTCATATAGTTGCCATGGCGTCAGGGATCATCCTCATTTATTTTTCTAGAGGAAAGCTCTTTAGAAAAGGCTGGTTTTTGATAAAGGTCGTGCTATTGATTAGTTCTTTGTTGTTCATGAATATTTGGATTTCTAATTTCATTAAGGAGCTCAATTATAATGCTCTCATTTATTCTATATCTATTTATACATTAATATTAGTTTCCATATTGTATCTGTCTATTAAAAAGCCTAAGCGATACTTAGCAAAAAAGCGGCTCAGAAATTTCGATTCCATGTAAAGTAATTCAAACAAATACCCGACCTCTCGCGGTCGGGTTTCTCAAGGTTTGATGGAGCCGAGGGGAGTCGCCCTGTCAGAAGACAACGGCACATTAGCTACTACATAGTGTAGTACGATTTTGATTAAAGCTAAATTGGATCAAAATCAGAGTCCTTAGACAGAAAAACCTGCTATCTAAGCGGTTTTTTTGCTGTCTATGGGCGCAATTGTAGACGGATTGTAGCCATCAAATATCATTTTGACTTAAAAACTTCAATAAATCGTTATTCAGCTGCACAATTTCCTTGTTTGCATTATTCGCATAATCCGGCAACAGCATATCCTTCACCATTTTAGTCCGCAGCCACATCATAAAGAACAAATCCAAAATCAAATCTGGACATTTAAGTACAATTTTAAATACAGATGGATTAATGGCAACGCCGGCTTTTTGTATTGCCCTTAAATACATTTTTAAAGTGAAGGTTATTCGGTGTGCCGTTTTTCTGGTTCTGGCTGTTTTTTCCTCAATGATCTTATTTTCAAAATGTAAAGCGCCAACCAATGCAATGTCCGATATTGAGTGCGTGATTAGATACGCCTTCATATCCTTATTAATGGCGTAGGGAAGCTTTGCTGTTTTAAATAATTGCGCGAGGTTTTCTACACGTGCTGTCACTAATCCGCTGATTTCTCCAAACATAGCAGCTATTAGAATCTTTGGTGGAAATCGGGCATACAAAATTCCATCTTTAATCTGTCCGCCGGCACCGGGAAAAGCGGGTAAAAGTCTCTCTCCAACAATATCCAGCCACGCAGAAAATCCTATTGAATTATTAGTCATTGTAACAATATTTTTGCTTTGATTGTCTTTTAGTGCCAACAACGCTGATTCGGATTGATCGTAACGAACGGTAACGAAAATAAAATCATACACATCATCATTTTCAAGCGTATCAATGACCTTTACTTTTAAAGATTTGACCACACCTTTTTCATTATATTGCAGGCCATTTTCTTTCAATGTTTTAAATCTATTGGAACGTGCATACATAGTAACGTCAATCCCTGCTTCAATGAATTTGATTGCGTATGCGCTCCCTATAACACCTGCACCAAAAATTAAAATTCTATTTTGTTTTACTGAAATAAAAATCACTCCTGTATTTTAACATATGTTGATTTATCAACTAACGTCTTGTATGATTACATACTATCAGAACTTTATATTCCTTCAATGAGTAAAACATTTGGATTTGTTGATTTTTTAACAAAATCCTGCTATTTGTTGATTAACTACAAAACTAAATTTCACAATTGAACATATATACATCCTAAGGGGGAACCAATGGATAGACGAATACATAAAACAAGAAACGCTATTATTGAAGCATTTGTAGGACTAATGGCAGAAAAGAATTTTGAACAAATAACGATAAATGAAATTGCAGACAAGGCTAATGTAAACCGTGGTACTATTTATTTGCATTATGTGGACAAGCATGATCTTCTGGAACAATGTATTGAGATACATTTAGATCAATTATTTCAGAAATGTCCTCCCGGTGGAGACACCGATAATTTTTCTTCAAAAGATCTTATGCTCCGTATGTTTGAATATTTAGAGCAGCATGCTTTTTTCTATTCCACCATACTAACCAATAAAGGTATCCCTGCTTTTAGAAAGCGACTACTAGATATGGCTAAGAATAGCCTGAGTGAACAAATTAATAAGAGCGGCAGCAATCAAAATATTCAAAATGAGGTACTTATACAATTTTTAGCATCAGCAGGGGTTGGTGTAATAGAATGGTGGATTACGAACTCTATGCCTTATCCCGCGAAGGATATGGTAGAAGAATTCTGGCAACTTCTAGAGCGCTTTCAGATATGATAATTAAAGATTATTCAAGCATAGTGAATAAAGGGACGCCCTTACCAAGTTCTAATGAGAATTGAATTTCCTACCGGACAAATGATTTGTCTCGACTCGACAATAGTCTCTCATAATAAAAAGAATTAATTTGACGCTCCAATTGACGTGTTCTCCATTGATTTTGAATACACTCTACATGATAAAAATTTCTCACATCTTCTTTTTCAATACGCCTTAAAAATATACTCCTTATCCACTTCCTTTTGGTGCTTTTCACAGTACCTATACCAAATACTACGCACATACTATGCAGACCAACACCTTGGAAACCGTCCACCAAAACTTGTCGGCCATGAAATAAATCGGTTCAAGTCCAACGCCTTTCAGCGCGTAGTTCAGAATACCTGTGGACGGCGATAATAAAGCGTAAACGATGCTGCCAAGTACGATCCAAGAGATGAAATGCGGAATGTACAACAAATTTTGCAACGTTCGTTTGTACCATTCCACCCGCACCTCATTCAGCATTAACGCCAAAATAATGGGCGCAGGAAAAGCAAACAGAAGAGTATACAAATTTAACAGCAGCGTATTTTAAAGAATCAAATACATAACCACCGGTACCAGAAGCAAATACAAAAACCGGTCCCGAGAAGTATACTTCCACACAGACTGCAATGCCGTCCCTCCATTCTGTTGTTTGATTGTCGTTTGCCTTTTTAGAATAGTAGGGTCCCTAAACCGTTGAAATCTTCACTTTTTGTTATGCTACTCTTTTTCGATACAACGTCGTCCCACATTTTTTGTGAAACCCTCCTTTTTCCTTCTACGGGACAATAAACAAGAAAACGGGTGTGAAAAAGGAATCCCCTACCGTCAAGTAGCAAATGAACCTAGCTTCATCTGTAGCCTCAAATCTACAGCTCTACCGCAACATTATCCAAGAAACCAGCGCCTGATTCATAATATAATGAACACTACTATATCCCGGACAAAGAAGGTGCAGGTATTGACTCGTGAAGTAAGAACCGTGGTCTTCGACACAGACCTGAATTTTGAAGCCTATCAGTTTGAGGGGATTATGCAGAAGTTCCCCAACCATTTTCACGACTATTATGTGATTGGGTTTATTGAGCAAGGCAAGCGGCATCTGGTCTGCAACCAGGAAGAATATATTCTAAATAGCGGGGATGTCATTATCTTCAATCCGCACGACCCTCACGCCTGTGCTCAGATTGACGGAAGCACCCTGGACTACCGATGCATCAATATTCAGCCGGAGGTCATGCGTAAATATGTGCTGGAAATTACAGGCCAGGAGTACACGCCGCAGTTCACACAGAACGTACTTTACCAGAGCGAGCTGGCTCTTCCCCTTCATGATCTGCATCAGATCATTCTGGAGGACAAGGAGGATTTCCACAAAGAGGAGTTGTTTCTGTTCCTGCTGGAGCAGTTGCTGAATGAATATACGGATGCGGACTTTCCTCCTCCCGCACAGGAACTGACCTTAGAGATTATGACCATTTGCGAATACATGGAGTCCCATTATACGGAGAGCATTACCCTCAATCAATTAAGCGACCTAGTCGGATTAAGCAAATATCACTTGCTGCGGCTGTTCACCAGACAAAAAGGCATCTCCCCCTATTGCTACCTGGAGACCCTGCGGATTAACCACGCCAAGCGACTGCTGGGGCAAGGCATGCCCCCTTTGGAGGTTGCCGGTCAGACCGGATTCAGTGACCAGAGCCATTTTACGAATTTCTTCAAAAAACTGATCGGTCTCACTCCCAAGCAATATATGCTCATATTCACTCAGCAAGCACGTGCAGAGGATACCCCCTCATGACGGAGGAACGTAAGACAACCACCGGGCACTCGCTCGCTTTGCTGACCATTCTGATCTGGGGAACGACTTTTATCTCCACCAAGATCCTGCTTATTGACTTTACGCCCGTGGAAATCCTTTTTTTCCGCTTCCTGCTTGGATATGTGGTGCTGATCCTGATCTACTCACGTCCCGTGCGGACAGCATCCTTTCGGGAAGAACTGCTGTTCATGGCGGCTGGATTATGCGGGGTAACCTTATATTTTCTCATTGAGAATATAGCGTTGGTCTATACCCTTGCCTCCAACGTAGGCGTGATTGTGTCGATTGCTCCCTTTTTGACAGCAGTATTGGCACATTTCTTCTTGGAGGGAGAAAAGCTGCATCGGCAATTCCTCTTCGGATTCGGGATAGCCCTCACCGGGATTATACTAATCGGACTGAACGGGAGTTTCATCTTGAAGCTTAATCCGCTTGGAGATCTGCTGGCCTTCCTGGCCCCTGCGGTCTGGGCAGTCTATTCCGTACTAATGCGCAAAATCAGCCAGCGGAACTACCACACCATCGGGAGTACACGCAGAGTGTTCTTCTATGGATTGCTGTTCATAATTCCTGCCCTCTTCCTGTTCGAATTCCACCTCGACCTGGGCCGTCTTGGAAATATGACGAATCTCTCCAACATGCTCTTTCTCAGCCTGGGAGCTTCGGCTCTGTGCTTTGTGACCTGGAACCGGGCCGTCGGCTTTTTGGGTGCGGTCAAAACAAGCGTGTATATTTATCTGGTGCCTGTCATTACCGTATTCGCATCTTTGTTGATTCTGCAGGAGCAAATAACCTGGGTAACAGGGCTGGGGACGGGACTTACACTTCTGGGGTCGTTGATTTCGGAAGGAAAAACCAATAAGGTTACTTCTTCAGCGTAGGGATCGCTCTTCGTGAATAGGAACGAGTATAAGCAAAAAAGTGACCTCGGGAGGTCGCTTTTTGCTTTATTTCATCCGAATCGATACTGACCCATTAATACCAGGGCTATACATCTCAGGTGTAATTCGACTTAATTTTTTCGGTATCGTGAGAGAACATCACATCGCCCACATGCGGCGATTCCGAGAATGCCCCCAACGTTTCTGAGCCAAAGTCCAGGATATACAAATTAATTTCATCTGGAGTATGCTGCTCTATCAGGGAAAGGATCAAGGTGGTCATAATCTGCCTAAAATTTCCTTGTATTTCCCTGTCCGAAGATAACGGCACATAAGCTTCTACGAGTGTAGTTACAGTTTTTGATCTCAACCGGGCGTCTTCCCTATTAATAAGCCGTACCTTTTAGATTTATTAGAACGACTCCCACAACAATCAGGAGTATTCCAGTAATATATGTAATACTGACGGTTTCTTTCCATACAATAATGCCGATGATCACTGTAACCATTGTCCCTACTCCTGACCATATTGCATAAGCCTTTCCTAGAGGAATTTGTTGAAGTGATAGGGAGAGCATGTAAAACGCCAGCCCGAAGAATAGCACCGTTGATAGGCTGGAATAAAACTTTGTAAAGCCGTTTGATACCTTAAGCATGGATGTTCCGAAGAGCTCACTAATGATGGCAATCATCAAAAATAAATATGACCTCATCCCCGACCACCCCCAGTCGGTTTTTCCAATTTTTTCCCATCCTCGCTCTTATTGATTCCTAACATTAAGAACTCTACCATTTGTGCCAATGTCTTTTCCAGCGATAACTCAATTCTGTTTGCAACATGGTAATCCATCATATGATACAAAGCCCCAATATACACCTGAATAAAAAGCTCCAAATCAAAGGGTCGAAAAACTCCTTCCGTAGTTCCTTCTTTGACTAACTGCCGAATATTCTCCCAGCCATGATTGACATACTCGTCAACCTCTCTCCACTGTTTTGGATATCGCTGTTTGAGTTCATGCAAAGTTCGTATGTCATGAAATACAAACCCATGTGGTAAGACCACTAAAGCCTTCATTACTTTTTGTTGAATGGTTAGTGAACGGTCATCTATTAATTTTCTCTCGGCTTCTCTCATTTCTTTAATGGATTGATCAACAATATGTCCAATGATTTGTTCTTTTGACTCAAAATATTGATATATGGTTTTTGTGCTAATTCCCAGATGGCTTGCGATATCTCTTATTGAAAACTTAACACCCCGCTGCATAATTTCCTCCATAGTAACTTGAATAATTCTCTCTTTCATGATACACATCCGATCATTATTAAATGTATAGATTTCTCTAGCTTCGTGTTGAATATGTCGTCGTATGTTTGATCAACTTGGGCATGAATATCAGCGGATATATAAGAAGAAATAAATTAGGAACCCACCATAATGCATCGAAATCATGTCGAAGTCCCCAGAAAGCAATTGCCTGTAAACCTGAACAAAATGTCAGGCTTAAAGAAATGATACAATAGGACGACCATACACCTAGTTGCCTCTTAAATAAGTAAATACTCATTAAACCTGTTAAAGAAATCACAAGATCCAGCGGAACGAAAGACAAATTCCAAGCTAACATAAGTTCGTTTTCATAATCCTTATAAAGATATTCTTTAGGCAATAAATCTGAGTAAACCATAAGCCAATATAAAACAAATCCAATATCTGTGAACAACATGAATGCCTTCAATACTTTTCCCATGCCATTATCGCTCCAATACTTAAGTGAATGGAAAACGAATAAACTAAATTGTTTTCTTAGTTTTCTAGTTTATCTTATACTCCTATATATTTCAATTTTTTTGTCCAATGCAATATCACCACGCAAAAAGATCCGGCCTCGCTCCTCTGGCTGAAAAAAAGACACTGACGAATACGAATTCGTCAGTGTCTTTAGTATTTCTTAAGAAATTGGCGGCCACGATTCGGCGGGAACCGCTGTTAGAACTGTACGCAGTTGCCGGTTAGCAAAGACGTTACAAATCCCTTGCTCTCGCATAATTGGCCCTAATTGGGACCAACTTAATACAAGTACAATTCCAAAGCTCCCCTAGCCCACGTAGGAATCTCTTGTCTACAAAAACTGATTTGTGAACGTTTGATTTCTGCCACAACCTCAGGTTCACTGGTGTTGTCGATAATGGTGACTTCATCTGAAATCTCCAAGGCAGGCTTCAGGTTACTTAAAGATTGACCATATCTCCACCGGATATCTTCTTCCGCAATCCAGTGCCCTCCCTGTTCCACTCTTGAAGCTACCCGATCAATATGCATCTGCACATCCTGCAAACCAATATAATACATGACGACCTTATAACCTTTTTCTTTAGCTGTCTTCATATGACGTAAAACAAAACTTCCCGACAGAGTAGTTTCTATAGCGAAGTTTTCTTTTCGCCCGATTAACTCCCTTATTTGCTTTACAGCCTCTCGTCCAGCAGACAGGTCAGCACTTCTGGGATCTTCCGGGTTAATCTTTTTGGCAATCTGGTCAGGATCAATAATAGTTCCAACGTAATCCCTCATTTGAAAGCTGATTGTGCTTTTCCCGGCTCCATTAGTGCCAGCAAAAACAGTCATTACAGACTCTGGTTCAGTCATAGCTAACAAACTCAGTGCGATTTCCGGCTACATCGTAAGTAATCTCAAATTTTTGCCCAGTGGCATCTTCACGTATCCGCTTGCCGTCTTTTATATAATAAATGGATGCTCCAGCCTTTTTGGCCTCTGCGATTGCATGCTGATTGGCCTTTTTCAATAACCGTTGCAATTCTTCCCTTTGGGGCAGCATTAGAATAGCACCTCGCTTGAATTTCGATTTTTATTTATAATATTATAACACAATCCTTAGGGTTAAATAATTAACCTGGCTACAGCTAGAACCTAACCTAATTTTGTCAACCTACAGTCCAATTTTTACAGGGTATAATAGAAATAAAACCATGAGGACTTATAAATGGACAATATCAAGGACAAATATAATGCGGCTCTGACGCATATCGATGAACTCAAGCTGGAAGTTGCCCGATTGAGAAATCTTCTGGGACTTTTAAATGATGACAACACAACAAGTACGAATGAACAAATAATGTCTTATTCCACCTCCCCAGCAAAAGAAAGCAAAGAGACAACTGTTGGAGAAACTAATGTTCACCAGTACTCTACCGTAGAGCACAAGATCGCCCTATATAAAAGTTATTTTCGCGGCAGAGACGATGTATACCCGATTCGCTGGAGCAACAAACAAGGTAAGTCCGGATACTCGCCCGCCTGCGCCAATGAGTGGACTTCCGTCTGTGAGAAACCCAGAGTGAAATGCTCGGTTTGCAAACACCAGAGCTTCATGTCTCTTACAAGCGAAGTGCTGTCAGCCCATTTAGATGCACGGCAAGACAGAACTATTGGCATATATCCAATGCTGCCAGATGAAACCTGTTGGTTTTTGGCAATGGATTTTGACAAACATGATTGGCAACAGGATGTTACTGCCGTGATGCAGCTATGCAAAAGTCATGATATACCCGCACTGTTAGAACGCTCACGTTCCGGCAATGGTGGTCACATCTGGATTTTCTTCAGTCAAAATGTTGAGGCTGCTACAGCAAGAAGATTTGGAATGACTTTGCTGAGTTTAACCATGAACAAGAGATATCAGATCGGCATGGAATCCTATGACCGTCTGTTTCCCAATCAGGATACGCTACCCAAAGGCGGCTTTGGCAACTTAATTGCTCTCCCGCTTCAGGGTGGACCACGTAAACAGGGAAACAGCAGCTTTATTGATGAACACTTCGAGCCCTATGCTGACCAATGGAGTGTTTTATCCGGACTTGGCAAGATGACCGAAGACGAGGTGAAGCAATTTATATACAAGCACGGGGAGCGTGGGCTTTTTAACAATGACAGTATTACAGCGGGATCAGACCACGGAGCAGATGGATTGACCTTGTTACAAGAGAACCAGACTCAGATAGAAGAGGTTCTGATGGAACCTTTGCCTGCTGAAATACAGGTCCTGTATTCGGATCGTCTTTATATCCTCAAGTCTGGACTTCCCTCAAGTGCAATTCATGCTCTGATCAAAATAGCTTCCTTCTCCAACCCTGATTTTTATAAAGCACAAGCGATGCGGCTCTCCACCTACGGTAAACCCCGGGCATCTCATGCGCAGAGGATACGGGGAATTATGTAGTTCTTCCAAGGGGATGCCTGCAGGATGTGTTATCCTTTTTCGAGCAAAATCAGGTCAAAATATCACTTGAGGAACAACGATCGTCTGGAACTTCAATAGAGGCAGAGTTCACCGGTACGCTGACCACTCTTCAGGATACAGCAGCCAGAGCGATTCTAAACCGGGATATAGGCGTTCTCTCTGCGTCAACCGCGTTCGGTAAAACTGTCGGAGCAGCCAGCATCATCGCTTCAAGAAAGACAAACACCCTTATTCTAGTGCACCGCCGGGAGCTTATGGAACAATGGCAGGAACGTTTGCAAACCTTTCTCGAAGTTCCTAAGCAAGCAATCGGTATAATCGGCGGCGGCAAAAATAAACGAACCGGCATCATCGACATCGCTGTCATTCAGAGCCTCAACAATAAAGGAAATGTTAAACCCTTCGTAAGTGAAAACGGACAAGAAGCAATTGTACGATTCCAGCTTGGACCGGTGCTATTGAAGGTGGATGCCAAAACCTTAAGCAGCTCCAGAGGATTTTCATTAAGGGTTGTCCCCCGTTATACTCACTTTCAGATCAAGTCAGGGGAACAGGCTTCCGGTATCCAGGACATCTATCAGCAGCTTGTAGACAACGAGGAACGTAACACGCTTATTTTTGACGATTTGCTTACCTGCCTGGATGAAGGCCGCTCTCCTCTGCTGCTGGTTGAACGAACCGCTCATGCTGAATATTTTGCAGAGAGATTGCAGGCTTTTGCCAAAAATGTAATTGTGCTTAGAGGCGGAATAGGAAAAAAGCAGAGAGAAGCTCTACGCGCCCAAATCGCCTCTATTCCAGACGATCAAGAACGGGTAGTTATCGCTACCGGCAAGCTGATCGGCGAAGGCTTCGATGATGCCAGACTGGACACCTTATTTCTGGTCCATCCTATCTCCTGGTCAGGCACCTTGCAGCAATATGCGGGCCGCTTGCACCGAAGTCATGTGAATAAAGAAGAAGTGAAAATATATGATTATATTGACCTTCAGGTCCCTATGTTAATGGCGATGTTCAAGAAAAGAGTAAAGGGTTATCGGATGATGGGATATAAGGGTGCGGAATTGTAACAAAGTGCATAAAAATAGAATGGGCGTGTTGAACCCCTTTCCCAAAAAGGGTCTTAATGCCTTGCTGGGAAAGGGGTTCTGGAAACTGAGGGGAGTCAAACCCCTGTCTGAAGGTAACGCCACATAGGTCTCTACGGGTGTTGTCACCGTTTGATGTCATCCTCAGAGACCTATATATTATCTTTCCTCAGAATGTTTTTTCAAAATATGAGCGATCATCTCTAACGAATGCAAACCTTTTGCAATATCTACTATAAACTCCACTGCATATTCACGTTCCATTCGTAGATGGTATCCATTCAACATTAAGAATGACTTAGTAACCAGATAGGCTGTCCGCTTATTGCCATTGTGAAAGCAATGGTTCTTTACCAAAAATTCTAGTAAAGTTGAGGCCTTGTCAAATAAAGTTGGGTAAGCATCCTCTCCAAAAATACTTTGCTGTGGCCTATGTACCGCAGATTCTAGCAGGCCGTGATCTTTAACACCCGCTTGATCTGCGTCGTTCATTCTTTTCATCATGAAATAGTGTGCTGAAATTACCTCTTCTTTGGTAAGAAAGTAGATCATATCATCGATCCCTTAAGTCCTCAAGAATACCCGTATCTTCTTCAAATACATCAAAGAACGCTTCAAGAACTTCTGGTCTTACATGATCGGGAAGTTGGACTTGCCGGGCTTTTTTTAACACCACTTCACCGCGATCATTTTCAACAAATTCGATTTCATCCCCTTGCGAAACATTCAACTTAGCAGCCAAGTTTTTAGGCAAGCTTACTCCCAGGCTATTGCCCATTCGTCCTATTTTACGGAAATAACGGTTCACATTCGATTTATCATTCATCACTTTGACCACACCATTCATTTGATCTTTTCCTCCTATAGTATGATCTACACACAATAAGTTATAACATAATAACAATTATAACGTATGTACATTTTATCATCTTTCTCTACAAATTTAAAGCTAGTACAAGACCAAAAATGTTAGTTTCGCAAAACTCTGAGTAACCGCAATCCCCTTCAAAAAAATTCAACTCCAGACATACCAAGCCCATCATAACTCTCCCTGTTGATGTAACAGTCGGAGAAGCACGGCGAAGTGAATCAGGAAGATTTCCCAAATGCAATAAGACTTACATGGCAGTATGTCTTCCAAGAATGGTTCAAAGAAAGCGGTTATGAATATGATGATACGAGGTTAGACTTTGAATATTATGATGAGCGTTATCATTTCCACCCCGATTCAGTTATGACATCTATGTGCCAGTAACTAAGAAGAGGCAATAGCCCACCCACTATAGTTGATCCCCTTGCCCATTCCTTAAACACATGCATACTTTGTTGGAAAATTTATTATCCATATATTTAGCTAAGATGATCCTTTCTTCGATCGATATTCGGTTATGATCCAAAAATTCCTGAAACGTTTTATAATCCTTCATTTCAATTTTTGGGAGTGGATATCCCTTTTGCAATCTGAATAGTTTCTGGAGTTTATTCCAAAGTTTTTGTGCACCTTTCTGTTCAAAACTTATTTTTCCCTCTTCTTCCATCCACCTTACCAATTGATGGTGATATGTTTTTATGGCTTCATTTTTACCACGAGCAATCATCATTTTGAGACTAAGCGGCTTCACACGCTCAATAATTTCGTAATGATACCAGAATGGCTCTTCAAAAAGTTCATAATCCGTGACCGTTTGTATAATGTTATTTCTCTCCACTTCCGCGATATCATATCCATTTTCCAACAACTGCTGAACAAGCAGGTTGTCATCTATTTCAGACAGAACCTCAATATAACATTCAAAAACAAATTCTCTGATCATATCTTGGTACTTTTCCTCAAAACTATTATGTAAAAAACCGATACCACTTGTATAGCTAGCTGTAGATTGACCTGTACACTCATCAAAAAAGTCTTCAACACTATAATAATCATCAATTGAAATTGATTCATTTGTCCGAATCAGCATGCCCGAACAATCCCATGGAGGATCGTATCTGTGAGTGATTTTGTATTTAGGTGCGAACATGAAATCATATGCCAACTCTTCTGCTAAATTAGCCAATAATACTGAAAACTTTGCATCAACCCTGTTCCTTATTTGTTCCGAGATACTTTCCACTGAATGTTTCAATATTCTACCCCTCCAACAAAAAAAACCATGCTTAATAAAAAGTTAGGCACGGTTCTTCCGTTAACTGATTGGTTATTTCAAAAGTCGTGCACTAGTCTCCTAACATGACTCATCCATTAATTTAACTACTCCTTTTCCGTCAAATTTCAGTTAGCCCCACCGTCTGCATCATTTTCGTCGATAAACCGTTCTAAATCGAAATTCTTAAGCTTATTGGCACAACAAAATTTATATTTCAGCCCGCTACCGCATGGACATGGAGCATATACGTTGGTCGGGCTAAGCTTTTGCATTAACGCTTTTCTAAGGTCGGATAACTCTTCTATATATTCAATTCCAATGATGCATTGGAGCTCATAGCGTTCACATAGTTGAAAAATTTTCTCGGCTCTCTCTTCTGATCTTACTTTTATGACAATAGGTCTATTCTCAAAGCCTAATTGAGGTGCAGAATGACTCATCGCCTTAGTGACGATCTGCTTGCGGTTCTCTTGGAGGTATTGATCTAAAGTTCTCTCGCTGGCCGGAATTTCATCCCTTCTGAGCCACATATACATTTCCGCTAAAGGGTAAAACGATTTTCGTTCATCCGGAAAAATCTCCAAGTCCACTAATGATAATGTAGGAGCTTCAGCCCCTGCAGCCGTTTCCTTAAATGATTCTAAAACCTCAAGCTCTTCCTTTGTCGGCATAAACGCTATTTTCTGGTTTGACTCCGTATGAATGTCATATAAGTTTTGCAGTCCTATAGCCAAAATCTCTCTCAGTTCAAGGATGGGCATCTTGGAGTAATGGCGGGCGTATATCAGCATCATTCTGCTATGATAAGCGGATTGCTCAAGGTTATTAACCTGAAATAAAAGCCCCCCCAGTGAATAATGGGATTCCACTTGGGACGGATCCACCTGAAGAGATTTCTCGTACGCAGCGGCGGCCAGCTCTGGTCTCCCTCCTTTCAAATACAGGTTGCCTAACCGATTCCACAGAAATCCGTCCTGACCATTTTCACAAAGCTTAGTTAGGAAGTTTTCTTCTGCATCGGTTACCCACTTGGGAGTACTCCCATCATAAAGGGCAATTTGGCCTACCCCGTAACGGGATTGATCTTCTTTAGCTCCAGCTAGCAACCTCGTCAAAAAACTAAATCCGAATAATGGGTCCTTAAGTTTCCAGTTCCCAGCTCTGTTGCATTGTTTGCAACGAAAATACCCTGTTGTTTGGACATAATCCAAAATGTCTCTTTGGGTGTGCTGGCCTTCTGAATCCTTCTCATCTTTCTGCCAATGGTCCAGGTTGAACGCGATGAATCCGAGATCGTAATGTCCTTTACTCCCGCAATGACCGCAAATCAATACCTTCTTGTAGGGTTCAAAATATGGATTGATCTTCTTTTTGTGTTTGACGATGAGTTTGGTCAAAACGCCAGGCAGCAGGGAAGCTGTCGGTTTCTCAGGAATGCTTGATAATGGTTGCCCTGTTAGAGTGGAAATAAGCAACGGATTAATAGCTGCATGGGGAGTTGGCATATTGTGATTCCCACCTTTTAATAATCATATCGACCATGTATTTTTATCGGTAGTTCAGTTTCATCAATTCATCCCGAAAAGCCGGCAAATATTTTCATAATGCTTCCTTGTGTCTGGAATTAGTCTGCCTCTGATTCAAATGAGTTCGGAACCATATGCCGTATAGCGGTGCTTCTTCCATCTCATCACATCCTTGCGGCTTGATATAATCCCTCTACATCGGGTTTAGGTTTAACTGGATCAACTTTTCGGGGCAACACAAAGTGAGTAGAATAGTGCCGTTCAACTTGAGACTCACCTGATCTCGAGAAACGGAGCGGACGTTTCGTTCCTTTTCCCCAGGACATATAAGCGGTGTAGGATTCCTTAAGGTCTAACTCCCTCGCTGTTTTCCGGAATTCTTTCATGATGAAGCTGAATTGACCTAGGTTACCGTGCAAAACCCGCTCGAGGTATGGAACCCTTCCAAATCGCCATTCCTCTACAAGCTTCGGGGAGATCTTCTCCATCTTCAAGAACAAATCCAGTGGGCTCGCATACCCTTTCTCCCAGATCAATTGATGCACCGTATGGCGAACCTTTTTCTGTAACTCATGTCTATTCAAACGAACTACGCCCTTTCATAGTGAAAAAGAACTTATCGTTCAATTCATTATAATTCAGTTCAGAGCGATCCATCCACGATTGGATTGCTTCTTCTGCATACTTGTTTTCGAACTTGTTCCACTCTTCCCAAATATCCAATTCATAAAGCGTATCTCTAAATTTTCGAAAAGGTTTATTACTATTAAGGGCATAAAATAGCTTCTCTTCAGGATCGGATTCGGTACGCTGAGCAAATTTTGTCATAACAAAAAATGCCTCATTCGAATCAATTTTTGGAATATCGACGTAACGTTCCTCGTTTTCCTCATCATCCCAATCAATACCCGGTTCACCAGTATACGATTCATCCAGATCCAGAATGACTTGTCCAGAAAGTAGATCCAAAAAATACGAATGCTCAAAGTTGTGATCCAAATAGGCTTCTATGAGCTCGTCCATCAATTTCATTTCAATCATCCCCCTTAATTTATATGACCCATTTTAGCAGAACTATGTCAGAGTGAAAACGAATAAACCGACAGTAAGGAGGCTCTAAATATTGGGGGCTATTCATTGTAGCCATTTGGACTACAATGAATAGCCCCTGAAATAGCAAAAAACCCGCTATATAAGCGGGTTTGCATAATGGAGCCGAGGGGAGTCGAACCCCTGTCCGAAGATAACGGCACATAAGCTTCTACGAGTGTAGTCACAGTTTTGATGTCACCCGAGTATCGCCCCGTAACCGGCTATACGTTGGGTCAGCCTGATTATCTTCTTCAGCTCACCCCAGGCGGAGATGAGACAGCGTATTCCACTACTTGTTAGCCCCTAGCCCTGTCACATGGACGATGCAGAGTAGAAGCACGCGCACAGTTTCTTAGGCTGCGAAAGCGTAGTTTGTTTGTTGTTTGCCGTTTAATAGGCTTTAGCGTTGATGAAGCGGACGCGTCCCCACTACTCGCTACTCATGCTCGAACTACCCCCGTCGAATCCAAGAACGGCCCCTCATTAAAAGGGCTTCTTCGGATCAAGCGGATCCTCAAGCAAAAAAGATCCAATCCACAGCTACTTCATCAGAAGAGACTGTTCAGAAGTTAAGCATTAAGCTTTTACTTAAACATTATATCACATTTATCAATACTTTAACACGAGGGTTAAAGGAATTGAAGGTTGATTCTGGAACCTTGCGATTTGGTGATCCAAGTTTATCTGGCGATCTTTTGCTTATCACGCAGTACACGTTGGATATCGCGCTGTGCATCTCTTTTGGCAGCTGTATCCCGTTTGTCGTACTCTTTCTTACCTTTACCTAAACCGATTAATAACTTGGCGTAACCGTTTCGCACATAAATTTTAAGTGGCACGATAGTGAAACCCTCACGCTTGGAATGTCCAAGCAGCTTAAGTATCTGGACCTTATGCATCAGCAGCTTGCGTGTACGTGTCGGGTCATCCGGGTTCGCTCGATTGCCCTGTTCAAAAGGACTGATGTGCATATTGTGAATGTGAATCTCGCCGTTCCGAATGGTGGCAAAGGCATCCCCAATGTTAGCACGCCCATTCCGCAGCGACTTAATTTCCGTTCCCGTCAGTACCAGGCCAGCCTCATAAGTGTCCTCGATAAAATAATCATGGGAAGCTTTTTTGTTCTGAGCGAGCACTTTCCCATCTGCTTTTTTGCCCATGAGAATCACTCCTTGAATCAAATTCAGAGCTCTAATTGAAAAAATCCAACCTTTAGGGTTATTAGAACGTCAGATCTATATTGTAACAAATGAATTCGAAGTAACGCAAGGACGTCAGCTGTTCAACTCCCCCGTCCTTTTAGGTTTCCTGATTATTTCTGATCGCTTTCGCCACTTTAATTGCACTCCATACAACTATTTCCGCATCTGCCTACCTCAAACTTCAGTTAGTTGCACTTTTTACATCTATTTTGGTGGTGCAGGCTCTTTTAGAGGTTGTTAGCTGATTTTAGTTGTATAAAGTACATCTAAACCGCTAATTTGTTAAAAAGAGAGTCGTTTAGTTGTACAAAGTACAATTAAACCGGAGTCGGGACGTGCGAAGTGGCATAATGGGGGGCGATATGAGTGGTGGGGGCGGTTGGAGTGGTGGTAATCGCTTCAGTAATATTTAAAAGAGCGTTGTTCCCTAACCGAGGGAACAACGCTCAATAGTAATGGATTATGTTTGTTTTTTCTTCCTACGTCCGCCGCCGTTGCCGCCTGGAGCATTATCGCTCCGCTTAGCAGCAGCTGGATTGTCGGTGTTTTCTCCGTTGCCCGGTGTTACGGACTGGCCGATGAAGACGCCGCCGTTCTTTGGCTTTCTCTTACGGCGGGCTTTGCCTTCTGTACCGCTGTTAGCGCGGTCAGGGGTGCCACCGCCGTTGGGTCCACGATCCTCGCGGCTGCGGAATCTGGTGTTACGGTCAAAGCCGAGGGATTCTTCCCCGCCCGGACCTCCGTAACCGCCTTTGCCGGAGCCGAAGCCGAAGTTAATACCACGGCCTCCGTTGGCACCGGAGCCGTTCGTTGCCGGCACGCCGGCACGCTCACGCGCTGCCGCCGGTCCAGTGCCGCGCTGCGCGCCTGCGCCTTCTATGCCGGGCAGTTGCGCCACGGCACCGCTTGCGCCCTCGCCGGCGCCTTGCACGCGCTTGCGCTTGCCGCGCCCGCCCGCCGCACTGCCTGCGGCGCCACCGGCCGCTCCGCGCGGCCCTTCACCAACGCGGGCTTTGCCCCCCGCGTCCGCTCTGCCCGGGCCTGCGGCCCCGGGCTTGCCCTTACCGCCGCGGCCTTTGCCATTGCCGCCGCCGACCTTACCCCCAGCGGCAGCTTTGCCGAGGCTGCTGCCGTTGCCGTTGCGGCCGCCGTTGCCCCCGCGGCCGCCGTTAAAGCCACCTCTGCGGTGCTCGCCCTCCGCACGCGGTTTCATGTCGACCAACTCGAAGTCTATCGTGTGTTCGTCCATGTTGACCTTAGCGACTCGGATCTTAACCTCGTCCCCAATACGGAACACCTTCGAGGTGCGCTCGCCAATGAGCGCCATATGAGCTTCGTCGAAGTGGTAGTAATCGTCTGTCAGCGCGCTGAGACGAATGAGGCCTTCGACTGTGTTATCCAGCTCGATGAACATCCCGAAGCTGGTCACACTGCTGATCATGGCATCGAATTCCTCGCCTACCTTGTCCTTCATGTATTCACACTTCTTCAGCTGCTCCGTATCCCGCTCGGCTTCCACCGCAACACGTTCACGTTCGGATGATTGCTGGGCAATGTCCGGCATCCGGCTGGACAAGTACTCGTGCCGCTTCTCGCTCAGGGCACCGCCATTCTCAAGAACCTCACGCATTACACGGTGGATCACCAAATCGGGATAGCGCCGGATCGGAGAAGTAAAGTGAGAGTAATATTCAGCAGCCAATCCAAAATGGCCTGTGCTCTCGGCATCATACTTCGCTTGTTTCATCGAGCGCAGCATCATTGTGCTGATAACCGTCTGCTCTTTAGTACCTTGAATCTGCTCCAGAAGATCCTGCAAAGCCCGCGGATGTACCGAATTGCCACGACCCTTGACATGGTAGCCAAAATTAGCTGCAAAGGCCATAAAGTTCTGGAGTTTCTCTGGATCCGGATTTTCATGTATCCGGTATAGGAATGGAACCTTCAGCCAGTGGAAATGCTCTGCAACCGTTTCGTTAGCTGCAAGCATGAATTCCTCGATAATCTGCTCCGCGACAGAACGCTCACGTTTTACAATATCAATGGCCTTGCCGTTCTCATCCACAATGATTTTGCTTTCTTCAAAGTCAAAATCGACAGCTCCGCGCCGCATCCGGGCATCGCGCAGCTTCATCGCAAGCTCCTTCATCAGACGGAAATCCTCGATCAGAGGGCTGTAGCGTTCCAACAGCTCCGGATCCTCATCCTCCACAATTTTGCGGACGTTCGAGTAGGTCATTCTTTCTTTGGTTCGAATTACGCTCGTGAAGACATCGTGCTTCACAACCTTCATATGCTCATTAAATTCCATTTCGCAAGACATCGTCAGCCGGTCTACCTGCGGATTTAAGCTGCAAATCCCGTTAGACAAACGATGCGGCAGCATCGGAATTACGCGGTCAACCAAATACACGCTGCAGCCGCGATCGTAAGCTTCTTTATCCAGTTCCGAGCTCTCACGAACATAATACCCAACATCCGCTATATGAACGCCCAGCTTGTAATTTCCATTCTCTAGACGCTCCACGTTAACAGCATCATCTAGATCTTTGGCATCTTCGCCATCGATGGTGACAATATTAAGCCCACGTAGGTCACGGCGTCCCTGCTGTATGATTTCTTCATCCGTAATGGAGTCAGGGGCTTGGTTCGCCTCATTCATAACCTCATCCGGGAATCCCTCCGGCAGTTGGTGCTTACGGATAATGGATAGAATATCCACACCCGGGTCATCCTTGTGACCTAGAATTTCAACAATTTCACCCTCTGCAGCCGAACGGCCCTCCGGATAATTCACGATTCGAACAACGACCTTCTCGCCGTCTACCGCGCCCTTAAATGACTCTCTCGGGATAAAAATATCACGATTAATCCGTTTGTCATCCGGCAGTACAAAACCGTAAGTCTCAAAGCTTTGGAATACACCGACGGTTTGCAGCACTCCTCTTTTAACAATCCTTACCACTTCGCCTTCCATCCGGCCACCGGACGGACTTTTCCCGGTCACTCGTACCAACACGATATCACCGTTCATCGTTCCTTTTAAATCATTGGCATGAATGTAGACATCCGGGTGATCCCGATCGTCAGGAATGAGAAAAGCAAAACCTTTGGCATGAGCCTGCAGACGCCCTCTCACTAAATCCATACGTTCCGGAACACCATAAGCGGCACTACGGGTCAATACAATTCGTCCATCCTGTTCTAGAGCAAGCAACAGTTCTTCGAACGCCTTGAACTGAAGATCATCGCTAAGAGCGAAATGGCTCACTAACTCGTCATAAGGCATTGGCTTATAAGCGGTTTCCCGCATAAAATCAAGTAGTATTTCTTCTGTTATCATGTTCGTCACCTCGGCCTCCATGGCAGCCTTTAGCCGCCAGTATATATGTATGTCTTGTCCTACTGCACAAAAAAACCTACAAGTAAATTTTACCTTTATAATACTTCATACCCTAGTATACACGAAATCAATCTCCGGCATCCCTGTTCCTGCAATCTAAAGATTAAACCTTGTAAAATTACAACAAAAAAACCTTCACCCATCCCATACAGAAGAGAGCGAAGGTTTATTTAAATAGTAATTAGTCGATAAAAACAGCTGCAAGGATTGCCATGATAAAGAATCCTGCTGCCAGTCCAACTGTTACACGTTGCAGTACGAGCTCCATACCACGTGCCTTAGATTTACCGAAGAGATGCTCAGCACCGCCGGAGATGGCACCGGAAAGACCTGCGCTTTTCCCTTTTTGCAGAAGAACGACCGCAATAAGACCGACGGAAAAAACTAGGAGCATTACTTTCAAAAAGATATCCATTCACTTCCACCTCCTACGCCTAAGCATCACTATCTATGCTAATTTTAGTTTTCACGATTCATAAACAGCATTTTTATTTTAACATAAGAAGGAAGGTAATACAACAGCCTAACTGCTGATGCCGCCTATAATCACTTTATTTTTTACCGAAAAAAAGGCCTGCCGAAATCGGCAGGCCTTTCATAGGCTTTGGTTAAGAAAGCCTATTATCTTTTGAGGTTGTAGAAAGATTTCATACCGTCGTATTGAGCCAGTTCACCCAGTTCATCTTCAATGCGAAGCAATTGGTTGTACTTAGCAACACGGTCTGTACGGGAAGGAGCACCTGTTTTGATTTGACCAGCATTAGTCGCTACTGCGATGTCAGCGATTGTGCTATCTTCGGATTCACCTGAACGGTGAGAGATAACTGCTGTGTAACCGGCACGTTTAGCCATTTCGATAGCATCGAAAGTTTCAGTCAATGTACCAATTTGGTTAACCTTAACCAGGATAGAGTTACCGATACCTTTTTCGATACCTGTTGCAAGACGCTCAGTGTTAGTAACGAACAAGTCGTCACCAACCAATTGGACTTTGTCGCCCAATTTTTCAGTAAGCAATTTCCAGCCATCCCAGTCGTCTTCGGACATACCGTCTTCGATTGTGATGATTGGGTATTTCTCAACCCAAGAAGCAAGAAGGTCAACATACTCAGCGGAAGTGTAAGATTTACCTTCGCCAGCAAGTGTGTATTTACCGTCTTTGTAGAACTCAGTAGAAGCAACGTCCATACCCAGGAATACGTCAACACCTGGTTTATAACCTGCTTTTTCGATCGCTTCGATGATTGTAGTAATAGCTTCTTCATTCGAACCAAGGTTCGGTGCGAAACCACCTTCGTCACCTACAGCTGTGTTCAAGCCTTTGGAGCTAAGTACGGATTTCAAGTTGTGGAAGATTTCTGCACCGATGCGAAGAGCTTCTTTGAAGCTTGGAGCGCCTACAGGAAGAACCATGAATTCTTGAACGTCGATGTTGTTGTCGGCATGCTCACCACCGTTGATGATGTTCATCATTGGTACTGGAAGAGTTTTAGCGTTGAATCCGCCCAGGTATACGTACAAAGGAATATCCAAAGCTGTTGCTGCTGCACGAGCTACGGCCATGGATACAGCCAGGATTGCGTTAGCGCCGAGCTTACCTTTGTTGTGAGTACCATCAAGGGTGATCATCAATTTGTCGATACCCACTTGGTCAAGAGCGTCCATACCGATTACTTCTGGAGCGATAATTTCATTTACGTTCTCAACAGCTTTCAGAACGCCTTTGCCCATGTAACGGGATTTGTCGCCATCACGAAGCTCTACAGCTTCATGAGCGCCAGTGGAAGCGCCGGAAGGAACGATAGCGCGGCCTTTAGCACCGGATTCAAGATAAACGTCAACCTCTACAGTTGGGTTACCGCGGGAGTCGAGGACTTCGCGAGCATACACATCAGAAATAATAGTCATGTAATTTAGTCTCCTTTTAACTTTTGTTTTTTGGTATTAATTGATGAACCAGATAGGAATGGGATTACTTACGGCTGGCAATCATGGATTGTCCGGTCATTTCCACAGGTTGCGGAAGTCCCATCAGATCCAGAATCGTCGGTGCTACGTCTGCAAGAATACCGGAATCACGCAGTACAACATTCTCAGATGTAAGAATGAAAGGAACTGGGTTCGTAGTATGAGCTGTGAACGGACGACCGTTCTCGTCAAATACCATATCCGCATTACCATGATCCGCGATAATGATTGCAACGCCGCCTTTAGCGACTACTGCATCCACTACCATACCCACACATTCATCCGTAACTTCAACAGCCTTAATTGTTGGCTCCAGCATACCGGAGTGTCCAACCATATCAGGGTTAGCAAAGTTCAGGATAATGGCATCTTGTCTATCAGCTTCAATTTCTGCTACGCAGGCCGCCGCCACTTCGTAAGCACTCATCTCTGGCTGCAAGTCATAAGTTGCCACTTTAGGGGAGTTAATCAGAATGCGGGTTTCACCAGGAAGCTCCTCATCACGTCCACCGCTGAAGAAGAAGGTAACATGCGGGTACTTTTCAGTTTCCGCGATGCGCAACTGCTTCTTGTTCTGTTGTACAAGCACTTCACCTAATGTGTTATCCAAATTCTTCGGAGAATAGGCAACGAAGCCTTGCACCGTTTCACTGAACGTGGTCAAGCATACGAAGTGTAGATTTTGCGGGAACAGGGGTCCACGATCAAAACCGCGGAAATCCTGGTTCGTGAATACTTGCGACAGTTGGATGGCACGGTCAGGACGGAAGTTGAGGAACACCACGGAATCGCCGCTCTCAACTGCTGTTACTGGCTTACCTTCGCTGTCTACGATTACACTTGGCTCAACAAATTCATCATACACAGAATTCTGGTAAGAAGAAGTGATCGCCTGAAGTGCATCGGTATATTTCGGGCCTTCGCCATAAACCATAGCGCGGTAGGCCTTTTCAACACGTTCCCAACGCTTGTCACGGTCCATCGCGAAATAACGTCCGGATACGGTAGCAATTGTTCCTACGCCGACTTCCTCAATCTTGAGAATCAGATCTTGGACGAACTTTTGTCCGCTGTCGGGAGCTACGTCGCGGCCATCCATGAATGCATGGATATATACTTCATGCATATCTTCTTTCTTAGCAAGATCCAGCATGGCAAACAAGTGTTTAATATGGCTATGTACCCCTCCGTCGGATACAAGCGCATACAGGTGAAGCTTTTTGCCGGTTGATTTAGCATTTCTTACTGCAGCAACCAGCGTTTCGTTCTCGAAGAACTCTCCGTCACGGATAGATTTGTCAATGCGAGTCAAATCCTGATATACGATTCGTCCTGCTCCAATATTCAAATGGCCAACTTCGGAGTTGCCCATTTGCCCTTCCGGAAGACCAACAGCTTCACCGCAAGCGGTAAGAGTTGTGTTCGGATATTGAGTCAAATAACGGTCGTAATTAGGTTTGTTAGCTTGGGCAACTGCATTGCCTTCAGCTGTGTTACGCAATCCGAAACCATCCATAATGATTAAAGCAACGGGTCTTGGTGTTGACATCGTTACAATGCCCCCTCAACTAGTGAAACGAAGGAAGCAGGTTGCAGACTGGCACCGCCAACAAGCGCGCCGTCGATATCGCTTTGGCCCATATATTCAGTTACGTTCTCAGGCTTCACGCTACCGCCGTATTGAATACGAACAACTTCAGCTGTCGCTTCATCATACAGACCTTTTACAAGGGTACGGATGTAAGCAATAACTTCGTTAGCATCTTGAGATGTAGAAGATTTACCTGTGCCAATAGCCCAGATCGGCTCGTAAGCAATAACTACTTGTGCAGCTTGTTCAGCACTGAGTCCTGCGAATGCAGCTTCAGTTTGAACTTTACACACATCTTTAGTCTGATCAGCTTCACGCTCTTCAAGCTTTTCGCCAACACAGACAATTGGAGTGATGCCGTGACGGAATGCCGCATGCATCTTTTTGTTCACGATTTCGTCAGTCTCGCCAAAATAAGCGCGACGCTCGGAGTGTCCGATGATAACATAATCCACACCGAGATCCTTCAGCATTACGCCGCTAATCTCGCCTGTGTAGGCGCCGTTATCTTCGAAGTGCAGGTTTTGTGCGCCAACCTTGATGGTTGTGCCTTTTACCGCTGCTACCAAAGCCGGCAGGTTAGTGAATGGCGCGCAGATCACAGTCTCTACGCCTTCTACTTCTGCTTGGCCTTTGATTTCGGAGATAAAGCTTTCGGCTTCCGGAACCGTTTTGAACATCTTCCAGTTTCCTGCAATAATTGGTGTTCTCATAACTTGATAGCCTCCTTCTACGTCCTACTTGTCGTTCAAAGCTTCTACGCCAGGAAGCGCCTTGCCTTCCATGAACTCGAGTGATGCGCCGCCGCCAGTGGAGATATGATCCATTTGGTCAGCCAGTTGGAATTTCTCTGCTGCAGCTGCGGAATCTCCGCCGCCGATAACAGTGTAACCTTCAGTAGTTGCACAAGCTTTAGCTACTGCAATAGTACCTTCAGCAAAAATATCGATTTCGAACACACCCATAGGTCCGTTCCAAACAACCAATTTGGAGTTTTTGATTACATCAGCATACATTGCTGCAGTTTTTGGACCGATATCCAGACCCATCCAACCTTCAGGAATATCTGCTACGTCAACCACTTTAGTGTTGGCATCAGCACCAAATTTGTCAGCGATAACTGCATCCACTGGAAGCAAGAAGTTTTTGCCAAGGGCTTTAGCCTTCTCGATGAATCCTAGAGCAGTATCGATTTTGTCGTTATCTACAAGGGAATTACCGATTTCGTGACCTTGAGCTTTAGTAAATGTAAATGCAAGGCCGCCGCCAATCAGAACATTGTCAGCCAAAGTCAGCAGGTTATCGATAACATCAATCTTGTCTTTAACTTTCGAACCGCCAATGATAGCCGTGAAAGGACGTTCCGGGTTGGAAAGAGCTTTACCTAGAACAGACAATTCCTTCTCCATCAACAGACCGGATACAGCCGGTAAGAAATGAGCGATACCTTCTGTCGAAGCATGAGCACGGTGAGCTGCGCCGAAAGCGTCATTTACGAACAGATCAGCAAGCTCAGCGAATTGCTTAGCCAGTTCAGGATCATTCTTTTCTTCACCTGGGTAGAAACGAACGTTCTCAAGAACGATTACATCGCCTTCGCCAAGTTCAGCGATTTGAGCTTTTACAGCTTCGCCAATAGCTTCATCAGCTTTAGCTACCGGTTTGCCCAGAAGTTCGGACAGACGAGTTGCTGCAGTTGTCAAACGCATGGAATCTACGAATTCGCCTTTAGGACGGCCCATATGGCTCGCAAGAATAACCTTTGCACCGTTCTCGATCAAATATTTAATTGTTGGAAGAGTTTCACGGATACGTGTATCATCGGTGATTTTTCCATCTTCTACAGGTACATTGAAATCCACCCGTACGAAAACGCGTTTACCCTTTACTTCTACATCACGAACACTTTTCTTATTCATGTCTATTTCCTCCACACCCAAAATTTATACGGTCAGGAATCCAAGGAATGTACTTTCAAGAAATATAAGCAAAGTATGAAGTTAACCTTATACTTTGCTTATTTTCTCAGAAAGAGCGGAAACAAGGACGTTCTGTTTCCGCTCCCCGAGCTGAACTTATATAAAATCAATATTACTTAGCGATTTTTGCAAAGTGCTCCAAAGTACGGATCAATTGTGCAGTGTAGGACATTTCATTGTCATACCAAGCAACTGTTTTAACCAATTGTTTGTCGCCAACAGTCAATACTTTAGTTTGTGTAGCATCAAACAGGGAACCGAAAGTGATTCCTTTGATGTCGGAAGATACGATTTCATCTTCAGTGTAACCATAAGTTTCGGAATCAGAAGCGGCTTTCATAGCTGCATTGATTTCTTCAACAGTTACATTTTTCTCAAGAACAGTAACCAATTCAGTCAGGGAACCAGTTGCTACTGGAACACGTTGAGCTGCACCGTCCAATTTGCCTTTAAGTTCAGGAATAACCAAACCGATTGCTTTAGCAGCACCAGTTGTGTTAGGGATAATGTTCTCAGCTGCTGCACGAGCGCGTCTGAAGTCGCCTTTCGCGTGTGGAGCATCCAAAGTGTTTTGGTCGCCAGTGTAAGCATGAATTGTTGTCATCAAACCTTCAACAATGCCATAGTTGTCTTGAAGAACTTTTGCCATAGGAGCCAGGCAGTTAGTTGTGCAAGAAGCACCGGAGATTACAGTTTCAGTACCATCAAGAATGTCATGGTTTACGTTGTAAACGACAGTTTTCATGTCGCCAGTAGCTGGTGCAGAGATAACTACTTTCTTAGCTCCGCCTTTCAAGTGTTTCTCAGCAGCTTCTTTAGTTGTGAAGAAACCTGTGCATTCCAGTACGATATCAACGCCGAGCTCGCCCCAAGGCAATTCTTCAGGGTTGCGGTTCGCAAGAACCTTAACATCTTTACCGTTTACTTTGAAGAAACCTTCATGAACTTCAACATCACCGTTGAAAGTTCCTTGAGTTGTATCATATTTCAACAAATGAGCAAGCATCTTAGCGTCAGTCAAGTCATTGATTGCTACCACTTCGATACCTTCTACATTTTGAATACGGCGGAATGCAAGGCGTCCAATACGTCCAAAACCATTAATACCAACTTTAACACTCATTGAATAGTTCCTCCTAGAATTCGTTTTATTTATTCAAGACAGGCCGTTAAGCTTGTCAAGACAACAAAGTTAAGTATAATGCAAAAAAACAGATTGCGCCCCCCACATAATGGAAGCTAGTGCACTAATTGTACATGTTCATCAATTTCTCTGCCAATTTCCACTGCAGCCGCCTCGTCCGTCACAAGAATATCCTCTTGCCCAAACCGGAGCATGGCGTGAATGGCTTTGGATTTGCGTTTGCCACCAGCTATACCGACTACGACTTCCGTGCGAATGATATCCTCAAGACGCAGTCCCATCGTAAGCATAGTGTGAACAACCTGACCATCTTCATTAAAATAATAACCGAATGATTCGGCTACTGCGCCTTCTTCCTGAATCTCCAAAACCGTTGCCTCATCCAGCTTCCGGCGTCGAGTCATTTCGATGGCGTCTCCAATTCCGTGAACAATAATACGTGAACGACGGATAATCTGCACAATCTCCCTTGTATTGGAATCCTGGGCAAGGGACTGGTAAGCATCCTCACCAAGCAGATCTGGAACATGCAGCAACCGGTATTGTGCTCCAACCCGTTTTGCCATTGTTGAGGCAATCGTATTGGCCTGTATCTCCATGCTTTCTCCTAATCCTCCACGAGCCGGTACGAACCAGGCATCCTTGTAAGATAGGGGTAGCGGCGGTGTAAGCTGATCCGCCATTTCGGCCAGTGTGGAGCCGCCAGTTACAGCAATCGTGTCATCACTCCGAAGTACACCAAGCAATGCTTTGGCACCTGCGCGCCCAAGCTCGCGTTTGGTGAACGGGGATGTCTCACAATCACCAGGGACAACAATTACTTTACTCAGACCGTACGTTGAGCGTATCTTCTCCTCCAGATCGTCTAGACCAAACAAGCTCTTGGCGATTGGCTCCAGCAGATCTAGCAAGCTGCGGCCAGCATCACTGATTCGCATACCCACACTGTCGATCTCGATAAGCCCCTGCGATTTCAGAAGATCTGTCTCGGCACGCAAGGTGCGCTCCGTCATGTTCAAGGAAGCGGCAAGCGTTCTGCGCCCAATAATATCGGACAGCATGATCTGATGAAGAATCGTATACCGTCTCTTAAGGGTTTCCATGAGATCAGGCAGAAGCTGCTTTTGTATTTCTAATAAGTTACGCATGCTTTCACTCCTGCAACTTCGTCTTTCTCTATTCCCTTTGTCATGGTCTTAAAATGTCCCGGGCTAACTTTTTAAGTCCCACCCATATTCTACCCAAATTTTGCCCTGAAAGCAAGTCTTCCGAGAGTAGAATTCACAACCGCCTTTCTTCTTATACATTAATAACATTAAGGGGCCCATTTATAGGGTACTAATTAACGCATAAGGTCTCCTTGAAAAAATTAACCTCAATTTAGCTTCTAAAAGAGCACGGAGATATTCCTTGCTTTTGCATCACATTTGTATTATAATAATTTCTGTTGCGCCCGTGGTCCAATGGATATGACGTAGGCCTCCGAAGCCTGAGATCCAAGTTCGATTCTTGGCGGGCGCGCCATAATTATTAATAACATGCATTTTTTAGCAAAGCCTATAATATGATTTAACCAAAGTGCCCACTGATGGCTCTTTTTTTTTGAATAAGTTTGACTTTCTTTGACTTTTTGTTTGAATTTGTTTATCATGTGGTTATTACGGTAAGAGTAACAATGAAAGAACATTCTAACAGCCAATCTCAAGGAGGTTTTCCACGTGAGTTATATTCCTATGGTCGTAGAACAAAGCAACCGCGGCGAGCGCGCTTATGACATCTATTCCCGCCTGCTGAAGGACCGCATCATTTTCCTTGGAACAGAGGTTAATGACGTGGTAGCCAATTCCATTATCGCGCAAATGCTATTTCTGGCTGCCGAGGAACCGGATAAGGACATTCATCTATATGTGAACAGTCCGGGTGGTTCCATTACTGCGGGTATGGCTATTTTTGATACAATGCAATACATTAAACCTGATGTATCTACCATCTGTGTGGGTATGGCAGCTTCCATGGGAGCCTTCCTGCTTAACGCCGGTGCCAAAGGCAAACGTTTCGCTTTGCCGAACAGTGAAATTATGATTCACCAACCTTTGGGCGGTGCTCAAGGTCAGGCATCGGACATCGAAATCCGTGCACGCCGCATTCTTAAGCTTCGCGACAAGTTGAACCGCATTTTGTCCGAACGTACCGGTCAACCGCTGGAACGGATTGAGAAGGATACAGATCGTGATTACTTCATGACTGCTGCTGAAGCAGCTGAATATGGTATCGTTGATAAGGTTATTGAGAAAACACTGCCAACCGGTGTATAAGTAATTTGAAATGAATAAGACCCCGTATCTGCCTCAAACGCAGATACGGGGTCTTTTATTAGCAGAATCTTTCATTACAACATACCGTAACCCAAATTATTTAGCTTCTCGGCAATTACATAGTGACCCCGTTTATTAGGATGAATATGATCTAAGAATAACAACTCTCTTTCATTCCCCGCAAAACTATTGTAAATGGATGCAAATCCACAACTCCGGCTATTGTACTGTGAGGCATGTCGATTGAACTGCATGACCCAATCAGACGCTTCATCAAGTCTTGGATAGGGATTATACAACCCAACAATCCGGATAATATAAAGGCTTCTGGAATTCCTTTTCAACTGCCACAATGTACCCATAATACCGTCGAAGTTCTTCTTGCATTCCTGCAAGGCATTTCGCAGCACAACCAAGGTACTCCCCTGCTGTCCCGCTGAGGATTTAGCCGCACGAATCAGGTCGTTCCCGCCAATAGATAGAGTAATAAGATCGGCTTCCTGAAGTGCTTGACGGAACATACTATTTCCGCGTAATCGCTGTTCCAGCTCTACTGTTGTTAACCCGTTTACCCCTAGATTCGTATAGACAACCTTGGAGCGCAGACTGGCCTCGGCCATCCTGCTATACACCGGCACAAACCCATTACCGGGCAGCGCGCCAAATCCTGTTGTCAGCGAATCCCCGATCGCAGTATATCGATAGCCCATCATTCTCCCCTCCCCCATTCATATGCTAAATTCATAATTTAGGATATGAGCTGGAGCCGGAATAGGTAACGGGGAGATGTCCTTAGCTGGCGTTATATATTCAGCCTATTTCAACTTAGCAAACGGGCTGGTTCCATCCGGCAGCAGTTCGGTGAATTTGAATGTGTAGGTTGGGAACCCTTGGGCGTAGGCCGTATACTCATATAACTGAAAGAAGATAACGACCTTGCCCTCTTTTAAGTAAAAGTATTTCTCGGTATTCAGACCGTTGAACCCTCCCAGATAGCCGCCCTCAGCCTTAATCAGCTTACTAAGCTTGGCATTAAGCTCTTTCTTGTAGTTGGGATTGGCTCCGAACAGATCACCCAGCAGCAGACGCTTGCCATCCTTCAGAGAGAAGGTGAAGGCGTTGCGGTAAGTCATTCCGTGGGCGCCGCCTGTATAACTATACTGCTCCGTAACCAGACTCAAGACGCCGTTTTGGTTGTAAGTAACAATATAATTGGCGTCGAACTCGTACGGGCGATCCTCTTCTGTTTTATTCGCAATATCTTTCTCTGCTGCTGCCGCAAAGCTCATTATGGTCTGCTTCAAGGTGTCATTAATAGCTTTTTGCGTATCAAGGTTGCCAAGACCGCTGATCTGCGGATAATCGAGTTTGATGTTGGCGCCTTCTTTTAACTTCACATAACTCCCCGTTGTAACGGTCAAGGCATTCTGTGGCCTAGTGAGTACATTAAGTCTACCGGAGGCTGCATTCCAATCCCCCTGATACCCCAGGTAATCATCCAAAAGACCAAAAGGCACATAAAGGCGATTATTAAGATTCATTCCGTCATACTCACGGATAAAATAATTATTCGCAGCAATCGAAACCCCATATGGGGACACCATTAACTTGATCTGCTTAATTCCTGTTCCTATTGTGTAGGTGTTCTCCGCTTTATTATAAGAAACCGGCATGTGTAGGGTGTCACGCATAAAACTTACAGGAACCCAAACTTTCCCTTCACGGTAAATCCCTTGTTGCTGCGCAATGATTCCATTAGTCTTTAATATCACTATTGAGTTATCCACTTTCTTGATTTGGGTTGTTGAACCTGCTGCAAAGCTTGTCTCTGTCCCAAGGGCTCCCCCTCCGAGCAAAACACCTAAGGCAATCATGCTAACGCCCCATTTGCGGGTACTTTTCCATAAAAAATGCATATTCCACTTCTCCTTTTTGCTGTTGCACTCGATACATCTCATTATAATAAACTGGCATAGCCCGGATGTAACAAAACGCTTTACACTTTTTTAGTAATTAGAAGCAAGATCAAACCATCTTATTACAATCCTTTAAACAAATTGAGAGGTTTAACTCACCTTCATTGAAAAGAGTAACAAAAAAGGAGGTTTGCCCCGCTATATCAGCAGAAGTAAACCTCCTATCTTACTACGAACCCTTATGGTACGGACAATCTTATTTCAATTCATACGTTACGCTAAGCATAGTGGTAATCTTTACCTCACCCGGTTGCACAGAGGTACCACCAGCGGAATCTGCCGCAGCCGCCTCCATCTTCATATTGTCATAGTAGACAGGGTTGTTGCTTACATCACTTTGAGTGACTGTGACTACTTGACCGAGACTCCGTTTTGCCGCCGTAGCAATCGCTCCTGCCTTAACATCAGCATTTGCCATGGCTTTGCCGATTACCTGTGCTTCAAAAGCAGAGGAATCTTCAACTGCGAAACGGGCATTCCCAATATTGTTCGCTCCCGCTGCGGAAGCAGCATCAAGCAATGCGCCAACCTTGGACAGATCACGGTAAGCAATTTGCAAGGTGTGGTGGGCATTATAGCCTTTAATCTGTTGGCCTTCTTTTTCACTATAGCTGTAGTTAGGCTGTACATAGAACTGAGTGCTTTGAATGTCCTTATCTGCAATCGCCCAAGTCGTCTTGAAAAGCGTTGTCAGCTTCGTGATCTTTGCACCATTACTTTTTTGAGCTTCTTGGGCGGTTGCCGCCGATGTATCCACCCCGATGGAAAGGTACACAATATCCGGCTTGATCGATAACTCTCCTTTACCGACTACGTTTACTATATTTTTCTGCACATCCTCGGCAAAAGCTTTCTCCGGACCCTTAAACGCTCCGCTCAGGCCGATCCCCCCCATAATTAAGCTTCCCGCCAGCAGCACCGATCCGAATGATTTAACCCAATTCTTCACACTTGCCATCCCCTTTCACTCTTATAAAATGTTTGTACTCTCTAGACGAGACCCTTTGGTAAAAGTTGCAATGTTTCTTTCCTCATATAAAATAAATTCTGCCGATCTATCAACGATTATGCCTCAATCCAAAACCGTTTAATCACATTACCATTTTCCTCCGTATAAATCGTATCCTCCACACCGCCATTATTACGAATCGTTTTCTCTGAACCGATATTCGTGGCGTCACAGACGACAAGAGCTTTATTTATTCCCAGTTCTTTTACCTTTAGCAGAGATTGCTTAAGGAGCTCCGTTGCATATCCCTTTTGCCTCTCCGAAGGTCGGATGCCGTAACCAATATGCCCTCCGCTGTTTAGCAGCCGTTCATTCAACCGGTGTCTTAGATTTACGGCTCCCACCACACGGTCATCAGCCGTAACTAACCAATAGGTAGAAGTGGGGACCCAACCATCCGGAAGATTCACCGCTAGCTCATTATCACGTGAACTACCTCCACTTAAACCAAAGGTTTTGAAGTGGGGGCTTCGAAAGAAAAAACTCTTTCTCTTTTATTGCTGATTCATCCACAGAGCCAACGCCCCATGTCCTCAGCCTTGAATTTGCGGTGTCCCTA